>JAUCCX010000001.1:7500-917500 GCA_034675805.1 Aequorivita sp. | reverse complement strand
CAATTACTTTTGAAGTGAGTTTTTCGATCTGATGAATAGATTTCTCTACTGAATACGCAATTGTTTTGTCTTCGTTGTTTATATTTTGGAGCAATTCAGAAACGCTCATTTTTTCCAAATGATTGTATTTTGAATCAGCTTCAGTTGTTTTTGTAAAGTCCATAGTTCAAATTTAAAAAAAACATTCCTCCTGACACTTTCAATGGCCGATTAATTGATTTGAAAATACTGTATTATTGAACAGTATAACCCAATACTGAAACCTCGGAAATTCTAAAATAACCCAAGGGATAATTACTCGAATTTGTTTCATTTATAATATTACCGCGGACCGTGGCAGGTTGTGTTTCAAAAGGGCCTCCGCCTTGATTACTGGTTTGTTGGAGAAGGATGAACATATAATTATAAAAAGCTTCATTTACTCCATGTAGGTAGAAATATACATTATCATCTGGTTCTAAATCCTCGACTAAAAAATAACCAAATATTGTATTCCCATTAAAAAATTCATCATTATATACATCCAAAACAACCCCACGTTGCGAAATCCCTTCAAAAAAATAGTAATTCTTTTCCCCAGCTGGATCTGTGAAATAAGCCTTTAGTTCGATATCGTCGCCACTAAAACCTCCATCGTTTCGTTGCTCTACAAATTCCAATGGAACCACGGTATTTAGCTTTTCTGTGGCAGTATATATCTCATCTTTATAGATGATTTTTAAAGTGTAATCTAGATTTGGCATAGGATTAATGCTATTGTAGCTGAACAAGCCGTCTGAAGTATTCTCTAGGTTATAAATTGTTCCATCAGAGCTTATAATCATAACAACTGCATCATTAACCTTCGTTACATTGTTATCAAAAAATGGAACGGTGGTGCTTAAAAATACTCTTGCCACGGAATCATCATTAAACCCTTTTGTAATGGATGCATCAACTACAAGTTTTGGAGGGGTATCGTTTAAATCAACATCGATCACATCTTCACAGGAAGTTAAGATTCCAATGCATAGAAACATTACTATTAACTTTTTCATAGCCTAAAATTTAAAGTTATAGGTTACTGATGGGATTATCCCAAAAATAGAAAGACGGACTGCTTCGTTTTGACGAGTATCTGTGTTCTCCCGAAATGAAATAGACGCAGCGTTCTTACGATTATAAACATTATAAATACTAAAAACCCACTCTCCCTTCCAGCGTTTTTCGTTTTCAGGTTTTGGAGTCCAAGTAGCCGATAGGTCTAAGCGATGAAAAACTGGGAGCCTGCTAAGATTGCGAGCCTCATAAACTGGAACCACTAAACCATTATATATATATTGCCCAACAGGATAAGTCGTTGGTTGGCCGGTCTGAAATATTGAGTTTGCACCAAAAGACCATTTTTTTGAAAGTTCGTATTGTCCGGTAATTGAAACATCGTGTGTTTTGTCCCAGGCAGAATTATACCATTCTCCATTATTTATCCCTGTTTCTAATTCAGTTCTTCCAGGAGTACGCTGTTCACTTTTTGATAGTGTATATGCAATCCAGCCTTGTAACTTTCCAGTGTTTTTTCTAAAAAGCAGTTCTAGGCCATATGCTCTCGCTTCACCATTCAATATAATTTGCTCCACGGCATTGTTAGCAATCAAATCGGCATCGTCAACATAGTCCAGCCTGTTTTGCACTTTTTTATAAAATGTCTCCACTTCCAAAGAATAGTTCTTGAAATTCCTAAAATACCCAAGCGCTACTTGATCTGCCAATTGGGGCTCGATGTATTTACCACTGGGGGCATAAATATCAAAAGGAGTAGGGGAAGTGGTGTTACTTATTAAATGAACGTATTGAGCCATTCGGTTATAGCTTGCTTTGATTGATGAATCCTCATTTAATAAATAGGAAATCGCAAAGCGGGGTTCTAAATGGGCAAAAGATTTAATCGTTTCACTTCTTCCGAAGGAAATTGTGTCGATTGGTTTTGCTTTTTGATAAAGGTCTAGGTTTTGATTGTAGAGAATGGGGTTGTCATTTTCATAAAGAAATAATTCATCTTGCCCTAAACGGTTAAAGCTTGACAATCGAAGTCCAGCTTGAAATGATATTTTATCAGAAAAATCTATTTCTGCATCAAGATATACCGCATTCTCCCAAGCATATTTATCGGTTAATTTAAATGGATTTATACCGGAATTAGCCGTTGTTGGAGTAACATTACCGGGATTGAATTTGTAGTAGATGCTGTTTACACCATAGCGGAGATCGATATCGTCTGAAATATAATGGGTGAAATCATATTTCAAATTGAAATTACGGATACCGCTGTCGAAATCAAATTCTACAAATTTTAATTCCAAACCATAATAATAATCGGAATAGATCAAAGAAAGATTTGAGAATAACCTATCAGAAAAAAGATGGTTCCATCGTAGGTTTAGGGTTGTATTTCCAAAGCTATTTGAGAAAGTGTCAGAGATTTCGAAAACGTCCCTACCGAAGTAGCCTGATAGAAAAAATCGGTTATTTTTATCGAGATTGTAGCTTAGCTTTGTGTTTAAATCGTAGAAATAAGCTACGTTGTCATTGTCGAAAAGGGGCAGAAACAAATGTGCGTAACTACTTCTTCCACCTATCAAAAACGATGCTTCGTCTTTTTTTATGGGTCCTTCCAAAAGCAAACGGCTGGCAACTAAACCAATGCCGCCACTCGCATGATATTCCCGCTTGTTTCCGTCCTTTTGATAAATATCTAAAACAGAAGAAATGCGACCGCCATATCGGGCTGGAATACCCCCCTTATAAAGTGTTAGATCCTTGATTGCATCTGGGTTGAAAACTGAAAAGAAGCCAAATAAATGCGAAGAATTATAGAGTGTTGCCTCATCCAGTAATATCAAATTTTGATCTGCGGCTCCACCGCGAACATTGAAACCGCTTGCGCCTTCGCCGGCACTGGTAACTCCTGGGAGGAGTGTAATTGATTTGATTACATCTACTTCGCCTAGAACGACCGGTATTTTTTTGATAGTCGCAGCGGAGAGCGTATTGGTGCTCATCTGGGAACTTCTGATATTGAGTTTTTCACCATCCGCTTTTAAAATCACTTCGTCCAAACTTTCAGTATCTGTAACTAGTTCTAAATTCTGTTTTACATTTTCTGAAAGTGAGATTTGAGTTTTTTGGGTTGCGAAACCGATACTGCTGTAGTATACTTCATATTCTCCTTTTGGAAGTGTAATTGAATAATAGCCGTATTGATTGGTTACAGTTCCTGTTTGTAGTGATGGAATAATAACATTCACACCAAAAAGAGTTTCGCCTGAGTCTTCTTCGGAAATAGTTCCGCTAAGAGTAAACTTTTCTTGGGCGAAAATGGCAATACTTCCTAAGAAGAATAAAATTGTGAGAATGTTTTTCAAATACAAGTTTTTAGGATAAAAAAAACCTCCAGTAAATACTGAAGGTTTATAAAACGTTTTGGTTCTTATTTTATTTCCGAAAGGATAGCGTTAAAGGTTTTGCTTGGTCGCATCGCTTCAGAGATTAACTTTTCAGTAGGTGCATAATAACCTCCAACATCCATTTTATGACCTTGCGCATCTATCAACTCTTTATTGATTTTAGATTCATTTTCCTTCAATTCTTTCGCGATTGGAGTAAATGTCTTTTTTAAATCTTGATCTTTGTCTTGTCTTGAAAGAGCCTCTGCCCAATACATCGCTAAATAGAAATGACTTCCGCGGTTGTCAATCTCTTTTGTATGTCGAGAAGGAGATTTGCTGTTGTCAAGATATTTTTCAGTTGCTTCATCCAAGGCGTCTGCTAAAACAATGGCTTTTGGATTGTTATATTTAGTCCCTAAATGTTCTAAAGAAACTGCCAGAGCCAAAAATTCACCCAAGGAATCCCATCGCAAATGGTTTTCTTCCATGAACTGTTCAACGTGCTTTGGGGCTGAACCTCCTGCGCCAGTTTCGAACAAGCCACCGCCATTCATCAACGGGACGATGGAAAGCATTTTAGCACTTGTACCCAATTCTAGAATAGGGAAGAGGTCTGTTAAATAATCCCGCAATACATTTCCGGTAACCGAGATAGTATCTTTTCCAGCTTTTACGCGTTCCAAAGTATATTCGGTCGCTTTTTCTGGAGAAAGGATTTTGATATCAAGACCATTTGTATCGTGTTCTGGCAAGTATTTATTTACTTTTTTAATCAATTCGGCGTCGTGGGCACGGTTTTCGTCCAACCAAAATATAGTAGGATTTCCTGTGGCGCGTGCTCTTTCAACTGCAAGTTTCACCCAATCTTGAATTGGTAAGTCTTTTGCCTGACACATTCTCCAAATATCCCCTGTTTCAACTTTGTGCTCTAGTATTACTTTTCCGGAAGCATTCAAAACCTCAACTTTTCCATCTGCTGGGATTTCAAAAGTTTTATCGTGGCTACCGTATTCCTCGGCTTTTTGTGCCATCAAGCCTACGTTTGGAACGGTTCCCATTGTTGTAGGGTCAAATGCCCCGTGCTTTTTACAGAATTCAATAGTTGTTTCATAAATTCCCGCATAACTGCTATCAGGAATTACTGCTTTTGTATCGTGACTTTTTCCGTCTGCTCCCCACATTTGTCCAGAATTACGGATCATTGCCGGCATAGAAGCATCCACGATCACATCGCTGGGAACGTGGAGATTAGTGATGCCTTTGTTGCTGTCAACCATTGCTAAATCTGGGTTTTCTTCCATTATTTTTTTAATGTCTGAAAGAATGTCATTTCGTTTTTCTTCGGATAATTGGGATAGTTTATTTTCTAGATCACCCAAGCCGTTATTAGCATCAACACCTAATTTCTTGAATGTATCAGCATATTTTTCGAATAGATCTTCAAAGTAAACTTTCACTACATAACCAAAAATAATAGGATCGCTCACTTTCATCATAGTGGCTTTTAGATGTACTGAAAACAGAACTTTCTTATCTTTAGCATCTTTTATTTGTGCTTCTAAAAAGGAAATCAAGGCTTTTTTGCTCAATACCGTTGCGTCAATAATTTCTCCTTTTAAAACGTCAAGACTGTCTTTTAAGACTGTTTTATTTCCATCTTTACCAACAAGAACGACTCTGAGGGTATCATCAGCATCAAGTGTTAAGGATTTTTCATTGTGGAAAAAATCTCCGTGATTCATTGTGGCCACGTGGCTTTTGCTGTCGCTGCTCCATTCACCCATACTATGCGGGTGTTTTTTAGCGTAATTTTTTACAGCCTTAGGAGCGCGGCGGTCGCTGTTTCCTTCTCTAAGAACGGGATTAACAGCGCTACCCTTTATTTTGTCGTATTTTGACTGAATTTTCTTTTCTTCCTCAGTTTTGGGTGCAACAGGATAGCTTGGAATAGGAAATCCTTTTTTCTGAAGTTCAGCAATTGCTTCGTTTAGTTGTGGGACAGAGGCGCTAATATTTGGCAATTTAATAATATTCGCTTCTGGAGTTTTAGCCAATTCACCCAATTCCTTCAAATCGTCATTTACGCGTTGGGCCTCAGAAAGATATTCGGGGAAAACTGCTAAAATTCTTGCAGCCAATGAAATATCGCGACTCTCAAGTTTTATGTTTGCCGGAGCGGTAAAAGCCTTAACAATGGGTAAAAAAGAGTGGGTTGCTAAAGCCGGGGATTCGTCTGTTTTGGTGTATATAATCCTGGAAGAATTTGTCATTGAGAATAAGTTTTTGGAAATAAAATATTTAAATTTTTAACGACTGCAAATATAGCGATTTGGCTGGGCTTTTGAAAGGAGAATTGTAAGTTTAGCAGTATTAATAATCCGAGAATTAGGGATTTCGGTATTGGGGGTATGAAGGTATTTACACAAAACAAGAAAAGCCATATCACAGTATAAATACGTTGATATGGCTCCTTGTAAAGTAAATCGTTACCATTAGTCTGCCGAAGCTGACTTAAGACAGGTTTATTATAAACCTACAAATGTGATTTACTCACACGAGTTCAAATTTTTCTAGTTTCGTAAGTGCGGTGAAGCATTTTCGTCTTTAAAAAAAATGACTCATATACTTTTTTTAATCTCAATACTAATAATCTAAAGATCGTGAGTACCTCAAGCAATCAAAAAAAGTGTGTAAAGTGGTTCTTTTTATTTTTTCTAAACCTGGAGGCTAACATTTTTTCAAGCGTTAGCTTCGTCAACAATTTAGAAAAAACAATGTAAAAGAACGTTACTTTAGTTAACCAACTTGGCTGTAAAGCCATTTTGATATTGCTAATATAATAAAGGAATACGAATATTCAAGCATGTGTAACTCATTAGAAATCCACAGTTTACAAACATTGCTTATCAACAATTGTTCATAAAAAAAGCCCTGTAAGAACAGGGCTTTTAAGAGTTTTCAACAAAGATAAACTATGAGCGTTTTTCTTTGATACGGGCTTTTTTACCTGTAAGACCTCTGAAGTAGTAAATACGAGCTCTACGCACGCTACCTTTCTTATTGATCTCGATTTTTTGAAGTGCTGGCATATTTAGCGGAAAAATACGTTCCACACCAATAGTACCGCTCATTTTACGGATTGTAAATGTTTTGGTTGTACCAGTACCCTTTACTTGGATAACGACACCTCTAAAAAACTGGGTTCTAGTTTTTTCACCTTCACGGATTTCATAATACACAGTGATGGTATCACCAGCTCCGAAATCAGGAAAATCTTTTTTAGTAACAAATTCGCTTTCAACAAATTTAATTAACTCTTCCATTTTGTTAATTTGATAAGGTTTGAGTTAAAACAACATTCGCGGTTTTCGCCAGAGGTTGGATTAATTGGGTGCAAAAGTAAGTAATTTATATAATGTGGCAAGTGTTTTATTTAAATTTAAACGAGTTAAGTAGTTCAATTTCTAGATTCTGAGTTTATTTGTTTCAAGATGTATATTCTTTGGATAGGTTTTTATATTGCAGATACGAATGTAAAATTGGTATTAGAGTAATAATTCCTGTAACTATAAGGAATATGGTGAATGCAATTTGTTCATTAAAAATGAAACAGGAAATAATTATAAATAATCCGCCAGCGACCCAGAGCTTGCCTGCAAGATTATGTGTTTTTTTCCAGATTGTTTCATTTTCTAGGGTCCAAGGCGTGCGTATGCCTACAAAGTAATTTGGCTTAATAGTTTTAAAATAATTGCCAAGCAGGACAAAAAATACACCTATAATCATAAATATAAAATTTGGATTGCCTAGGGATTGCTCTTTTACTGAGTAAATAACATAAGTAGATATTACTGTAATAAATAATGCAGTAATCAGCCTGATGGTAAAATACTTATTTCCCATTGCTTCCAAACGTTTCTTGGGATCTATCATAGGAATGAACAAGAATAGAGCATACAGGAACACTGGAAGTAGGCCCACTATCAACAATTCCATTTTATCGCCGTATCTGCTAACTTCTCCATCGATGCCCCATTGCAATGGCACTCGCTCGGGTAGCGCGTTCCAAACAAAGACTAAAAATGATATTGGTAGAACTGAAAGTAATAATAGCGGGATCTCTTTTTTTAGATTGAATTGCATAATTATGGTTTTTTAAGGGTTAGTAGCCATGTAAAAACATCATCGAGAATTGTGGTGTTTATTGAATAATGGATGAATTGTCCTCTTTTTTCGCCTGTAATCAAATCTGCACGCTGTAATATATCCAAGTGGTGCGAGATGCTGGGTTTAGAGATACTGAAGTTCTCAGCAATCTCACCCGCGGTCAAATCCTTCTTTTTCAAAAGTTCGAGGATCTCTCGTCTCGTTTCATCATTTAATGCTTTGAAAATATCTTTCACCAGTCGATTAGTTATTTAGACAAATATCTAAATAATAATTTAAAAAGCAATTTTTTTAAATAAAAATTGCTGAAGGGGTTTAATTTAATATAAAGTGTGAAGATTATTTTTGAGAATTAATCCACTTGTTCATTTTGTTTTCCAGCAAAGCCAGAGGGATACAACCTGTTTCTAAAACTTGATTGTGGAATTCGCCAATATCAAATTTGTCACCAAGTTCATTTTCGGCTTTATGGCGAAGTTCTACTATTTTAAGCTGTCCGATTTTATAGGCTAAAGCCTGTCCGGGATTAGCCATATATCGTTCAATTTCCGAAATAATTCCTACTTCTGGTTCTGCCTCGTTATTGAGACAATATTCAATAGCCTGCTCCCGTGTCCAAGCTTTTGAATGCATTCCAGTATCTACTACAAGTCTAACAGCTCTGTGCATTTCCGCACCCAACATCCCGAAGTATTGGTATGGATCTGTATAAAGTCCAAGTTCCTTTCCTAAAGATTCGCAATAGAGAGCCCAGCCTTCCCCATAGCCACTATAGAATAGTGATTTTCGAAACATAGGCAACTCCTCATTTTCCAATGTTAAGGAAATTTGATAGTGATGCCCTGGAATAGCTTCGTGTAAAAAGAGTGATTCGTCGCTGTAGTTGTTATATTCTGACGCATTTGGTACAGGAACATAGAATATTCCGGGTCGGGTGCCGTCCAAACTTCCAGGGTTGTATTCAGCACTTGCGGAGTTTTCGCGGAATTTTTCTGTTTGTTTTACTTGAAATGGAGTTGTTGGTTTCTTGTCGAAAAGAACTTTCAACTTTGGCTTCATTGTATCGTAAATAGTGTAAAAATGATCAATCACTTGTTGTTGGTCAGTATAGGGCATCAATTCTTTATTGGTTCTTACGAAATTGAAAAATGCTTTCAAGTCACCTTCAAAACCAATTTGTTGCTTCACTTTTTTCATTTCTGAAGAGATACGCTTTACTTCATTTAAACCCAAATTGTGGATTTCATCAGCAGTCATTTCAGTTGTGGTATAAAGCTTTATTTGATGTTTATAATACGCTTCTCCATTTGGGGTTTCTCCAATTCCGGCTGTTGCCCTTCCTGCCTTTAAATATTCTCCAGCCATAAATTCGTAGAGACTTTGGTAAGCTGGGATCACTTTTTCGGAAACCATCTTTGAGTAGGATTCAATGAGTTGTTTTTTATCTTCTTCCGAAAAGTTCTCTGGGAAGCTTTTTATGGGTGAATAGAATAGATTTTGATCCAGATTGGGTTCTGTCATATCTTTCAGCTGAGGAATTACTTTTACTATTAAGGATTTCGGAAGTACGTAACCTGCGACCATTCCTTCTTTCATTCGTTCCTTGGCACTATCCAACCAAGATACAAAACCGTCTACTCGTTTTAGCCAATCATTATAATCTTTTACTGTTTTGAAGGGTTGAGCGCTGCTTCCGCTTGCTAATTGTCCCATCATAAGATTTACCGACCACATTTGATCTATAGGGAAATAGATACTGTTTTTAAAAGAAAGTGCTTCCAGATTGATATTACATTCCCATAATAAAATATCCTTGCTCATCTTTTGAGTTTCCGTGAGGTCGCTATCTTCAAATTTCTCCGCTTCTTTCTTAAAAGTAGAAAAATGATCTTTTGAGGAAGCAATATATTCATCCGTTAGGAGATTAGGGAAAGTGTCATTATAACGATCATCTCCTAAGAAAGTAGCATTTAGTGGGTTTAACTTTAGACCCTCTTCATAATAATTTTCAAGTACTTTATTAAAATTTGCACTCATGTCTTTATCGGTTTTAGAATTCACTTTTTCATTTGATTGATTTTTACAAGCAGTAAAGAGCGCAGATGTGATTAAGAGAGTAAATATGAGTTTGGTTTTCATGATATTTTGGTTTAGGTCTATTAAAACTATACTTAGATATATAAGCAAGGCCTATTCCAGTAAATCTGGTCGTCTTTCATTTGTTCGTCTGTAAGCTTCCTCCTCACGCCATTCTTCTATTTTCGGAGTATTACCGCTCATCAATATTTCTGGAACTGTCCAGCCCTTATATTCTGCAGGACGTGTATAAATGGGCGGTGCCAAAAGATTATCTTGAAACGAATCAGTAAGAGCGCTAGTTTCATTCCCTAAAACGCCCGGAATTAAACGAATTATCGCATCGCAAACCAAGGCTGCTGCCAATTCTCCACCGCTTAAAACAAAATCGCCCACTGAGATCTCGAGCGTTATAAAGTGATCTCGGACGCGCTGGTCTACACCTTTATAATGCCCACAGAGTATAATAATGTTTTCTTTTAAAGAGAGAGTATTTGCAGTTTGTTGATTGAAAGTTTTCCCGTCAGGAGTCATATAGATTATTTCATCATAATCGCGCTGTGCTTTCAATTCAGAAATACATTTGTCAATGGGTTCAATCATCATAACCATACCTGCACCACCGCCAAATTGATAGTCGTCTATTTGCTTATAGGAACTGGTGGACCAATCACGAAGGTTATGGGTATGTACTTCTACAAGACCTTTTTCAATGGCACGTTTTAAAATGGACGCTTCAAAAGGACTTTGAAGCAATTCGGGAAGTACAGTAATTATATCTATTCGCATTATAATAATTCTTTTTTCAACTTACATCTATCCATAGAGGTCTTTGCGGTTTCCAGGACATTTTTATCTAGGGTGTCCAAAGCACATTTTTTATAATATTCAATGGCCTTGTCCAATTCCCCTTGCTGTTCATGCATTATTGCGTATTCGTTATAAATTGTAGACTTCGTTATTCCTGGAATACCTATAGCACTATCCAGCAATTCCTTTAATTCATCAAATTTTCTTAATGAAGAAAGCAATACGGCGTAATTATAATATACTGGAGGATACATGGGGCTCTTTTCCAAACAGAGTTTATAAAGCGTTTCTCCTTTGTCGAACTCTTTGAATTTTACTTCGTATAAATACCCTAAATGGTTATATGCCTTTCCAAAGTTTGGATCAATGTCTATTATTTTTTCCAGTTTATTAGTGGCTTCATCGAAAAAGCCATTTTTGATATCGGAATTCGCCTGGTTAAGCAACTCTTCCATTTTGGTTAGATGGTCCATCTTATTAAGATTTAAGCCATAAAAGTAAGGGAAATTGTTTTTATATCAACTAAACTGAAAATAGTTGTAATTAATCCATCAACTGATTTAATATGATATTTAATCCAATTTCATCATTTTTATAAAGCAGTTACTAAAAGTGCGTTAAATCGAAATAAATCAACCTTTTCTGATTTCCTGTTCTTTTTTACGCTTTGCCTTTTCTTCTTCACGTTCTTTTTTACGAAGTTCGCGTTTTTGTTCCCTTGTAATATCTCCAGCCTTAAAAGCATCTTTGTAGTTTATATCGTTATCTACTTGATCTTTAAATGCTTTTATCCATCCATTTTTGAAGATATTGAATACGGTGGGCCAAACGCCGGCTTCCACATTGTTCAAATCGCCTTCGATCGGAACTTTAGTCGCCAGAGTATCGGTGCCTTGATTTTTCAATATGAATTTAAAAAGACCTGCAAAGCCTTCCCATAAAACCTCTAGAAAATTATCGCCTTCACCTATTAGTTTGGTATTTGTCAATAAGGGTTTTATATAGCCCACTAAATGGCCATCGGCTATTGCAACTTCACTATAAACCCCAAAGGATCCTTTATCAAAATCAAGACCTGCATAATAATTTGTAAAATCATTAAGAGCAGTTGCATCTGCATTTTCCAAAGAGAAAGAAAGATCCATATCTGGTATTTCTTTTACCAGATTCATATTGCCTTCTAGTGAAACTTTTCCATTTCCAACTGAAACACCTGTAGCACGAATAGGTGAGGGTAGAATACGTTTCTTTTCTACCACGTTTCGGAGGTTATCGGCGTTGAGTTCTAATTTGGCTATCTGTAAATCTATATTTGGATTTGCGGAAAGCTGCACAAAAGCAACCTTTCCATCGTGTACCTCAAAGTGGTTTATATCGATTGGAACAAGATCTGTAAGTGCTTTTGTCCAATCATCTACATTGGCATCTCCATTTTCTTCTTTTTGATCCTCAAAGACATAAATTACTTCTGGGCTCGTCATTATTATTTCGCTCACTATTTTTCCGTGGAAAAGTGATTTCCATTCTATTGAAATATCGCTTTTTGGGAAACTAAGAAAGGGAACTTGGGATTCTGCGGTACCTTTATTTAGATACATTCCGTTAATTACATACGCACCTCGTAGAAGGGCAATATCAATATCATCCACTTGTCCATAATAGCCAGGAATTTCTGCCAATACCTTATTTACCTTCTTTTTCACCAATGTGGGAAGGTATATGCGGAAGGCAATAAGAAGTATTAAAATTATAATTGGAATTATATATCGCTTCTTCTTAACACCTCTTATATTTTTTGTTTCTGACATTTTTTAAGATAAATGATTTGGAACAAATTTGATTGAAAGTGGGGAAATTCTCAGTTAATGAAGTCATAAAAAATATAGCCTCCTTTGCAGGAAGGGGGAGTTGTTTAACCGCGAAGGCGCAGAGGACGCGGAGAGATTATAGAACGTCAATTATTTATAATCTACAATTGCCATCTATGATGTCTTGTTTTGTTGGGTTGTAGGCATTGTATGCTGCATAGTAAACAGTAGGTGGGGCGGTTAAGAATAAATTTCGCAAAGCACAGAAATCAGTTAGTTGATTATTCCCTTGAATATCGGTTTTCCAATTACTCGATAAATTGTTTAAGCCCTCTAAACTTGACAAACTTCCATTTCGGTATAAATGTATCTCCTTGGCCATAACGATATTATTCAAACCTTCAATATCAATAAGAGAATTATTGTCGTTTATAAAAAGTTCGTCTGAAAGTTTTGTAATTGATTCAACGCCAGTTAAGGTTGTAAGGATTGGATTATCATGTATAGAAAGGGTGTTTGTTACGTTTATATTTTCCAAGCCCTCAATATTTAATAGGGATAAATTATAGCCTAGTTCCAAACGAAATATGGTGGTATTCAAATTACGAAGACCATTTAAATTTTTGAGGGCAGTATTGTGGGATAATAGGAAAAAACGGTATTGCCCAGTTATATTTTTTAAATTACTGAGTCCGTCTATATCTGTCATAGAAGTGCAATATCGGATATACAGACTATTGCCAATTGTAGTTAAGTTGCTTAACCAATTTAAATTGGGAATCATGGGGCAGGAAAATATTTCTAATTTATCATTGATTGCCACAAGTTGACTCAGGCCTGAAAGATCCCATAAAGCATTATTATTTGATAGAATTAAATCAAAAACTGATGTTAAGTTGTTGAATCCATCCAACTTTTCTAAAGATGAATTGATGGCAATACCTAGTCGGCCATCTATACTATGAACATTAAGACCTTCTGTGGTGGTTAAATTAGGGTTGTTAATTATTAGTAAATCTCGGTTTATTGTACGTAAGGTTTGAAGAGGAACTAATGTGGATATATCGGTTATTGAATTTTCCTCCCCGATCATCAAAGAACCAGTAACCTTTGTATAATTATTCGCTCCAAAATCATCCACTTCTTGTTGAGATAGTAGGATTGCGTCCCCTTCGAAAATATTATCTTCAATAACCTCATTCAGAGTTATAGTTACTGCCGCATTTTCAAAAACAGTTCCATTTGCAACTTTAACCGTTCCAGTAATTGTAGGATTGGTTTTGAAATCAAAAAGAGTTTTATCTGCAACTTTAAGTTCTCCTGAAGATGCGTCAATGGAAAATGCGCCAGTTGGAGTTTGTACCGTTATTGAAAAAGTAACTGATCCTTGGTTTGTACTTCCAAAAACAGTTCCTATCACTTGCCCATTCGTTGGGTCTTCATCCATGATTATCGTAAAATCCTGAGTGGTGACGTTAATCTGGGTTGAGTCTGATTCATCGCTATCTTTAGAGCAGGAAATGAAGGTGAAAATTGAAAGAATCAGGAAAAACGCAAGTCGATGGCGAGGTAAGAAACGCATTATTAAAGAAATGTTAAGATGTTAAGTTTTCAAATATAAAAAAATCCCGCCACTTTGATGACAGGATTTTTTAAACTAGATTTTTGAGATCTAATTAATAGTAAGTAAACCTTCTAACTTGTGCAATATATTTCGCCAAGCGAATTACTTGATGGCTATACCCATATTCATTGTCATACCAAATATAAAGAACAACGTTTTTACCATCTTCGGTTACAATTGTTGCTTTACTATCATAAATTGCAGGAGCAGACGAACCAACGATATCGCTAGAAACAAGCTCATTGTTCAATGAATATTTAATTTGCTCAACTAAATCGCCTTCCAAAGCGTACTTTTTCATTGTGCTGTTTATTTCCTCTAATGTAGTTGGCTTTGCCAATTCAAGACTTAGAACAACTAAAGAGCCATTAGGTACAGGAACACGGATTGCGTTTGAAGTCAGTTTTCCGGCTAAAGCAGGTAATGCTTTTGCAACAGCACTTCCGGCTCCAGTTTCGGTAATTACCATATTTAGAGCGGCAGCGCGACCACGGCGGTACTTACTGTGCATATTGTCAACCAAATTTTGGTCGTTTGTATATGCGTGTATAGTTTCCAAATGCCCACGAACCACTCCGAAAGTATCTTCAACGGCTTTCAAGATTGGAGTAATAGCATTTGTTGTACAGGAGGCAGCTGAGAAAATGTCAACTGTATTTGGATCGTATTCGTTTTGGTTTACACCATGAACGATATTTGGAACGCCCTTTCCTGGAGCAGTAAGTAGCACTTTCGATGCGCCTTTCGCTTTTAAATGACGGCTCAAAGCTTCTTCATCTCGGAAAGCACCCGTGTTGTCGATAATCAAGGCATCGTTAATTCCGTATTTTGTGTAATCTATATCTTCAGGGTTGTTTGCAGATATAATATGGACGGTAGTTCCATTTATAATCAACGCACTGTTTTCAAGATCGGTAGTAACTGTTCCTGAGAAATCTCCGTGAACGGAATCATACTGAAGTAAAGAAGCTCTTTTTTCTAAAACGGTCTGATCCATATTTCCACGAACAACGATAGCACGAAGACGAAGTTGGTTTCCTTGTCCTGTTCTTGTCATAAGCTCACGAGCCAACAAACGGCCGATACGACCAAAGCCATAAAGAACTACGTCTTTTGGAACAACAGTTTTTGCTTCTTTCGCATCTTTCAACTTGGCTGAAACAAATGCCAGAGCATTTGAATATTTATCGTCTTCCAAATGGAATTCATAGGTAAGTTTACCGATATCTAATTTTGCTGGCGGAAGATCTAAAGTTTTGATTGCCTGTGCAATTTCAACAGAATCGAAAATTGAAATAGGCTTTTGGACGAATTCGCCTGCATATTCGTGAAGATTTAAAATTTCACTCACATTGCAATCGATAAGTTGGTTGCGGAAAAGCACCAATTCAATGGACTTGTCATACCAAAGGTCGCTAATGATTTTAATAAATTCTACTGAGGCTTTCCTGCGGTCAGTTTGAAAAGACAGTTCTTTTTCATAAACGTCATCAAAACTCATAAGGATGGATTTTTAAGGGGTTTAAATTTGGTGCAAAATTACTTATTTCAATCGTCTTGGGGAAATAATTACTGAAAATAAAAGTGCAGGTTAAAAAAGTTAATTAGTATGTCAGTTTGAGCACAGTCGAGAACTATAAATTACCGTTTAGTAATGAGACCAAGACTGCGCATGACTGGACAAATCCAAAATATTCTATCTAAATATGAAAGAATTTATATTTCCAGCACCATCCATAAACGTCATTTTGATAGGTGTACGTGGGTCGCGCTGAGTCATAATCCTTCTTGCGTCATTTATATCTTTTACTGGCTCATCATTCAGTTGTGTGATAACAATCCCTTCCAGTTTATAGCGGGCAACCTCTGGAGTTAGCGCGCGTGTAACTTCAACTCCATAGTCTAATCCACGTTCTTTTAATTCTGCGGGAGTAATGTTCTTTACTTCCAATCCCAAATCATCAATAGAAAAGGTTTCGAGTTTTACAAGAGCTACAGGAATCGTCTTTTCTTTTCCGTCTCGAAGTACTGTTACTTGTACGACGTCATTAGGTCTTTTTGAGCCGAGATATCCAGAAAGATCTGCAAATTTTGTAACGCGAACCCCGTCAAGCATTTTTATAATATCTCCTTCTTTTATTCCCGCCTTATCCGCACCGCTTCCTTTTTCAAGTCCGCCAACAAAAACTCCTTCTGTCTCGTTGATCCCGTATTTCTCTGCGATTTGTGGACTAATATTTCCCACTTGAATTCCAAGAATACCGCGTTGCACGTTTCCGTATTCCAAGATATCTTCAATTACTTTTCGAGCATTATTGGAAGGAACAGCAAAAGAATACCCAATAAAACTTCCAGTTTCTGAAGTGATTGCAGTGTTGATCCCAATTAGTTCCCCTCGTGTATTCACCAATGCGCCACCGCTATTTCCACGATTTACGGCTGCATCTGTCTGTATAAAGGATTGTGGATTGCCATCAAACTGGTTTAAATCACGTGCCTTGGCACTTATAATTCCTGCAGTGACAGTTGAAGTTAGATTAAATGGATTGCCAACGGCAAGGACCCATTCTCCAATTTTTATATTGTTGGAATCGCCAAACGGAATAAAAGGAAAATCATCATCACCGTCTATTTTCACAAGGGCAATGTCGGTTCCGGGATCAGTTCCAATCAATTTGGCAGTGTAAGTTTTGTTGTTGTTTAGAGTTACTTCCAGATTTGAGGCATTGGCGATCACGTGATTATTGGTGACAATATATCCATCAGGCGAAATTATTACTCCACTACCACTACCAATCATTGCTTTAGGCTGGCCTCCACCTTGGAAATATTCAAAAATATTGGTGGGCTGTCGGCTTACGGTTATGTTTTTAACATGAACAACGGCGTGTACCGTTTTCTCGGCTGCTTCAGTAAAATCGGTGCCTGCAGCCCCTGTTAAAGTCAAGTTAGTTGGAATGTAGTTTGATGTTTGTTGTGGTGCGAAAGAAATCATTTCTTTTTCTTCGAGAAGCTTGTAGCCTCCAAGAGTTACTGCGCCGGCAAACAGCGCTACCATAAATAAACGGAATGTCTGTTTCATTTTCAATTGAATTTTAGAATAGTAATTAAAGTTGTTTTAAAAATCAGTAATATAAATTAGATGAAATCTATTTTTTCATTTGAATCTCATTTTTAAAGAGCTTCACAAATTTAATAAGCATAAACAGAAAAAACTATGCCATAAACCCGTATTTAACTTGCATTTAACGTCGAAACTTTCATACAACTAGTAGTGGCTTTTTATATCTTTGCGGGATTATGAAATTCATTTTTTACAAATATCAGGGCACTGGCAACGACTTTGTTATAATTGACAATAGGGAAGAATCTTTTCCGAAAGAGAATACCGATCTAGTTGCCAAGATCTGTGACCGCCGTTTTGGCATAGGTGCTGATGGCTTAATTTTATTAGAAAACCATCCCTTGGCAGATTTTACTATGGTTTACTACAATTCCGATGGGAATTTAAGTTCAATGTGTGGAAATGGTGGAAGATGTATTTGTCACTTCGCAAAATTTCTTGGAATTATTTCTGAAAAAACCTCGTTTGAAGCTGTAGATGGTATGCATGAAGCTACAGTTAAAAATGATTGGGTTTCTTTGAAAATGAATGATGTTGAAGAGATAAATGTTTCCAATGACTATGTTTTTTTAAACACAGGTTCACCTCACCATGTTGAAATGGTTTCGGAATTGCAGGATTATAATGTTTTTAAAGATGGAAGAAATATCCGTAATTCTATCTACGGAAAAGAGGGGGCGAATGTAAATTTTGTAGAACAGAATGACGAAGCTGTTTTTTCAGTCCGAACTTATGAAAGAGGAGTGGAGGATGAAACTCTTTCGTGCGGGACTGGTGTGACTGCCGTAGCTCTTGCAATGTTTGAAACGGCTAAAACTTCCAAAAATATAATAGCCCTAAAAACACCAGGTGGGCAATTACAAGTGCGTTTTGAAAAAGAGGGTGCCAGCTACAAAAATGTATATTTGGAGGGACCGGCAATACAGGTTTTTAAAGGAAAATGGAAATTATGACATTAAAAGGAAACAATATATTTCTCCGGGCTCTGGAACCAGAAGACATCGATTTTCTATATAATCTTGAAAATGATGAGACTCTTTGGGAAGTAAGTACCACTACAAGCCCCTATTCAAGATATATTCTACAGCAATACCTAGATAATAGCCATCATGATATTTATGAGGTAAAGCAATTACGTCTTGTGATTTGCAGAAGTGAAAATGAGGCACAAATAGGTTTCATAGATCTATTCGATTTTGAACCGAAGCACCAACGAGTTGGAGTAGGGATTGTAATTTTTTCAGATGAAGATAAAAGAAAAGGCTTTGCAACTGAAGCCTTGCAGCTTGTTTGTAAGTATGCATTTAAGAATTTGAATGTTCATCAAATATTTGCGTCAATTACTGAAGGAAATCTGGGAAGCGTCAAATTATTTGAGAATGCAGGTTTTGAAAGAAGCGGAGTCAAAAAAGATTGGATCTTTTCAGACGGCAACTATAAAAGTGAGTATTTGTATCAATTAATTCAAAATTCATAATCCTGTCTGCCAATATGTAGGTCTGAACTCATCTCTATAAAAAATGTATATAAAAAAAATATTGCTGATTGTCGTTCTGCTTGGCGCCATCGCTATGGGCTTTTTTGCCTATTACGTATATAAAACAGCATTTTCTGGAAACACAGCTTTTAATAATAATGAAGCACATGTTTACATTCCTACTGATGCAATAATTACGGATGTAATTGATGAACTTGAGCCACTTTTAAAAGACACTGAATCTTTTTACGCAGTTGCCAACCAAAAGAAATATACTTATAATATTAAACCGGGGCATTTTATAATCACTAAGGGAATGACGAACAACGACATTGTCAATACGTTGCGGAGCAGAAATATCCCGATTAATATTAAATTCAATAACCAAGAACGTTTGGAAGATCTTGCAGGACATATTTCTCGACAGATTGAAGCAGACAGTCTCTCGCTAATAGAAGCTATGAGGGAGCCTCAATTCTTGAAGGAAGTTGGTTTAAGTCAAGAAACCGCGTTGTCAATGTATATTCCAAACACTTATGAATTTTATTGGAATAGTTCTGCCGAAACCTTCCGAAGTAGGATGAAAACAGAATACGAGCGTTTTTGGAATGCTTCGAGAGTTGAAAAGGCTAAGAACTTGAATTTATCTAAGAATCAAGTAATGGCATTGGCGGCAATTATCCAAAAAGAAACAGCGAAGGTGGATGAGCGTCCCAGGGTTGCAGGTGTTTATTACAATAGATTAAAGGTAGGAATGCTTTTGCAGGCAGATCCAACTGTTATTTATGCCTTAAAACGTGAAAGTGGAGATTATAACCAGATTATAAAAAGAGTTCTTTACGCCGATTTAGAGTTGGATTCTCCTTATAATACATATAAATATGCCGGTGTTCCTCCAGGACCTATAACTATGCCAGATATCTCTTCTATTGATGCCGTTCTCAATCCAGAAAGGCACGATTATTATTATTTCGTAGCAGATGTCACCAATTTTGGGTACCACAAATTTGCCAAAAACTTAGCGCAGCACAACGTTAACAAAGCCGAATATGTTCGCTGGGTAAATACTCAGGGTTTGAAGAGGTAAACTTTTGAATCAATTAGCATTGCGAGATATATGTGAGTTTCTGTATTGCGCTTGATATTTCCCAAATACTCCCGGATAACAACGCCAGAGCCACATTGTAAATATTGAAAAGACAAGGTTGAAAAGCCCGATCTTTTTATTTAATATTTATTTAACAGGCTATAAATCAGATTTTTAAAAAATTCCGTATATTTGCGCGCTTAAACGAAGGAATAGTAATATTCCCGAATTTTAAACTTAATGAAAAAAAGAATATATCTAATTGCAGTATTACTTGTTGTTACCGTAATAGTAGGGACAGGTTTCATTTCAAAAGATGACTATGATTTTTCTGCGTTTAGCACAGAAGGATTGGAGTTAAACTTTGATGTACCAACAGAGGCCGAATTTATTCCATTAATGGCTCCTGTAACTCCAAAATTTTATTTGTTTTTGGGGAAATCCTATGTAGGGTTTAAAGAAGCTCTTGGTTTTAAAGAATCAAGAGGAAATTACCATATCGTAAATGATTATGGATATATGGGTAAATATCAGTTTTCAAGAGCAACCCTTAGAATGATGGGTTTTAAGAATACCGATAATTTTTTATACGATACCAAGCAACAAGAAGCAGCTTTCTTGGCATATACATCACTTAATAAATGGGTTCTTCGTAATGACATAAAACGTTATGCCGGAAAGACAATTGGCGGTGTAAAAGTGACCGAATCAGGAATCTTGGCCGCAGCACATCTTGCAGGTGCTGGAAATGTAAAAAAGTTTCTAAGAAGTGGAGGTGAGAATGGATTTGAAGATGCTAATGGGGCCTCAATTCGATATTATTTAAGAAAATTTTCTGGCTATGATACTTCGCACATCGTGCCTAATAAGAAACCACGGGTGATTTAAAAAAAAATTATCCTTGAATAATAAATAAGGTGGGTCTTTTATGAAGGTCCACCTTTATTTTTTTCCATAATTCTACAGAGGCCGTTTTAATATATTCTGAAGAGAGTGTTAGGTCACAGGCCACGCAGATTCTGGTTTGCGCGCTGAGGTTTTCCGTCAAACTTTGTAGCATTTGATTGTTTCGGTAAGGAGTTTCGATAAAGAGTTGGGATTGGTCAAAATCTTTTGAAAGCTTTTCCAAGCGTTTTAATTCAGACTTTCGCTCTCCTTTATCTATCGGCAAATAGCCGTTAAAGGCAAAATTTTGGCCATTAAAGCCACTTGCCATCATCGCAAGTAGAATAGAGGACGGACCAACTAAGGGAATTACTTTTATTCCTTTCTGGTGTGCGTAATGAACTGCCCGAGCACCAGGATCGGCAATTCCAGGACAACCGGCATCGCTAATAACACCTACATCAAAACCTTCTAAACAAGGATTTAGCATCGGTGAAATTTCTTCAGGCTGAGTGAATTTATTTATTTCTTGAATTTTTAAAGAAGACTGTTCTTTCTCGGGAACGATATTTTTTATAAAGCGTCGGGCGTCTTTTTCATGCTCAACGATATAGTGGTCTATTTTTTCGATTGTTCTTTTTACTGACTGAGGAAGAACTTCTATGGGTTGAATATCTCCCAAGGGACAAGGGATTAAATATAAATTACCTTTTTTTGTAGTCATCTAGTAGATTATATAACAATTAATTTCTTTACAATCGAATTTCCTTTTTCAGAAGTGATTTTAACGAAATAAATACCGGTTGCAAAGTTTGAAATTAAAATGGTCTGTTCATCGCTGGAAATATTTTCTATGCAATAAATTAACTCTGCTCTAATATCAAAAATATTGATATTATTAAACACATCATCCTTTAATCTGAAAATTATCTTCTCCGATGAAGGATTTGGGAACATAAGAAGTGAATTTTCAAATGAATTGTCCTGAATAGACAATATGCTGTACAAAGAATAAATACCACCGCCAGCCATGTCCACCAAATACAGTTCCTTGTCTCGATCTTCTCCAAAAGACACCCAATTTTTCCCAGGAAAATAATTTTCTCCCATCAATTGTCCATTTTTATCGATTTGTGCAATCTTTCCGCTGCAATAATCTGCATAAAAGTAATGTCCACCAATTACATGGGAATGTGCAAGCCCTCTGTAAACATAGCCACCGGTAATTGAGCAATTTCCATTATTATGGTTGTATTCTGCAATAGGAAAAGTTAATTCAGATTGGGGAGGACAATTTTGAGTATTATAAGGTTGAGAGCCTTCATAGCATCGCCATCCATAATTTAGCCCTGCTTCAGTTACGATAGCTTTATTAATTTCCTCCAAATTAGCTTGCCCCACATCTCCTATCCACAAATTGTTGTCTTGAAGATCAAAAGAAAAGCGCCAAGGATTTCTCAATCCATAAGCCCATATTTCTTCTCTGGCATCTGGATTGCCAACAAAAGGATTATCTGCTGGAATACCATAATTATTACCCCCAGATGGATTATCAATGTCTATTCGCAGCAATTTACCAAGTAATAGATTAATATTTTGGGCATTATTGTCAGGATCGCCGCCGCCGCCGCCATCCCCCGAAGAAATATACAGATAGCCATCAGGGCCAAAGGCCAAATGACCACCATTGTGATTTGCTTGGGGTTGTGAATAGCCAATAATTGGTAACTCGGAAGTTGGATCTGCTAAATATGGGTTTGTTGGATCTACAGAAAATCTTGAAACTTGAGTATTGCCATTAGGTTTGGTATAATTTACATATAAAAAACCGTTATTTTCATAATCTGGATGAAAAACAAGCCCAAGAAGACCTTGTTCGTTACCATTGGAAACTTCACCAGAAATGTCCAGGAACGGATTTGGAAGTGTGGTTCCGTTTGATAGAACTTTTATAACCCCTCCCTGTTCAACAACATATAATCTATATTCGCTATTATTGGATACGTTGTCATTGGTTACAAATAATGGTTTATCAAAACCATCGGCATACAAAGTAATATCAATCTGAGAGTAAAGGTTAAAACTAAATAGTAATGTTGCAAACAATAGATATTCTTTCATGGCCATTTTTTAGAGTTTACTAAATGTAACAAAATGAGCCGAATATATCAGTTAAAATCTCTTGGCAATTATTTCGCAGGCTTCATCAAGCATTTTAAAAACATTCTCGAATCCTAAATCTCCTCCAAAATATGGGTCTGGAACATCCACATTTTCCCCTGGGAAAATCTCATCTAGAATAAGCTTCACTTTTCCTCTATGTGAATCGTTCTCTGCTAAGGCCAATACGTTTTCTTTGTTGGAATTATCCATTACGTAGATCAAATCGAAATCTTTGAAATCCTTTGTACTGAATTGTCTTCCCCGTTGATCTGTTATATCGATATTGTACTTATTGCCAATGGCTATACTGCGATTGTCAGGTTCTTGGCCTACGTGCCAATGTCCCGTCCCGGCAGAATCCACCATTACTTTTGAAGTGTCTATTTTTGATTTTAAAATACCTTCTGCCAATGGCGATCGACATATATTGCCAAGACAAACCATAAGAATTTTGTACTGTTGCAAAACGTTTGGAATTAAATGTGATTAAACTGCAAAGTTATGAGGTTATTAAAAACCTGCAACTCTAAACCTGAAACTAAGGGCTTTTTAAGCTTATGACTTAAGAAGTAATATCAAAATTATAAAATTATTAGAAACTGTCAAACACTGTGAACCACTGCCAACTGCTACTGCTAAGTATAAACTTAAATTAAAGCGTTAGCTTTTTATTAAGATCTTCCACGTACTTACGGAATTGCTTGTCAGTTGTTGAAAGATTGTCAACAGTCTTACAAGCGTGAAGTACCGTTGCGTGATCTCGTTGACCAATTTGCGAACCGATAGAGGCAAGGGAAGCCTTTGTTAATTTCTTTGCAAAAAACATTGCTAATTGGCGGGCTTGAACAATATGCCGTTTACGGGTTTTTGATTGTAAGGTATCCACGTCCATCTGGAAGTAATCACTAACCACTTTTTGAATATAATCTATGGAAACTTCACGTTTTGTGTGTTTCACATAATTATCTACAATCTTGCGGGCAAGTTCTATTGTTATTTCCTTTTTATTGAAAGAGGAGTGGGCAATTAATGAAATTATAGCACCTTCCAACTCGCGAATATTTGTTTTTATATTGTTAGCCAAAAACTCCACAATATCGTCTGGCATTTCAACACCATCTCGGTAGAGTTTATTTTTAATGATAGCAACACGCGTATCGTAATCTGGATGATTTAATTCCGCAGAAAGACCCCATTTAAAACGGGAAAGTAAACGTTGCTCGATATCTATCATATCAACCGGAGCTTTGTCGCTAGTTAAAATAACTTGCTTGCCATTCTGGTGCAAATGATTGAATATATGGAAGAAAACGTCTTGTGTTCCAGCTTTGCCGGATAGTAATTGAATGTCATCTACAATCAACACATCTATAATTTGATAGAAGTGAATAAAATCGTTACGATTATTCTTCTTTACGGATTCAATATACTGTTGTGTGAATTTTTCCGCAGAAATATACAATACAGTTTTTTCCGGGTATTTATCTTTTATGTCAACGCCAATTGCGTGACCCAAATGTGTTTTCCCTAAACCAACACCACCAAAAATGAGTAATGGATTGAATGAAGTTCCTCCGGGCTTATTAGCGACCGCCAAACCTGCCGAACGAGCCAAACGGTTTGATTCGCCTTCAAGGAAATTTTCGAAATTGTAATTAGGGTTGAGTTGAGATTCAATTTTCACATTGCGAATACCTGGAATAACAAAAGGGTTTCTCAGTTCTGGACTTTTGTTTTTCAATGGAACGTCCACCTCTTGTGATCGCAAATTGCTTCGGTTGGCACTTGGTATTTTCTCTGTGAAAGGTTGTTTGTTGCCGTAGGTGTTCTCCATCTTGATGATGTAAACCAATTTGGCAGAAGTGCCTAACTCTTTAGTTAGAGCTACTTTTAAAATCTTAACGTAGTGTTCCTCAAGCCATTCGTAAAAAAATTTACTCGGAACTTGAATGCTAAGAGCATTGTCAGTTAATTTAACTGCCTTAATAGGCTCGAACCAAGTTTTGTACGCTTGCGAAGTAATATTATCTTCGATGAAGGCCAAACAATTGTTCCAAACTGTTTCTGCAGTTTTGCTCATAGTTAAAAATTCTGTTTTATATAATTAAAAAGGTGCGGCCAAAAAATAGGGGATGGAGTATTTCCGAGCTATTTCTTAACAGTGCAAATATGTGAACAAAAAAGTTATAAAAAAAACCAGTTTGGGGTTGAAATATTAGTTTTTTTTCGCCATACTTCCCTTTCGATAAAACTACAAAAAAACTTTCTTTAAACACTATAAAATTTTGAAGAATACACTTACAAATATAAGAGTTCGCTACGGCGAAACAGACCAAATGGGCATCGTCTATTACGGTAACTATGCCCAATACCTAGAACAGGGACGCACTGAATGGCTTCGCGAACTTGGTTTTAGCTATAAATGGATGGAAGCTAATAATGTACAACTTCCTGTGGTACATTTTAGTATAGATTACAAGCTTCCAGCGGCCTATGATGACTTGTTAACAGTGAAAACTACATTAAAGAAAATGCCAACAGTAAAAATTGAATTTTACTATGAAATTTATAATGAATCCAAACAACTTTTGGCTACGGCAACCACTATTTTGGTTTTTATCAACAGTACTACAAAAAAATTGATGAAGGCCCCAGACTATTTGTTAGAAAAATTAAAGGAAGAATAACTAATCTTAGGTTCTATTTATTAAAACCTTGTAGGTGTTTTCAAATATTTCAAAGATCCGCTCTGCTTCATTTTTACGGACTGAAATTTCAAACTCACATTTTAGTTCCATTCTTCTATTGACTATAGAAATATCTTCATCGTTAATGATCCGCATAACAACATTCATTTCGGGGTAATCAAATTTTAAGATGAAAGTTTCATCAATTGTTCTTTGAACGATTTTTGAAGCTTCCAATGCCATTTGTGCTGAAGTTTTATAAGCTTGGATCAAGCCGCCAACTCCGAGTTTAGTGCCACCGAAATATCGAACTACAACTACTAGAACATTAGTAACGTCAAAAGATTGCAATTGACCATAGATGGGCATACCGGCGCTGTTCGAGGGTTCGCCATCGTCATTAGCACGATAGTGTTCGTAACTCTTTCCCAATTGCCAAGCATAACACCAGTGGCGAGCACTGTGATGCTGCTTTTTGAGGTCTTCAATATGTTCTTTTACTTGGTCCTCTGAAGTCACGGGAAAAGCATAGCCAAAAAATTTGCTCCCTTTTTCTTTAAAAAGAGTTTCCTCAGATGGTTCCGCTAATGTTTTATACGTGTCTTTTTCTATTTCCAAATATGTTTTTTTTGATTTTGAGCATCCAGCATCCTAAAACCTTTCCAGAGTTATCACGAATTCAGGTTTTTAAAAATTTTTAAACTGTCATCTTTTATTTTTTCTTCGTAAACCAAATACCCATGGAAACTCGGTGCTTTTACCCCTTCGCCAAAAGAAGTCTTTCCCGAAAATACTGAGGCTTCATCCCACATGTTTATATCGATAAATGACTGAAGTGTTTGTGCACCGCCTTCAATGATGATCGATTGCAGTCCTTCTTTGTAAATTATACTGACAATTTGAGGAATAATTCCATCCGAAAAATCAACTTTCAGAAATGTAGTCTTTCCTTTTTCTGAAGATTCCCTTTCGTTAAATACAATGGTTCTTGTTTGTCCATTAAGAAGGGAATAATCTGCTGGAATTTTAAGATTTTTATCAATAACAAGTCGAACGGGATTGTTTCCCGACCAATCTCGAACTGTAAGCGATGGGTTGTCTTGGAGCGCTGTATTGGTTCCAACCAGAATAGCAGCTTCCTCTGCACGCATTTTATGTGCTAATTGGCGCGAATATTCATTTGTAATCCATACGGGTTTTTGTTCCTTTCGTGTCTCGTTCTTCGGGGAGATAAATCCGTCGGAAGTTTGTGCCCATTTCAGAATGATATAAGGTCTCTTTTTTTGGTGGAAAGTAAAGAAACGTTTATTTAATTCATCGCATTCTTTTTCCAAAGCACCAACAACCACATCACATCCCGCTTCCATTAATTTTTTAATTCCTCTTCCTGTGACTTTCGGATTGGGGTCGGTACTGCCGATTACTACTTTTTTAATTCCGCTTTCAATAATCAAATCGGCACATGGTGGGGTTTTTCCATAATGACTGCATGGTTCCAGACTTACGTAGATTGTTGCTTTTCTGAGTGAATTAGGATCAAGCACGCTTGCAATGGCATTTACTTCAGCGTGTGGCTCTCCTGTCTTGTAATGCCAGCCTTCCCCAATTATGTGGTCGTTCTGAACAATCACGCTACCCACCAACGGATTTGGATAGGTAGTTCCAAATCCATTTTTGGCTAGTTGGATACATCGCGACATATATTTTTCATGTAACTTCACCGCGTAAAAATACGAGGATTTAATCAGATGAACACGCCAATAATTCGCCTTATTGAAAAGAAAGATAATCCACAAATCGCTAAAGTGATACGCAGTGTATTGGAAGATCTCTGCGTACCCAAAGTTGGAACTGCCTATGCGGATGAAGCTTTGGATTCTATGTATGAAAACTATCAAAAACCAAAGTCGGCTTATTTTGTGGTTGAACAACACCATAAAATAATTGGCGGAGCTGGTGTGGCACAACTTGACAATTTTGAAGGCAAGGTCTGCGAACTTCAAAAAATGTATTTTCTTTCGGAAGCTCGCGGAAAAGGAATTGGCGCGCAAATGATGCAGTTTTGTTTGGCGAAGGCTCGAGAGTATGGATATGAAGAAGTATATCTTGAAACAATGGAATACATGATCCAAGCCCAAAAACTTTACAAACAATCGGGATTTGAATATATTGAAGGTCCAATGGGCAATACTGGACATTATTCCTGCCCAGTACAAATGTTGAAACGCATGTAAATTTCAAAACAACCTATAGAGTCTTTATTTCAATTTCACATTCGATTTCCTTTCAATGAAAATCTCAGAACTAAAAAATCATTTTAGAATTGCTCTTTCTGAACTATATCCATTAGAGGAAGTGCAATCGTTTTTCAATATTCTTTCTGAAAAATATCTTAAGCTTTCCCGAACTGAAATTGCTTTAAATCCGCAACTTGAAATTTTGAAAGAAGATTTCGAAAAATTTGAATCTACAATAGTTCGGCTAAAAAATAGTGAGCCTATTCAATATATTATAGGTGATACTGAATTTTGCGGCCTACCTTTTAAAGTAAACCAATACACCCTTATTCCCCGTCCCGAAACTGAAGAATTGGTTGATTTTATTATTTCCGATCAGATGCTCATAACTCATAACTCACCACTCATAACTATTTTAGATGTGGGTACAGGGTCCGGTTGTATAGCTATTTCATTGGCGAAAAATATTTCAAAAGCGAATATATCAGCATTGGATATTTCCGAAGAAGCATTGAAAATGGCTAAAGAAAACGCCTTGATAAATAAGGTAAAAGTGAACTTCTTTCAAGCCGATATTTTAAAGATAAAAACACTTCCTCAGCGCTATGATGTAATAGTTTCTAATCCACCTTATGTTCGAGAATTGGAAAAAAGCCTGATGCAGCAAAACGTTTTAAAATATGAACCAGAATCTGCATTGTTTGTTAGTGATGAGGATCCACTTTTGTTTTATCGAGTAATTTCTCTATTGGCCAAGGATTATTTAAAGCCTTCGGGAAAACTATTTTTCGAGATTAATGAGTACCTTGCAGATGATATGTTTTCGCTTTTAAAGACTGAGGGATTTCAAAATATAGAACTGAAAAAGGACATTTTCGGAAAATCCAGAATGTTGAAATGTACTAAATAAATCTCCACGAAGCTCTGTGCTCCCTTTGTGTAGCTCTGTCCAGAAGCTATAAAACAGAGTTTCACAGAGAGTTGAAGAGTAACACAGAGAAATGAGTAATCTTGAGAAAATATGCGTTTTCTGCGGTAGCAGCGAGGGCAACGATTTAGCAATAACCGATGCCGCTAAGAAACTAGGGGAAATTTTCGCGGAGCGGAATATCACTTTGGTCTATGGCGCTGCGAAAATAGGAGTGATGGGGAAAATTGCAAAAAGTGTTCTGGACAATAACGGAAAGGTTGTAGGGATCATTCCAAATTTTCTCAAAAAGAAAGAAGTGGTGCATCTCGGTCTTACCGAATTAATTACGACTAAAAACATGCACGAGCGCAAGTTAAAAATGCATGAAGAAAGTGATGGTTTTATCGCTCTACCTGGTGGAATGGGTACCTTGGAAGAACTTTTTGAGATTATAACTTGGCTCCAACTCGGGCTTCATCAAAAACCAATTGGACTTTTAAACGTCAATGGATTCTATAATGATCTTATAAAAATGCTGGAAACAATGGTTCGAAAAGGCTTTCTTTCTATTGATAATTATAGCCTTCTTTTGGTAGATTCCAATCCAATAAATCTTCTGAAGAAGATGGAGGATTTCAAAAGACCTGATGTGCCCAAGTGGCTAAATTCTGACAGAACCTAATATTTTATCCACATTTTGGAATTCATTTTTAACAATTGTAATTTATTTCATTCATTTTCCTAAATTTAGGTTTTCTAACCTCTTAAATTATGTGAATATGAATTCTTCAAAAAAGTATTTTGCCGAGGGACTCGGTACCTTTGCCTTGGTTTTATTTGGCTGTGGAGCCGCAACAATTGCTAGCGTAACTCATTCTGGTCCCGCTGGAATTGGTTTGTTGGGTATTGCTCTTGCCTTTGGTTTCTCGGTTTTGGTAATGGTTTATACCATTGGCCCAATTTCTGGCTGTCACATTAATCCTGCAATTTCAATAGCTATGCTGGCCGCTGGTAAACTCTCTGCCAAAGACACCGTTGGCTATGTTATTTCGCAGTGTATTGGCGCCATTGCTGCTGCAGGCCTGCTATATGTTCTGGCTACGGGAAGCGCAGGTTTCGCAATGCCCGAATGGGGCTTGGGTGCCAATGGTTGGGGGCCTGGCTATCTGGGTGAATATGATATGAAATCTGCCTTAATAGCAGAATTTGCCTTCACGTTTCTTTTTTTAATTGTAATCTTTGGAGCCACTGCTTCAAAACACACCTCACCAATGATGGCAGGACTTGCGATTGGTATTTCCTTGGCATTAATTCACATGGTCGTCATCCCTATTACAGGAACATCCGTGAACCCAGCCCGTAGTTTGGGTCCAGCTCTATTTGCTGGTGGAATGGCATTACAGCAACTTTGGCTTTTCATTGTTGCTCCAATTGCTGGAGGACTCTGCGCCGCCTTGGTTCGCAACATCTTTTTGGACGATTAATTTTTAAATTATTTTATAAATTTCAAAAAACCTCACAGCTCTCGGAGACCTGTGAGGTTTAATATTTTATATTTGTTCTATGAAAATTGAACAGCAAATCACATCCCTGCGGAACGAACTCCGTGATCATAATTATAAATATTACGTACTAGATAATGCAACCATTTCTGACTTTGAGTTTGATCAAAAATTAAAGCAACTTCAAGACCTAGAAAAGGCCTACCCCGAGTTTTATGATGCCAATTCCCCCACCCTTCGGGTTGGAGGAGAAATCACCAAGAATTTTGAAACTGTTCCACATAATTACAGAATGTATTCTCTGGAAAATTCGTATTCAAAAGAAGATCTTGAAGATTGGGAAAAACGAATTGAAAAAATGGTCGATGGTAAAGTGGAATTCACCTGCGAACTAAAATATGATGGAGCTTCAATAAGTTTAACCTATGAAAATGGCACTCTGGAAAAAGCAGTCACCCGCGGTGATGGTTTTCAAGGTGATGATATTACTGCTAATGTAAAAACCATCCGTTCCATACCTTTACAATTGAAAGGTGATTATCCCCCACTTTTTGATATTCGTGGTGAGATTGTTCTTCCATTTGAAGGTTTTGCAAGAATGAATGCGGAAAGGGTGGAGTTGGGTGAAGAGCCTTATCGAAACCCTAGAAATACAGCTTCTGGCAGTTTAAAACTGCAAGATAGTGCTGAGGTGGCTAGACGTCCATTGGACTGTTTACTTTATAGCCTGCAAGGTGAGAGATTACCAATAAAAACACAATTTGAAAGCCTTGAAAAGGCTCGTAAATGGGGGTTTAAAGTTCCCGAAGCTGCAAAATTAGCTAAAAACCTAGAAGAGGTTTTAGAGTTTGTGAATTATTGGGATATACACCGTCACGAACTACCTTATGAAACGGATGGAGTAGTGGTGAAGGTGAACGATCTTCAGCAACAGGAAGAACTTGGCTATACGGCCAAATCACCACGATGGGCAATGGCTTTTAAGTTTAAGGCTGAACAAGTTTCTACCGTGCTAAACAAAATCACATATCAAGTAGGAAGAACAGGGGCAATTACTCCAGTTGCAAACTTAGAACCTGTGGAATTGGCGGGAACTATAGTAAAACGAGCTTCTCTGCACAATGCAGATCAAATTGAAAAGCTTGATATTCGCGAAGGCGACACCGTTTTTGTTGAAAAGGGAGGCGAGATAATCCCAAAGATAATTGGGGTTGATTTTATAAAACGTAATCCAAATACCAATCCTACAGAATACATTAGGGAATGTCCCGAATGTGGCACGACCTTGGTCAGAACCGAAGGAGAAGCCCAGCATTATTGCCCAAACGCCGAAGGCTGTCAACCACAAATTATAGGCCGCATCCAGCATTTCATTTCTCGAAAAGCCATGGATATTGAAGGGTTGGGAGGTGAGACCGTTACGCTTCTGGTAAATAACGGATTAATAAACAACTATGCCGATTTATATCTACTGAAAGAAGAACAGATAATTCCTTTAGAACGAATGGCGCAGAAAAGTGCTGAGAATATAATAAACGGTATTAAAGCATCAAAGCAAATTCCTTTTGAGAGGGTGCTATTCGGACTGGGAATTCGATATGTTGGAGAAACAGTGGCCAAAAAACTGGCAAAACATTATAAAACAATTGATGCCTTGCGAAATGCGACTGAGGAAGAATTGGTGACTGTTGATGAAATAGGAGAGCGGATAGGTCAAAGTGTAGTTTCTTTTTTCACTTCCGAAGAAAATATTGCGATTATGGAACGTTTAAAAAGCTATGGCGTCCAACTTGAAATTTCGGCAGAGAAACTAGCCAATCAAACCGAAGCTTTAAGTGGAAATACCTTCGTAGTTTCCGGTGTTTTCACAAAAGTTTCCAGAGATGAGCTTAAAAAGCTAATTGAAGATAACGGTGGCAAGATTTCCAGTTCTATTTCGTCTAAGACCAACTATGTGGTAGCTGGGGATAATATGGGGCCAAGTAAGAAAACAAAAGCTGAAGGTCTTGGAGTGACAATTATTTCAGAAGATGACTTTCTGAAAATGATTTCATAATTAAAAGTGATTAAGATGTGAATAATCATATTTTTGAAGAGTAAAAAATTTACATTAAAATGTTGAAAAAAGTAAAACATATCTCGTTAAAAAAACACACTGAAAAAAAACTGACGGAGCGTGATATTACGCAGCGAAACTCGCCGTTAAAGTATTTAGGCTTTTTAATTGATGAAAATGTTTTTAATGATTTTGAAATGCTTTTTGATTTTGGAAAGGAACTCGGTTTGCTGCAAAAGGATATAAAACTCTTTACTTTCGTAGAAACACGTCGTAAAATCCCATCGCTTAGACAGAACCAGATAACGAATAAGGAATTTACTTGGCGAGGGGAAATACACAGTCAGAACGCCCAGGAGTTTTTGGACTTTCCGTTTGATGTGCTAATTGGTTATTTCAAAGAAAAACACGAATTTTTAAGTGCGATGGTAGCCCAAAGCGCAGCGAAATTCAAAATAGGATTCACGGGAGTAGACGAGCGACTGTTCGATTTATTGCTCACGGTTGATCTACATAACCCAAGCTCCTTTAAAAGTGAAGTGAAAAAATATTTGAAAATTCTAAATAAGATTTGAAAAATTCATAGCATCAACAATATCAAATAAAATAAATAAAATGAAAGAATTAATTGGAACCGGCGTAGCATTGATAACTCCTTTTAAAAGTGATTTTTCAGTAGATGTAGAAGGGCTTAAAAAGGTTGTGAATTATAATATTGAAAATGGCATAAACTACTTAGTTGCTTTAGGGACAACTGCCGAGACTGCAACACTTTCAAAAGAAGAAAAGCAGTTGGTGATTGATACTATAGTTTCCACAAACAATGGAAGATTACCCCTGGTTTTGGGCATCGGAGGAAATAACACTCAGGAAGTTATTGAAGAGATGAAGACTCGAGATCTTTCGGCCTTTACTGCAATTCTTTCAGTTTCGCCTTATTACAACAAGCCTACTCAGGAGGGTATTTATCAGCATTTTGCGGCCATAGCTAAAGCTGCACCACTACCCGTAATTCTGTATAATGTACCTGGAAGGACAGCCTCAAATGTGCTACCTGAAACAGTGATTCGCTTAGCGAACGACTTCGATAAGATTGTAGCGATTAAAGAAGCTGCAGGCGATATCGTTCAAGCGATGCGCTTGATCTCAGGATGTCCAAAAGATTTCCTGATTATCTCAGGAGACGATATGATTACTTTGCCAATGGTTCTTGCGGGTGGAGCGGGAGTAATCTCAGTTATCGGTGAAGGTTTTCCAAAGGAATTTTCAAAAATGGTCAAATTAGGCTTAGATAAAAAAGCAGAAGAAGCTTATAAAATCCACTATAGATTATCCCCTGCAATCGATTATATTTTTGCTGAAGGAAATCCTGCAGGAATTAAGGCCGTTTTTAAATCTTTGGGAATTTGCGGGGATACGGTACGGCTTCCGCTGGTTATGATTAGCGATGGTTTGAGAAGCAAAATAGATTCTTTCATCAAAAATTTCTGAGCTAATACTTTTCCCCACTGCGTTAAATATTTCAAAAGGCTTGCAAATTATAGCCTTTCACGCAATATTTTAGCCGAATAATAAGTTTGTTCAATCATGTTTAATTCCTTATTTTTGCACGATGTTTTTTAAGCCCATGCGATTACCACTCTTTATAACACTTTGTCTTACTGTTCTTTTGTCATCTTGTAGCGAATACCAAAAGGTTCTTCGTAAGGATGATATGGGTAAAAAATACGCTTTTGCAGATTCGCTTTACAAGAAAGGCAAATTCAGAAAAAGCCTAAAGCTTATGGAGCAGATTGTTCCATCTTATAGAGGAAAGCCTCAGGGAGAAAAACTAATGTTTATCTATGCCAATACCTATTATAATCTTGAGGATTATTACATGGCGGGATATCAGTTTGAACGTTTTACGCAAGCATATCCGCAAAGTGATAGCATCGAAATAGCAGCGTTTAAATCTGCAAAAAGCTTTTATCAGCTTTCTCCAAGGTTTTCATTGGATCAAAAAGATACCGATAAAGCACTTGAGAAACTTCAAGAGTACATAAATTCTTATCCCAATTCTGATAAAAGAATAGAAGCAAATGAGCTTGTAGCAGAATTGAGACACAAACTAGAAAAGAAAGAATTCGAAACTGCCAAGCAGTATCTGCGTGTCGAAGATTATAAAGCGGCCATAGAGTCATTTGATAATTTTATAACTGATAATCCTGGCTCGATATATAGAAAAGATGCTTTTTACGGAAGGCTTGAATCTGCTTATAAATTAGCCGTTAACAGCATTCCAATGTTAGTCCAAGAACGTTTGATTACTGCCAAGGGATACTATAAGAATTTCATGAAGTATTATAAGGATACCGATTTGGCCCCAAAAGCTGACGCAATTTATCAGGACTTGGAGAGTCGTATTGTTATCACAGAAACAGAACCCACTATTTAATTAATTTTACTATGGATATTAAAAATTCAGAAGCACCCGTCAATACCGTTACTCTTGACAAGAACTTGATTGATGCACCAACCAACAATATTTATGAGGCTATCGCTATTATTTCAAAGAGAGCTGCACAAATAAATGGTGATATCAAGAAAGAACTTCTTGAGAAACTTGATGAGTTCGCGACTTATAACGATAGTTTGGAAGAGATTTTTGAAAACAAAGAACAAATAGAGGTTTCAAAATTTTATGAAAGACTTCCAAAACCACATGCTTTGGCAGTTCAAGAATGGTTGGAAAACAAAATCTACTACAGAAACACTGCAGACGAAGTAGTAGAGGACTAGTTCCTTGCTTTTAAGAGGGATTTGGAGATTTTGTTAATTCTTGACAACTGATAACTAATAACTGAAACATGTCTGTTTTGAACGGAAAAAATATCTTGCTTGGCGTTACTGGCGGGATTGCCGCATACAAAGCAGCTTTTTTAGTTAGACTGTTAGTGAAGAAGGGCGCCAATGTAAAAGTTGTGATGACAGAATCTGCTAAGGATTTCGTTACTCCACTAACCCTTTCTGCACTTTCAAAAAATGAAGTCTTTTCTTCTTTCACTGAAGAAAACGATCCAACAAGCTTTAAAGAGCCCAAATGGAATAACCACGTTGAGTTGGCCCTTTGGGCTGATTTATTTTTGATAGCCCCCGCAACAGCTAATACGCTTTCGAAAATGGCTAATGGAGGTTGCGACAATCTTTTGCTCGCGTGCTACCTTTCGTCCAAATGCCCTGTTTACTACGCTCCAGCAATGGATCTGGATATGTATCAACATCCTACTACTGAACAGGTTTTTGAAAAATTGAACAGCTTCGGAAATATTCAAATTCCTGCTGCTTTCGGCGAATTAGCGAGTGGTCTAGTAGGGAAGGGAAGAATGGCCGAACCTGAGGAGATCGTTTCTTTCTTAGAACGGGACATCCTTGAAAGTCTTCCGTTGCGCGGAATGAAAATCTTAATTACTGCTGGCCCAACGTATGAAGCTATCGACCCTGTTCGCTTTATAGGTAATCATTCCAGTGGAAAAATGGGCTTCGCACTTGCGGAGGTTGCTGCAGAACTCGGAGCTAATGTAGTTTTGGTTTCGGGTCCAGTGAATTTGAAACTCAATAATGATTCAATAGAGCTTATATCGGTTGTTTCTGCAGAAGAAATGTATTTGGCAGCTCATGAATATTTTGAGAAGAGCAATATTGCAATTTTAAGTGCTGCTGTGGCAGATTATCGCCCTGCAGAAACTGCTCCTGAAAAAATTAAAAAGAAGGAGGAAGATTTAACTCTTCAGCTGACTAAAACAAAAGATATTTTACATTCCTTGGGTAAAATAAAAAAGAATCAATTCTTGGTAGGTTTTGCTTTGGAAACTCAAAACGAGGAAGAAAATGCAAAATTGAAACTCAAAAAAAAGAATTTAGATTTAATTGTGTTAAATTCGCTTCGGGACAAAGGTGCTGGCTTTAAAACAGACACCAATAAAATTACTTTAATATCGAAAGACAATAAAGTGATTCCTTTTCCTGTTAAACCTAAAAAAGAAGTAGCAAAAGATATTTTAGAATATATTATAGATCAGATCCATGCGTAAAATTATACTTTTATTATTATGTGCCGTTTCGGTACTTTCAGTAAAATCTCAAGAGCTTAACTGTACGATTTCAATTGATGCCGCGCAAACTGGAGAGCCAAACGCGCAAGTTTTTCGTACTTTGGAGACCCAATTGCGGGAATTTGTAGTCAACACCAAATGGACAGATAAGGAATATAAGAACCAAGAACGGATAGATTGTAATATGACGTTGGTTGTTAGTCAGTATGATGGAAATGTTTTTACCGCAACGTTGCAAATCCAGTCTTCCCGACCGGTTTTCGATTCTACTTATGACACCCCGGTCTATAACTATTTTGACAAGCAAGTTAGTTTTGACTATAAAGAGTTTGAGCCTTTAACTTTCAATATAAATAATTTTGGATCAAACCTAGTTTCGGTTATAGCATTCCACGTTTACACTATGATAGGATTGGATGCTGATACTTTCACTCCGAATGGAGGAGCACCTTATTTTGATATAGCAAAGCAAATAACTAATACGGCAGCTTCAAGCAATTATGCGGGTTGGAAATCGTCGGATGGTAATCAATCTAGATATCGCTATAATGATGCATTGATTTCATCTGTTTATAAAGAATTTCATGATGCAATGTATGAATATCATCGTGAAGGCATGGATGTTATGTCAACCAATTCAAAACAAGCAAAGGAAAAAATTGCAGATGCTATCAATAAGCTCAAAGGGATTAATGACAGACGTCCAAATTCCTTTTTGGTTCGTACCTTTTTTGATGCGAAAAGTGATGAAATACAAGCTGTTTTTAGTGGTGGACCGCAGGTTGATGTTACTAAATTGATTGAAAACCTTAACAGATTGGCCCCTACAAAGCGCAGTAACTGGTCTGAAATAAAGTATTAGATTTTCTTTTCAACAAGATTCAATCAATTAATATCTTTCCATTAAATTTATAAGTTCAATTTTCAATATTGAAAGTTGGGAATTCTAAAGTCTAAAGTCTCAAGTCTTAAATGATAACTACTCTTGTCATAAAAAACTATGCACTTATTGAAGATATTCGCGTGGACTTTAATGAGGGATTGACCATTATTACTGGGGAAACAGGTGCAGGAAAATCCATACTTCTGGGAGCTTTGGCACTTTTATTGGGGAAACGGGCAGATTTGGGAAGCGTTAAGGACCCTTCAAAAAAATGTATTGTCGAAGGACATTTCTCTATTGAGAATTATGACTTAAAGGCTGTTTTTGAAGAAAATGATTTGGATTATGAATCACATACAATTATTCGTCGCGAGATATTGCCCAATGGGAAATCCCGTGCTTTTGTAAATGACACTCCTGTAGCCTTAACACAACTTCAATCTCTGTCGCCGTATTTAATAGATGTGCACAGTCAGCACGAAACTTTAGAGGTTGCTACAGAAAGTTTCCAAATGGAAGTGATAGATGCCTTGGCGGGAAATAGTGCACTCTTGAAATCTTATAGAAAGGAACTTGCCAAATTTAAAAAAACTTCAGAAGAACTTTCCGCATTAAAACAAATGAAAGAAGACGCATCCAAAGAATTGGATTACAACACCTTTCTTTTTAATGAACTTCAGCAAGCTAATCTAAGTAAATTAGACCAACAAGAACTCGAAGAAACCTATGAAACACTAAACAATGCCGAAGCAATTCAAGAGGCGCTGTCGAATGCTAATCGTCTTTTGGATGAGGAGCAAATAGGAACGCTAGAAACTGCGAAGGAAGCTAGGATTGTTTTGGGCCGGATAAAGGATTTTTCGACAGTTTTCGACAGTTTTTGGCAACGGCTTAACAGTGTTATTTTGGAATTGGAGGATATTTCAACTGAGGTGGGAAATACTTCAGAAAAGATTGAGGCAGATCCTGAGCTCCTTTTCCAGGTAAATGAAAAATTGCAATTACTATACAGGCTTCAACAAAAACATTCGGTTTCATCAGTTTCAGAATTAATCGAAATTGAGAAAAATTTGGAAGAAAGAGTCAATACTACCTTAGGTATGGATGACCAGATTGAAAAATTGGAAAAGCAGAAAGCAGAGATAACTCAGGCCGCATTGAAAACGGCTACTGCAATGCATCATAATAGGGAAGAGGCAATACCCACCCTAAAGAAAAGGCTGGAAGAAACACTATTGCCTTTAGGCTTGCCCAATGCTCGATTTCAGTTTGAGCTAATCGCTTCTGAAGATTTTAAAACAAACGGAACTGACACATTGCAACTCTTATTTACCGCCAACAAAGGTTTGGCTTTTGGGCCTTTGAAAAAAGTTGCTTCAGGGGGTGAAATGAGTAGGATAATGCTTTCAATTAAGGCCGTATTGGCGGAGTATAAAAAGTTACCGACAATTGTTTTTGACGAAATAGACACTGGAGTATCAGGTGAAATAGCTAATAAAATGGCTGATATAATGCATTTTATGAGCAAAAAGATGCAGCTGTTGAGCATTACGCATTTACCTCAAATTGCAGCAAAGGGAGATCATCACATTAAAGTTTATAAAGAAGACAAGAACAATATTACGGGAACACATTTAAAAGTTTTAGGTAAAGATGACCGCATTGTCGAAATAGCGCAAATGCTCGGCGGAAAAAATGTTTCTGAGGCAGCTCTGGCAAATGCGAAGGAATTATTGAATTAAACAGTATCTTTACACCTCAAATTTCGCGCTATGGCCTGAACATAACGAAGGTCATACACTATATATAGATAACCATTTAACATTTAGAATATGTCTTATAATTTACTCAAAGGAAAACGGGGAATCATTTTTGGAGCACTTGATGAAAACTCCATAGCATGGAAAACCGCAGAACGCGTACATGAGGAAGGTGGAAAGTTTGTGCTTACCAATGCACCTATTGCTATGCGAATGGGTCAAATACAAGAGCTTGCCGATAAAACAGGCTCTGAGGTTATTCCTGCAGACGCAACCAGTTTGGAAGATCTTGAGAATTTGGTAACAAAAGCAACTGAAATATTAGGAGGAAAGTTAGATTTCGTTCTGCATTCCATCGGTATGTCTGTAAACGTTCGAAAGGGTAACCATTACACGAATCAGAACTATGATTTCACACATAAGGGCTGGGATATTTCTGCTGGCTCTTTTCATAAAACCATGCAAGTGCTTTACCAAAAAGATGCGATGAATGAATGGGGAAGCATCATAGCACTTACCTATATGGCTTCGCAACGTGTTTTCCCAGATTATAATGATATGGCAGACAATAAGGCATATTTAGAGAGCATCGCACGTAGTTTTGGATATTTCTTCGGAAGAGATAAAAAAGTGCGTGTGAATACTATTTCGCAATCGCCAACCCCTACTACTGCGGGCCAAGGTGTAAAAGGTTTTGATGGTTTTATTAGCTATGCCGATAAGATGTCACCTTTAGGCAATGCTACAGCTTTAGATTGTGCAAACTACACTATTGCGATGTTTAGTGACCTTACAAAACGGGTAACTCTTCAAAATTTATATAACGACGGAGGTTTTTCAAATATGGGCGTCAGCGATGCCGTGATGGAAGCTTTTATTGGAAAGTAATTCCATATCCTAAAGTTTTATTTTTAAAATCCCGCTCAATCTTGACGCGGGATTTTTTTTTTGAATTTGATATATACTTGTATTGAACAAAGTTTTCTATAGTTATTAACTAAGTGAATAACATTGCTTTATACTTCCCTCTCTGTAAACCAAGAAATTGTATGTTTTTGTAAATACTTGTGCTTACACAGTATTTGCCATTAAATGGCTTTCATATTAACAATATTATGAATACATTTAACTATTATTAACTAAAATTAACAATGGATTATGAAAAGATTTACATTGATTCTTTTGATGTTGTTTGGTGCTGTCGGTTTTGCACAGCACGCAACAATAAAAGAAAATGGGACGAATAATCCCGTTCATTACAATCAACAACAGAGGTCCAAAACTGTTGTGATTCCTGATGGTCAGCAAGCTGCTGAGACTGAGATAAAAAATCTTGGTGAGAATAAGCCGAATTTCGGAAGTGAACGGCAAACACAAGCTAAAGCTCAAAACTCAAAAGGGCAACAAGCTAAAAGCGCCGAGATGAACAAACTTGGTGAAAACCAGCCTATTTTCTATAATAAACAACAGAACAAAACGAAAGCCGCTGGAATGCAATCTAATGTTTCTGGTCAGAGCGCGAGCTCTAGGGCACTGAGTAGTTCAATTACTGTAGGGAATCAGGCTTCAAATAAGATTGCTCCATTGGAAAAGAGTCTTTTTGGATCTACTGGAACTAATGACCTTGACGAAATATTGGCCGATGAAAAGTATCGTGCCAACCTGCCTTCTGGCTCCTTTTCTCCTGTGGGAACAGAGAACAGAAAACCAATGTCCGATATTATTCCGACTGCAGGTGCTACCGAAACTTTCACTCCATCCGTAGGAGATCACTTTTTTGATCCGGGAGGACCAGGAGGAGGGCCTACTGGTGGTACTCCAGGTAACTATCCTAACTGCAACTGTGATACGAAAACCACTTTGGCAGGGGTTAGCGAAATCGATTTCAAATTTTTCAGCGTTTTTGGAAATTTTGATTATTTAAGAATCTATGACGGAACTGACGCAACTGGGGTTAAATTATATGATAATAGTGCCGGCGGAGCAAATGACGGCGACATTACCCTAGCAGATATGATAGCTTCTTATGGTTCATCTACTTTTACTGCTGCTTCTGGTAATTTCTACTTTTTGTTTCATGCCTCTTCGGTAGTTGATTATGGAGGATGGGATGTAGAAATTATAAGTACCGGTGGTGGTGGCGGTGGACCGTTTCCTGATCCTTACTGTGGGCCTATCGCTTTTAGTACTGTGGAGCCTATTACCTTAGTGGAGATAGCTGGTATCAGCAATAGGTCCAGTGCTGTTATCAATGGTTCACCGGCACACGAAGACTTTACTTCTGTTGTAGGTGCTATGACAGAAGGTCAAACCTATCCTCTTGCTTTAGAAGGAAACACAGCTGGAGGCTTTACTTGTTATTTTGTTGTTTTTATCGACTGGAACCAAGACGGAATCTTGGATAATGCTTCTGAACGATTTGAAATAGGAAGTATTAACAGTTCTACAGGGGAAGATGGTAAACAACTCCTGGGGAACATTACAGTTCCAGCAGGTGTAACTGGAGGCACTACTAGAATGAGGGTGATGAAAAAATTCAGCACTCCATATCCTGTGGATTCCTGTACTGGAGGTTCTTATGGACAGGCTGAAGACTATACTATAAACGTTACTGCCGGTGGCGGTGGCGGCGGTACAGCTTGCTCTCAAGTCCATCCTTTTGGAGTGGTAGCGGCAGGTGGTTCAGGATCTTCTGTTGATTCTGACTTTAAAACGGCGGCAGACATTGTAGTAGTAGCTGGCGAGGATTTTACATTAGATACTATAGAGGTGCCTTTCTTAACTTTTGCTCCTCTTGATGCCCCTATAATAGCGAATGTTGTTTATTATGAAGATGTTGCTGGGTTGCCAGGCACTATGATAGGTAGTGAAACAGTTGTTCCAACTATATTGAGTTCAGCTCCTTGGGCTAATCCAGTTGCTTTTCAGTTTATGACTAGTTTGGCATTAACCCCCTTCACCTTTGATGGAGATGCTTCATCTGACACTACGTATTGGATAGAAGTTAGTATGGGGACGGCAACTAATCAAGGGACTGTCTTCTGGGAATATTCAAATGATATTCCAGTTGAGGGACAACCATATGCTAAATATGATGCTACTTTAGGATATTGGGTAACAGGTCCAGCAGCTGAAGAGGTTATTTATACTTTTAGCGGAGACTGTGCGCCTATAGGCGGCGGTGGCGGTGGAACTGCCTGTAGCCAGGATAATCCTGAAAACAATTTTGAGAACGGTTATACTACCTCTACGGATCAGGGCCAGCGGATTGCTTTTGATATTACCGTGCCTGTGGATACCGATTTCACATTGAATACCGCAACAGTGAACATATGGATGAACCCAGGTTCAACGGTTACCTCGTCTGATATAACTTTCTACAGTGATGCTGCTGGTGCTCCGGGTACCGCTATTACAACGCAAGCTGCAGTGGTGCCGACCTCCCAAGCTGTCATAGGAAACAACTTTGGTTTTGACATTTCAGAAGTCGTATTTGACATTGCTCCCGAAATGCTTGCCGGACAGGCCGGTGTTGAGACTACTTATTGGGTTGTCTTTGGGGTCAATGTTTCTGCTGGAAGTGGTTTCATTAGTTCCACTACTGCAAGTATAGAAGGATATGAGGCATATTTTGCACCAGATGGAGTTACTTGGACTGTAATAGGGGGCAATGATATTGTATATAATTTCGAAGGAGAATGTGAGGCTATCGGTGGTGGCGGTACAGGAGGTCCTTGTTCAGCTTCAGTGCCTAGCAATAGCTTTGAGAACGGCAAGAGCTTTACCAAAAACCTTGGCCGTATCACGGCTGCGGATATTACTATAGCTGCCGATGAGGACATGATGCTTGAGACCATCAATATAACTGCTTTTATAGGTAGTGTAGGCTCTGGCGTGAATGCCTCTAATGTAGATGTGTTTATTTATGCAGATTCAGGTACAGGTTCGCCGGGTGCTCTTTTGACCTCACAATTAAGTTTGGTTCCAGCATCACAGACGGTGATCGGTAACAATTTTGGTTACGATGCCTGGAGTGTCGATCTGGATATAGCAGATTTTAACCTTCCTGGACAGGCGGGTGTACCGACGACATATTGGATCGGACTTTCGCTAGAACCAACAGATGGTAGCAATACCTTCTGGGAATTCACAAGTGCGGGTGTAAATGGATATGGTCTTGCTTACGATGATGGTACCGGCTATATAATAGAGCCAGGGAACGAAGTTGTCTATACCTTTGCGGGTACTTGTACAACCGCAGGCGGCGGCGGCGGTGGACTTTGCTCTGAGGAGAACCCCAACGATTTCACTTTTGAAAACGGGTTTAACTGTGCTGCTGCATCTGCCTTTATGACGGCCAACGACGTAACTGTTGCCGCTGACATAGACTTCACCTTGACCAACATAACTGCGAGTATTTTCGCCAACGGTGGGATCTCCAATGTTGCCGTTAATTATTATAGCGATGCCGCTGGGCTTCCTGGAGCGCTTATTGGCTCTCAGGCCTCGGCTACCATCGACAGCCAGACGGTGATCGGGAACAACTTTGGTTTTGACGTGAACGAGGTCGAGATGTCGGTTACGCCATTTTTGTTTGCCGGACAGGCGGGTGTGCCGACCAAATACTGGATCGAGCTTTCCGTTACTGATGGGGGCAACACGGGCAGTGTGTTCTGGGTTGTTACCTCGTCTACTTCAGTGGGCAGTCCATCTGCACAGTTTGATGGAGGTTGGGCTATTGCAGATCCACTTATGGACGGTGTCTATATCTGGGAAGGAAACTGTGAGCCAATTGGCGGCAGCAGCGGTCCACCTAACGACGAATGTTCCGGTGCCATTGCAATGAGCTGTGGTGATTCGGTAGCGGGCACTACGGTAGACGCTACCATAGATTCCAGCGCGCCTGCGTGCGGTCCATCTATCACTTCTCCGGGAGTGTGGTACACCTTGGACGACACCAGCGGTATGGCCGGTGAGATCACTTTCTCTATGTGCGACGGTACCACTAACTTTGATACCAAGATATCTGTTTACACTGGCAGCTGCTCAGCGCTTGTGTGCGTTGACGGTAACGATGATTCCTGTGGGCTTCAGAGCTCTGTTACTGTTCCCAGCAACGGGAACACCAAGTTCTATATCCTTGTTCACAGTTTTGGAGGGGCAACGGGCACCTTTACGCTTAGCGCTACCTGTACCCCAACACCTCCACCGAACGATAAGATCGTGAACTCGATCGACGTTGATGAGGTAGGCTTCCCTTATACGGATCCTGCAGTGGCAATGCCGGCGGCTACTCCGGAGAACGGAAACCCAGCTGGTTGCGACCTTACGGGAGCGAACGGTGTTTGGTACAACTTTGTTTCCGCGGGCGATGGTACCGCTAACGCGACCATCATTACCCCTGGAGGAGCAAGCTCTGTTACATTCTATACCGCACCGAACGAGAACTCTGTGGAAACGGACCTTACCTTGGTGCCTCAGCAGACTAACCAGTGTGGCCCTGGAACTACAGCTTCCATCTACACCTTGGCGGGTCAGGCATATTATGTATTCGTGCTGAACACAGCGGCCATTACCGATATCGTAATCGACGGTACGAACCTTGGCGTTGCAAACAATGCTATAGAAGGATTCACTTATCATCCGAATCCAACTTCGGACTTCTTGAACCTGAAGAGTATGGATAATATTGAGAACGTATCTTTATACAACCTTTTAGGTCAGCGTGTAATCGATAATAAAGTGAATGCTACAACATCTACGGTAGATGTTTCTGGACTAAGTACTGGTACTTATTTAATGAAAGTGACAGTTAATGGACAGACCGCTACCTATAAGGTATTGAAACAGTAACTTTTAGTGCTCTAATTTTAAATAAGAAGCCATCCACGAAAGTGGATGGCTTTTTTCATTGCCATAAAAAAAAACAAAAACTATTATTCTTCAAGCATTTAAGAGATTTATGTAATTTGATAGATATCTGCAATAGAAGGAAAAGTATCAAATATTGTATTAACTCCTTGACAAGGGGGGGTGAATGTCATATATTGCTCATATCTTACCACTTCCTTATAGTAGTTTTGTCCGAAGGAATTTAAACTAATCATATATGAAGCAAAAGATATCTCAAACCAAATGTATGTCGATTTTATGCCGACTCTGTATCGTAGATACTCTATAGATACTCCTTAAAATTATTTGCTGGTTCTCCTAATTATTGCTTCCATTACTAAAGAATCAAGCAAAGAAGTATTCTCGTATTGTAGAAAGCTTTATGCAATAGGCAGCCCAATCTATTTTTCATTTTTACAAGAAAACCAGGATACCTTTTTAGTGGAGTTTTTATCCTTCTGAACTAGCAAATCATATAATTCAAATACACACTGAATTCACCTTCATTTTTTCCTATCTGCCTGTTAGTTCGAAGAAATCTGATGGAAATTGGATACATTCTTTAGATTAAAATCAAAAAACTCTTCTCGATTTTTCAGGAGTCATAAAACTAATCTGTTGAATTTAAAAACATCGATGTCAATGCTATAAGGTGCTCCTTTCGTTTTATTTTTCTAAATTTTTAGAAATTTGGTGCTTTATATAGAGCATAAAATATATTTAAATGAATTGCTCTCAATTAACAAAAATTAGATATATTTAGCATAATATTAACTAAGCATCTATAAATTATGAAAAAAGTTCTACTATTAATTTGCCTGTTCGTGGTAGCCATCGGCTACAGTCAGCAAACTACGGTGAAAGAAAATGGGGTAGATAACCCTATTTACTACAATCAACAGAAGCAGACAAAAACTGTTTCGCAGCCTAACACAGCCATAAAGGAGGCTAAAACACTCGGGGAAAATAGCCCTATTTTTTACAATCAACAAAAAAAGACAACTACTGTCGGGCAGCAAAATGCTGCAAATTCACCTGCTTTATCAGTGCCGAAATCCAATGGTGCGAATAATCCTATTGTCTTTAGCAAACAACAAAAGCCTGTTGCGCAAACTATTTCTGATTTCACTTATACAGGGAGATCAGCAACAGACGTAAGTTCCATAGCTCCTTTGGAGAAAAGTTTATTTGGAACCAGTGGCTTTACTACTTCAGGCCTTGAAGGTAAGACGACTAATAATCCTTCAGCTGGCACAGCTTCCCTACAAGGGGTAGGCCATAAGCCACTTGCGCCTGTGGTTATTACTCACAGCCTAAGCCAAAGTATCGTCGCTGGTAATTCAGTTACCTGTAATGCTGGTGGTATTCCCAAAGAAAACAGTTTCTTTAGGGATTTTAATCTAGCAGCCGATTTTGGTATTACTGGAGCTTTCAATGTTACCAGTGCCGAATTTGCAGTAGAAGCTGTTTCTGGCGCAACGAATTTGACTTTAAATGTCTATTCAACTACAACTGCTTTTCCTGGAGGATATCCTGGCTCAGCAACCTTACAGGGCACAGCCTCTTATACCTCAACCACGGCTGATGCCAACAAAGTAATCTCAGTTCCGCTTACTGCAACTATTCCTGCTGGAGCGATTATGATCTATGAGCTTAAGATTAACGCAGGAGCTACTTTTTCTTGGTTTCCAGGTTCAAATGCTGCCGGTCAGACAGGCAAATCTTGGATTATGTCTGCTGATTGCTCTCTTACCGTTCCTACAGATTTAGCTGGAATGGGCTTTCCAAACCAGCATATGGTAATGAATATTGTTGGAGAAGAAGGCGGCGGCGGCGGCGGACCGTTTCCTGATCCTTACTGTGGACCTATCGCTTTTAGTACTGTGGAGCCTATTACCTTAGTGGAGATAGCTGGTATCAGCAATAGATCCAGTGCTGTTATCAATGGTTCACCAGCGCACGAAGACTTTACTTCTGTTGTAGGTGCTATGACAGAAGGTCAAACCTATCCTCTTGCTTTAGAAGGAAACACAGCTGGAGGCTTTACTTGTTATTTTGTTGTTTTTATCGACTGGAACCAAGACGGAGTTTTGGATAATGCTTCTGAGAGATACGAAATAGGAAGTATTAACAATTCAACAGGAGAAGACGGAAAACAACTCCTTGGGAACATTGTCGTTCCAGCTGGCGTTGCCGCAGGCCCAACTAGAATGAGGGTAATGAAAAAATTCAGCACCCCATATCCTGCAGATTCCTGTGAGGGAAGCTCTTATGGACAAGCTGAAGATTATACTATAAACGTTACTACCGGGTGGCGGTGGTGGCGGAACTTGTGCAACTCCAGTACTTGAGGTAAATCAGGATGTGGATGATACTTGTATGGCTACTATCGGTCAGGGAGGTCTTGCCCAGTCGTATGTCGCTCAGGAGCCAAATGCAGCAGGCGCAGGAATCAAATTTAGAGATCCTTCTACTGGATTAAATGTTGATCTTTCATTATGGGATGGTCTTCCAAATGCTGGAGGTACTATGCTTACCAGCGGTACTAGTCAAACAGATGGCACTAATTGGGCCGATGTTATGTGGGATGATGTAGTGAGCGTAACAGTTGGTAGCACCTATTACATCGTAATAGATGGAAATGCTTCCTTACCTTGTATCTCAGGTTCTACAGCCAATCCTTATTCAGGAGGAATGGTTTATGCCAATAATTATAGTCCTTTCCCCACCTTCGACTATACTTTTAGAACGTACAGCTGCGATAGTGGCGGCGGTGGCGGTGGAACTGCCTGTAGCCAGGATAATCCTGAAAACAATTTTGAGAATGGCTATACTACCTCTTCAGATCAGGGACAGCGAATCGCTTTTGATATTACCGTACCTGTTGATACCGATTTCACATTGAATACCGCAACAGTGAACATATGGATGAACCCAGGTTCAACGGTTACATCGTCTGATATAACTTTCTACAGTGATGCTGCTGGTGCTCCGGGTACCGCTATTACAACGCAAGCTGCTGTGGTGCCGACCTCCCAAGCTGTCATAGGAAACAACTTTGGTTTTGATATTTCAGAAGTTGTATTTGATATTGCTCCCGAAATGCTTGCCGGACAGGCCGGTGTGGAGACTACTTATTGGGTTGTCTTTGGGGTCAATGTTTCCGCTGGAAGTGGTTTCATAAGTGCCACTACTGCAAGTATAGAAGGATATGAGGCATATTTTGCACCAGATGGAGTTACTTGGAGTGTAATAGGAGGCAGTGATATTGTATATAATTTCGAAGGAGACTGCGAGCCTATCGGTGGCGGTGGTGGTACTGCCTGTGGCCAGGATAATCCTGAAAACAATTTTGAGAATGGCTATACTACCTCTTCAGATCAGGGACAGCGAATCGCTTTTGATATTACCGTACCTGTTGATACCGATTTCACATTGAATACCGCAACAGTGAACATATGGATGAACCCAGGTTCAACGGTTACATCGTCTGATATAACTTTCTACAGTGATGCTGCTGGTGCTCCGGGTACCGCTATTACAACGCAAGCTGCTGTGGTGCCGACCTCCCAAGCTGTCATAGGAAACAACTTTGGTTTTGACATTTCAGAAGTCGTATTTGACATTGCTCCCGAAATGCTTGCCGGACAGGCCGGTGTGGAGACTACTTATTGGGTTGTCTTTGGGGTCAATGTTTCCGCTGGAAGTGGTTTCATAAGTGCCACTACTGCAAGTATAGAAGGATATGAGGCATATTTTGCACCAGATGGAGTTACTTGGAGTGTAATAGGAGGCAGTGATATTGTATATAATTTCGAAGGAGAATGTGAGGCTATCGGTGGTGGCGGTACAGGAGGTCCTTGTTCAGCTTCAGTGCCTAGCAATAGCTTTGAGAACGGCAAGAGCTTTACCAAAAACCTTGGCCGTATCACGGCTGCGGATATTACTATAGCTGCCGATGAGGACATGATGCTTGAGACCATCAATATAACTGCTTTTATAGGTAGTGTAGGCTCTGGCGTGAATGCCTCTAATGTAGATGTGTTTATTTATGCAGATTCAGGTACAGGTTCGCCGGGTGCTCTTTTGACCTCACAATTAAGTTTGGTTCCAGCATCACAGACGGTGATCGGTAACAATTTTGGTTACGATGCCTGGAGTGTCGATCTGGATATAGCAGATTTTAACCTTCCTGGACAGGCGGGTGTACCGACGACATATTGGATCGGACTTTCGCTAGAACCAACAGATGGTAGCAATACCTTCTGGGAATTCACAAGTGCGGGTGTAAATGGATATGGTCTTGCTTACGATGATGGTACCGGCTATATAATAGAGCCAGGGAACGAAGTTGTCTATACCTTTGCGGGTACTTGTTCTCCTATTGGCGGCAGCAGCGGTCCACCTAACGACGAATGTTCCGGTGCCATTGCAATGAGCTGTGGTGATTCGGTAGCGGGCACTACGGTAGACGCTACCATAGATTCCAGCGCGCCTGCGTGCGGTCCATCTATCACTTCTCCGGGAGTTTGGTACACCTTGGACGACACCAGCGGTATGGCCGGTGAGATCACTTTCTCTATGTGCGACGGTACCACTAACTTTGATACCAAGATATCTGTTTACACTGGCAGCTGCTCAGCGCTTGTGTGCGTTGACGGTAACGATGATTCCTGTGGGCTTCAGAGCTCTGTTACTGTTCCCAGCAACGGGAACACCAAGTTCTATATCCTTGTTCACAGTTTTGGAGGGGCAACGGGCACCTTTACGCTTAGCGCTACCTGTACCCCAACACCTCCACCGAACGATAAGATCGTGAACTCGATCGACGTTGATGAGGTAGGCTTCCCTTATACGGATCCTGCAGTGGCAATGCCGGCAGCTACTCCGGAGAACGGAAACCCAGCTGGTTGCGACCTTACGGGAGCGAACGGTGTTTGGTACAACTTTGTTTCCGCGGGCGATGGTACCGCTAACGCGACCATCATTACCCCTGGAGGAGCAAGCTCTGTTACATTCTATACCGCGCCGAACGAGAACTCTGTGGAAACGGACCTTACCTTGGTGCCTCAGCAGACTAACCAGTGTGGCCCTGGAACTACAGCTTCCATCTACACCTTGGCGGGTCAGGCATATTATGTATTCGTGCTGAACACAGCGGCCATTACCGATATCGTAATCGACGGTACGAACCTTGGCGTTGCAAACAATGCTATTGAAGGATTCACCTATTATCCGAATCCTACCAACGGTTTATTGAATCTAAGTAGTAGAGACAATATCGAGATGGTGACCGTATACAACCTATTGGGACAAAAAGTGCTTACAGAAAAAGTAGGCGCCACTAGCACAACTCTTGATATTTCAGGATTGAGCACAGGCACCTATATGATGAAAGCTACTGTTAATGGACAAGTAGGGGTCTATAAGATCATCAAGAATTAAAATAATTCATTTAATTTTTTTAATAGAATACCCGCAGAAATGCGGGTATTCTTTTTTAGTATTGAATTTAATTTGTATTAATTCATTGTATAATCATTTATTTGTAATAAATTTATACGAGTTTAACCAAAATTTTGAATAATATGAAAAAAACTACATTTTTGATTGCGTGTCTCGTCGCCGCTACCGGCTTTGTGAACGCACAGAGCCCGCGAACACTTGCGGAAATGACCAATACCACCAACAATCCTGAGCGTACCGTTCAGTTGCCGGCAGCGTATTATAATACTACTACCACAGCCGTAAGCGAGGTGGCAGAAGGTATGACTATTAAAACCCAGTTTGATTTAAATGCAAAAATCCCTTTTACGGGAACCTATGGCGATCCTGGGGGCAATGCCACCAGTGCTTTGATTTATGATAATGGCCCTCATTTTAATATTCCTGGTCCACCAAAAGTCAGCCAACTTCAGGATGCTTCTTTGGGAATGGGAACTTATGGTTTCGGTTGTAATCCAGCTGGTCCTTTTACCATTGCTGATGACTTTGTACTTGCAAATGATGCGACTATCGATTCCTTTGATTTCTATGCTTATCAAACAGGTTCAACTCCTCCATCAGTAACTGAGGTGTATGTTCAAATCTGGGATGACGACCCGAGCGGTGGTGCAGCTAGCGTTATCTGGGGAGATATGGTAACCGATCTTTTTGATGACGCTGTTAACGCTGAGGTTTACAGACAATTGGAAAGTGCTCCGGGTGATACATCAAGAACGCTACAATTAGTAACTGCAGCCACTCCTGGTCTTTCTCTTTCTGCGGGTACCTATTGGGTTGAATTTATGTTCTTTGGTACTGGTGCTTCTGGTCCTTGGGCTCCTCCTATCGTAATAACAGGAAACGCAACTACTGGAAATGCGCTGCAAAGTAACGCTGGTGCTTGGGTTCCTCTTGTTGACGTAGGACCACAAGGAATGCCATTCCAAATATATGGAACTGAAACAGGTGGCGGTGGTGCTTGTGAAGAGGAAAACCCTAACGATTTTACATTTGAAAATGGTACAAACTGTTCCTCTGCTGCTTCGTTCAAAACTGCTAATGATTTAACTGTCGCCGTAAATGAGAGCTTTACTCTTACCAATATAACTGCTAGTATCTTCGCAAATGGAGGTATTATGAATGTGGACGTTTTCTATTATGACGATGCTGCTGGTCTTCCGGGAACCCAGATTGGTGCAGAGGCTTCTGTAACTATAGACAGCCAAACGGTTATTGGCAACAATTTTGGTTATGATGTTAATGAGGTTGAATTAAGCGTTTCTCCTTTTGTTTTTGTAGGTCAACCGGCCGTTACAACCACTTATTGGATCCAGCTTTCAGTAACCGATGGTTCTGCTAGTGGTAATGTTTTCTGGTTAATTACCTCATCTTCAATGGTAGGCAACCCAACTGCACTTTTTGATGCTGGATGGACAATATATGACCCTGCTTTTGACGGTGTTTATATCTGGGAAGGTCAGTGTGATCCATTGAGTGTAGCTGATAACGAAATAGCTGGTTTCAACTACTATCCGAACCCAACCAATGATGTGATGCATATTAGTGCTACTAAAAACATTGAGTCGGTAGCTGTTTACAACCTATTGGGCCAGAAAGTAATTACCAGTACTATTGGTGCTACATCTTCTGACCTTAATTTGTCTGGCCTTACTGCTGGAGCTTATATTATGAAGGTAACTGTTGAAGGAAAGACAGGAACATATAAGATTCTTAAGAATTAGAATAAAATATTTTTGATTTAATATAAAAGGCTGCCTATGGGTGGCCTTTTTTTTTATCTCTAAATAGAAGTCGTTAAAGATAGACTGTTAGATGAGGAGTCCGAAAAGACCCCAGAACTTTGACTTCTTAAAACATAAACAGTAAAGCTATTTCTCTCTCAAGATTTCAAAAAAACACAATAAGGATTTTTTCAAGGCATAATTTTATCAAATAAAAATAGAGCGTTAAATTTATTACTATTTTAACATGAATTTCTTGTGAGAAAAATTCTAGCACCTAACTTTACGTATTGTCTAACTTATAAATATTAACATGAAAAAAATTACTTTAATTTTAGGATGTTTAATAGGCTCAATAGGTCTAATGAATGCACAGAATGCTAGAACTATTTCGGACTTGCCAAACACTACGAACAACCCTGAGCATTATCAGGGAGATCCTGTAACCACTACGGCTACTGTAAATTATGAAAAACCCACAAATGCTCAGGGTTTTTCTGATTTTGTTTCAACTCCAACACACACAGTAACGAAAACCCATAACAATACTATTATTTCATATAATAGAGGAGCTACTGGGGTTACACCTTACAGCGATAGATCAGTTTTTCAAGCAGCTTATAGCGGCACATTGATTTCCGAAGACTTTTCTGGAGGTCCTGGGGCAGGAGCTATTCAGCCGTGCGGTCCCGTAATCAGCAGTGCTGGTGATGGATGTTTTGCAGCTGGAGTTTTAGAGGATGGATTTAGTGTAACGGTAAAAACTTCAGGAAACGAAACTATATATATTGGTGCGGGGGCTGTAGGAAATACTTCCACTTTAGTTGGAGCCAATACATTTAACGATACAACTGTCTTAAATTTTGCGCCTAACGGGGCTTATGCTGCTGGTATGGATTTATTTGTTTCAGGAGTTACAAACGCCGATTTAAGAGTTTATGATACAGGGGGGAATTTGTTGGATTCTTTTACATTAACTAATACTCCTGACACTGAAAATTTCGTCGGTGTTATTTCTGATGTTGCTATTGGGAAAATTGAAATGCAAGGTGCGGCCGACTCAGGAGAGCTTTTCGGAAACTTAGATTTCGGAACCGATCCCATTGGTGGCGGTGGTGCTTGTGAAGAGGAAAACCCTAACGATTTTACATTTGAAAATGGTACAAACTGTTCCTCTGCTGCTTCGTTCAAAACTGCTAATGATTTAACTGTCGCCGTAAATGAGAGCTTTACTCTTACCAATATAACTGCTAGTATCTTCGCAAATGGAGGTATTATGAATGTGGACGTTTTCTATTATGACGATGCTGCTGGTCTTCCGGGAACCCAGATTGGTGCAGAGGCTTCTGTAACTATAGACAGCCAAACGGTTATTGGCAACAATTTTGGTTATGATGTTAATGAGGTTGAATTAAGCGTTTCTCCTTTTGTTTTTGTAGGTCAGCCGGCCGTTACAACCACTTATTGGATCCAGCTTTCAGTAACCGATGGTTCTGCTAGTGGTAATGTTTTCTGGTTAATTACCTCATCTTCAATGGTAGGCAACCCAACTGCACTTTTTGATGCTGGATGGACAATATATGACCCTGCTTTTGACGGTGTTTATATCTGGGAAGGTCAGTGTGATCCATTGAGTGTAGCTGATAACGAAATAGCTGGTTTCAACTACTATCCGAACCCAACCAATGATGTGATGCATATTAGTGCTACTAAAAACATTGAGTCGGTAGCTGTTTACAACCTATTGGGCCAGAAAGTAATTACCAGTACTATTGGTGCTACATCTTCTGACCTTAATTTGTCTGGCCTTACTGCTGGAGCTTATATTATGAAGGTAACTGTTGAAGGAAAGACAGGAACATATAAGATTCTTAAGAACTAGGTTCTTTTCAACCTTAAATATTAATTATCAAGAAGGTCGCCGTTTGGCGACCTTCTTTGTTAGGTGAAGAAATATTAATTTAAATCAAACGGATAAAGGACAGCTAAAACCAAAGATTTCCTGAAGAACGAGCAATATAAAATTATCAGTAACCGTAAGAAAATTTTCAATTGAGTATAACCGTAATATGAATATTTTATGATTTAAATAAAACGCATCTGAAAATCAATTAGTTGGCGTGCGTTTTCTTACTCTATAATGCGGCATTTGTATTTTTTTAACTTTTTAACATAGTACACCTTTGCTATTAGCAAAGGATTTGCGTATGTTTGATGAATAAATTAACTAAAAAACATAAAAAAAATGAGAAAAATTACTTTATCCCTAATGTGTTTATTGGGTTCATTTGCACTAATGCAAGCCCAAAACTCATTTAAGAGCAGTGCGGCTCCTGCGGAGTCCTCAACAACGGTAGAAAGCCTACTTGAAAGACTGAATGACATCGGTACTGTTACTGGAAGCGTTAGTGACTATTTCACTGCACAGGAGCAAAGAATGCTTAACGTTCATTTTAACGGAATTGATCATTTAGCACCAAGAGTTCTTACTCTTAGTAATACACAAACTATTGAGCCAGGTGCAGGTATTGCTTGTGCCACTCACCCTATAGATTTTAGAGATAACAAAATGTACCAAGTATTTGATATGGCTGGTCAATTTGGAATCACAAATGGATTTGATGTGAATGCAGTTGAATTTGCTATTGATGCAATTAACACTCCTACAGGTTTCCCAATCTATATTAATATATATTCAACAGCTACTCCAAATACTTTCCCTGGTGGAACTTGGAACTTTGTTGCTACTGAAACATACGACGCTACCAATGCAGATGCATTAAGTATAGTAAACGTACCAATAACTGCTTCAATTCCTGCTGGAGAGGCAATGATTATGGAGCTTATATTAGTTGACGATGGGACAGGAACCAATTATATGACATTTGGTGTTAACTCTGACGGAGCAACTGGTGATAGCTGGATCGAGTCTGAGCCATGTGGCGCCCTTGTTCCAACTAAATTTAGTGCTTTAGGATTAAGTGTTGGTATGGTATGGAATGTTCTTGGCGACGACGAACCAGGAGGTTCTGGTGGTCCATCTACAGTATTTGGAATCGATAACACTACCGAAAACCTTATAAACTTTGACATTGATGACCCAGCGGCATTTACCGTAGTTGGAACATCATCTGCTACTGATTTTGAAAATGCGGGTGCTGTTGATCCAAACGACAATAATTTTGCTTACGCTTTGGACAATGCAGGAAAATTCTTCAAAATAGATCTTACAACAGGAGTTTATACTCTTTTAGGAACTATTCCTGGTCCTGGAAGTGAAACTTGGGCAGGTGCAGAATTTGATCCTACTTCTGGAAAACTTTACGCTATCTCTACGAACATTACTCAATCTACACTATCTCTAATTGATATAGCAGGTGTATCTCGTACTACCGTAGGTGTTACAGGTATGGCCGGTGCAATTTCTTTGATGATAGACCAAAATGGTGATGCTTATAGCCATGATATCGTTGATGATAATTTCTATTATGTTAGCCTTACGGATGGTTTAGCTTCTCCAATTGGATCTCTTGGTTTCGATGCTAACTTCGGACAAGGAGGTTGCTGGATATCTGATGATCCTGGTTATGTTTATCTTTCTGCATTTGATAGTGGAGCTTTCCAATCACAATGGAGAAGAGTTGATGTTTTAACAGGAGCTTCTACAGTTGTAGGTGTTTTCAATGGAGGATCTGATCAAGTTGCTTGGACGTCTCCTCAAGGTACCATAATTGGAATTGCTGAAAATGCATTGGAAGGTTTCTCTTACTATCCAAACCCGACTAGTGGTATGTTATCATTGAAATCTGTTAAGAACATTGATACTGTAGTAATTTATAATTTATTAGGTCAAAAAGTACTTGGTGCTAAAGTTGATGCTACATCTTCAAATATTGATGTATCTCGTTTAAGCGTTGGAACTTATGTTATGCAAGTTTCTGTTGAAGGCCAAACTGGTACTTACAAGATTTTGAAAAACTAAATCTTCGTAATTAATTGTTATTGGAAAAGCCATTCACGAAAGTGAGTGGCTTTTTTTATTTCAGCTTTATTCTCTTTCTTTGGAAGTATTGGTAGAATATGATATTAGCAATAAACCTAAGTTTAAAACAATCCATTAACTAACTTTGCAGAATGCAGCGCAAATATTCGTTTATTATTCCGGTATTTAATCGGCCTCAAGAAGTGAAGGAGCTTTTAGAAAGTTTTGCATACCTTCAATATAAAGGAGAGTTTGAAATTGTTATTGTGGAAGATGGTTCTACAGAGAAAGCTGATGAAATCGTCAGCCAATATTCCGAAAAACTTAATATCTCTTATTTTTTTAAAAATAATTCAGGTCCCGGAGATTCCAGAAACTTCGGAATGAAGAAAGCAAAAGGGAACTATTTTATAATCCTTGACTCAGATTGCCTATTACCTCCAAATTATTTAGATATTGTTGAGGCTTATCTCAATAAAACATATTATCACTGTTTTGGTGGTGCCGACGCTGCACACGAAAGTTTTTCACCTTTACAGAAGGCAATTAATTATTCTATGACTTCCTTTTTAACAACTGGTGGCATAAGGGGAAGTATGAAAAGTATTAACCGCTTTGAGCCTAGAAGTTTCAATATGGGGATCTCAAAAGAAGCATTTGAGAAAACGGGCGGATATTCAAAAATCCATCCAGGAGAAGATCCAGATCTTTCCCAACGTATTTTAAAGGCTGGCTATAGCACAACATTCCTTCCCAATGCCAATGTTTATCACAAAAGAAGAATTTCTTGGGAAAAATTTTACACACAGGTTAAAAAGTTTGGACTTGTTAGGCCTATTTTAAACAAATGGCACCCTTCAGCCTCTAAAATAACATTTTGGTTTCCAACATTCTTTGTTTTCTTTGTTCTCATTTCATTATTGCTTTCAATCTTTTTAAGCATAGCTTTTTTAATACCCTTGCTTTTGTATTTAGTATTGATTTTGATTGATTCTTCAATTAAAAATAAAAACATTTATATAGGCTTGCTTTCCGTAATGGCTGTATTCATACAGTTTTTTGGATATGGAATCGCTTTTCTGAAATCTACTATTTTTATTAAACTTCTGAAGAAAGATCCTCAGAAACAATTTCCATCCTTATTTTTTAAGTAATTTTATTGAAATTCAAGTAAATTATTATGGCGAAGGGAATTTTTAAAAATCGAAAGAATGCAAAAATAAAGCGCTTGCTGTTATTCTTGTTTCTCGCTACTATCTTTTGGGTTTTAACTAAATTTAGTCGTGAATTTACATCTACAATGTATGCCAAGATAGATTATGAAAATATACCTGAAACTGCTGCCCTTGCCGAAAACAACACCCATGAACTAACTTTTGATCTTACAGCAAATGGCTTTGAAATCCTTTTCTATAAATTTAAAAAGCCCAGAATTAATGTTCAAGTAGGAAAGTATTACTCAAAGGAACAAAATGGTTTCAAAATTGGGAAAACTGAATTAATGCGTATGGTTACTTCAAATTTCAATAGAAATCTTTCCATAAAAAATCTTTCCGTGGATGAATTGGAGGTTCATTTGGATCCAATTGTGCTAAAAAAAGTAAAGGTAATTCCGAAAACCGATATTAAATATAAGATCGGTTTTAAGCCTGTTGATAGTATCCGGGTTTTACCAGATTCTGTAACAATCTCAGGTCCTTCTGGAAGCCTTAAAAACATTCATACAATTGAAACAGAGTTGATTTCTCTTGAGAATGTTGAAAAGAATATTTCCCAATCAGTAAAAATTGTTACAAAGAATAATGAAATAGTCTCTGTAAAGCCAAACACAGCAAAAGTACAATTACTGGTTGCTGAGTTTTCACAAGGAAAATTCACTTTGCCTGTGGAAGTAATAAACCTGCCACCAGATCAGGAAATTAAGTTGGTACCTCAAACTGTAACCGTCACCTTTGATGTCTCTGTTAATGATTTTGCTAAAATAACAAAAGAGAATTTTAGGCTTGTTTGCGATTATTCTAAAAGGAATAAAGAAGAAAACTTTATGTTGCCATTTTTTGAAAAGAGCCCGCAAAATATTCATAATGTAATGATTGAGCCGAAGAAGATTGATTATTTTATCTTTAAAAAATAACTAATATTCAGTCTCATGAAAATAATAGGATTGACAGGGGGCATTGGAAGCGGGAAGACAACTGTAGCAAATATGTTTTCAAAATTGGGAGTTCCGGTTTATATTGCAGATACTGAAGCAAAAAAACTTACTAATTCTTCAAAGGTTATTAGGCGTAAACTAATTCAGTTATTGGGTGAGGAAGCTTATTCTGAAAGTGATTTAAATCGAAAATATGTAGCGGACAAAATTTTTAATGATAAGTCCCTATTGGAAGCTGTTAACGCCATTATCCATCCAAGAGTAGCCACACATTTTAAAACTTGGGTTTCCAAACAGAATAGTACTTATGTAATAAAGGAAGCAGCAATTCTTTTTGAAAACGACACGTATCGAAATTTTGATAAAATTATTCTTGTCACGGCTCCTAAAGAGCTTCGTATTGCTCGCGTTATGTCACGAGACACAACATCTTCTACCGAAATTGAGCAACGAATGAACAATCAGTGGAGTGATGAAAAAAAGAAGAAACTAGCTGATATTGTCATTGAAAATATAGATTTGGAAACTACCCAAAAAAGAGTGAAGGCAATTCATCTTTCCTTATGCTGAACTCTAATTATACCTGAGGCTATCTTGTGTTAACATTTGGTTAAATGGAATAGTAGCTAAATGTTAAAATCTTACTTTTGAAAAATGAATAAAAAGCTATTCGTATTGCTTATAGCTCTAATGAGCCTTTCATTATTGGGGATTGTATTTGTTCAGGGATATTGGATATCAAACGCATACCGTACCAAAGCGGATCAGTTTACCATAAATGCGAAACAAGTGCTTTTATCGGTTTCCAGGGAAATCAAAATGAGGGAGGTTGAAACCTATTACCAACTTTACATACCGTATGTTGATAGTATTCAGGTTCCAAACAATGCAAGTTTTACTGAATTGGCGTATAGAATACAAAATAAGAATACCAACGAGACATATATCTTCACGGATGGAATACTGGAGCAGGACTATAAACTTTCGTCTGGTCTTTTTGACACCGATGCAGATACAATTCAGTTTCGAAAACTAACCAATCGAAAGACTAAGACTAAAATCTCTGAGGGTTTGGATGGTACCACAATGACCGAAACTCGAGTGGAATCGTTTTCTAGGTTGAAAGATTATGAGCAAAACCAATTTGAAAGTTTTGTTAGCAATATAACGGCTCTTACACCGATATATAAGAGGGTTAGTGTAAGTGATATAACAAATCTGATTAATAAAGAGTTAAAGGATAGAAGTTTAAATTCAAAATTTGAATTTGCTGTTTATAGCAACAATTTGGAAACAAAGGTTCGTTCAAAGAATTTTAAGTATGATGGTGAAAGCACCTATTTTGTGCCTCTTTTTGGTGGTGAGAATAAAAGCGGATATGAGCTTTATGTGAATTTTTCAGAAAAAGAAAAACTAGTTCTTAATAGTATTTTGGGAATGGCAATATTATCTCTGGTTTTTACGGCAGTTATTATTCTAGCCTATTCCAGTGCGATTTCACAAATCTATAAACAGAGACAGATATCTCAGATTAAAAGCGATTTTATAAACAACATGACCCACGAATTTAAAACTCCGATTGCAACTATAAACCTTGCGTTGGATTCTTTGAAAAATCCAAAGGTTAAGGATAATAAGGAGTTTTTGGAACGTTATTTAGGGATGATCCGAGAGGAGAATAAAAGAATGCATGCGCAGGTAGAGAATGTACTTCGTATTTCAAAACTTGAAAAAAACGAACTCGATTTACCGAAGGAACGCATTAGTTTGCAAGAAGTTGTTGAAGATGCTATCTCACACGTCAGTTTGATTGTGGAGGATAGGGGAGGTTATATAAAAACCCATTACGGCGCATTGAAATCGACCGTTTTGGCGAATGAATCACATTTAACAAATGTAATTGTGAATTTATTGGACAACGCAGTAAAATATTCTGATGATGAACCAAAGATTGATATTTATTCAGAAAATGTTAAGAATAGCATTATTCTGAAAATACGCGATCAAGGAATGGGAATGACAAAACCCGTCCAGAAAAAAATATTTGAAAAATTTTACCGAGAACACACGGGTGATATACACAACGTGAAAGGCCACGGTCTTGGTCTTGCTTACGTAAAACGTATTTTGGATGATCATGATGCCGAAATTTACGTAGAAAGCGAAAAAGGAAAGGGCAGCACTTTTATAATAAAACTACACTTAATATCTTAAAATTATGGAAACAGAAAACAAAAAAATCCTTCTCGTAGAAGATGATCCGAATTTTGGAACGGTACTGAAAGATTACCTTGCCATGAACGATTACAACGTTACACACGCAAAAAATGGAATGGAAGGTTTTGAAAAATTTAAAAAAGACGATTTCGATTTATGCATTCTTGATGTAATGATGCCTTACAAAGATGGCTTTACACTGGCCAAAGAAATCCGTGAAAAGAACGAAGATGTGCCAATTATCTTTCTTACAGCAAAAGCGATGAAAGAAGATGTTCTAAAAGGCTATAAAGTGGGAGCAGATGATTATCTGAACAAACCATTTGATAGTGAGGTACTATTGATGAAGATAAAGGCTATCATTCAGAGAAAAGCTACAGATTCAATTGCTGATAGTAAACAGTTTGAATTCCAAGTTGGTAATTTCCATTTGAATTCCAAACTTCGTTTCTTAACATATAACAAGGAAACGCCACCAATTAAACTTTCTCCAAAAGAGAACGAATTGTTACGTCTTTTGGCACTTCATAAAAACGATCTGATGCCAAGGGAACTCGCTCTTACGAAAATTTGGAGAGACGACAATTACTTCACATCTAGAAGTATGGATGTTTATATCGCGAAACTTCGTAAATACCTAGGTAAAGATGATGGTGTGGAAATAATCAATATTCACGGAGAAGGCTTCCGATTGGTCGTAAAAGACGAAGTTGATAATTGATTTTAGCTTAAGATAAGTGTGAGAAAACGCCTTTAAGGGGCGTTTTTTTCTTTTATAGAATCTGTAATAACTGTAAAATCTGTTTGATAATCAAACCAGTGAATACTTTCGTTTTTCTTGAACCAAGTATTTTGTCGCTTGGCAAATCTACGTGTGTTTTTTTTGATCTCGGAAATTGCTTCTTCCTTAGTAAGCTTTCCATCAAAATAATCAAAAAGCTCTCTATAACCAACGGTCTGTAATGCATTTAACTCTCTATGAGGATAGAGGTTTATGGCTTCTTCAACCAATCCATTTATAATCATTTGGTCTACACGTTGGTTAATGCGACTATAGATAGTCTCCCTTTCTGCTACCAGCCCAATGAAAATAGTTTTAAAGCTTCTCTTAACAGATTCTCTTTTCAGAAATGAAGAATAAGGTTTTCCAGTCCCACGATAGATTTCCAATGCACGTATCAATCTGTGCGGATTCTGAATATCAACTTTCTCATAATAGGAGGGGTCATTTTCCTTTAATTCCATTTGAAGGCTTTCAATACCAATTTCGTCTAGTTCCGTATTTAGTTGTTGTCTAATATCTGGAGAAACCTCTGGAAACTTGTCCAATCCCTCCACTACGGCGTCAACATATAAGCCGGATCCACCAACCATAACGGCTATGGGATTGATTTTGAATATTTTTTCTAAAGAAGAAAGTGCGTCTCTTTCAAAATCTCCAACTGAATAGTTATCAAAAACACTGATATTTTGAATGAAATGATGCTTAGCAGCCCCCAATTCCTCATTAGAGGGAACAGCTGTCCCAATAGACATTTCCTTATAAAACTGTCGAGAGTCTGCTGAAATTATTTCTGTAGAGAAAGCATTTGCAAGTTTAATGGCAAGAGTAGTTTTTCCTATGGCAGTTGGTCCAACCACACAAATAAGTGTGCGTGCTTCAGGAATCATTACGCTTTAGGCTTTTTAGGTGGAAAAAGCTCGTAACCACACCTATAACAGAATTCAGCACCATCGCGATGCCCTGTTGCGCCACAATTTCTACAGGATTGGGTATTCATCTGAACGGCTTCTTCCTCTCGATCTCTTCTAACATATTGAGCACTGATAATACCAGTGGGCACAGCAATAACTCCGTACCCCAAAATCATGATTAGTGTTGCTAAAAACTGACCAGCGGCAGTAACCGGTGCTATATCACCGAAACCTACAGTGGTAAGGGTAACAACACACCAATAAACGCTAACAGGGATACTTTTAAAACCGCTCTCTTCTCCTTCAATAAGGTACATCATCGTGCCAGCGATTATAGCGACGATGAGCACTGCAAAAATGAAGATAAAAATCTTTACTCTACTTTCTGCAAGTGCTTTTCTAAGCCTGTTCCCTTCGCCAATATATCTGGTTATCTTTAAGATTCTGAAAACGCGCAATAGTCTAAGAGCACGAACCGTAAGCAAGTAATTACTACCTACAAGAATAAATGAGAGATACAACGGAATGGTGGAAAGGAAATCGATAATTCCGTAAAAACTGAAAATATAATGTTTTGGTTTATTTACAGTAACAATACGCGCAATATATTCAATGGTGAAAAAAATGGTGATGATCCATTCAATAACATGAAACTCGCGATGATATTTTAAATCTATCGACTTCACGCTTTCCAACATGACATTAATTACGCTCAACAAAATCAAAATAAGCAGAATTATATCAAATAATTTGCCCATTGGAGTATCCGCTTCATAAATGATTTCATGAAGTTTGTGGCGCCAGGAATCTTTATCGTTAGGTTTCGAGTATCTCATTTTGAAGAACTAAAGTAAGTAACTTTCCTTGAATAATTAGCTAGGCAGATAGATTAACCGTTTTGAGGACCTTATTTCTTCGCAGATAATTCTGGATAATGTGCTGAGCCTCGCGATTATTTTGCATTGGGTTTATTATAGTTCTCAATATTTCCGGATTGTTGATTTGATAGTTTAAGTTATAGAAACCAAAACCTTTATAAACTCCATTTTCTATCAAGATCACAGATCGTTCGTCAATATCTCTTCCTCGATCTATAATTAGCATATTTTGATTTTCATAACTACATTTTTCTAAATAGTAGTTTACTCGATTATTATATTCTTCAACTGGCTCTTTGTTTATACAAGCACCATAACATTCTTTTATGGTATAATTAAAGCAATGTTTGTTGGTGTCATAGAGTCCCGTCAGTTTTTGACATAGTTGATTGTCCTCTGTTATTTTGAAAAGCGTAGACCTTGCCTGCTGGTAGTTACTAAAAGATGTTATAGCTTTTTTGCGACCGTCGGCTTTTTCGATTTTTAGATTGATATATCCATTTTCATCTACGAATGAAGTAAGTTGGTGTGTGAAGATTGTTTTTCGTAGTGCTCTATTGTATATAGGTTTGTTTTGTTTGATTTCTTCAGATTCCTTTAAAAGGGCGATAAGCTCATTGCCAGTTTTTTCAAAAGCGACGGATTTAACATCTAATTGTATTTTTTTAGACTTCCGGTTGTCACTTGTAAAATGTTGAGTTAGTCTTTTCTTAATATTTTTGCTCTTGCCAATATAAATAATTTTTCCTGCTTCGTTGCGCATATAATACACACCAGTCTCTGACGGTGCATTTTCTATCATATCAATAAGCTTCGGCTCCAATTGCCGTTTTGGGTCCTTTCGAAGTGTTTCAGTAATAATCTCTTTTGAAGTGTCTTTGGATAGCAACAGTTTAAAAAGGGCAACCGTTGCCTTTGCATCACCTTGGGCTCGGTGCCGATCAGTTAGGGGGATTCCCAAAGATCTGACTAATTTTCCTAAACTGTAAGAAGGCATATCGGGAATCAATTTCTTGGAAAGCTCTACAGTACAGAGTGTTTCTTTTTCATATGGATACCCCAAACGATCAAATTCAGTGGTAAGAATTCTATTGTCAAAAAGTGCGTTGTGCGCTACCATTATGCAGCCATCGGTAATTTCTATAATCCGTTTTGCCACTTCATAAAATTTTGGAGCATGACGTAGCATTTCATTGTTGATGCCCGTGAGGTTTACAACAAAAGGCTGAATCGGTCTTTCAGGATTTACAAGACTTATAAATTGATCTACAATTTGCTGACCGTCAAATCTGTATATTGCAATTTCGGTAATTCCTTCCTCATTGTATTTTCCCCCTGTGGTTTCTATATCTAAAATTGCGTACACTCTTTAAAATTTTTGAGTTATTGTAAATAATAAATTAAATTAATATAATTCTTTAATGACCAATGACCACTGACCACTAATCACATATACTCCCGTTCGCCAAAAATGGCACTTCCCACCCGAATCATATTACTGCCGTTTTCTATGGCAATTCTAAAATCGCCGCTCATTCCCATGCTTAAAACTCTTAATTCTGAATTCTGAATTCTGAATTGATCATATATTTTCTTCAGCTTTTGAAATTCTTGTGAAATCTGCTTTTCATCTTCTGTAAAAGTCGCCATCCCCATTAATCCGATAATTTTTATATTCTGAAGCTTTTCCAATTCTTCCGAAGAGAGTAAAACTCTCGCAACTGCTTCGTCCATTCCAAATTTACTATCTTCTTCTGCAATTTTTATTTGAAGCAAACAATCAATCGTTCTATCGTTTTTCTTGGCTTCTTTGTCTATTTCTTTTAAAAGTTTTAAGCTGTCAACTGCGTGAATCAAGCTCACGAAAGATGCCATATCTTTCACTTTGTTCCGCTGCACATGACCAATCATATGCCACTGCACGTCCTTTGGCATTTCTCGCCATTTGGATTCCATTTCCTGAATTTTGTTTTCACCAAACTCACGTTGACCAGCATTATATGCTTCCATCAAGTCACTCACAGGTTTCGTTTTTGAAACCGCTATCAACGTAACCTTATCAGGTAACTCCTTCTTGATCTTCTCTAAATTTTCCAAAATCATCACTTTTCTCTCTTTTCTTTCTTTCTTCTTTCCTCTAAATCAGAATTCATATACCGTAACTCCACTTCTAAGCTTTGGTTCAATATATGTGCTTTTAGGAGGCATTTTTAAGCCCTCATCAGCTATGTGTCTCATCTCTTCTGTGGTTACTGGTAATAATCCAAACCCAACGGCAAAGGTACCTGCATCTACAACGGTTTTTACGTATGCTAAATCTTTCTTTCCGTGTGAATATTCAATCCGTTGATCATTGCGCAAATCTTCAATTCCCAAGAGCGGTTTCAAAATAGTAACATATAAAATATGTGTATCTAATGCATCTAGCGCATTTGTGATCTTATACTTGCTCTTCCGAAGGTGTAAAGAGTAGAATTCACCATCCAAATACATACTGAAATGATTCACTTTTGAAGGTTTATAATATTCCATTCCTCGGTTTTCAATTCTGTAATGCTCATCTAGTTTTATTAAAAACTCTTCTTTCTCCATTCCGTTCAGATCTTTTACTAAACGATTGAACTCATATATTTTCAAATCGCTTTCAGGAATGAGGTAGCTCATAAAAAAATTATAAGGTTCCTCTCCTGAATGATGTGGATTCTCTTCCTGTAAATCTTTCGCTAATAAATAGGAAGAAGCTGAACGATGGTGTCCGTCGGCAATATAAAGTGCTGGAATAGCGGTAAAAATATCTTTTATTTTTTTTAAAAGAACTTCATCATCTACATTCCAGAGATAATGTGTATCCCGATAGGTGGTAGTAAATTCATACTCTGGTCTGCTTTGCATCACAGAATTTTTTATAGTCTCTAGTTCCTGATTATCTGGATAGGTGAGGAGCACGGCTTCGGCATTAAAACCAACTGTCTTTAGATATTCCTTGAAAATCACTTCTCGAAATTCCAATGTGTCTTCGTGTTTTTTGATTACATCATCTTCATAATCCTGCACACTTGCTGCACCGATGAAACCACTGAATTTAAGTCCGTCACGGTTTACTATTTTATAAATATAGAACGAAGGTTTTTCATCCTGAATGAAGATTCCATCTTCTTTGAATTCCTGATAACGATTTCTAACTAAGCCGTAACGCTCCACACCTGAAATTTCCTTGTGATATCTATAACCAGGATTTACAATGTGCAAAAACGAAAACGGATTATCCCGTAAACGCGACTCTATCTGAGCAGTTGTATAGCTTTCATAGGAACGTGCCGCAAGCAAATTCACTTTGTCCCTCGTTGGACGAACAGCTTTAAAGGGGATTATTTTTGCCAAGTTTTTAGTTTATAATTTCGATGAGTCTATGAGTAGAGAGATTTAGGAGTTCAAGAGTCTAAATAGTTCTCAGTGTTTTTTGAGTAAACTTTTGTGCGCTACATGGTTAAAATATTCACTTCCCAAATTGAGAAGAAACAACCTCCGCCTTTCGGTTTTGGCTGTAATCGTAAAAACCTTCACCACTTTTGGCGCCCAGTTTCCCCGCCATCACCATATTCACCAGGAGTGGACACGGTGCATATTTTGGGTTTTTGAAACCATCGTACATCACATTCAAAATAGAGAGGCAAACGTCCAACCCAATAAAATCTGCCAAAGCCAATGGTCCCATTGGATGAGCCATCCCGAGCATCATTACAGTGTCGATTTCTTTTACGCCGGCAACGCCATTGTAAAGTGTTTCCACAGCTTCGTTTATCATTGGCATTAAAATACGGTTTGCGACAAAGCCAGGATAATCATTTACTTCTACAGGTACTTTATTAAGTTTTTTTGAAAGCTCTTCTACCGTTTTGAAAGTTGCTTCGCTAGTGCTATAGCCTTTTATAACTTCAACTAATTTCATAATTGGTACCGGATTCATAAAATGCATCCCAATCACCTTTTCTGGACGTTTCGTGACTGAAGCAATCTTCGTAATGGAAATAGATGAAGTATTGCTCGCCAAAATAGTATCTTCGGCACAAAAGCTATCCAAATCACGGAAGATCTTCAATTTCAAATCTATATTTTCCGTTGCGGCTTCTACAACCAAACCAGTTGATTTTGCGCCTTCTTCTAGATTAGTGTATAATGTAATATTACTGATTGTTCGTTGTTTATCAGCCTCTGTGATTGTTTCTTTACTAACCATTCTATCCAAATTCATGATGATGGTAGCCATTCCTTTATCAAGAGATGCTTGCGAAATGTCAATCAAATTTACTTTATAATCAAATTGTGCGAAAGTATGGGCTATACCATTGCCCATTGTTCCTGCACCTATTACTGCTATGTTTTTCATTTTTTAATGTGAGATTTTATATTTTTTACTATGCACTTGGCTTTTAAATTATATTCTTTTAAAATTTTCAATAATCAACATTGCTACCCTAAGTGCTTCGGTACCTTGTTTTAGTGAGACCTCAGGCGTCCTATCAGCTTTTATCGCTTCATAAAAACTTTCCAGTTCATCAAGAATTGCATTATTGGCCTCTATTTTTGGATTTTCGAAATAGATTTGTTTCTTGATCCCTTCGGCATTCGTCAAAATCATTGCGTATTCATCAGGATCTTTGGGAGCATCCTTCATTTTGACCACTTCGCACTGCTTCTCAAGAAAATCTACAGAGATATATGCATCACGCTGGAAGAAACGAGCCTTGCGCATGTTTTTAAGTGAAATACGGCTTGCTGTTAGATTGGCGACACATCCGTTTTCAAACTCTATTCGAGCGTTGGCTATATCTGGCGTCTCACTGATGACAGAAACCCCACTCGCACTAACAGCTTTCACTTTGCTTTTTACTACGCTTAAAATGGCATCTATGTCGTGTATCATTAAATCCAATACCACTGATACATCCGTTCCGCGTGGATTGAACTCCGCAAGTCTATGCGTTTCAATGAACATAGGATTGCTTATTTTGTCTTTAATGGCTCGAAATGCTGGATTGAAACGCTCTACTTGTCCCACTTGACCCCGAACTTTATATTTCTTTGCCAGGTCCCGAATTATTTCGGCTTCTGTAACGGTTTGTGTTATTGGCTTCTCAATAAAAAGATGTTTGCCGGCTTTAATTACTTTGTCGGCACATTCATAATGCTTGCTCGTTGGCGTTACCACTACTACCATATCACTAGCTTCTATAAGACTTTCCATGGAAGGAAAACTTTTATATCCAAATTCGGATACTATTTTTTCCGAAGCTATTTTATCGGAGTCATAGAAACCCACCAGCTCATATTTTGTGGATTGTCGTAGTAATTTTAAGTGTATTTTACCTAAGTGTCCAGCACCCAGAACTCCAGCTTTTAGCATTGGCTTGTGTTTTTCACAAATGTAAGGGTTTTAGAGGAAAAGTTTAAAAGAAGGGAGGGGTAAATGTTTATAGGTTTATGAGTTTGGGGGTTTAGGAATGTAGAAGTTAATAAGTTTATTAGTCCTCAAGTTTTGAGGTTAATATTTTGTGATTTAATTGGAATATGGAATTTATTACCTTAATTATAATTTGCCGCTTAAAGTTGGTGCTTCATCTGCTAATTTGGTTACTTTGTACTGATGAACATCTAAAGTCTCATCTTGATATTTATCAGGACTAAAACATACATAAAGTGAAAGATACATTTACCCATCAAGGAATGCGAAAAAAATTGATTGAAACCCTTGAGAAAAAAGGGATTACGGATAAAAATGTTTTGTTGGCCATCGGCAAAATTCCACGACATCTTTTTATGGATTCTGGTTTTGTTGACCACGCGTATGTGGATAAGGCTTTTCCTATTGCAGCAGATCAAACTATTTCACAACCATATACCGTAGCAAGACAAACTGAGCTTTTAGAGATGACAAAAGGTGATAAGATCCTCGAAATTGGAACAGGAAGTGGATACCAGGCAGCTGTTCTTTTGGAAATGGGAGCGACGCTATTCACTATTGAAAGACAAAATGAGCTTTTCAAAAAGACAAAACTATTTCTTCCTAAACTTGGTTATAAGCCAAAACGAATGATTTTTGGTGATGGTTATATTGGCCTAGAGGAAGAAGCTCCTTTTGATGGAATCATCGTTACGGCAGGAGCTCCTTATGTTCCAAATCCGTTATTGGCGCAATTGAGAATTGGTGGAAAATTAGTTATTCCGGTGGGTGATGATGTGCAAATTATGACAGTCTTTACACGTAAATCTGAGGCGGAATTCGAGAAAAATGAGCACGGAGAATTTAGGTTTGTACCTCTTTTAGAGGACAAGAACTAACGATTTAAGTAATATACTGTATTGTCTTGGTTATTAGGGTCTATAAATACATAGCTTGGAATAAATCCATGTAGTTTTAATAGCTTTTTGGACGAAATATTCCTAAAGTCAGTATATGCTTTTATGGTTTCAAACCCGCTGCGATTGAATGCAAAATCCAAAACAGCTTTTAGTGCCTCGCTCATAATTCCCTTGCCATGAAATTTGGGATCGAGGTCATATCCCACTTCTGCAGTTTTCATATCTTCTGAAAACTTCCAAAGGCAAATTGAGCCAATCAAAACTTGCGAATCTTGAAGCATTATTCCCCAAGTAATCGATTTGTTTGTTCTAATCTCTGCAGAGATTTTTTCGATATGTGCCGCTGCCATTTCCAATGTCTGGGGTTGAGGTCTTTTTATGAATTTATTGATTTCTTTATCCGATCGAAAATAATGAACTTGATCCAAGTCTGAAGGCAGTATCTTCCGTAGGTACAGACGTTCTGTGTTTAGAAAAGGAAAAGGTATAGCCATCTTTTATTTTCTTTCTTTTGCTCGTGCTGTAAATGGGTCTGTGGTCCCCTGCGAAATAACTTTTAGAGTCACCAGGTTTTTAATTTCTATTCAAGAATTTAAGCAACTGCTCCATAGAATCTTTTGCGGCCTCCTCATCGTATTTCAAAAGATAATGCTTTTTGCTGACGAAGGGAATGTATCTAAAATATTTTCCTTTTTTTAGGCTTTTTACATCATAACCGTGGTACGCATCAGCATAGACTTTGATGTTGACATTTTCAGCTACCATATGCTCTAGAATATCGCTAACTTTTACAATTCTATCTTTCCCGCCAGTCATAATAAGTACTGGAACCTTTGGTTCAATATGAACTTCGTAACCGTTTGCGGGATAGAATAATGCAATAGATTTAATATGAAGTTTCTTCAATTCTTCTTCATCATTTGCAAGTGGAATTAAACCCAATCCAGCACGAGACCAACCTACAATACTTCCATTAGAATCAGGATCGATATCCCCGCGATTTTTGGCCCATTTTAAAGCCTCTTTTAACGTCCAAAGAATCTTGGTGGGCTCTTCTTCATCTACATCTCTTTTGGATGCTTTATAGGCTGCGACGTTATCTACTAGCAAAACAGAGATACCTTCAGCGTTTAGTTTACTAGCTACGTTATAATAATGTGTTGTGTCTTTGAAAATTCTTAATCCTCCTGTCCCTGGAAGAAATACAGCCCATTTTGAAGCGTTGTAATCCTTCGCTTTTTGAAAATGAAAGAAGTCGGTCATCTTTGCGTCCTTCGGCACTTTTTGCATAGGAATACAGCTGGTGAAAAGTGAAACCACCAACAAAAGCTTTAGAATGTTTTTCATAATATGTATATTGAATTAAATACCTAATAGATCTAAAAACTTCAATCCAAAAATAAATGCACCATCGCTACCGCCGTTGTAGTAGGATCGGACGTAGTCTACCCGAAGTAATCTAAACTTCCCAAATCCGAGATTGTCAATACCTACGGATATTTCAGAGTATGGTTTTCTTTCGGCGGTGCTTAAAAAGTGGGCTCCAGCAACTAAGTTAAGATTTAATTGATTTATTCCAGGGATTTTTCCCAAAATCCATCCACGGAAATCTTGCTCCAAGTGCCCTTCAAAATATTTTTTGTTGGTACTGAATTCATAATACGGCATCATGTTGAAAACATTGGTGTAATTAGGTGAAGTGCCCACCCGCGTTTGGTTTCCGTTAAAATGTTTATAATCAACAAACGAAATTCCGTCACCGTTTGCAAAGGCTCCTCCTTTCAAATCGTAATATAGCTGTCCTTTGTTTCCAAGGGAAATAGATTGGTTTATACTTGCTTCAAACTGGGTGTAATCATAATTGGACTCCGTAACTGCAGTTCCATTTTCTATTGAAAGATTCAGTTCTGGGAATTTATTATCGCCAATATTAAATTTCATGTCCGGGTTTGAAAAATATTTTTGTGCAAAGTTTATACGTGCCCTAACTTTACTTTTAATTATGTTGTGTTCAGCAATTGCTGGATTATTGAAATCAAAGGGCGCTAACGGATTGTTACTGGTATAGCTAACACCATCATTGGGAATTGTAACATAATCTGTATTATTGAACAATGGTTTCCTGTTTTCATATCCTGCAACAGCATAGAGGTGGAGGCCGTTTAAAATCTCTTGACTATAACCTATTCTTCCAAAGTTAAGTTCGTAAAGCTTCATGTAATTTCTTTCAAAGAAAAGTGTAGAAACCATGTTTATAAAGGGTGAAATAGGTTCGACATCATTAAATTGTGCTACTTTACTACCTCCAGTAAGAGATATCCGAAGCTTGTCTTTCCAGTTAAAATTCCTAATAATACTTCCTGTAAATCGAAGCTTGTCTTCTGCTATTCCATAATCTGCACGTACAGCTGCGGAAAGCGTGTTAGTTTGGTTGTCGTCATACCACTTGTTATAAGTTATCCCAGCAGTGCTATTCCAGCCTTGAACGGTATTAAAATTGATTTTGCGCAATGGGCCTTCATACCCAACAGACCATTTTTCAAACGAGTTTTTATAGGAATACCCCGTAAGTACGCTAAGCACCCCTAGTTTGTTTGATTTCCTGTCCAAGGAATCTAAATATGTTTTTGAATGTCTCAAAACCTGAAGGCTGTCTTTTTTGATGTAATCTTTTAATTCTTCATCTGTAAGTGGTACAGGGCGGCTTCCCCTCCAATAGAGACTATCTTTTTTGTTCGCTTCAAGTTTAAAGGAAAGTACTTCGTTGGTAAAAGTTTTTTTTGTGAACTGAGGCTTAAAGTCATAATTGCTATAGACGGCTATAAAGCCACCTTCTCCCTTCATTCCCAAAAGACCAAAACCGAAATCGATTGTCTGTGAAATCTTAATCCAGAAATCATTGTCATTGTCGTATTTGTAATTCTGTTTCACCAATAGTTTGCTCACAAAGGGCACTTGAATGGCCGCCCCTGTTGCTGAAAGCTCAGTGCCATAGAGTTGCCAATCGTCCTCCACTATGTAAATATAGCCTTGCCAAACCCTATCGTTGGGTCGTTTTGGAATGACTTTAATTTTGTTGATGAGTTTCGGTCCTTCATAAAATACACCGTCCAATTTATAATTATAGTAGCTCAATGCATTATTGGCAATAGGTGAAACCAAGGCTGCGTTTAGTTCGACGCTGTTTTCGTAAAATGAAATATTCGCACTTTGTGCACTGTTGAAGCTAAAGCCATTGTCATTGCCACTAACTTTACTGGCGATTATTTTTTCGGTAAAATTATTGGGTTTTTGATAAGCGATTTCTGAAATGGTTTCGGAGAGATAAATAATACCGGTTCGCGTTGAATCCAACATTCCATCAAAATCGCCCACTTCTTGGCCCATTATTTTTTCAGGAACGTTTTTTACTTTCCACAGTCCGCGAGAATAGAAATCAGCAGTGTATTCACTTAACTTCTCTAGATTTTCCTTTCGTTGGGCAATGGTTTTACGAATAATGCGATATGCGGGATCTTCAGTAGTATTTACCACTACTTCATCCAGACTAGTTGATTCTTCTTCCAGAGTTACATTTAAGATAACAGGAAACGATGATGGGGTAACTGTTTTAATCAAGGTTTTATAACCTAAAAACTGAAATGTAATCTTGAATTCGGTTTTTTCCGAAATATTTAAAGTATAATTTCCATCGTCATTTGTAGTTGTTCCAATATAACTATTCTGAAGGTAAATATTTACGTATGAAAGTGGCTGACCTTCATTATCGGTTACTTTCCCGACTATCTGAGCCGATATAGTTGTTGAGATGAAAAAGACAAAAAAAAGTAGCTTGAAATGCATGGAACGGTGCCCGGTCGAGCGCAGTCAAAACCTTTTGATTGTTAATCTTGATTAAAAAGAGACCCCTCGACTGCGCTCGGGAGGACATTATTTGATTAATGCAAAATACTAATAAAAGGAAATCAAATTTGTTAAAGAAGCGTTATTGAAGATTTAAACTAAACAATTTAAATAGCTTAGTTATTAAACTCTTTCTTAATTCTGCTAAGTTGTTTTTTAGTGTCACGTTCTTTGATAACTTCCCGCTTGTCATATTCTTTTTTACCACGGCAGAGGGCGATATCTATTTTTGCTAAACCTTTGTCATTGGTGAAAAGGACTAAAGGAATAATAGTCAAACCAGAGTTTTTCACCTCTTTTTCAAGTTTTTTTAATTCGCTGCGGTTCAGCAGAAGTTTTCGCTCACTTTTTGGGGCGTGACTATAATGTGTAGCATGACTATACTCCTGAACAGTCATATTTATGACGAACAATTCATTATTGCTGAATTCACAAAAACTTTCAGCAATCGAAGCCTTGCCTTCGCGAATAGCTTTTATCTCAGTGCCACGCAACACAATACCAGCTGTATAGGTATCGAGAATTTCATACTCAAACCTTGCTTTCCGATTTTTTATTTTAACGTTTTTCTGAATTGCCATAAATGCAAAAATAGCGTGAATAATGAAGAATGTATAATTTATAGGGTAAAATCCCGAACGATTAATTATTCCACGGTAATGGTCTCTACCTTTTTATCGTTGCCGTTGATAGTAACTTTAAAAAGGGTAGAATTATCACTATCGTCCATCTCTTGGTATTTTTCCTGACCAATCAATTTATTCACCAAATAGGGAATGGTATTACTGTGACCAACGATAAGAACCTTTTTACCATTGGTGGCTTTAAGAAAATCCTCTGAATAAATGCTGTTCGGATCGTAATGTTTTGGCGAAATCAATTTTTGTTGTGCTATAAGCGAAATCGTTTGCTTGGTGCGTACGTATTTGGTAATATAGATTTCATCTATTTGAAAAGGCTCAAAATAAGTTGCCCAACCTTTTGCGCGCATCATTCCCCTTATATCCAAATTTGGATCTTGGTCATTGGGGTCTGTGCGAACTTTTTCCGCGTGACGGATTAAATAATACGTGGCGTGATATGAGGGAGCAGAGGGTTCTGCGCTGGTTTCAGATGTTTCACTGTCTGGATTTTTCCCTTCTTCTAGTGTTTTTTCTTTTTGTTGGCCACAAAAGGTGAAAAATGGCAATAGTGTTAGTATTAAAATGAAATGCTTCATAGGGTTGCCTTTAAAATAACAGTTTTTAAGATTCTTTAGCAAAGTTATAACTAAATACGGCCATTCTTTAGTATTTCATTATTATAAATGGGAGCATAAGCTTCGTAGTTTTATAAAACGAAAAAGAATAATTAATATAACTTAAATTAAAAAGCTATGAACGAAGATCAATTTAAAGGAAAATGGAACCAAGTAAAAGGAAAAATGAAGCAAGCTTATGCAGACCTAACGGATGACGATTTAAAGTATGCTGAAGGAAAATCTGATGAATTACTTGGACGCCTTCAAGAAAAAACGGGTAAAACCAAAGAACAATTGAAGGATGAAATTGACAAGTGGTAATATTATCTAAACTTTAGTTACCGCTTTATTTGAAGCCGGACCCATCAAAATTTCATACTATGAGATTTTGATGGGTTTTTTTATGATTATTTCAAAATTTGTGATACAGAATCGAATTTTATTTACTCTATCAACTAAATTAGCATCATTCTAATTCTTAAACCTAAACTATTATGAAAAAAATTACATTCATTCTATTCTTCTTTACCATTCTTTCAAATTCCCAAGTCAATAATTATCAGGTTGGAGATGTGGTAGATGACTTTACTGTTACTGATATTGACGGCCAAGAGTATAATCTCTATTCCTTAACCGCACAGGGTAAATATGTTTGGCTCGATTTCTTTTTTGTGGATTGTGTTCCTTGTCAAAATTCTGCCCCCACTTTTAACGAATTTTTTGATAAATACGGCTGTAACCAAGGCGATGTATTCTGTCTTTCTATAAATAACGGCAATGACAATAACAATCGAGTTAGATTATATGAAGAGCAACATGGAGGTCCATTTAATCATGCCCCTGCTGTTAGTAATGAGGGAGGAGGTCCTGCTGTAGATAACAATTTCGGGGTTAATGCCTATCCCACCTTTTGTTTAATAGGTCCAGGAAACATCCTCTTGAATAAAGATATCTGGCCACTTAACGGAATCCAAACCTTTGAAAATACATTCCCCAATGGGTTTGAGCCACCTGTAATGGAGTGCTCTTTGGGACTTTCAGATACTACAGTTTTTGATTTCAACATCTATCCTAGTATTTCTAATGGAAACCTAAGTATTAAATTACCGAACGAGGGAGCATCTTCAGTAATAATCTTCAACACGCTTGGACAACCGGTTTTCCAAAATAAATATTCAGAAATGAATATTAATCTAAATCTTCAACTTGCGCAAGGTGTTTACATCGTGAAGGTTACTGCTGATAATAATTCTGCTACTAAAAGGATTATTATAGAGTAATTTACTTTTAAATATTAAAATTATCACTTCAGTCGAAATTGATTAAAAATAAAAATCCCTAAGTATTTGCTTAGGGATTTTTAAATTGGACTAACTTTAAATTCAAACTACTCAACCAAACTCTCTTGGTTTCTGAAAACAAGGCTGTCATTAAAACTATCCAGCAGAATAATACTATCTGTAGTTATTTTTCCACCGAGTATTTCTTTTGAAAGCTCGTTTAGTACTTCTCGCTGTATAACTCGCTTCACCGGTCTTGCCCCAAATTGTGGGTCATAGCCTTTCTCTGAAAGATAATTGATTGCTTCTGGAGTTGCGTCCAGTATAATATTCTGTTTCAACAGCATTTTAGAAACTCCTTTCAGTTGCAGTTCCACAATTTTGTGGATGTCTTTTTTAGAAAGTGGCGTAAACATTATTATATCGTCAATTCTGTTCAAAAACTCTGGACGCACGGTTTGCTTTAGTAGTGCAAGTACTTCTACTTTGGCACCTTCCATAGCTGTTTCGGGATCTTTTACGGTGTCAAAACGCTCCTGAATTATCTGGCTGCCCATATTACTGGTCATAATGATAATAGTATTTTTAAAATCCGCCAATCGACCTTTGTTATCAGTCAACCTTCCTTCATCCAAAACTTGGAGCAAGATATTGAAGGTATCTGGATGCGCTTTTTCAATCTCATCAAGTAACACCACACTGTACGGTTTTCTTCTCACCGCTTCTGTTAATTGCCCGCCTTCTTCATAACCAACATAGCCTGGAGGTGCACCCACTAAACGGCTTACACTGTGACGTTCTTGGTATTCGCTCATATCAATACGCGTCATTGCGTTTTCATCATCAAACAGGTATTCAGCCAAGGCTTTTGCGAGCTCAGTTTTACCAACGCCTGTTGTTCCAAGGAAAAGGAAACTACCAATAGGCTTCTTTTCATCCTGCAAGCCTGCACGGCTTCTACGAATTGCATCACTTACCGCTGTAATGGCTTCATACTGACCCACCACACGTTTGTGCAATTGGTCTTCCAGAGTCAATAGTTTTTCACGGTCGCTTTGTAGCATTTTAGTAACTGGAATTCCAGTCCATTTTGCAACCACCTCGGCTATATCTTCGCGAGTTACCTCTTCTTTGATCATGGAGGTGCCTTCGTCGTTTTCCGCTAGTTGAGTTTCTAATTCACTTAAGGCAGCTTGTGCATCTTTTATCTTCCCGTATCGAAGTTCCGCGACTTTCCCAAAATCGCCATCGCGTTCGGCGCGTTCCGCTTCAAGTTTAAATTCTTCAATTTGGGTTTTTAAGTTTTGGACATTATCAACAACTTCTTTTTCACTCTGCCATCGGGCGTTTAGTTCGTTGCGCTCTTCTTTTAAGTTGGCGAGTTCAGAGTGAAGACCTTTCAGCTTGGTTTCATCATTTTCACGTTTTATGGCTTCAATCTCAATTTCCAGCTGCATAATCTTTCTATCCAACACGTCGAGCTCTTCAGGTTTGGAGTTGATTTCCATTCTTAATTTTGATGCTGCTTCATCCATTAAGTCAATCGCTTTATCTGGAAGAAAACGGTTGGTAATGTAACGCTCTGATAGTTCAACCGCAGCAATAATCGCTTCGTCTTTAATACGCACCTTGTGGTGAGTTTCATATTTTTCCTTAATTCCACGAAGTATTGAGATGGCACTCTCTGTATCAGGTTCGTCTACGACAACTCTTTGGAAACGGCGTTCCAAAGCTTTGTCTTTCTCAAAATATTTTTGATATTCATCTAAAGTAGTTGCTCCAATTGCACGAAGCTCACCCCGTGCAAGAGCTGGTTTTAGAATGTTGGCTGCATCCATAGCCCCCTGTCCGCCACCGGCACCTACCAGTGTGTGTATCTCATCAATGAAAAGAACGATATCGCCTTCACTGGAAGTAACTTCCTTAATGACTGCTTTTAGTCTCTCTTCAAATTCCCCTTTGTATTTCGCTCCAGCAATCAATGCCCCCATGTCCAATGAATAAATTTCTTTGGTTTTTAAGTTTTCGGGTACGTCGCCGTCCACAATCCTATGGGCCAAACCTTCAGCAATAGCCGTCTTACCTGTTCCCGGCTCACCAACCAGCATTGGATTGTTTTTAGTTCTTCGCGAAAGAATCTGGAGAATCCTTCTTATCTCTTCATCACGACCAATAACTGGATCTAACTTCCCATCTTTCGCAAGTTGGTTGAGGTTTTTGGCGTATTTGTTTAAGGAATTATATGTCTCCTCAGCACTTTGTGAAGTAACGTTCTCGCCACCTCTCAATTCCTGAATAGCCGCTTTCATTCCTTTTTCAGTTACGCCTTGGTCTCTTAAGCTTTGTGCAATTGCGCTTTTTGAGTTCAGGATAGCCAATAGAAGGTGCTCTATCGATACATATTCATCACCCATCTTTTTAGCAATGTTCGTTGCCTCAAGTACAGTTTTGTTAGCCTCTCGCGAAAGCATAATATCCCCACCCGAAACTTTTGGGAAGCTTTCAAGCTGCTTTTCCAAAATCTGCTTCAAGGTTACCAGATTTACATTAAGCTTTTTTAAGATGAAAGGGGTTACGTTCTCATCTATCTCAAAAATAGCCTTGAGAAGATGTTCGTTTTCAATTTGCTGATGGCCGTATCCTTGTGCAATCTGTTGTGCTTGCTGGATTGCCTCTTGGCTCTTAATTGTAAAATTATTAAAGTTCATATATAAATAATGTTTTTGTTTTATCGTTTGTAGTCAGTTATTTTCAAATACAAAGCCACATTAAAATTAAGACAAAATGTCCGTTAGAATCAGTTGTTTAACAGACATTATGACGGTTTTAACAGTAGGCATTTTATCATTTCTTTTAGAAATTAATGGAGCTATAACCTTTAGCTTTGTAAAAAAGAAAAATTCAATGGGATTATTAGATATGTTTAAAACGCCGAGAGATATTGTAAAAGAGGAAATAGTGGAAGTGCCTTGGCATATTCTGGCTAGAATGGAGCAATTAGATGAAATAGTGGAGCAATCCAAAACTAAACCTGTAGCTATTTTCAAGCACTCAACAAGATGTGGAATCAGTCGAGGGGTTTTAAAATTACTTGAGAAGAATTATAATCTTACCGATGATCAGCTAAAGCTTTATTATCTGGATCTTTTACAAAACCGCAATATATCGAATGAAATCGCAGATCGCTTTAAGGTGCGTCACGAAAGCCCACAAATGATTGTGATCAAAAATGGAGTAGTGGTGCACCACGATTCCCACCATGCTATAGAGGCAGGACATTTGGCAAAGTTTCTTTAAAACTTTAAAAGGAGTTTTTTCGCAAAATTTCTTTCAACCTTTCTTTTATATCGTTTCCAGCATCAAAGACCATCTGTTCATTGTTGGGAAACGGTATAAAATGGTTCACGAGAAGTGTCTTATCCTCAGCATTTAAGGCTCTTTGATCTCCGCGATAAGTAGCAAAGGCATTTTCAAATATAAATTCTGAAGAAAGAGGGAAACTATTTAGCTGCCTCCTTTTTACTAAATCCTTGTAAACAACGGCCCCGCCTACGAACACACTTTTTTCTTGGGTAGTGATGGTCACTACTGCTGAAACATCTATAAATTTGTCGATTTTAATAGGGTTGCCGAGACTGTCCTTTACAATATTCCCTCCTCGGTCGCGTCTGTAATCATATCCATCCTGTATACGTGCACTTCGTGTGTATTGTCTATCTGAAATTCGCTCTGGGGAAATTTGAATCGTTTGAAAATTTAGGTCGATTCCTAAATCATAATTAATTCCATTTTCTCGTTTGTTGTGGTATTCTGTCCAAAAATCATCGAGTCCATAGGTGTTAAAATCCAGTAAGTCTTGCTCTAATCTGTAAGGAATAAATTGGCGAGTATGGTTGTTTAATGCGACAAAAACAAAGTCGGTTCCTTGAAAGTGGGTGTCTTCTTTCAGTTTATAAACATCTTTATAGTTTGGAGTGACTTCATCTAATTCACACAAAATATTATAGGCGCTGCGAGAATCTTGTTTTGTGTTTCGTTGCATATAAACAATAGCCTCTTGATATAATGAATTAACATAGGCATCTTTTGCATTCAGCAAATCATTAGAATAATCAGAAAAAACAAAATTTGCATTTCGGCCCATTTCTTTGCTATAAATTGGAAGTAATGGACGTATTAAATCTTGACGTCCTTGCAGATCTAGATAGGTATAATATATTTGTTTTGCATTTCTGGGATTGTTCTCTCTCTTCAGAAAAGCAATTTGACGTGTGTCTTCATCTTTTGCTTTTATAAAGGCTTCTTCCAATAGTCTAATATGGGCGTCATATTCTTTAGCTCCCTTGTCTTTTTGAAGTTTTTTGACAGCGAGCTCAATTGCTTGGTTATAATCCCCGCGAGCAACAAATTTTTGAGTGCGCTTGACGCTATTACAAGAAACACTGAGAATCGCTGTAAATAGTAGCAAGTAAAAAGTCTTCATAATAATTCAATTTGGTTATGAGGGCTAAAATACAATAGTAGTGCCAATTTCTATTAAAATATTTCTTTTGACCTTATTACGGAGAGAATTAAAACAAAATGCACGAATATTATAATTAAAATATTCGTGCATTTGGGATTTTATAAGAGTTCCAATTACTGCTTAATCGCAGGAAGCAGCTTAGATCTACATTCCCCGAAACCGATTCTCACGTTTTGGTTCTGGCAGAAACCTTTTAAAATAACAGTATCATTATCATTAATAAATTTTCTTTCAGTTCCATCAGAAAGTTTCAAGGGTTTTTCACCTCGCCAAGTAAGTTCTAGCATGGAACCGTAAGAATCTGGCGTGGGTCCAGAAATAGTGCCGCTTCCCATCAAGTCACCACTATTTACGTTACAGCCATTAATCGTGTGATGTGCCAACTGCTGCGACATATTCCAATACATATATTTGAAATTGGACGAAGAAACTTTATTTTCTACTCCATTTTCGGGAGTAATAGAAACTTCTAAATGTATATCATAACTTTTCTTCCCTTTGTACTGAAGATAGGGGAGTTGCTCCATTTCAGGTTTTGGACCTTCCACTTTAAATGGTTGTAGTGCATCCAAAGTTACAATCCATGGTGAAATGGATGAGGCAAAGTTCTTAGCTAAAAATGGCCCAAGTGGAACATATTCCCACCTTTGGATATCTCGGGCACTCCAATCGTTGAAAAGCACCAACCCAAAAATATGCTCTTCGGCTTCATTTACAGGGATTGGATCTCCCAAAGCATTCGCATCTGTAGTGATAAAGGCCATCTCCAGTTCAAAGTCAATCATTTTTGAAGGACCAAGAATAGGTTCAGTGGCTCCTTCAGGCAGTGTTTGTCCCCAAGGTCTGCGTACATTGATTTCGCTAGGGATTATTGAAGAGCTTCTCCCGTGGTACCCCACAGGAATGTGAAGCCAGTTTGGCATTAAAGCATTCTCTTTTCCCCGAAACATCGTTCCAACATTTGTGGCGTGCTCTTTACTGGAATAAAAATCAGTATAATCTCCCACTTGAACAGGTAGCTGCATTTCCACTTCATCCATAGTGAATAGAATGTGCTGTCTGTGGTCTTCATTGTTACGAAGTTCTGGGTTTTCCTTATCAAAAATATCGGCGATGCGATCTCTCACTAGTCGCCATGTTTTTCTTCCATCACTAATAAAATCATTTAAAGTGTCTTGTAAAAATATATCATCAGTCAGTTCAATTCCCTTGAAATAACCTAGTTGGTGAAGTGCGCCTAGATCAATAGCGTAATCGCCAATTCGGGTTCCAATAGTAATTATATCATCGCGCGTTAGAAAAACGCCGAATGGAATGTTTTGAATAGGAAAGTCAGTGTCTGGCGTTGTATCAAGCCATGTTTTTCTTTTTGGGTCGTTTGCAGTTATTGGCATTTTCAGTATTCTTTTGTTGTTAAAAATAAAACTAATTAAAAAAAGTTCAAATTATTTAAAATCAGATAATTAATTACAATTTTGCTTTATTCCCAACTTGGGGTATGTTAGTAAAATTCTTCGTCAAATATATATATTTCATGATAGTTACCGAATGTAATTAGTATTTTTGGATTTAATTAACTTTAGAAGGGGTTTGTAGTCTCTGATTTATGGTTCTGACACTATTTCCCTTATATATATTAAACTTAAAACTCCAAACCATAAACTTTTACTATGCAACGAGACGAACAAATTTTTGATTTAATAGAAGACGAAAAACAACGCCAATTGAATGGATTGGAATTGATCGCTTCAGAAAACTTTGTAAGCGACCAAGTTATGGAAGCTGCAGGTTCAGTTTTAACTAATAAATATGCTGAAGGTTATCCTGGAAAGCGCTACTACGGTGGTTGTGAAATAGTGGATGAGGTTGAGCAAATAGCCTTAGACCGCGCAAAGGCACTATTCGGTGCTGAATATGCAAACGTGCAACCACACAGTGGTTCACAAGCAAATACGGCTGTTTTTGCTGCTTGTTTAAAACCTGGGGATAAATTTTTAGGCTTTGACCTTTCTCACGGGGGGCATTTAACACACGGTTCACCAGTAAACTTTTCAGGAAGATTGTATGAGCCGGTATTTTATGGTGTTGACCCAAAAACGGGGAGAATTGATTATGACAAAGTAGAAGAAATAGCCATAAAAGAAAAGCCTAAAATGATTATTGCTGGTGCTTCAGCCTACTCTCGCGAAATTGACTACAAGAGATTCCGAGAGATAGCAGATAAGATTGGTGCTATCCTCTTTGCTGATATTGCACATCCTGCAGGATTGATTGCAAAAGGAATTATGGGCGATCCACTTCCACATTGCCACGTTGTTACAACTACCACTCACAAGACTTTGCGAGGTCCAAGAGGTGGAATGATTTTGATGGGAAAGGATTTTGATAACCCATTTGGTATAAAGTTAAAAAATGGTAGCCTTCGTAAGATGAGCAGTCTTTTGGACAGTGCTATATTTCCTGGAAATCAAGGCGGACCATTGGAACATATTATTGCAGCGAAAGCTATTGCTTTTGGGGAGGCTTTAACCGATGACTTCCTTCACTATATGGTACAAGTGAAGAAAAATGCAGCTATAATGGCTCAAAAATTTATTGAAAAAGGATATAACATCATTTCTGGTGGAACTGATAATCATATGATGTTGATAGACCTTCGCAACAAGAATATTTCAGGAAAGGATGCTGAGGAAGCATTGGGCAAGGCAGATATTACCGTAAACAAAAATATGGTGCCTTTTGATGATAAATCTCCATTCGTAACCAGCGGCATCCGTATTGGAACTGCAGCCGTTACCACTCGTGGTTTAGTTGAAAAGGATATGGAGAAAATAGTGAATCTAATTGATGAAGTACTATCAAACCCTGAAGATGATGCCAAACTGGAGAGCATTGCTGAAAAAGTAAATGAAATGATGTCTGGTTTACCACTTTTTAAAATGTAAGTAATTCATTTTTAAGTTATAAAAAAACCTTCGGACAACCAACCCTGAAGGTTTTTTTGTTTGAAGCGTAAAGCGACTGACAAATATTTATCTTTGGTTTTCACAAAAGTATTTCTTCATTCTGCTAAAAGATGAAAATAGAAACCGACCGACTTATTATAAGAAAATATACTCGCAATGACGCGCCATTCATTTATCAATTGATGAATAGCGAAGGTTGGCTTAAGAATATAGGCGATAGATATATCAATTCGGTCCAAGAAGCAGAGGACTACTTGCTAAAGAATTACTTAAGTAGTTATAGAAAACAAGGTTTCGGTCCTTATTCGGTTTCATTGAAGGATGGCACGCCAATTGGATCTGCAGGGCTTTATAAACGTGATAATCTTGATTATCCCGATATTGGTTTTGCTTTTTTATCTGAGTTTGTCAATCAAGGATACGCTTTTGAAGCCGCCAATGCAGTTATGAAATATGCTTCTGAAGAATTAGGGATTCGAAAAATAGTGGGTTTCACATTACCAAATAACGCACCTTCAATAAAACTTTTAAAAAAGCTTGGACTTTCAGAAATTGGAACCTATTCGTATGAAGAGGGAGAAGAACTGCTCCTATTTTCAAATTGAAAATTAAAACCTAATATGAAAACTCCACTTTTACTACTACACGGGGCTTTGGGAAGTAGAACGCAGCTTTTGCCATTGAAGGAAATTCTTTCTGAGAAACACGATGTATTTGCAATTAATTTCGAGGGTCACGGAAATTCAATCAGCGGTAATGACTTTTCAATTAAGCTATTTACGCAAAATGTAATTCTGTTTATGGAAGAGCTCGCTGTTCCAAAAGTTGATATTTTCGGGTATAGTATGGGCGGTTATGTTGCTTTAAACCTTGCAAGGAAATATCCATTATTGACAAATAGTATAATAACATTAGGAACAAAATTTAACTGGACAGGAAGTTTTGCAGAAAAAGAAGTGAAAATGCTCAATCCGGAACAAATTCAAATTAAGGTCCCTAATTTTGCTACACGATTAGAAGAGCTACACGGGGAAAACTGGAGAGATGTGGTTTCTAAAACGGCATTGATGATGACCAATCTTGGGGAAAACTCTGATTTGAGAAAACGAGATTTTGAACATATTCAAAATAAAACCTTGATATGTTTGGGCGAATTGGATAAAATGTCCACAATCGAGGAATCTCAAAATGTAGCGCATTGGCTCCAAAACGGAACTTTTCAATCCATTCCAAATTTTAAACATCCAATAGAAGCCATATCTAACGATATGCTTGCTTCGATTATAAATGAATTTTTAGATTAACTATATTAAAATTTTAGCTTAAATGATTACAGAACAAGACAAACAATTTATAAAACGTGCCATTGAACTTTCTGAAAAAGGTATGGATTCCCAGGCAGGGGGGCCTTTTGGAGCAGTGGTTGTTAAAAATGGTGAAATAATTGCCGAAGGTTTCAATAAAGTTACTTCAAGTAACGATCCAACTGCCCACGCTGAGGTTGTAGCCATTAGAGAAGCTTGTAAAAAACTGGGGTCTTTTCAATTGGATGATTGTATTATTTATACATCTTGCGAGCCCTGCCCAATGTGTTTGGGAGCTATTTATTGGGCGAGACCGAAAGCAGTCTTTTATGCATGTACTAAAGAAGATGCTGCCGAAATTGGTTTCGACGATCACTTTATCTATGATGAAATAGAAAAGAATATCGAAGACAGAAACGTAAAGTTTATTAATCTCGATAGGGAAGAAGGCAGGAAAGTCTTTAAAAAGTGGGAAATCAAAGAAGGTAGAATAAATTACTAATGGTAGGAATTTCAATAAGAATGATTTTCTTAAATACTTTCACTATCGCAACTTTGCTATGTCTAGGAAGTTGTGAAAAGTATGAAACTAAATCTCCTAAGATTACAGGACTCTGGAAATTGGAAAGCATGAAGGTCCGTGATACTGTTTCTAATACTTGGAGTCATTACAAAGGTGGAATGGATGGCTATTTACTTTATGATGAAACAGGACACGTAGCACTGCATCTTTATGAAAAAGGATATGAAAAATCGGAGCTTGATTTTCCGAACTTTAATGATTCAATCCCCATAGAAGCGTTGAAACATATAACAAAATCATATTACTATATAGGAAACTATCAAGTTTCTGAAAAGGATAGTATTGTTTCACATTTTAAACTTTCACATTCCAATCCTTCAGAATTTGGATTGAGTGCGGAAAGGAGATTCTATTTCAATGGCGACACTTTAATTATGCAGCCTGTGGAGAGAAAAAACTCAAAACTAAAATTGAAATGGTTGAAATCGGAATAGTTTCACATAAAATATATTCAACAAAAAACCCGTCCAATAGGACGGGTTTTTTTTAGAGTTTCGTTTGTTTATCCCTCAGGAAATACAATGGCTTCGTAAGCGCCTGCATCCGGCTGGCTGCTTCGTGGCATACCATTTAAATCGTGTGATGGTCCAACACCTGGCCATCCAATTCCGTCAGCTCCTGACTTTCCAGCTTCAATATTGAAATTGTTCCTTTCAGTATTTTGAAAGAATGGATCAAGGTTGAACTTTGTGGATGGATATAATATTGGATTGTTAAAATCATATAATGGATTATTCCCAAATTCGCCTGTAGGATCTTCAAAGCGTACCAATGAGTTTTGGAATTTGAAGTTGAAGGCGCCTTGGGTATCTTGAAAAAGTGAAAATTCTCGACGTTCGTTTCCGTAGATAATACAGTTTATAAAATCTGCCTTGACCAGATCTGCCACTAAAATTTCTGTTGCAGTTTCAAAAACATTTTCAATTGAAACTGTAGGGAAAGATCTAAAGCTACCCACCCAATAATTAGCAAAAGTACAGTGTTTAAATTCATAGTCTCCGCCCAATTGGATGGCTAGGGCTGATTGCCCACTATTGTTAATGACCATGTTTTCACCTCTAATTAAAGCTGTTCTTGAAAGCAAACCAATATTTGCACTATTATAGATTTGAACATTTCTTAGATTTAGTAGACTACTGTCAACTAAAACACCAACAGTGCTGTTTTTTATTGTGGTATAATTAAATTCATTGTTTACGCTTCCTGCTGTTAGCCAGATAAAAGCCCATTGGCCAGGAATATTTGCGAACCCAGGTTCTAAACGATCACCTTGGAAAATCACTTCATTTTCCATTGCTTCTGGGTCTGCACTTTGATCCCCCATAACTTTCATCGTTCCATTCTGTGCCACAATAATACCACTGGAATTATGGAAATGTATTCTGGCACCAGCCTCCACTGTAAGCGTTTTATTGCTGGGGACGGCTGCAAACCCATAGATTACGTATGGTTTTTCATTGGTAAAAGTCAGTTCATCATCTTCAAGGAAAAAGCCTTCAACTTGTATGGCATCATCACCTTCCCCTAACGTAAGGGTCTCGATAGTGCCATCAGCATATTTTTCGGGAAAGAGGAAGATAGCATCCTTCACAAGGGTTACTAATTCTACTTTTTGCTCATTACCACCAGTGTCAAAAAGCAGTTGATCGATATAGAGAAAATCCTTGGCGTTTGTAGGTAGATTATTGATATCCAGGGTGGTCTCAATAAATATGAAAATACTGTCCTTTGCAAGAATCTGTACGTTTTCAAATGTTTTACCAGGAACTCCATCCACATTTAAGCGATAGTTGGATGATTCTCCTTGAGCTAAACGAACGCTTGGAATATTGATGTCGTCATTGCTTCGGTTATAAACCTTCAGGTTATAAGTGCTGGAACCAATGTTTGTGAACACAGTGTCTAAATAAACCGTGTCCTTTGAAAATTGTAGGTTTCCAGTGCTGGCAACGGTTTCAAAATCGTTGCGGCAAGAACTCCATAACACAAGGCAACACAAAATCGCCAATCCGTATAAATACCTCATTAATGTAAAATTTTGGTAAAAATATAACTTTTTATAATGCTTATTATTGTAAAGGTTAAAGAACTTTTCAGTTGGCGTTAACAGTGCTCAGTAAAGATGTTTTATCAATTGGGGCCCTAGTAAGTGCTCAATATAGAAGCTTTTCATTATTCGAAATCTACAAAATACCACTACGAATACATGACTAACAGAGATACTATTGTATTCGTGTTGAAAAAAACACCTTCTCCAAAAAACGTATATTTCCTATTATTTCTGAATTATCTCTATTTTAAAGAGTTTATCCCAATTCTTTCCTGTAATATAAAGTATATTCGGCTCACCATTATAGGCTATCCCGTTTAGCACGTCCAATTCAGGATGTTGGGTAACCTTGTCCTTTAAATCAGTTAAATCAATTACACCCTCTACTGCGCCGTTTGAAGGGTCAATTATGGCTATGGATCCCTGCTGATAAACGTTGGCATATATTTTTCCTTCAACCCACTCTAATTCATTTACGCTATTTATTTTACTGGTGTTGGTAAAAATTTCGATATAATCCTTTTCAGCAAGTGTGTTTGGGTTCAGTGTCCAGATTTTATCGGTACCATCACTCTTGTAAATATTATTTTCAGAATCGTGACACAATCCCCAGCCTTCTTTGCTCTGGCCATAAACAAATGTTCCGGTTTGTTCCATTGTTTTCAGATTATAAATAAAACCTGTGTTTTCTTTCCAAGTGAGTTGATATATCTTGTTGTTTACAATAGTGAGTCCTTCCCCGAAATAATGGTCCCCAAGCTTTACCATTTTTAAAACTTCCCCAGTTTTATAATCTGTTTTGCGTAGGGATGATTCTTTGTATTGGCCTGTACTTTCATATAACGTATCATTTTTAAATTCGAGACCTTGGGTATACGCATTTATATCGTGTGGATAGGTTTCAATAATTTTATAGGTATAAAGTCTTGGCTTTATGGAAGAAAGGACTAGTATGGCCTTGTTCGTTTCATACTCTTCGCCATCACTGTATATTTTTGCTTTTAGCTTTTTCTCTCCAAGTTTTTTTCCCGTAAGAGATAAATCCTTGCCAGAAACTTTGACTCTATCATTATTGAGAAAGTAGACAACTGAATCAATTTCTATACTTTTCTTATTGATCAAAGAAATGGAGAGAACATCTTGAGTGGTGTAAGACTTCTTCGCATTTGTGATTTCAAGTGAAAAGTTATCTTTTTTATTGTCGGAATTATTTCCGCAGCTACCCATTAAAAGTACTAATAGAGTAGGAACTAAAGCATTATAAAGTTTCATTGTCGTTTTTTATTTTCTGCAAGGTATTTATTAAAATTGAAATGTGAAAACACTTGCAAAAATTGCAAAAAGGCTTATCTTTGCATCGGCAAGTCCTACACAACCAGCTCCTGTTGAATCCTCCAGGGCGGGAACGCAGCAAAGGTAAATGGTCGTAGCGGTGTGATGTAGGTAGCTTGCCATTTTTTGTGGAATAAACTTTCGTCCCTAACCCATCTTTCTCAACTCTTTTTTCTCATATCAAAATCAATTCTTGTCTTTATGGACAGAGTATTGATTAGCTGTGATTATTTTACACCCAACCATATTTATAATCTGAATAATTAGGTCACATTAAAGCCTAGGATTGCCCTTATATAATTCATTAGGATATAATAAAACAGCCCATTTGTCCAACATTCTAAAAATGGGAGAAAGTATGGATCAAGCATAATTGTTGTGTTTATGCAAAGATTGTTGTTTGTCTGCAAAAAAATTATCCTGCTCTTTTTCATATCTAAACTATTCTCTGAAAATTTTTAGCTTTGGAAATGAGGGATTGCCAAATTTTAAATCCCAGGGCACACCTAGTAGAGTTGGACTATTTTACTCCTCAACTTGACAACCGCATCACAATGTTGTATATTAGCACTAGGTACTAATCATTTCTACAAGTATATCTTTCCTCTCTGAAAATATTATTTAGAAGAATGATTTGTCCTATTATTTTCAGACCGTATGTCGAGGCTATGCCGACTCTATGTCGACCATATTCCACAGATACTTCATATATACCTCCAAAATTCTTTCATTATTGCCGTTCCTTTTTCAAGGTTTCTAAAGAGTCATTATTCTTGTCGGTTTTTATCTAAATTGGCGTGTTAATATTGACTGCTCTTTTTGAGTTCATCAAATTGGAATTGATTTGTCTTTTCGTTTTAAAAGGAATTAATTAGCTAATAACGGCCAACCTATATCAGGGTATACAATGTACATTTCTCTCTATTCTTTGTTCTCTTATCTTTGTTCTTTTCCAAAAAACTATTTGGAAAACTGAACACATAACCCCACCTTTGCTTTTCAATAAACTTTTATGCCAAAAGTAGTACTCATTACAGGCGGTTCTTCGGGAATTGGTAAAGCCATTGGCGAATATCTTACCGAAAGAGGTTATCAAGTTTTTGGAACCAGCCGTAATCCTGAAAAGGTAACTCAGTCCCGTTTTAAATTGGTGAAAATGGATGTGAGCGATATAGCTTCCATAGAAACTGTGGTTTCTGAGATTCTAAGGAAAACTCAAAAAATTGATATTGTCATCAACAATGCAGGAGTTGGAATTACAGGGCCAATTGAAGAAACTCCAGAGGAGGAAATCAAAAAAGCATTTCAAACCAATCTTTACGGACCAATTAATGTGATAAAAGCTGTTTTGCCCCAAATGCGCAAACAGGGTTACGGTCACATTTTGAATATTACTTCAATTGCTGGATATATGGGGCTCCCATACCGAGGGATTTATTCTGCGAGTAAAGCTGCTCTGGAAATTACCATAGAAGCAATGCGGATGGAAACCTTGCAATTCGGTATAAAAATGACAAATGTGGCACCAGGTGATTTTGCTACGAATATTGCTGCAGGGCGTTATCACGCACCAATTTTGGATAATTCTCCATACAAAAAAGACTACGGAAGTACGTTACAAACAATGAATGCGCACGTTGATAACGGTAATAATCCAATAGAAATGGCGAAGGTGGTACATAAAATCATTGAAACTGCAGATCCGAGAATCCATTATAAGGTAGGATCGTCATTACAGAAGTTTTCTATTGTATTAAAGCGTATTTTGCCGGACAAAGTCTATGAGCGGATGCTTTTGAAGCATTACGGGCTAAAGTAATTTTATAGAAACGCAATGAAATTCCACAGTAGAAAAGATAACTTCTTTCACATTGTCGTATGGGGCTGTATATTGTTATTGTCTTTACTTGTTGTGGAAATCCTTATGATGAATTTTGATTGGATTAACTTATTGTTATTTATACTAATATCGCTGACTATCGGATTTCTCTTGTGGATTTATTTTGGTACTTCCTATAAACTCAATAAAGACACGTTTGGCTATAGAAGTGGCCCTTACAGAGGGAAAATTGAGATAAATCGTATTAAGGAAGTGATTAAAGGAAAGACAATGTGGGTGGGGTTCAAGCCTGCAACTGCTCAAAAAGGTTTGATTATCAAGTATGACGGCTACAACCAGATCTACATAAGCCCGAAGACTAATGATTTATTTATCGCAGAATTGCTTAGATTGAATAGTGAAATAAGAATTTTAGAATAATCTCCAACTTATCAATCTTTTTCAACAACACAATTTAATCAGCTCATTCTTCGCTATTTTTGCGCCAAACAACTTGAAATTAAGATTATGAAATTTTTTATCGATACCGCAAACCTTGACCAAATTAAAGAAGCCCAAGACCTTGGCGTGTTGGATGGTGTAACTACCAATCCATCACTTATGGCGAAGGAGGGTATAAAGGGTAAAAACAATATATTAAAACATTACGTAGATATCTGCAACATTGTTGATGGCGATGTTTCTGCTGAGGTCATTGCCACAGATTTTGAAGGAATGGTAAGGGAAGGTGAGGAGCTTGCAGAACTTCATAGTCAGATTGTAGTTAAAATCCCAATGATTAAGGAAGGTGTAAAAGCTTTGAAGTATTTTACTGATCACGGGATCCGAACCAATTGTACTTTAGTTTTTTCAGCTGGACAAGCATTACTGGCCGCAAAGGCTGGAGCAACTTATGTATCTCCTTTTATTGGAAGATTGGATGATATTTCTACAGATGGACTTGAGTTAATTGCAGACATTAGACTTATATATGACAATTATGATTTTGAAACTCAAATTCTAGCTGCCTCCATCCGTCACACTATGCATATTATAAACTGTGCTAAAATAGGAGCAGATGTTATAACTGGACCGCTTTCATCCATTGAGGGATTGTTGAAGCACCCACTAACAGATAGTGGGCTAAAGCAATTTCTAGAAGACTATAACAAAGGAAATTAAGATAGAAAAGTGTTTGGCGCGGTAGTACTTCCTGCGCCGGACATTTAATAGGCTTATCGATTCAAATACCCAAGAAGTAATTCTTCAAAGTTCAAGTTGAACATATTTGTTTTCCCTTCAAGAATCACTGAGTTTTTATCTAAGATTATAGCTTTGCTCATTGGGTTTAGAATGAGTTTCTTTTTGGCATCAGCAATATTTTCAAGCTGAAATTCATTCTTTGTATTATATCCTCTTTTCTTTACTGTTTCAAGCCATTTTTTGAAATGAGTATCTGTGTTAATCGCGAGAAATGTATATTCTGGATATTTGGATTTTAATTCTGCAGCGCGATTATGCAGAATTTTGGAATCTGCAGCTGAACGAGAAGACCAGAAATAGATAACAGTGGGCGAGTTAATAATAACCCTTAAGTCCTTAACCACATTTTCTGTATTAACAACTGCCACATCTGGAATTGGATTTCCTGATGTAAGTTTTATTGTTACCTCCATTATTTTGCCCAATTCGGCTACCTGCTCTTTGTTCGAATTCAGTTTTGAAAAGGTTTCGTAAAACTCTCTTTCTTCGTCTGCATTTTTGGCATTTAGCATGTACCACCAAGCGTTATTGTAGAGAAGACTATTTTTGAGAGAGTCTGATTTTACGATACTGTCAATAAGCTGGATTTTCCTATGATTATATTTGAATGAATTTCTATCTATGACTGCTTTTCTATCATATTCTGAACATACCATATTATTAAAATATCGATTCATAAATCTATAATATGGGTAATAAAACTTTAACTCGTCTAGATCAAAATTTATTTTCTTTCGATAGTCAAAGAATTTTGGGTCTATTTTCCCAACAGCATGCATATTGGCTGAGGCATACAACTCTTTTTTTGAATAATAATCATAGTCAATGTTGGCTAATGCTATTTTTTTGAAATCTTCAGCAACTTTATTATTCTGTATGAACTCGTTGTAGTCCTTAATCTTTATAGCCCTTAGTGAGTCAATCTTATTTTCAAAATCTTTTGAGGATAGGCTATACCATTCAGGTAAGTTCATATTCTCAGTTTCATTTTGAAGAAAGAAGTCCATCAATAGATTATTCTGATCCCCACCTTTTCCTGAATAGGCAAGGGACTCGTCAAAATCCACTGTGTTCACGTGCAATAATAGGCTATCGCCCGGTTCTATATAGAAAACTTGGGTTTCGTTATGTCGGAAGGAGTAAAGTCCAGGAGTTATTTTGTCTGTTTTGTAATAAAAGAAGTTATTGGAGTCCAATTTCACAGTATCCAAGGTGTTCCTTCCTCTAGAAAAAATAATATAATCACAAGTGGGATTAACTACTTGGCCACTAATGTAGGTTGTTCTCACAGCATCTTCCTCTTTGCTTTTGCAAGAAAATACTGTGACCACCAATAAAAACAGAAGTATTTTTTTAAACAATGGCGCTATAATTAATGTTGATAGACAAATGTATCTCACCTTAACAGTGGTTAATGTTAAATGATGGTTAAAAGGATTTTTAAAACGTTAATCTTTTCGGCGTATCTCTTAAATGGCTACTTTTGCGCAAAATATAAAAAATTATGCTTTCAGTTTCCAATCTTTCGGTTCAATTTGGCAAAAGAATACTGTTTGACGAAGTGAGCACACAGTTCACTACAGGCAATATTTATGGGATTATTGGTGCCAATGGCGCCGGTAAATCTACTCTTTTGAAAATCATTTCAGGTAAACAAGACCCTACATCGGGTCACGTGCATTTGGAAAAAGGAAAAAGAATGTCTGTTCTTGAACAAAATCACAACGCTTACGATGAATTTACGGTACTTGAAACCGTGGTTCGTGGTAATAAGGAATTGTTCTCTATTAAATCGCAGATAGATAAACTGTATGAAGATTATACAGATGCTAACGCTGAAAAAATTGGCGAACTCCAAGTAGCTTTTGAAGAAATGAATGGATGGAATGCTGATAGCGATGCGGCGGCAATGCTTTCGAACCTTGGTATTGATGAAAGCTTTCACTATACATTGATGAAAGATTTAGATGGAAAACAAAAAGTTCGAGTACTCCTTGCACAAGCACTTTTCGGTAATCCTGACGTACTTATAATGGATGAGCCTACCAACGATTTGGATTATGAAACCATCAATTGGCTTGAAAACTTTTTGGCAAATTATGACAACTGTGTAATTGTAGTTTCACACGACCGTCACTTCTTGGATTCTGTATGTACACATATTAGTGATATAGATTACGGAAAAATAAACCACTATAGCGGGAACTATACTTTCTGGTATGAGAGTAGCCAATTAGCAGCTCGTCAACGTGCACAGCAAAACAAAAAAGCAGAAGAAAAAAAGAAAGAGCTCCAAGATTTTATAATGCGCTTTAGTGCCAACGTTGCTAAAAGTAAACAAGCTACTTCAAGAAAGAAAATGATTGAAAAGCTCAATATCGAAGAGATTAAGCCTTCAAGTCGTCGCTACCCTGCAATTATTTTTGAACGTGAGCGTGAAGCTGGGGATCAAATATTGAATGTTGAGAACTTATCCGCTTCAATTGATGGCGAAGTGCTTTTCAAAAATGTGGATATAAACTTGGCAAAAGGTGATAAAGTGGTTATATATTCTAGAGATTCACGAGCTGCTACCGCTTTTTATGAGATTTTAAATGATCATGCAAAACCTGATAGCGGATCTGTACAATGGGGAATTACAACTAATCAAAGCTATCTTCCATTAGACAATGAGGAATTCTTTAAAAATGATATGTCTTTAGTTGATTGGTTACGCCAATATGCTAAAACCGAAGAAGAGCGTGAAGAGGTTTATCTTCGTGGTTTTCTTGGTAAAATGCTTTTCAGTGGAGAAGAAGCTTTAAAGAAAAGCAACGTTCTTTCAGGAGGTGAAAAGGTGCGCTGTATGCTAAGTCGAATGATGATGATGCGTGCTAACGTATTAATGCTGGACGAGCCTACTAACCACTTAGATTTAGAGTCTATTACAGCATTTAACAACTCGCTCAAAAACTTTAAAGGAACAATTTTACTCACGACTCATGATCATGAGTTTGCCAGAACGGTTGGAACGCGTATTATCGAACTTACTCCAAACGGAGCAATAGACCGATATATGAACTTCGATGAATATATGGACGATAAGAAAATAAAGGAACTGCGTGAAAAAATGTATGCTGTAGAAGCTTAATGGATGAGGTGAAAAGCCGATAACTTTAAGTGGACAAGTAGTTTTAAAAATAGTAGGCGATCTAATTATAGATCGCCTATTTCTTTTAGAAATTCATCAATTGTATCTTGGGCTTTCTCCATTTCATCTTTTCTAATAAAAATCATTGTTTGATTTGCGATACTCATGGTAAAACCGGCTCGTAGACTGCTGTCATGATCGTTTCTTTCAATTGGACTTATATCTATTTCGTTTAAGCGGGCTACTAAACCTTTTGCAACTAACGTGGGACCTGTGTATATTCGAATTGTTCCAGACATATTTATTCTTCAATTTCTTCTAAAAATGCATCTACGATTGGTTGTGCAATAGCAAGCTCCTCTCTTCTAACAAATATTCGTACTTGATCGTCAAATTTATTCCCCGCACCAAACATAACACCACTTTGTTGGTCATCCCGAAGGATTGGGGTAATATTTGCTTCCTCTAATCTTCCCACAAGGGCTTCGGCCATAATATCTGAACCGGTATATATGCGAACTGTTTCTTCTTGGTTATCTGACATGATTATATAATTGAATTGATTTGAATACTAAAATACTAACTTATTTCCGACTTCATGCTCATAGGCTCTGTGAAAACTTTCACAAAAATTGAATAATTGGAATTTGCTAATCACGATTAACTCATCTTTCAAGTTTTGTCGCTTTAAACTCTTTAATTAAAAAAACCATCCTCGAATTGAGGATGGTTCTCTTAAAACTAACACTAAGAAATATAACTTATTTTACTTCTTTAAAAGTCTATAAGTTTTTTCATTCCCTTCTATTGATACCTTCATAAGGTAAGTACCAGTTTGCAAACCGCTCATTTCAATGGTTGGGGTTGCAGTGTTTGGTTTAACATTCATGATTTCTTGCCCTAATAAATTGTAAACTCTTACGCTTTCAATTTCGTTAGTAGCTCTTAAAATCAAGTTGTTTTCTACAGGGTTTGGATAATAAGTGAAATTCTCAAATGCTATATCTTCTACACTAAGGGGTGTACAAGTAACATCTGCCACCCATCCTGAATAAGGAAATGCATAGTCGCTCATAAAAACGAATGTCAACGCTCCACTCGAATGACTGGCTGTAAATGGTCCAGGAATAGTTGTTCCATAATAACCACCTGCTGGGAAATTAGCAGTTGGAGGATTTCCGCTATCGATTATAGGGAAAGATGCATCCGGGCCATCGTGAACATATAGTGCGTCCCATCCAAATTGTACATTAAAAGAAGTAAATGTTACAGTAACTTTTTCAGAAGAACTGTCGGGAGAAATAATAGTTGTAATGAATTCGCTATTGTCATAGTCTCCTGAAGCTCCTCCAGTGTCGTAAAATTTGTCACCACAAGTAAGCCCTTGATCAGCAGTTTTGAAAGTAGTAGGTCCCGCTAAGAAACTCACTCCCTCTGCTCCACAATCGGTTTGTACATAAAAATCATAAATAGTCAGTTCAGTTAAACCTGTAACAATTGCAGAGGTTGTTCCGTCTGGGGTTGTACCAGAAGCAACAGGAGTCGCTGTTTCTGGATCTGCCCCTTCTTCAAAAATAGACCATTCATACCCACTAGTTGCACCAGTTACTGGATCCCAAGAAAGTTCTACTGAATCTTGAGTCATATGGTTTGCTACTAAGTTAAGTGGTTGCATACAGGTTGGAGCTTCTCCTACCATCACATCATCAACATCTATTCCTCTTCCAAAATTAGATTTCCCTTCAAAAGCGATGTAATAATCACTACTTGCATTGGGAAGATTTAAAATAACCTGAGTCCATACTGTGTGCTCAGTAGTATAATTTGCTCCAATTTGGGTCCAAGAACCTCCTGAGCTCGTTTTATAAAAGATACGAAGTTCATCGACATCTCCAACCCATTCTGTATTTGCGTAGTAAAATACTAACTGTGGATTTGTTAATGAGGTTATATCTAATGCAGGAGTAACTAATTTTGTTTTGTCCCCAACTGATTCGATTTTATATTGAGCCATTAACTCTCCAGTTCTCGGAATAATAGAGTTATTGCCATTTGTTGTAATGTATTGCCAGTCCGTAGGAATCCCTGAAACTTGTTCATTAGTCCAACAGCCTCTAGTACCTGAAGTATTCTCAAAAGACTCTATAAAAGGGAAAGAGTTTATCGTGCCTCCGCAAAGGGTGCTAAATCCTTTTGGTCCAGCAGGGAAAGGATCACCGGCCCCGCAAATAGGAGTTACATAATATTCGTAATATGTAGCAGCATCTAAACCAGTAATGATTTCTCCAATAACTCCATCGTTATCCGTAATTACGCTACCAGTACCAAGATCAAAACCAGCTGGGCCATATTCTATTTCCCACTCTGTCTCTGTTCCTCCAGCGTTCCAGGTAATTCTCGCAGAATTATCAGTAATATTGGTTGTCATTAAGTTTGTAGGTTCAGGACAATCTACCAAAGTACAAGTTCCTTCTATGCTGAAAACGGCATCAAAACTTCCTGGGTTTACCATCCAAGGTTCGCTCTGATATTTAATTACTGCATAGTTACCTATATGATTTGCACTAGTCATGTCAATACCCACAGCAGAGCCTCCATTTGATGAGGTGCTTATTTGAACCCAATAAGTAGCTGGTGTATTGTTAGCACCATTTGAGAAATCTAAAGCAGTAGGAAGATCAATTACAACTTCCCAAGCTTCAACCCCTTGGTAGAGGCCAATTAAACTTTGTGAGGTAGGAGTTATGTTTAAAATGGTAGTACCAATTTGAGCTCCTGGGGTTCCAGCGTTATCTTGATAGAAAACAATGTCTGCAGTGCTAATTCCACCAGCAACAACTATATTGGCAATTACAGTTTCAACTGATAAGTTGGTAGTACTCGCTGATACGATAAAGTCATCGGCAATTTTATATCCAGAATCTGGATTGATTACATAAACTCCTTCGAAGTTATTTCCAGCTTGTGTCTGGCCACATCTTGCATCAGCAGTTCTAAATGCCACCGGACCTGGAGGGGTGCTTTCGTCACCCGTATCGCAAATTGCAGTTACATAGAGTTCAAAATTTATATTGCCATCCAAGCCTGTAAGGTTTGTACTAGCTGTACCATTTATTGTAACTGGTGTTCCAGTTCCTATTGTAAATCCTGGAGCGCCATATTCGATTTCCCATTCTGTTTCACTCCCGCCAGCTGTCCAAGCAACATCTACAGAACCATCGCCAAGTGGTGTAGCGGTCAAGGCGGTTACAGGCGAGCAAGACTAAATGATGTCTTCCACAGAAAAATTATCGAAATAGATATAATATCCATCGGTACTGCTATTCGGAATATGAACAGCAATATGTACAATTCCACTGTAACCACTTAAATCGATGCTATATTCATTAGGTCCTGCGGTATTCACGACAGTACGTGGAAATAGGACGGTAGTAAAATCAGCTACATCATTTTCAGTTGTAGATAGTAATACTTCAAATTCGTCTGGTTGAGCTGCATTTAATAATAAAGTATAAAATGTCAATTTTTGATTGCCATTTAAAATCATCGGAGGCAACATTAAATAGTCGTCGTTGTTTCCGTTATTAAAATCTGTATACATTCCAACGGCTATTGAACCACCAACGCCAAAACCTTCGTCAGATTCAAAAGTACGTGCATCGTCATTGTTGCCTACAACTGTCCAACAAGCAGGTACACCAGGAGTATTTACACCTTCAAATTTTTCTGTCCAAGGAAAAGAGCTTATCGGGGTGCAATTCGTATTAAACTGCTTAGGTCCAGTCCAAGAGCTAATGTCGCCACCGCCACAATCGGCATTTACGTAAAAGTCGTAAGTAGTGTTTGCTGTTAATCCAGTTATAGATTTCTCCAATAGTACCGTCAGAATCAGTTACTGAAGTTCCTGTTCCAGGTGTGAAGCCTTGGGGACCGTATTCGATATTCCAAGTTGTAGCAGAACCTGATTCAATCCACTCTAAATAAGCAGATGTGGCAGTAAGGTTCGTGGCTTTCAGATTTGTTGGTGCAAGACAAGATGGTCCTGCGGTCACAGTTACATCATCTAAGTCAACACCTCCACCAAAATTGAATTTGCCTTCAAAAGCAATATAATAATCGGCTGATGGATTAGGAAGGTTTAAGGTTACTTCAGTCCAAGTATTGTTCTCGTAGTTATAATTTTCACTTATTTGGGTCCACGCTCCAGAGGCACTTGATTTGTAATAAATTCGCAACTCGTCTACAACACCTATTTTCAGGTTGGTGAAGAAAAATTTTACTTGTGGATTGTTCACGCTGGTTAAATCTAGTGAAGGGGTCACTAATTTAGTGATAGCGCCAAAGCTACTATGCATAAATTCAGCCATGTGCGTGCCGGAATGTGGTACAACACCAAACATATTATCCGTAACGGGCTTCCAATCTTCCGTTTTGTTAACATATCCATTCGTCCAACCCGTGGGGAGGGTCGGAGAATCAAAACTTTACATTAAAATCTGCGCATTTCCGTACCAACTACAACACATAATGAACAGAGATAGAATTAGGGTAATTCTCTTCATTATAATTAGGTTTAAAAATTAATAATCCCCGGTATCAAACATCAAATACATCACCAAGAGAATATTATTCTCTCTTTAAAAACTTTCGAATGTCAATGATTACAAGGTTTGGCAGAGTTTTTCCTAAGCCAGATTAGTCATTGATTGAACTGTGGATTACGTTAATAATTGGCTTAAAGATTATGAAAAATTTGATTGTAATTTCATAGGAAATAGCATGTGCAAAAAATTTTTCTAAATTCTTGCGAAATTGGTAGAAGTAATCACTGTAAACTAGACGGGGATGGATGTAAAGAAATTGTATTAGACTTTACATTTTTAACGGTGAAAAACGCAGATTATAGATTTCTGAGTGATAAATATTAATCTTGACAAAGGTGTCTATGCATTATAATATTTACTGTTCCATATAACACCGTTGAAATTTTTTCCTCTTGAGAAACCGTAAAGAATTACCATTCCACCCATACCAGTAAAAATAAAGAAAGCTAAGAATAGATATTCGCCAATTCCAGCATGGGGAGTGAGCCAGTGCATTGGGGCAATTGACGTGAGCAGTATACTTAAAACCACGACTGTAAATACCAAGTTGTCAAAACTTTTATAAGGCCACATCAATAATTTTCGAAATGGAAGCAAATCTTTTCCCCATTTGTGAATAAGATAATAATAATCATTGCCCATTGGTGCAAAAAGTAATGGGTCATCAGCATTTTCAAGCTTTAAAAGTTTGGCTGGTGCAACAATTTTGAAATTTCTCAAAACTATATTATGTTCTTTTTCGAGCTGCCTTATTTTCGAGATGGCTTCTTCAGGAAAGTCTCCTTTAAAATAATGAGAATCTAAAAAACGTAAGCGATAATTAATACATAAATTTTCAATATCGTCAATATGAAAAATATGTTCAGATTTTAGTAAGTCGAAATTAAAGTGATTTTCAACTTCACTGAATTCTTTAGTTAGGGATAAAAATATCTCCTGCCGTTTTTCTTCGTTTTCTAAAAAAATTCGTTGAACTTCATCGATGATATCTTGCTCGTCAATACGTTTCGAGCGGTATTTCGAAATTTGAATTTCGATATTTGTTCGGGAAAACATAGCGGTTTATTTTTTGGATATTAAATTTACACAGTAGATTAATGCAAAACAAGAATTTAACAGAGTTTCATTAAATTTTTAAATCCTTGGTCAGATTCTACTTTAGGAGAACAATTGGCGTTGTATTTGCTATATTTACATTCTCAAAAATTATTTTTATGAACTTCAAGAATACATTCCTCTTTGTCTTTATCGTCTTTTTAGGAATTCAAGTTTCCGCCCAAAAATATCTTTCATCAGATAATACTGAAGTAATAAAAGAATGGGAGGGTGTCAACTTTACTTCAACGAAATCTTTTACCGAAAATATTGAAGAAGCACCACAGTTTACAATTTTGATGAAACTTTTAAAGAACGAAAAATTGAGACAAGCTTTGGAAAAAGAAGAAATGGTAACCATTTTTGCAATGACTGATACTGCTTTTTTGGGACTTCCAAAAAAGAGTCGTGATTCTATTTTAGGGAATACAAGCCTTACCAATGCTATGATTAGATATTTAGCAGTTCCAGGCAGAATAGATAGCAACAGTTTAAAAACCGCAATAAGTAAAAACGGGGGTACGGCTTTTCTGGCAACTCTAGATGGCCAACAACTTGGAATCAAGGAAATAAATGGCGAACTTCAACTTGTAGATTCTGAAAATCGAACTGCCAGAATTATAGCTTCAGATTTTTATCATAAGAATGGTTTTTTTCATATTGTAGAGGGACTAATTTTTCCATCTATGGAGGAATAGTCAGTTAAAGTTAAATAAACCTTAAAGTCCGGAAATTGCAAAACCGCAATTTTCGGACTTTCGTTTATATGTACATAAACATAAAACTAAAACACATTATGAAAACTAAATTTTTTACAGCAGTATTATTCTCTATGGCTCTTGTAGCTGGAACAACATCTACTTTAGCTCAAGGCAAAATGATGAAAAGTGAGAAAATGAATGAAAAAACGGTAATGGTCGGGGGTGCCGCAATGTATCCCAGTAAAAACATTATTGAAAATGCAGTGAACTCAAAAGATCACACTACGCTTGTTGCAGCGGTTAAAGCTGCAGGATTGGTAGAAACACTTCAAGGTAAAGGTCCATTTACTGTTTTTGCACCAACAAACGAAGCATTCGAGAAACTACCGAAAGGAACGGTTGAAACATTACTTAAGCCAGAGAACAAGGTGGAATTACAAACTATCCTAACATATCACGTTCTCGCAGGAAAGCACGGTGCTTCTAGTATTATGAAGGACATCGAAAAAGGAAATGGAAAGGCGACATATAAAACCGTGAGTGGGGGAACCTTAACAGCGATGATGAAGGGAAACAAGTTACTGTTAATGGATGAAAACGGTGGAATGGCTATAGTAAGTATTGCCGACGTAAATCAATCTAATGGTGTAATTCACGTAATTGATAGCGTGGTTTTACCTAAATAATTTGACAAAATATTATATCGATTTTAAATGGAAACAGCGACTTTTAAGGTCGCTGTTTTTTTATGGGAAGATGAATAATTTTATCGAAGTACGGCTCCAAATTCAGTTTCAAAATTTTGTTGTAGCTTCTTCATTATTTTATCGACTTGCTTATCAGTAAGGGTCTTTTCTTTATCCTGGATTGTAAAGCTCAAAGCATAACTCTTTTTCCCATTTGGAAGATTTTCCCCTTTATATACATCAAATAATGTTACGTCTTTCAGAAACTTTTTATCCGTATTCATTGCGGCATCTCTCAAAGCTCCGAAACTAACTGAATCATCAAGTAATAAAGCGAAATCGCGCTGGACAGCCTGAAATTTTGCAATTGGCTTTAATTTGAAATTTTTGATTGGAATTTGTTTTAACACTGTATCCCAATTAAAATCTGCGTAGAAAACCTCGGCCTCTACGTCTAGCTCTTTTGTGATTTTTTTCTTTACAATTCCTAACTCAACAATAATCTCATTGTTTCTTTTAAAAGCGACTGCTTCAGAAAAGATATCGTTATCGCTAGATTCTTCTGTGTAGCTATCAAGACCCAATCGCGACATTAAGACCGAGACAGTTCCCTTCCCAAAAAAGAAATTACTTTTTGTATCTGGTACGGCCCAGTTTCCTTCAGACTTTAAACCAGTAATAAATAGTGATAGGTGCTTGTTTTCAGTACGTCCACCAGGGAAATTATGGTATGTTTTTCCAAATTCAAACAGCTTTAAATCGCTATTTTTCCGATTGCTGTTGAACTCAATGGCTTCTAATCCAGAAAACAACATAGATTGGCGCATCACTGAAAGATCGTAGCTTAAAGGGTTAAGCATTTTTACGTAGTAGTTTTCCTTAATGCTTTCACTTAATTCACTGTATTTTGGATTGGTTAGTGAGTTGTTCAACATTTCATTGAAACCCAATCCAGTTAGTTGAAGTGCGATTTTGTTTTGCACGTCATAATCTTCACCAGGTAATATCGCAGAAATGGATGCATTTAGTTTTTGAGTGAATTTTATATTGTTGTAACCGTAAACTCTAAGAATTTCTTCAATTACGTCAACATCTCGGGTAACGTCGTTTCGGTAAGCCGGAATGGTCATTCCAATCCCCGTTTCTGTTATATTGTTTATTTTCATTTCAAGTGCCATAAGAATATCCTTTATGACTTCTTTCGAAATTTCTTCACCGATAAGCTTATTGGCCTTTTCAAAATTTAAAAACACTTGATGGTCTTCAATTTTCTTTGGATAAATATCCACCAAATCACTAGTTATTTCACCTTCTGTAATTTGAAGTATTAAGATGGCGGCTCGACGTAAAGCGTAATCTGTAATATTCGGGTCTATTCCTCTTTCAAAACGAAAAGAGGCATCAGTACTTAAACTATGTCGTTTTGCTGTTTTACGAATACTTACAGGATTGAAATAGGCACTTTCAAGAAAAATACTAGTGGTGCTCTCTGTAACCCCACTTTTTATTCCACCGAAAACGCCAGCAATACACATCGGTTTTTCAGCATCACAAATCATTAAGTCTTCTTCGTGAAGTTCTCGTTCAACGCCGTCTAAGGTGGTAAATTTTGTTCCAGCTGGTAAGGTTTTTACCTCTACTGTGTTTCCCACAATCTTTCCTGCATCAAATGCATGTAATGGCTGCCCAAGCTCGTGGAGCACATAATTGGTGACATCTACAATATTATTTATTGGCGACAAACCAATTGATTTTAATCTATTCTGAAGCCATGCAGGAGAAGGCTCAACTTTTATCCCGCTGATTGTGATTCCGCAATAACGTGGTGCCAAGGATGAATCTTCTACTTTAACCGCCACTTTCAATGTGCGATTGTCAACTCGGAAGCTACTTGTTGATGGAGTGTTGAGTTTTACTGAGATACCTTGTTGGAACAAACCCGCCTTTAAATCACGAGCAACACCCCAATGGCTCATTGCATCTGAACGGTTTGGAGTTAATCCTATTTCAAAAACTTTATCGTTTTCAATTTCCAAAACTTTGGCAACTGGTGTTCCTGGTTTTAGCTTGGTGTCTAGAACCATAATGCCATCGTGTGATTCGCCTATGCCTAATTCGTCTTCGGCACAGATCATACCTTCGCTTTCTTCCCCACGAATTTTCCCCTTGTTGATTTGCCAAGGTTTTTCGTCGGCATCATAAAGAGTAGTGCCAACGGTTGCCACAGGGACTTTTTGGCCCACGGCAACGTTTGGTGCACCGCAGACTATTTGTATTGGTGAGCCCGTCCCAACATCAACTTTGGTTACTTTAAGTCGGTCTGCATTCGGATGTGGTATACATTCTAAAACGTGACCAATTACAACGCCTTCCAGGCCGCCTTTTACGGAAGAAAAGTCTTCTATTCCTTCTACTTCAAGACCTAAGTCTGTTAATAGATTACCAGTTTTTTCGGCATCCCAAGGTAGGTTTATGAATTGTTTTAGCCAGTTGTATGAAATTGTCATAGGTTAAATTATTAACAGATGGCAAAGATAATATTCTATTGTTTATTGTTTAAGGTTTATTGATGAATGTTTGATGACTGATGCCGGAAGTTTAAGTTAATTGTGTTTCACTCGAAGCCTTTGCGGCCTTGCCCATCCAGTAGGTGGGTTTACGAGAAAACTATGGTCTTTGTGAAAAAGTCTAAACAGATTTAGAGGAGCTACCTATAAAATATATAATTACTAAAAGCGTAGCGACTGCTGAGACCAGAAAAGTAACGCTAGCCCCAAAATAATACCAAAGTAATCCTGCCACAACACTAGCGACCATGGCTACAATACTTTGGAAAGCGGAATAGGTTCCTACTGCAGTAGCTGTGTTTTCTTCTTTTGAAATATTTGTAATTAACGCTTTGGAGATACCTTCAGTAGCAGCAGCATAAATCCCATAGCCGAAGAAAAGAGCTATTATCAAATATAGATTTGTTGTTAACCCCATTCCAAGGTAGACTACACTGAAGATAATTAATCCGAAGATAAACATCTTTTTTAGTCCTATTTTATCTGCGAAGCTTCCCAAAGGGAAGGCAGTTAGGGCGTATATTAAATTATAAAAAATATAGATTCCTATTACCCAAGTATCGTCTAGTCCAGCATCTTTTGCTTTGAGAAGTAGAAAAACGTCGCTGCTGTTGAAAAGTGCGAAAAATAGAAGACCAAGAACTACTTTCCGATATTCAGAAGTGCTTTCTTTCCAATAGTTGATAAAGGAAAAAAAACTAATTTTTTTCACTTCGGAGGAAGTATCAACTTTTTTATCTTTCAGAAGAAAGGAGGCAATTACTGCCAATACACCCGGAATGAAGGCAAAGTAAAATAAATGTATGTAATCTGTGGGATAGAAATATAGGTAGAGTAGAGCAAGTGCAGGACCTAGGACGGCCCCAAATGTATCCATGGAACGGTGGAAACCGAATACTTTCCCTTTGTTCGCTTTATCGGTTTCCGCGGAAAGCATTGCGTCGCGGGCTCCAGTTCGTATTCCTTTTCCCAATCTGTCTGTGGTTCTTGCGAAGAAAATCCATAACGGATATACAAAAAACGCCATCATTGGTTTTGAGATAGCACTAAGGGAATAACCAAGTTGAACGAAGGGCGCGCGCTTTGCTTTGCTATCGCTTAGTTGCCCAAAATAGCCTTTGCTTAATCCCGCTACGGCTTCTACCAAACCTTCTAATACACCAATCAAGAGAATTGAAAAACCTATGCTCTTTAGGTAAATGGGCATTATTGGGTAGAGCATTTCGCTAGCCATGTCTGTAAACAGACTGACGAGGGAGAGAATCCAAACGGTGCGGGTTATGGGTTTCAAGGTTTTTATTTAATTTACCTTGAAAGGTAGTTTAATTTATTTTTTCAACACTTTTTTAGTTTCTATTTGTCCGCCTTCGCCTTTAATCGTCACGAAATAGATTCCTTCAATCAATGTTGAAACATCTACTTGGTTCTTTTCTTTGGAAGTGAGAATTAATTGACCAAGATTATTATAAACAGTTACTTCAGAAATTAACGTGTTGGACTTTATATTCAGTAAACTGTTTGTTGGGTTTGGATAGATACTGAAAACACTGGTCGAGCCTTCCTCAATTCCTAAAGGACCTTTGTTTTCGAACCATATTATTTGATTAGATGAATAGATTCCGGCGGCAACATCCATTTTACCATCGTCATTAAAGTCATCAGCAATTATAGCAATTGGTCTGAATTCATCATCATAAAAGACCTGTGGAGCGCCGAAACTTCCTGTACCGTCATTTTCGAGCCATATTATATCTCCATCATCGTATAAAGTAGCTAGAATGTCATTGTCACCATCGCCGTCAAGATCTTCAACATACAACTTATAAGCAAAGCCTATATTTGAAGCACTAGTATTCGGAGTGCCAAAATTGCCAAGTCCATCGGTATTTTCGAACCAAGCTATGTCTTCAAATTCTAAAACTGAAACCACATCTAAATCTCCATCACCATCCATATCTTTTAAAACAACAGTATTTCCGCCATAGGCTAGATCAGTTATTCTTTTTTCTGAACCAAAATTTCCTTGACCGTCTAGGTTTTCATACCAGGCTACCACGTCTCTTGTCCAATCTGCCATGATTACGTCCATATCCCCATCGCCATCAATATCACCTACTTTAATAGATTCTGTATAGGCGAGCTCTGAAATTATTTTTTCCGGCGCAAATGTACCTAGCCCGTCTAAGTTTTCTAACCAACTTATTTTATAGTTCCCGCCAGCAATAATATCTATATCGCCGTCACCGTCCATATCTTTTGCATCGACCGTCTGCACATAATTAAAGGAGCCAGCTAACTTTAAGGGGCCAAATGTACCTGAGCCATCAGTATTCTCGAACCACGCAATTTTATGATCATTATTTGAAATAGCAATTACATCTAAATCCCCATCGCCATCTATATCTGCAATAGCGATATCCATTGGATAATCCATATTTGAAGTAATAATTTTTGGTTCAGAGAAATTGCCCTGACCATCCAGATTTTCAAACCATACAAGTTTATCTCCATTTGTAGAAGTAGCGAATAAGTCTTTATCTCCGTCCCCATCTATATCTGCAGAAATCAATGAATATGGCCCCTTTACATTTGGGTTTGAATCAACAATTATGTGTGCCTCAAAATCTATTTGGGCATTAATTGAAAAGGAAAAGAGTATAGTTAATAGAACGAATAGTTTTGTTTTCATTTGAAATATTTAGGATTGAGCAAAGTACTTTTTTCTAGATTGTATTCAAAATAATATGTTTTATTTTTTAAAATTCTAAATCTATGAAGGATTAGCTTAGTTATTATATGCAAAAATATAAAACGGAGTTTTAGCAAACTCACTTATTACGATAACATCACTAATTTTCCTTATATTAAGCTTATTATTTAATACGTCAATTTATGAAGTTGCGTGCAACGTTTTTAATGATTCTTTCAATCATGATGGTATCTGCCCAAAATCTCACGGAAAAAGCAAAATTACTGGAGAACCCCTCCAGTTTGGATCTACTTATTGCCACGGCAGGAGATAAAAAGTTGGTCTTGCTCGGGGAGGCCAGTCATGGTACTCATGAATATTATGTTTGGCGGGATATAATAAGCCGAAGACTTATTGAAGAACACAATTTTAATTTTATTGCAGTGGAAGGTGACTTCGCTAGTCTTTATAAATTAAATCAGTATGTTAAGAATTTGGAAGGTGCAGCAAATTCAGCAAGAGAAGTTTTGATGAAGCTCAACCGCTGGCCCACTTGGATGTGGGCAAACGAAGAAGTTGTTGTCCTTGCGGAATGGTTGCGGCAGTACAATGACGGCTTGCCCCAGGATAAGAAAGTCGGTTTTTATGGTATGGATGTTTACGATGAATGGCTTTCTAAAGAAATGGTCATGGATCTGCTTAAAAAAACGGATCAGACAAGTTATTACTATGCCAAACAACAATACAATTGTTTTAATCCCCACAAGGGAGATAGTTGGCAATATGCCCATGCCGTAAAGGGTGGAAAACCGGATTGTGCCGCGGCCACTGAAAGAGTAGTTGAATATATAAGAAGCAATCGGGAAGCTTTGAAAGAATTATCAGATGACACTTATTTTTATTTGCTACAGAATGCGATAGTAGTGCATAATGCGGAGGAATTTTACCGTGAAAGTGTGGCTTCCAAAGATGCCGTTTCTTGGAATAGCAGGGTTTTTCATATGCGGGAAACGGTGGGGGATTTACTCGCTCTTTATGGCGAAAATGCAAAAGGAGTGGTTTGGGCGCACAACACCCATATTGGCGATGCATCATTCACCAGTATGCGGCATACAGGTGAAAAAAAATATAGGACAGCTTAAGCGAGAAAGTTTAGGTAAGGAGAAAGTTTTTCTAATTGGTTTCTCTAGTTATAAAGGAAAAGTCATCGCCGGTGCTAGTTGGGGCGCAAAAATGGAAGAAATGACTATTCCAAACGCCATCAGAAATAGCCTAGAAACCAAACTTAAAAATACAGGATTGGATGCCTTTTACCTTATTTTTGATGATGAGGATCGCCAGGTAAAAAACTTAGAAGCAATAGGACATAGGGCGATAGGAGTTGTGTATAATCCTCAATTCGACAGACGGCAGTTTGTGCCCACAATTGTCCCGATGCGATACGATGCCCTGATATTCTTCAGGGAAACTACGGCCTTAAAGCCTTTGCATAAGTAGAATATCGAAATAATATCATTTGTTTTTTTCAAGATAGTCTATTCAATTCCAGAATTTAAGGAACGATTACGGAGGAAGATTTTTTTTAATGTTTGGACTTAATTTTTTATAATTTTTTTAGTTTCGACCTACCCATTTTCAACTTTGATTTTCACAAAATTAATTCCTTTGTTTAAACTTGAAATACCAACATCATCATTTTCTTCAGAGGTGAAAAGCAATTGACCAAGACTGTTATAAATGGTTATTTCAGAAATCACAGTTGTGGCAAACCTAAAATACAGCTTTCCCGTATTATAATCTAATTACAACGCTCATTTTAAGTTTTTAAACCGCTGCAAAAGAGTAGGATGAGAGTAATGCGCAAAAACATAAAACGGATGCGGGGTGAGATTACTAAGACTATTTTTAGAGAGTTTCTTAAGTCCTGAAATAAGCGGTAGGGCAGCATAAGTGTCTTTGGCATAATTATCTGCTTGGTATTCGAATTTTCTGCTAAGGTAATTCATCAGTAAACTGGTAAGACCAGAAATGGGGCTGTAAAGCACACTAAAAACTACCAAGCCTATATGGAATGAAGGTTCCGAAATATTTAATGCTTCAGAAAGCAATGGGTTTCCTATAAATAACGATAACAGCCATAACGTAAAACCTGTTGTTATAATAGCGACAAAAAGATTGATAATGATATGGTGGCGTTTGTAATGCCCAACTTCGTGAGCGAGTACAGCTACTATTTCTTCTTCGTCTAAATCTTTTATTAGAGTATCGTAAAGTGTGACGCGTTTTTCAATTCCAAAGCCAGAGAAATAGGCGTTGGCTTTGGTACTGCGCTTACTGCCATCTATTACAAAGATTTGATCCAAGGTGAAACCTACTCTTGAAGCGTAAGTTTCAATTTTTGAACGCAGTGAACCTTCTTCCAATGGAGTTTGTTTGTTGAATAATGGGACGATGAAACGTGCATAAAATAGATTCATCAATACCGTGAAAATAGTTATGATACCCCAAGCGTAAAGCCAAAAGTTTTTACCTGTAGTTTGATAAAACCAAATAATAGCACTTAATAGAATTCCTCCGATAACAGCCCCCATAAGCCAACCTTTCAATTTGTCAAGAAAAAATGTTTTACGAGTCGTTTTATTGAAACCGTATTTTTCCTCAATCACAAAGGTGCTGTAATAACTGGATGGGGTGGTAAGAATATCACTTGCTATCATAATTATACCGAAGAAAATCAAGGCGATGACTATTTCATTGCTTGAAACCGATCGCGCTAGTCCATCGACAAATGAGAACCCATCTAAAAAGAAGAATAGGAGTATAGCAATAATCGAAATGCTAGAAGTAAGTATTCCGAATCTATAACGTTCCTTTTGGTACCGTTGTGATTTTTTGTACTCGTCCTCGTCGAAAACATCCTGCAATTCCAAAGGAATCGTATCTCCAAAATGTTTCGCGTTGAGGTAATCCAAAACTTGGTCAATGACAAAACTGACAACAAGGATTGCAATTATTATATAAAAGATTGTTTCTGGTTTCAAATTATGATTTTAAGTTCCAACTGCTTAATGCTCCTGCCACTGCCTACTGGTCCCTAAAACCCCGCTGCCGTTTAGCTTCAAATATAAGGATCCCTGCGGCAACCGAAACGTTCATACTATCTATTTCTCCTTCCATCGGGATGATAATATTTTGGGTGCTGTTTTTAAGCCATTCTTCAGAAAGACCTGTAGCTTCCGTACCGACAATTATCGCCGTACTTTCTTTGAAATTGCAGGTGTGATACGGAACAGATGCTTGTAAGGCCGCGCAGTATATATTGATGTTGTTTTCTTTCAAGAACAAAATAATTTCCATAGTACTTCCCATCGCAACATTATTTGTAAACAAACACCCCACACTACTGCGAATGATATTCGGATTATACAAATCAGTTTTGGGGTTGGCAATTATTACTGCATCTACGTTTGCAGCGTCTGCAGTGCGGAGTAGTGCACCGATATTACCAGGTTTCTCGGGAGCTTCAGCTATTAAAATTAAAGGAGTTTTTGTTTTGGGTTTTAGATTAGAGATGTTTAATTCTTTGATATTTGCAATTGCAATAACTCCTTCAGTCGAACCTCGGTAAGCAAGTTTTTGATAGATTTCTGCGGTGATCTCTATGAATTCCGGTTCACTCTTGGTCAATCTTTTCAGTTTAGAAACCTCTTCCTCGGAAATGATTTCAGGACAGAAAAGAAGAGTTTTTAAAAGATAACCACCTTTTAACGCAAGGTAAGTTTCACGAAGTCCTTCAATAATGAAAAGGTTCGATTTACGTCGCTCTCGCGATTTTTCTTGAAGTAATACGATCTGCTTTATCAGCGGATTCTGAAGACTTGAAATAGAGTTGTGCATGCTGTTTGTGATAGTTTTCTCGCAAAGGCGCTGAGGCGCAAAGATAAACACATCAAGAAGATATTCAAGGTCTTTTAGGGAATCCAAGTATTGAATACTCAAACTGCTATTCTATTTGGTCTTAAAAACTTCGCACTTTTGTATGCGATATGTTGTGAGTGAAAATTTCCTAGCAACTTCTTTAAAACGTAATATTATTTTACTGCCAACTGCTACTGCTCAATCAACACTTTTTAATCAGCTTTGCGAGTTTTTTTCAAAGATAGGCTACTGAAACTTATATCCAGTGCCCAAATTAATCCGAATCCCAAATCCAATGTTGAAATAATTCACATCTCCAAAAGTGTCTTTTAGCTCTGAGGGCACATCAATATTCATAAAATCATGACGAAATTCTGGAGCGACATAAAATGAAACATAATTTGCCAGCTTGTAACTTACCTCAGGTCTTAGCCAGAGCGCGGTGGCATTGTCTTCAAAACTATCGCCCAAACCTTTGTTGAAATAACCTGAATAACCAACGCCCAAACCAATGGACAGATCAAATCTTTTCACTTGTTTTTCATAACCAACCACACCACCAAGCACCAAATTAGACATTTCATCATAATTGCCCACAAGGTCTCGATTGGTTACATCAGCAAAAAAGAAACTCAGTGCAGGACCAATATAGAAATCTCCTAAAACATTTAGTTTTAGTTGCGTTTGTGCACCCAGTTTTAGGTTCATTCCGTCATTTACAAAATTATTACCAAAAGCAATTGGCACATAGGCTCCTACAGTAAAACTTCCGACTTTACTGCCAGAATCATTCTGCTTTTGGTTAATATTTTTTTCAACTTCAACATCGGTTTGTTGCCCAAAAGAAGCTGAGGAAAAAAGTAGGAAGACGAGAAGAGTTTTAATATTCAAAAACATAATTTGTTGGGGGATTTGTTACGGGAATTTCAATAGTTTGAGTAGGTCCTCCATTGAGCGAATATTCAAAAATAGCGATGGAGCCTAGTATGCTTTCAAGGTTTAAGGTACGGCTTTCAGAAGTAGGATTTACAAATCCGTTTTCTCTTTGGTTTAGTTCACAAGATTCATTTAAATTGCCGTTTAATGATAGCCGGCAAACTTTTGAAGTGTATGAAAGTGTATATTCTACAGAATTTTCATCTCCTGAAAGGTTTTTTAAATACAGTGAGAACGAACCCAAATCGTTAAGGATTACTGATCCCAAATCAAGTAACATACTTTGATTTGCACCTTCAGAAGTAAATACTTTACTAGCAAAATCAGGATTTTCGTTTTGGAAATCGAAATTGGACGCAATATTCACCAAAACGTGTAATGGGTCATTATTAGCGTTAAGCGAGGTGAACTCAAAATTTCCATTGGCGTCTGAGCGGGTTTTAGCAAGAATGCGGTTTACAGCTTCAGTTTTTATGGTAATATTGGGTAAGGCATTCCCGTTTTGATCAACAATTCTTCCTTTTACTAAGAGTCGTTGATTGTTTGTTATTTCAAGTTTTTCGCAACTTGAAGTAGCTAACAAAAGGATTGAAAATATAAGTGTCTTATATAAATGATATTTCATTTTTTGTAGGATTTTGTTAAGCAAGATTAATGAAAAATAATCGGGTTAACAAGTTCAAATGCGCCAATCATCAGTTGTTGGAATTTCTTTGCAAGAATCAATGCGATAAGAAATCAAGCACAACCTCAAATCGAATAATCATAAACCTTTCTGAAAAGTTTCATCAAAAGGAGGAGCTTTTCTACTTTTAAGCTACTAAAACTAACTAAAATGAAATTACTGCTTTCCTTGCTAACTGTTCTACTTGTATGCACCTCTTGTAAAAATGAAATAAAAGATAATTCTGAAAACCCTGCACACGAGCCGAATGCGAAAACAATTGAAACTGACTCCATAAAAGTCACTTCTAATTCTAACGATAATAAAGAAATTCAAACAAACAAATCCAAGGTATATCCGGTTGGCTTGCAAGCTGTTTTATCTGCACACGGTGGACTAGACCATTGGAAACAAATGAACAATCTCTGTTTTGAAATGAAAGGACAAAATGGAGTGGAAACTCACACAGTTTCCCTGCCTGACAGAAAAACGAAAATAGAATCTAAAGATTGGTCAATAGGTTATGACGGTAAAAAAGTATGGCTTTTAAGACACGATTTGGGTTATCAAGGCGACCCTGTTTTCTACCACAACTTAATGTTCCATTTTTATGCCATGCCATTTATAGTGGCAGATCCCGGCACCAATTACGTAGTTTTAGAGCCTACTGAATTGGACGGCAAAGTCTATAACGGCTATCAAGTATCATATAACAACGGGGTAGGAGATTCCTCAAAAGATGAATACAAATTATACTTTGATCCAAAAACCAATAAAATGGCTTGGTTGGCATATACGGTCACTTTTAAGGGCCAAAAGAAAAGCACCGATTGGCATTATATTAAATATGATAAATGGCAGGAAGTAAATGGCCTGGTACTTCCAGAAAAAACTTACTTGGTACAAAGTTGAAAATGGCAAGCCAAAGGGAAAGGAAATGGACATAAAATTTGATAAGATAGCGGTCACCGAAACCATACTCGATTCTTCAGTGTTTAAAAAGCCAGCAGAAGCTCAGTTTGTAAACTAGCTAATAGTAGTAAATAGAGAGTTTCGATTTCAATTTTAAATCGGCTTCTCCTCAAAATAATTAACCACAAGCGCAACCATATAATCGTAGCTCTGAATACCGCCACTTTGATTATTTGATTTCAAGAAGTTATCCCAAAATATTTTTGAGATAGTCTCAAATGGGTTTTCATAACTGTCCCAGAAATCACGCATTTCCTTATAACTGGCCAAAATTCCAGGATTGATTTTCTCCAAAAGTCTGTAGTATTCTGCTTCGTCATTTCGAGCGACTTCATTGATTAAATAGCGCAGTGTAAAAATGTAACCTGCATATTGAAAATATAAATCGTCATTGTGAAGGGTGGCTAGTGTAGCGATAAAGTTGGCTTCGTTTTCCGCTGCATACCCTATTTGGTGAGCTTCTTCGTGACAGCCAACCACTGGAAATTTATAGGTCTTGATGAGGTCGTTAACCTGTGCTTCGCCTGAAAAAGGATTTAAATACCCGCTATAGCCCATATAGGTTAACCCCAGACTCCAACCGCTTTTCTTGATACTTCGTGGAGAATAAGCCAGTTGTGGATATTCCTTTTTTAAATTATCATAACCGTTCAAGGTTTTTTTAAACATTTCTTTCTGAGTATAAGGGAGATCAATTTTAACTGAATCTGCATATCCCAATTCACGGTGAACGGCATTGCTTTTTTCAATAAAGCGATTGGTTGTGGAAAGCAATTCTTCGTAAGTGTAATCACTTTCCAATTTCAGGGATTTATGAAGTGGTAACCTGTAATAATTGAAGGCCCAAAGAACATGAAACATAAGATAAACCACAGAAACTGCAGCAACAATGTCTATTAAAACACGAATAGGTTCAAAGCGAAGACGATAAAAATTCTTATAAATCCAACGAATAGCAACTAAAGCAATTAGCAAATAGAAAAAATCACCAACCGAGAAAGGCACCCAACCAAAAAGATAACGAGAAACTTTAGACAGCATTGGGTAAATTCCTAAACTGTAATATTTCTCAACAAATTCCGGAAAATGTTTCAGGATTTGCAAAAAAATTAATTGTACCGGAAGCAATAGCGCAAGGATTAGCGCGGTTTGTTTTTGCATAAATCAAACTTACAAAGGAATTCTTTCTCTACATAATTTTTATAGCGGGTGAAAAAAAAGTAATTTTGTGGAATGGTGTTATCACGAATACACAAATCTTTATCTGTTTTGAAAGAGAGTGGCCTAAAAAGTGAAAAAATGATAACGTATGTCTGGTCGAGCACGGTTGAAACCTAATGCCAATTCATAGCTTTAAGTCACACTCGCTTCAACGAATATAATAAATTTACATTTTAGACAACGCCTATAAAGAAAACAAGATTATTCGCGGTCAAAAGAATTCAAAATAAAAAATATATACTATGAACGAAGAAATAAGAAACCTAAAACCCAAAGCGCTTTGGAACAAATTTGCAGACCTAAATGCTGTGCCGCGACCTTCTAAAAAAGAAGAACGTGTAATCACTTTTATGAAGGACTTTGGAAAAAGTTTAGGTTTGGAGACTATTGAGGATGAAGTTGGGAACGTGATAATTCGTAAACCTGCTTCCAAGGGGATGGAAGACCGAAAAACTGTAGTTCTTCAAAGCCATTTGGATATGGTCCATCAAAAAAATAACGATACCCATTTCGATTTTGACAAGCAAGGGATTGAAATGTATGTTGATGGAGATTGGGTTCGTGCAAAAGGAACCACTCTTGGTGCCGACAACGGGATTGGAGTTGCCACGATAATGGCGATTCTTGAAAGTAATGAAATTGAGCATCCAGCCATTGAAGCACTTTTCACAATAGATGAAGAAACCGGAATGACTGGTGCAAAAGGATTGAAGGGTGGAGTTTTAAAAGGAGATATTCTTTTAAACCTTGATACCGAAGAAGATGATGAAATTGGAGTTGGATGCGCTGGAGGTGTAGATGTTACCGCAACAGGTACTTATAAAGAAATTGATACTCCAAAAAATGCTACATCCTACAAGATAACAATCAAAGGTCTTAATGGTGGCCATAGTGGTATGGATATCATAAAAGGTTTGGGCAATGCCAATAAACTGATGAACCGTTTGCTTTTTGCCACCAAAGATGTTATGCAATTGGCAAAACTTGAAGGTGGAAGTCTTCGTAATGCTATTCCGAGAGAAAGTGTAGCGCAGGTCGTGGTTTCCTCAGAAGAAAAATTTCTTAAAGAATTTGACAAGATGAAGAAAGCAATTGCTTTGGAATATAAATCTTTAGAACCAAACCTTTCGATTACCGCTGAAAAAGCAGATGAAAAGTTTATGAAAGTTATGAGCGAAGAGGATCAAAAGCTGTTTTTAAACGCAATGAATTCCGCCCACAACGGTGTTTATAGAATGAGTCCAGATATTGAGGATTTGGTTGAAACTTCAAACAATATTGCTAAAGTTTCAGTTGCGAATGGAAAGATTAAGGTTGAATGTTTAACTCGTAGTTCTGTAGAATCTTCAAAGGCTGAGTTGGCAAATGCACTGACTTCAACTTTTGAACTTGCAGGTTATGAAGCAAAAATTGCCGGTGACTATCCAGGATGGGCTCCAAATATGGACAGTCCAATCTTAGAGGTTATGGACAACTTATACCAGAAAATGAACAATGGTGAAAAAGCTAATGTAGCAGCTTGCCACGCAGGGCTCGAATGCGGTATTCTAGGCCAAAACTATCCTGAGATGGATATGATTTCTTTTGGACCAACTATCAAAGGAGCGCATTCTCCTGATGAGCGCGCGAGTATTTCCTCTGCTCAAAAATACTGGGACTTCGTAATGGAAATATTAAAGAATATTCCCAAGAAGTAAAAGAAGAAAGAAAAATACAACAAAAAAAGAGGAACCAAATTAATGGTTCCTCTTTTTTATATTTTATGTCCCGTCCTGAAATAGCGATACACTAAAACCTTAGTGTAATGAAAACATCAGCGAATACTGGCAACCACAAACGTACCCAAAAAGACTACTCGCTCTCTTTTAAGCTCCAATTAGTTGAGGAGGTTGAACAAGGGCTCTTGACAAAATCCCAAGCAAAGCTCAAATATGGTATTCAAGGAGACTCCACGGTAACTAAATGGTTACAAAAATATGGTAACTTTGACTGGGAAAACCAAGTACCAGCAACAATGTCAAAAACTCCAGAACAAAAAATACTTGAACTTGAGGCCAAGGTCAAGCTACTTGAAAAGCAAAAGGCCCGAGCGGAACATCTTGCCGAGCGTGCAGATAAGAAGGTTATCATCTTCGATATGCTAGTGGATATGGCCGAGAAGGAATATGATATCCAGATCAGAAAAAATTACACACCCGAGTTATCAAATGCTTCAAAGAAGAACAAAAGGAGACCATAATCTCTTCCTGTGAATTACTCGGGGTAAATAGACAGGTATATTACAGAGCCATAAAGTCCAAAAAGCACAGACAGCTGATAGCCGAGCAGGTTATTGTCCTGGTGCGCTCCATAAGAAATCTTATGCCTAGGTTGGGTACAAGAAAGCTGTATCATATGCTCAGGGCTGAACTGAGTGGAATCAATGTGGGGAGAGATAAACTATTCAGGATCTTAAAGGCGAACCATATGCTCATAACTCCTAAAAAGAGCTATCACATAACAACGGACTCACACCACAGGTTCAGAAAACATAAAAATAGTGTAAGTGGGATTGAATTTGAGCGCCCAGAACAGGTTTGGGTAAGCGATATAACCTATACGGGCAATAGGGAGAACCCATCATATCTTGCCTTAATTACAGATGCCTACTCAAAGAAAATAATGGGGTACGATTTGTCGGCAAGCTTAGAAGTAGGAGGATCTCTACGAGCTCTTGAAATGGCTTTTAAAAAAAGAAGCTATGAAAATGGGCCACTGATACATCACTCAGACAGAGGTTTACAATATTGTTCGAATGAATATCAGCAGCTACTAAAAGAAAGGTTTGTGAGTACAAGTATGACCGAGAAATACGATCCTTATGAAAATGCTATCGCCGAGCGCGTAAATGGAATCTTAAAACAAGAATTTTCAATAGCAGCTTACGATACAGACCTAGTAACAAAAAAACTGATAGTTAAAGATGCTATCAAACTTTACAACTCGTTAAGACCTCATTTATCCAACCATATGCTCACACCTGATAAAATGCATCAGCAACAAAAACTAAAAAGAAAAAAGTACAAATCAAAAAAGCTGAACAATGACATCATTGTTCAGCTTTAATTAATAAATTTAATCCTTTAATAATCTGTATCGGTTATTTAGGACTAGACATTAGATGCTGAAAGTTATTTTACAATATCAACAAGTTCAAGTTGGAAAATCAATTCAGAATCTGAAGGAATAACTCCCGGTATTCCTCTTTTTCCATATGCTAAATGAGAAGGAATAAAGATAGTAGCCTTATCACCAACCTTCATGTTCAATAAGCCCTCACGGAAACCTGGAATTAGTTGAGCATCCTTGCTGTAGTCTGTAGGTACTGGAGTGTATTGACCTGCCGCCTTACGCATATCATCAACGTTTTCAAACTTTTCAGCATTCGCTAAAATATTTGAGTCAAATAGATGACCATCTGCTAAATAGCCTGCATAGTTCATTAAAATCTTGTCACCCTCTTTTGGTTGAACGCCATCTCCTTTTTCATTAAAGTAAATTTTAATCCCAGAAGGAAGCGAATCTGCCTTAGCTCTCAAAGCATTCAGTTCCTCAGCTTGTGTAGCTGCTACTTTATTAATGCGATCATCCTTTTCTTTCTTTTCTTTTTCCAATTTCCCCATTTCTTCAGTGAAATAAGGTACTTTCACGTTTCCTTTATTGATAATATTCACTTTTTCTATAATAACCGGTTCTGTTGGTTTATCGCCCGGCTCAGTAGCTACCAATCCAATAGCATCAACAACATCCTGTCCCTTAACGATCTCACCAAAAATAGTATGGCGACCATCTAACCAAGGAGTTTCTTTTAGTGTAACAAAAAACTGACTTCCATTTGTACCAGGACCAGAATTTGCCATTGCCAAAAGTCCTTTTTTGTCGAAACGGATAGTATCGGTTATTTCGTCAGGAAACGCATATCCAGGATTTCCTGTACCATCGCCTTTTGGATCACCACCTTGGATCATAAAATCCTTAATCACACGGTGGAAAGTAAGCCCATCAAAAAATCGTTTGCCTTTGTAAAGTGAATCTACCATCCCATTGGTTCCTTCAGCCAAAGCAACGAAATTTGAAACTGTAAGTGGAGCACTTTCGTTTTTCAATTTCGCAACAAATGTTCCTTTGTTGGTGATAAATTCAGCATAAACGCCATCTTCTTTTAAGTCTGGATATTTTTCCTGACAAGACGCAAATGCAAGCGTAAGAAATAATAATAGAAATGTTAATTTTTTCATCTTTTGTTTTAATTAAATTTAGTTTGATTGTTCTATTGAATGTAAAGTGATTGTGCTCTGCACGGGAATATTGGTGCCGAGTTTTTCTTCGATCCCATAATAGCCAAAGGCTTTATAGGAAGGAAAGAGGAAGGTCACTGTTTCGCCTTCCTTCATAAGTTTTATGCCTTCGCGAACCCCCGAGATAAGTTCCTGGTTGCTCTGGTCTACCTTATATTGCTGTAGCCCATTTTCTTTTTCAGAAAGTATTACTATTCCGTTGAGGTCTTTAATATCGTAGGTGAATTTCACTATATCACCCAAATCAGGCTTCTCTGTAGTAGTGGTGTCTTGTTTGTTATAAAAATACCAAAAACCATTCTCAGAGATGATATACTTATGCGTAGAATCTTTTGCTATTAGTTTTTCTATATAAATCTTTTCATCATCGTAGATTTTTTTGTTTCGATCGGCAGACTCCTTTATAAAAGTTCCCGAGTGACTTTGCACTGGACGCCTAGCTTCAGGACTTTTGCAAGAAGCGATTAAAATAGAAAAAAGTAAAATGTATAACAGCTTACGAAGCATGTGTGAGTTCATCTTTATAACGTGGCAAGATACTAATAAATTCGTTTATGGTTTTGTTAAGGGATTGCGAACTTTTTCCACCTGCTGCATTTATATGGCCACCGCCACTATAATGATTACGTGCAAAATCATTCACTGAAAAATCTCCTTTGCTTCTCAAGGAAATCTTCACAATATTTTCCTGCTTGTTTTCAATAAAAATAACGGCAAAAACAACTCCTTTTACTGAAAGTGCGTAATTCACAAAACCTTCGGTATCACCTTTTTTAAAGTTATTCTTGTCGAGCTCTTTTTGTGTCAATGTAATATAGGCAGTGTGAAAATCGGGCAATATGTTTAGATTGTTCAGAGCTACTCCAAGCAGTTTCATCCGATCGGGACTGTTGGTGTCGTATACATTTTGATTTATAAGCGCACTTTCTGCTCCAGCTTCTAACAATTTTGCAGTCACTCTATGCGTGGTTGGAGTCGTTGATGAAAAACGGAAAGAACCCGTATCTGTCATTATTCCTGTATAGAGATTAACGGCTATTTCTTTTGAAAGTTTTTGAGTTTCTCCTAAAGCTTCCATAAAATGATAAACCATTTCTGAAGTTGAGCTCATTTTTACATCGCTATAAGTCGCCACGGCATAATCTGCTGGTTGTTGATGATGGTCAATCATTACGAATTTTGCCGAACAGTTTTCCAAAACCTCCTGAAGCTCAACGCCAACCCTGTCTAAGCTGTTAAAGTCCAGCGTGAAAACCAGACCTGCACCATCAATTAGTTTACTGCTCTTTTTGATTTCCTTTTCATAGACTACAATATCTTCAACGCCAGGCATCCATTTTAAAAAGTCAGGAAAATCATTTGGCATTATTACACTTGCTGTATGTCCCAAACTTTTAAGAAAAAAGGAGAGGCCCAAACACGATCCTACAGCATCACCATCTGGATTTCTGTGCCCCACAATTACCACATTTTGCGGAGAAGAGAGGAGGTTTTGAACAATTTTAGTAGTTTCTTTATTCATAGGGCGCGAAGATACAATAAATACAAATTATCAAAGAAAGGCTTTTCAGAAGAAATCATTAAACATTGCGTAATACTTGCATTTCATTTTCAAATGGTTATTTTTGCCGAAATTTTAAAGAAAAAATGAGAACAGACAGAACATTTACAATGTTAAAGCCAGATGCAGTTGAAAAAGGACACATTGGCGCAATTCTTGAAAAAATAAACGCTTCAGGTTTTAGAATCGTTGCGATGAAACTTACCCACATGACCACAAATGATGCAAAAGCATTTTACGCGGTTCACAGTGAACGTCCATTTTATGGTGAATTGGTAGAATATATGACTCGCGGACCGATCGTTGCAGCAATTCTTGAAAAAGAAAACGCTGTTGAAGATTTCCGTACTCTAATTGGAGCTACCAATCCAGCTGATGCAGCTGATGGTACAATCCGTAAATTATACGCAGCTTCTATTGGTGAAAACGCGGTTCACGGAAGTGATAGCGATGAAAATGCAGCTATCGAAGGTGCATTCCATTTTGCAGGTCGCGAAATGTTCTAAACATTTACGAAATATTATAATTGAAAACGCCTTCCAGTTTGGAGGGCGTTTTTTTGTGAATTATATTTGTTGTAAGCGCGTGATTAATCACGTACCTGGATTCATTAATGACCATTTATCAATTTTCTACTCGCTACCATCTTTCCGTTTTTCAAAAGTTTTACAAAATAGATCCCTTTCGAAATGTTCGGGACGGAAATAATATTTTCTTCCTTTAAATTATTTTTGGTATAAATTTTATTTCCTGCAACATCAAAGATATTTAGCAAAAGATCTTGTGTGTTTGTTGAATTTATTTTTAAGCTGAAATTTCCGTTGGTAATGGGATTTGGATAAATTGAGAAGGCATTAGCTTTATCGAATTCCTCAACACCGACAAATTCATAAGGAGTTTTTAAAATCCGTGGCCCAAGCAATATGTACCCTATTTCGGCAGTTACGAATTTGATATCGGCATAACCAGTATTAGCGTGACAATTTGCAGCGTTTGTTTCTTCATCCAGACTAAATTCCCACGTTTCACCACCGTCTATAGTTTTTTTAATCCAAACAAAGCAACAATCACACAGCAGTGCGGCAGAATCGATTGTAAAACCCGAATCGTCACTATAAAAAAACAAATCACTGCAGCCCGGACCTTCAAAATATAAAGAATGAGACAGCCAATCCGTATTGTTATTTGTTCTGTATAGTTCATATGCTCCGAAGTTGATTTGAGGATCTAAATATGAAAAACCAGAAGCTAAATACAGAAAATTTTCGGTGATTGAAATTGAGAATAAATCATCTGTCGAAGGAATAGTGAGCTGCACCCAATCTACCCCAGCATTTTCGGTATAAAATAAAGTTCCATTGTCCCCAGCAATATATCCGATATCTTCATTCTTGAATTGAATACTGTTGAGCTTTTCAACAGTTAACGAGCTTTCTATAACCCAAGTAGTACCACCATTTGTGGAATGTAAAACTTTGCCATTGGTACCAACGGCCCAAATACTATTGGTAGCGTTTATGGCAACTGAAATAAGCGCTTCGCTTGTTCCTGAAGAAAGTTCATACCAAGTTTGTCCAGCATTTGTAGTTTTTAGAATTTTTCCATTATCACCTACAGCGTAACCGTTATCTATCCCATCAAATGACAAATCAAAAAAATATTCATTGATGCCAGTGTCAAATTGGCTCCAGGTTTCACCACCGTCAATGGTTTTATAAAATTTCCCGTAATCCGACACAACGTGAACTACATTTTCGTTTATCGGACAAATGGCCCCATGGTAGTTGTCTGTTATTTCAATGGGAAGATAGTCCCAGTCTTCTTGCGAAAACCCCGAATAACTGAATATGAGGATGAAAAAAAGTAGAAGTGTTTTCAATATCGATTATCTTTAGAATAAAAAGATAGTGTTTTTGACCGAAAAATCCCCAAATCATTTCTGTTTTTTTGATAATCAAGATAAAGACTTGTTAGGCTTTGAATAACTGACAGATATTTTAATTATCGCAAGACCAATTTCTGAATTAATTCCTTCCCCAATTCCTCATTAAGCAATTTGATGATTTTCTCCTTTCCATAACTAAGTTCTTCCCGCAAAACAGATGAAGAAAGCTGTACGTAAAGTGTCTCGCGATCCAACTTTATATCAGTTGTGTATTTTGAAATAGCTACGCCCATAACCGAATCCCAAGCCTCTTTGGCATTTACTTTGTCTAAGCCTTTCTCTAGGCGATTGGCACCAATAAATTCTTTTAAAGCATCGCCGATGGATATGTTTTCCGCGTATCGTTTTGCCATTTTAATTTTAAATTAATAAGTTTATAAATCTGAGAGTCCGTGAGTTATTTTTTAAGAATATGCCACCCTAAGTCATTCGAACTTCAACTTCATTCCATCAAATCAAATTTTTGGAATATGGAATAGGTGTAAATTTTATTGTCTCTATTTTTTACAACCAGCACACTGTCCTTTGCTTTTACCACCGTTTCTTTCCATTCGTCGAATGGAGTTTTATAATACATCCGTAAACTGTCTTCCTCGATTTTTAAAGTAAAGTTTTCTGAAACGCCATTTGTTATAAAAGTGCCATCAAATTTCGGTGAAACCTTCGTCCGCACACCACTGTCGCCTTTCACCTCAATATAATCAACGATTGTATTGACATTAAATCCTTTCTTTTCGCCATTCGCCATTTCTACCGAATTTATTTCCCAATAACCTTCAAGGTTTTGCTTTTGTTCAAGAGGATTTGGTTTTTCACAGGAGATGAAAATTAAAAGGGAAAATAGTAAGTATATAACGCTATGATTCATTTATTTAATTATTTAAGTTCTTTGTGCCCTCCGCTCCTTTGCAGTAATCTTTACACTGCAGAGTCACAAAGGGTTCATGTTTAAGGCTCCAGTGGAAACATTTTATAAGTCTGATGCACCTTTTTAATTACCTCTTCAGTTCGTTCCGCGTGTGTATCACTGATGAAAAGCTGTCCGAAATTTTCATTATCTACCAGACTAATTAAATGTTCAACTCTAGTTTCGTCCAATTTATCAAAAATATCATCCAATAGCAAGATTGGATTCGTTTTTGAATGGCTTTTTATAAAATCGAACTGGGCCAACTTCAACGCAATAAGATACGATTTTTGCTGCCCCTGTGAGCCAAATTTTTTAATAGGATGTCCTCCGATTTCAAAAACCAAATCGTCTTTGTGTATCCCAAAGTTGGTGTATTGTGTGATTTTATCTTTTGTAATATTCTTTTGAAGAAGCGTTAACAAACCATTCTCTTGCAACTGACTCTCATAAACCAAATTAATATTTTCTTCACCACTACTAATGGACTTATATCTATTGAGAAAAATAGGCAAGAACTCATCCAAAAAAGCAGTCCTTTTCCAGAAGATTGAAGTGCCAAAAGCGTGAAGTTGCTCGTTGTAAATATCTACCGTGTCTTGACTAAAGGTATTGTTTACCGCAAAATATTTTAGCAGTGAATTCCGTTGTGCCAACACTTTATTGTATTTGATGAGGGTATGGAGATATTCGGAGTCACGTTGCGAAATAACCCCATCAATAAATTTCCTGCGAGTGTCGCTTCCTTCAATAATCAAATCTCTATCTGCCGGCGAAATGATAACTAATGGCAAAAAACCAATATGCTCACTGAATTTGTCATATATTTTTCCGTTTCTTTTTATAATCTTTTTCTGTCCTCTTTTTGCGCTCACCACAATTTTTTCTGAAGCATCCCCTTTCTCATAAAAACCTTCCACGACAAAAAAATCTTCATCGTGCTTTATGTTTTGAGTTGTAATTGGGTTGAAATAACTTTTTCCAAATGAAAGATGGTAGATAGCATCCAGTATATTAGTTTTTCCAACACCATTGTTTCCAACAAAACAGTTTATTTTCGGGTCGAATTCAAATGATTCTGCTTCAAAGTTTTTATAGTTGAGTAAAGAGAGTTTTTGTAAAATCATAAAAATAAACGATTGCGTTTCAAGTGCTTTCTGTCTAGAATTGAAAATTAATGATTTAAGATGTTTATATTGTTCATCTTAGACCGAAAATCGTAGAATTTAAAAGGAAAAGCGATTTAGCAAGATGTAAAATTAGGTTGTTTGGGTTGATTTTGCCATATGTCTTACATCATTTTGTCTTACCTGTAATTTTCAAATGAAATTGATTTTTGGCAACACCCGAAGGCTAAGGCTTTTACGAGGAAAAATAAGTGGTTTTCAAATTATTAAAAAATAAGAAATATTAATCCTTTTAAATTCCATTAAAAATTTTATTTTTGCGCCACTATAACCTAAAACTATGGCAACGTACAATAAACGCGGAGGCAAACCAAAAACTAAGGCTGATAAGGATCAACAGCTGGAAGATAACAGTACAACGGCAGAAGTATTCAACACGCTGGATCAAGGCGCTTCAAGAACTGAGGCTTGGGTAGAAAAAAACCAAAAGCTAATTCTTGGGGTCATCGGTGTTGTTGCTGTTTGTGTGCTAGGGTATTTCCTATATCATAAATTTATTCAGGAGCCAAAAGAAACTGAAGCTATGAACGAAATGTTTCAAGCTCAAGATTATTGGGAACAAGCTTTGACCGCGCCTGCAAAGGATTCACTTTATAATCTTTCATTGCAAGGTGGCGAAGGAAAATATGGTTTTATTGATATTATCGATAATTACAGCGGTACAAAAGCAGCAAATCTTTCACGCTATTATGCGGGGATGGCTTATTTGAACACTAACAAATATCAAGAGGCTATTGCTCAATTGGATAAATTCAAGAGTGATGATGATATATTAGCACCTTTGGCAAAAGGAGCAATTGGCGATGCATTCGTACAATTGGGTCAGAATGAGGACGCTTTGAAATATTACGAAGAAGCAGCGAAAATGCGCTCAAACGATTTTACAACGCCACGTTTTCTTTTGAAAGCTGGAATCGCAGCAATGTCTTTGAATAACAATGATAAAGCATTAGCTCATTTCAAAAAAATCGCGGATGATTATCCACAATCAGCCGAAGCTGCAAAAGCCGAAATCTATACCGGTCGTGCGGAAGCAATGAAAAAATAAATGGCTACAGTAAATACAAATTTATCGGCTTACGATAAAAACACAATCCCAAACGCGAAAGATTTTCGGTTTGGGATTGTTGTTTCAGAATGGAATCACGACATAACCGAAGGTATGTTTCAAGGTGCTTTCGATGCATTAAAAGATTGTGGCGCTATCAATGAAAATATTGTTCGCTGGAACGTCCCTGGAAGTTTTGAACTTATTTATGGTTGCAAGCGTATGACGCAAAGCTATGATATGTTAGATGCTGTAATTGCTATAGGAAGTGTGATACAAGGTGAAACAAAACACTTCGACTATGTATGTGAAGGTGTCTCTCAAGGCATAAAAGACCTAAATATAGAAGGAGACATCCCAGTTATTTTCTGCGTACTTACAGATAACACTATGCAGCAAGCCATTGACAGAAGCGGCGGAAAACACGGCAACAAAGGCACCGAAGCAGCGATAGCAGCAATTAAAATGGCCCAACTCCGTAAAGACTCCAAGTTCTAATTAAGAAAGTGGAAATACAAACAAAATAAAAGCAGGGAGATTAGAAGTGAGAAACGAAATAAAAGTTTCAAACCTTCAACAACCTAGGCAAACCTCCGTGAACCTCCGCGCAACTCCGCGTAATAACACAGCCCCCAAGTTCAGTTACCTAAAATATCACTCCCCCCTAATACTGATCACTGAACACCGTCACCACCGACTTAAGATGGCAAGGTAATTGTTCAAAACAAGCTTCAGAAATACTTTAGATAACACACTATTTTCAGTAACTTTGAAGCACAACAATTATGGGACTAATAGGTAAGAGAAAAAATAAGAAGTTTAACTATAAACCGCGTCACTACGAGTTTGACGGAGAAGGAAGCCCATTTTCAATGGAGCATAAATTTGACCGGTTCCGATCTACAGTTGGTGAAAATCAAGGTTTAAAAGGAAAATTTAAAACCGCTTGGTCAGATTTGCGACAAACTTCAGATAGAAACGCAAACCGAAGACTTATTGTTATAATTGCAATATTGGTACTTCTTTTCCTGTTTATTATTGAATTCGATTTATCCATTTTCTACGCTTAAATTTTAATGTCAGACATCATTCAGTTATTACCAGATCACGTTGCAAACCAAATTGCAGCAGGGGAGGTTGTACAACGCCCTGCTTCGGTAGTAAAGGAATTGCTGGAGAATGCCATTGACGCAAAAGCAACGTCCATAACCCTTGTAGTGAAAGATGCTGGCAAAACCCTTGTCCAGGTTACCGACAACGGCTCAGGGATGAGTATTACCGACGCGCGACTCAGTTTTGAACGTCACGCTACCTCAAAAATTAAAACGGCCGATGATCTTTTTAATCTTCACACCAAAGGTTTTCGCGGGGAAGCTTTGGCTTCCATCGCTGCTATTGCACATGTGGAGTTAAAAACTAAAACAGAAGATTCTGACATTGGAACACACCTCACTATTGAGGGCAGTAAGGTCATTTCACAAGATCCGGCTGTGGTTCCTAAAGGAACTACTATCTCAGTAAAAAATCTTTTTTACAATATTCCCGCACGAAGAAATTTTCTAAAGAGCAATCCCGTAGAAACACGCCATATTATTGATGAGTTTCATCGAGTAGCTTTGGCACATCCAAGCGTTGCTTTTCATATGCTTCATAATGGTAGTGATGTTTTCAACCTACCGTCGTCAAACTCCCGACAACGCATCGTAAATATTTTCGGTAGTAAGACAAATGAAAAGCTTGTACCCGTCATTGAAGAAACTGAAATCTTAAAAATAGAAGGCTTCGTCCTAAAACCTGAATTCGGAAAGAAGAGCAGGGGAGAGCAGTTCTTTTTTGTAAACAATCGCTTTATTAAAAGCCCATACCTACACCACGCTGTATCTTCGGCTTTTGAAGGTCTGATGAAAAATGATATTCATCCGGGCTATTTTTTGTTTTTGGAAGTAGATCCACATTCCATAGACATCAATATTCATCCGACCAAAACCGAAATAAAATTCGATGATGAGCATTCCATTTATGCTATGCTTCGCGCAACTGTTAAACACAGTTTAGGGCAATTCAACATTGCACCAGTTTTGGACTTTGACAGGGATAAGGGCTTTGATACCCCTTATGAGTACAGTAAAAAATCCCCAACAGCTCCTTCAGTAGAAGTTGATAGGGATTTCAATCCATTTAAGGAAAAACCGACGCAAGCAAATATCAGGTTTCCTTTTAAAAGAGAACAAGCTCCGTCGTGGGAATCGCTTTATGTAGGCTTGAAAGATGAGAACGCAGAAGTATCGGGCTTGGGTGATATTGAATTTGAAAGTGAAGAAGTAACGGGAAGTCTTTTTGAAAATAATGAAATTGAATCTGGACAGATAACATTTCAGCTTCAGAACAAATATATTGTAAGTCCGTTGAAGAATGGGATGATGATAGTGCATCAAAACTTGGCACATCAACGCATTCTTTATGAAGAATTGTTGAAAAATATCACCTTAAAAGAGGCTGTGAGCCAGCAGCTATTATTTCCTCTGGAACTACATTTTTCAAAACCGGATGTAGAAATCATTGAAAAAATCCGAGAACAATTGGAAAATACAGGTTTTGTGTTTTCAGAATTAAAAAACGAAACAATACATATTAGCGGTATTCCGGTGCTGATTATGGAAAGTCATGTTGTAAATTTGCTGCAGCAACTGGTGCACGATATAAAAGAAGATGTGCCCGATAGTGGGTTTAGTCAAAACGATATGTTGGCAAAATCAATGGCTGCCGGTATGGCGATAAAAACTGGTGTCTCTTTAAACAGAGAAGAACGGGAACATTTAATTAACCAGCTTTTCGCCTGTAAGGAACCATCGGTGAGTCCTAATAATAAAATGGTTTTTACAACCTTGGACGTCAATGACTTTGATAAAAAATTTATGTAAAACGAACCCTTTTGGGTGAAAAAATATCCGCCGAAGTTTATCTTGAGGATAGTCTAAGGGGCGAGGAATTACTATGGGAAAAATAACGGATACTGTAAAATTTCTTTTAATTATCAATGTGATCTTTTATATAGGATCATTTATCATCGGGGATGTATCACTCAAATTGTTTGCTCTCTACTATTTTGAAAATCCTAATTTTCAATATTGGCAGCCTATTACGCATATGTTTATGCATGATCCTACCTCTATTTTTCACATACTTTTTAATATGTATGCGCTGTGGGCCTTCGGCTCACCCTTAGAAATGCGCTGGGGTAGAAACAAATTTCTTTTCTTTTATTTTTCAGCAGGTTTGGGCGCAGCGCTTGTACATACTGCAGTAAACTATTTCCACATCCATAGCGTTATGGACTCCTTGATAGCTGGTGGATGGAGTGAAGGTCAGGTTATGAGCTATTTGGCTGGCGGAAATGGAGGAAGCCAATCTGTTCTGGATACTGTTTCTATGGATCAGATCACCTCCATGGCACAGTCATATAACGGTGTGGCTCTCGGAGCCTCAGGAGCTGTTTACGGAGTGCTGGTAGCCTTCGGCATTATGTTCCCTAATACGGAACTGATGCTCATTTTTCTACCTATTCCCATTAAAGCAAAATATTTCATTCCGGGAATTATCCTACTCGATTTAATTTTTGGAATTACGGGAGCACCAACAGGTATCGCACATTGGGCGCATATTGGAGGGGCCCTTTTCGGCTTCATTATGGCTTGGTATTGGAAGAAAAACAGTTTTGATAACCATCGCTGGAATTAACTATGGCAGCAACAAGTCTTTCATATAAATATAAAACAGCTAATATTTTGGTCAAGCTCATTGTTATCAATGTTGCTGTGTTTCTAGTGGTTAACCTGGGCTCTTTCTTTTTAAGTGTAAGTCCACAGTACTTCTCTAGATGGTTTGTATTAAGCGATAATTTAGACACACTATTATTCCGTCCTTGGACACTAATCTCTTACGGATTTCTTCATTTTGGCTTTCTTCATATTTTGTTCAATATGATATGGTTGTATTGGTTTGGTCAAATTGTGCTAAACTTTTTCACAGGAAAACGATTGTTGACAGTCTATCTTTTAGGCGCATTGTTTGGTGGCTTACTCTTCGTCTTGGCATATAATCTTTTTCCAGTCTTTGAAGCAAGTCGCGGGTATTTGATTGGTGCTTCGGGCGCCGTAACTGCAATTATGATTTTTATTGCAACCTATTCGCCAAATACCGAAGTGAGAATATTCACTTTCAATATAAAACTTTGGCACATCGCGGTCGTTCTTTTTCTTCTTGACCTTATACGAATTCCTTCCTCAGGCAATGCGGGTGGCTTGATGGCTCACGTGGGTGGTGCAGTTTTCGGCTATACCTATGCAGTACAGCTGGCCAAAGGGAACGACATCGGCAAATGGTTCGAAAACTTTATGGATTGGATTGCTAATCTGTTCAAGCCACGCACTAAAAAACCATTCAAAACTGTACACCGTACAACACAACCTAAGTCCCAGCGTTCTACTCCTAAACCGGAAAAAACTGACCATCAAAAAAAGGTGGACGGTATTTTGGATAAAATAGGCAAGAGTGGATATGAAAGTCTTACTAAAGAAGAAAAAGACTTCCTTTTTAAAGCTGGAAAAGAGGATTAAAACTAATGGGGAGATTTTTCAATAAACTGGTTTATTGGTGCAATTTATTTGCGGCATTTCTATTATTGATTTCTTTCATCCTACCATATTTACCGCCAAAGACCTTTCCCACACTTTCGTTGCTGAGTTTGTTTGTTTCCCTGCTCATAATACTCAATATTATTTTTGCGCTCTATTGGGCCATCCAGCTGAGGGCGAGATTTTTTCTCTCCTTCACCGTACTTTTTATTTCCTATTTCTATTTCAATGTATTTTATGAAGTGTCTTCAGAAGGAGAACCCTCACAATACAATAATACCTTAAGTATACTGTCATACAACGTGCGTTTGTTCAACGCATATGAAAAGAATCCTGATAAGGATGCTATTCAAATAATTTCGGAAATCCTTACCGAAAAAGATCCTGATATAGTATTTGTTCAGGAATATTATAAACCCAATATGGTTGACTTTTCCCGCTATCCTTATAAATACATTCACTTTAAATCTGCAAGGGCAAAACTTGGTCATGCATACTTCTCCAAATATCCTTTGATAAATACAGGTAGCTTCGATTTTGAGGGGACTTATAACAATACGTTATTTGCAGATGTAGTAAAAGGGAATGATACCATCCGCGTGTACAACGTGCACCTACAGTCTCTGGGCATCATTCCGAGAGTCCGTTTTTTACAGGAAACTGATAACGAAAAACTCAGAAAAAGAATTTCCTCTGCCTTCGAAAAGCAGCAAAGCCAAGTTCAAGCGATTTTGAAACATCAGAAAAACACAACTCATCCCATTATTGTTTGTGGCGACTTCAATAACACGCCTTTTTCATATAGCTACCGAATGCTAAAGAACGGTATGAAAGATGCTTTCAGGGAACGTGGTAATGGCTTGGGAACTACTTTTGAATTTGAAAAATTCCCAATGCGAATAGATTATATTCTCGCGTCAAAAAATCTCGACTTTCTCACTTTCGAAACTTTGAAGAATACTTTTTCAGATCATCATGCCGTAATGGCAACGGTTGGATGGTAAAACTGGCCCTAAAAGGATAAAGAGGACTCCTCTATATAAGTCAAAGCATTAGGCCCTTCGTTAAAAAGTAAATCCAATACTGATAGATTTGGTAAAAACGGATGGTTCCCCTGGTGAACTTGATTGTATTCTGCTGCCTTGAAATCGGACTTCCGCTTCGCATCAATCAAAAACCGTAGGTCTTTTATTTCTGGCGATACTTCGTAGGAATTCGTTTTCGAGATTTCAACTTCAATTCCTATCAATTCAAATAAAACTTCAGCTATTCTTAAATTGTGCTCCAACAAACCACTAATAGTTTCCTTGAAAAGTGGTTCTAGATCATCTTCGTAATATTCAAAAAATGGTGATGTGCGATAAGCGCTCTGCAGACTCTTCCAATGTTGCTCCTGCCAAGGGAAGTCATTTTCAACGACTACGCTGTTCATTTTTTGCCGCTTTCCGGTTTTGTCGTGCTTTATAGGAATGTTTAAGACCAAGGGCCCATTACTATGCGCAATAATCGCACGGTTGCGGTAGGTCTGCTTCTGGTAGTTGTCCGCAACTTCAAAAACCACTTTTTCTGCCTGCGCAACAGCAACCATTTGCTCAATAGATGGAAAGTAGGAGGGATGTAATAGAATCGTTTTCATCTAAAATTTAATTACATCAAAAATATAAAAGAAAAGAGAGAAAAGAAGAAAGAATACAGAAATCAAAAAAGACAACCCACAAATGACAGCCGAGAACTGATAACCAAAACTAAAAACCTTTTCCCTACATTTGTATAAATCTAAAAACTATGCTTATAATTGGCATCGCAGGAGGTACGGGGAGCGGCAAAACAACGGTGGTAGATCAAATTGTGAAAGAGTTGCCAGCGGATGAAGTGTGCGTCATTTCACAGGATTCCTATTACCACGACACCAGCCACTTATCGATGGAAGAGCGCAAAAAAATAAACTTTGACCATCCAAAAGCCATTGATTTTGATTTGCTGGTGTGTCACTTAAAAGAATTGCGCAAAGGGAATTCCTTTGAACAACCTGTATATTCTTTTGTAGAACACAACCGAACTGGCGAAACTATACGTACATTTCCGAGAAAGGTAATTATAGTTGAAGGAATCTTGATTTTAACGCATCCGGATATTCGCGATATGTTCGACATTAAGATATTTGTCCACGCTGATAGTGACGAACGATTAATTCGAAGATTAAAGCGCGATATTGCAACACGTGGCCGTGATCTGGAAGAGGTCTTAAATCGTTACCAAACAACTTTAAAACCAATGCACCAACAATTTATAGAGCCTACAAAGGAATTTGCAGACATTATTATTCCCACAAATAAATATAACTCCGTAGCCATAAACGTAATTAGAACTATTATTCACCAAAAAATAAGTTATACTGAACTGTGAAATTATCGCAAATAAAAAAGAACAGGTGGATTAGATTTATAAGTAATAAATACGTGCTTATAGTTATCCTCTTTTTGGTTTGGATGTTGTTTTTCGACGCCAATTCCTATTTAATCCATAGAGAATTGGATAATGAAATCAATGCTTTGGAAGATAACGCCGAGTTTTATCAAAAGGAAATAGACGAAGACAAAAGCTTTATCAAAAAAATGGAAGATAGTAACGAGATGGAGAAATTTGCTCGGGAAAAGTATTATTTGAAGAAGGAAAACGAAGATATTTATATAATTGAAAATAAAGATAGCGTCAAAAAAGAACAAAAGCGATGAGTGAATTTATACCTGCCCGTCCGCTAGGCGGGTTTGAGGATTTTGGCGAAGTTTCGGCAAAACAGTGGAAACAAAAAATACAGTACGATCTAAAAGGTGCAGACTACAATGAAACATTAGTCTGGCAAAGCCCTGAAGGCGTAAACGTAAAACCATTTTACCATCAAGACGACTTTAAGGAAGATTTTAGCTCAATCCCTGGGCAGCCAGAATCTTGGAAAATAGCCCAAAAAGTATTCATCGATGATGAAAAGATAGCGAACAATATCGCATTGGATGCTTTAAACAGAGGTGCAGAGGCAATAATATTTACCGCTGATGAAGATTTTGATATAAGAACCGTTTTCAAGGATTTCCCCTATGAAAAGGCGTCAATTTATTTCAATCTAAAATACCTTTCCGAAGTTTTCTACGGCAAACTCATTAAATTCTTTTCAAACCTATCTGCCAATTCGGTAAGTAAAAATGCAACCGTTTACTACAACATAGATATAATAGGAAATCTCGCCCGTACCGGTAATTGGTTTCATAACTTAAAGAAGGACAACGAAATTCTAGACAATATTTTACAGAAATATTCATCAGTCTTATCCGCTACTTCGGTAGACAATATCCTTTCGGTAGATGCTAATCTATACCAAAACGCCGGCGCAAACATCGTACAGCAATTAGCCTACGCCTTGGCACACGCCAATGAATATTTAAATCAGATATGTCAGCCTGAGCACAGTCCAAGGCCTGCAGAAGGAATTACCTTCCACCTAGCCACCGGCCCCAACTATTTCTTCGAAATAGCGAAAATCCGTGCCCTTAGAAAATTGTATGCAAGCTTGGCAAAAGAATATGGCCTAAAAGAAACTTGCCATATTATTACCACCCCTTCAAAGCGAAATAAAACACTTTACGATTACAATGTAAACCTACTCAGAAGCACTACCGAATGTATGAGCGCAGTTCTTGGAGGAGCGGATGCTATATGCAATTTACCTTATGACGATATTTATCATAAAAGCAATGAATTCGGCGAACGTATTGCCCGTAATCAATTACTTATTTTAAAACACGAAAGCTATTTCGACACCGTAAGCAATCCCGCCGATGGTGCTTATTATATTGAAAGCCTGACAGACGAGCTAGCTGAAAAAGCTTTGCAACTTTTTAAGGATATTGAAAATAATGGAGGCTTCCTTCATCAGTTAAAAGAAGGAACCATTCAAAAGAAGATTAAAGAAAGTGCCGATAAAGAACAACAGCTTTTTGATAGTGGTGAGTTGAAATTGCTGGGAACAAATTACCATCCCAACAAAAACGACCGAATGAAACACGATTTGGAACTTTTCCCTTTCGTAAAAAACAACCCTGTTAAAACCCTTATCCCTCCAATTGTTGAAAGAAGAATTACAGAAATCACTGAACAAGAACGCTTAAAACAAGAATAATGGACGAAATATTAGGAATTTTAGTAGGAGTAGTTTTCACTATACTGGGCCTCGCCCTTTTAACTCGTTTAAAAAAACTAACCACCCACAAGTATTACCGTTACATTCTGATTGTAATTGGTGTGATGTTAATAAGCTTCGGACTTTTTATGGCCGGGAAAAGTGTGTACTTTTATGGATAGGAAGAACTTACAGCATATTAGCTTAAAAACTAAGGAAGAGGAAAAACAAAAAGAAGATTTGTCTAAACAAGACGAAACCTGCAATCAACAGCCTGCCACCTTTTCCACAGCTGAGAATATCGAGATCAAGAAACATTACAGGAAAGAAGATATAAAAAACCTTCATCACCTAAACTTTGTAGCCGGAATTGCGCCAAACCTCCGTGGCCCATATTCCACAATGTACGTCCGACGTCCTTGGACCATCCGTCAATATGCTGGTTTTTCTACGGCAGAAGATAGTAATGCATTTTACAGAAGAAACCTAGCTGCAGGTCAAAAAGGACTTTCAGTAGCCTTTGATCTCGCTACACACCGTGGTTACGACAGCGACCACGAAAGGGTAGAGGGTGACGTAGGCAAAGCAGGCGTCGCAATAGACAGCGTTGAGGATATGAAAATCCTTTTTGACCAAATCCCACTGAATGAGATGAGCGTTTCTATGACAATGAACGGCGCTGTGCTTCCCATTATGGCATTCTATATTGTTGCGGCCGAAGAACAGGGCGTTGCTCCAAAAGATTTGGCAGGCACGATCCAAAACGATATTCTAAAGGAATTTATGGTGCGCAACACTTACATCTATCCGCCCGCGCCATCAATGAAAATTATCAGCGATATATTTGACTTTGCTTCCAAAAATATGCCCAAATTTAACAGCATCTCCATCTCAGGCTATCATATGCAGGAAGCGGGGGCTACTGCCGATATTGAACTAGCTTACACGTTGGCAGATGGCTTGGAATATATTCGCACCGGAATAAAAGCAGGAATGGATATTGACACCTTCGCTCCACGCTTGTCCTTCTTCTGGGCAATCGGGATGAACCACTTTATGGAAATCGCAAAAATGCGAGCCGCACGTATGCTATGGGCAAAGATTGTAAAACAGTTCAACCCCATAGACGAAAAATCCTTAGCCTTAAGAACCCACTGTCAAACTAGCGGTTGGAGCCTTACCGAACAAGACCCATTTAATAACGTTGCCAGAACTGTCATAGAAGCCGCAGCAGCAGTTTTCGGCGGCACCCAATCCTTGCACACAAACGCACTGGATGAAGCCATCGCCTTGCCAACAGATTTCTCAGCGCGTATTGCACGTAACACACAGATTTTCCTTCAAACCGAAACCCAAATCACCAAAACGGTTGATCCCTGGGCAGGTAGTTATTATGTGGAAAACTTAACTAATGAAATTGCTAACAAAGCTTGGGAATTAATTCAAGAAGTAGAAGAACTAGGCGGAATGACAAAAGCCATCGAAGCGGGTATCCCAAAACTTCGCATTGAGGAAGCCTCCGCAAGAAAGCAAGCGCGCATAGATAGCGGGCAGGACATCATAGTAGGCGTAAACAAATACCGCCTGGACAAAGAAGATCCACTCCAAATCTTAGATGTGGACAATCAAATGGTTCGCAACTCGCAGATTGAACGCCTTAACCATATAAAGGCCACCCGCAATACCAAGAAGGTTGAAAAAGCCTTGGCAGATATTACGGAATGTGCCCGCACAGGTCACGGAAATTTATTAGCTTTAGCCATAGAAGCTGCCCGCTACAGGGCAACCCTTGGCGAAATTTCTTCAGCAATGGAAAAGGAATTTGGTAGGTATAAAGCACAAATTAGATCTTTTAGCGGCGTGTATAGTAAAGAAATTAAAAAGGACGAAAGCTTTGAAAAAGCACGACAAATGGCGGACAAGTTCGCAGAACTGGAAGGCCGTCGTCCACGTATTATGATTGCCAAAATGGGGCAGGACGGTCACGATCGTGGTGCCAAAGTAGTAGCCACAGGCTATGCTGATGTAGGTTTTGATGTTGACATTGGCCCATTGTTCCAAACCCCTGCAGAAGCCGCCAAACAAGCCGTAGAAAACGACGTGCACATACTAGGCGTTTCCTCCCTTGCCGCAGGCCACAAAACCCTCGTGCCACAAGTAATCGAAGCTCTAAAAAAATACGGCCGCGAAGATATTATGGTCATAGTGGGTGGCGTAATCCCTCACCAAGACTACCAATATCTTTTTGATGCTGGCGCAGTAGCCATCTATGGTCCTGGAACACGAATCAGCGATGCTGCTATTGAAATGTTGGGGATTTTGATTGAGGGTGTGGAGTGAAAAATTAAAATTTTTGCATTTGCTAGCGCGAGCGTCCCGCTCGTGCCCGTCCGCACGTGTCGTCCTAAAAAAAGTTTATATACCTATAAACTAAATGAGCAAAAACCTAGATGTCTAGTTTTTAATAATCTTTATTGATTCATTTTCTATCCGGACGTAATAAATCCCTTTTGCAAAATTTGAAAAGTCAATCTGTTTATCATTTTGGCTGAGATCCCCTGATAGCAATAGTTGTCCTAACGTGGAATACACTTTATAACGTGCAGCGGTCTGAATGTTTACAGTTACTAGACTTTGTGTCGGATTCGGATATACGCTTATATCAAATTTATTTTCAGCTATCCCTATCAATTCACATTCAAAACTGGAAAGAACTTTAGATGCTGCTGGTGGATTGACCAAGAGTTCATCTGTTAATAATGGGCAATAGCAATCATCTTTATCCACAAATAACTTAAGCCAAGAAAGCGCTATTTTACCTACAGCCCCATTACCTCCATTAGGAGTATTAGCAACAGAGTGATTTCCATTTTTAACTTCAAAAAGGAGCTTGTCGGTTGTATTGGGAGTAACGTTATAATGAATATCTGCGTGTTGCGCTGGTGGTGCAGTAGGGTCATTCTGACCACTAAAAATAAGTACAGGACTGTCGTGATTTAAGGAAGGGTTGGGTAACCAAGGACACAAAGCCACAACGCCTTTTATTGAATTGTCGAGAACCGCTGCGCGCTGTGCTCCCCCGCCGCCCATAGACCACCCACTTACTGCAAATTTGTCAACATCAAGCTTGTTTTCCAATGGAGATGTAATTCGTGTATTTTCCTGACGCATTGTTTCTAAAGCGTCTAAAAGTGCCACAGCTCTAATTTCTGGAAGATCAAATAGAGAATTGGTGCCAATAATTATGGTGACAATTCCATGAGAAGCATAAAATGGCCCCCATTCTTCAACACTTGAAGGCAACGCTGTAAATCCAGGAACTATTGCAATACTCATAAAAGGTGGTGTAGCGTTCGTGGGATAATATACGGTAGCACCCAAATAATCCGGACCATTCCTGAGACCATCCGCTTCGGTTAGTGTGGCAACGTCAAAAGGCCCCGGATTGGTTAAACTCTCTATTGTAACATCTTCACATTGGGCAAATACTATGTTCGGTGCGATCGATGTTGCTATAAATAAAAGTAGTAATGCGTATATTTTCTTCATATTCATTTTTTTAACTGCCAGTTAGAATTCTGAAATTTAAACTTTTTAACGCGTTCCCCAAATAATAAATCTAAAATATCTCATTTAACAGGATGTCAATACTATATGATATCAAAACTTATAAAATTACCTAGTATCAATAAAATAGGTATTCCTCAGCATTTCCAGCAAACACAAGCATCCCGCAAACCATAGTTTTAAGGACGGTTCAAAGCGTACCACACCACTCAGATCCTTCTAATATACTCCTAAGCAGGTCCGGATTAAGTCCGGGTCAGGTCTGGGTCTGGTCTGGGTGTGTTTCGGGTAAATTCGTTGTGTAATTGTGAGTTAAGTAGTATTTGAGAGAACCTCGCTTCTTATCAAATATCGGACTAAGAAAAAGATTCGTCCGGTACCACTGTAAGAAGATTTAAAGATATTCACCCAATAATCATATGGGTGGGTAGAAAATATGGTTAAAAACCTAATCATTATTTTAACCAGAAACTAACCACTAATATACATCAAAATCATAGAAAATAAAAATGAGTGCTTATTTTTTAGGAAAATAATATCTAAACCCGATTCCACAGCTGTCTCGTAAGTGGTCCTTTTTTCGAAATCTCTTTAATAAAACAATACTGAGAATTCCATTGAATAAACTGTTGAGGCTTATGTTTATAAGGCAAAACATTAGAGGGTACATTATAAACGTCGAAGTATATGGTGTAGTAGGAATCTTCGAGCCTATTTTCCCGCATAGTTATTTGAAAATTCAAAGTTATCCCAATCTAAACTGGGGTGGCTTTTTCATTTCTGCTAGTTTATATCTTCCCTAAATAGTTGTTACCTTTGGAATAAAATAAATTCAAACCCACAATGGACATAAAGTTCCATACCAAAGATGAAAGCAAACCCTCGCAGGAGAATGTTGATGGTCGGCGGGGCAGCAGGGAACTTCCAAGGTTATCAACGCCCTTCTGCCGATGTTTATTTTTGGATTGATACTTCCTTAGTGTGTTTTAAAAAGTTGATTGCGGATTTTTCAGTCAACAAATCTTTCGAAGAGGCCTATCAACAAAGTGAAATAGTAAAACTCAAAAAAAATAATAGATTACTCATTGGGTGCGTCATTTCTTTGGAAGATCTTATTACAAGTAAAATCAAATCTGGTCGTTCAAAGGATCTTTTAGACATACAGCAACTTCTAAAATCGAATTGATAATTGCATTCCTATGCTCCAAACCCTAATACATTACACTCTTCACCTTTTGGTCCCCGGACTTATAGCTTATATATTTTTCAGAAAAGAGTGGAAAAAAGCTTGGTTAATAATGCTAGCCACTATGTTGATAGATGTCGATCATCTACTAGCTACCCCCATTTTCGATCCTACCCGCTGCAGCATCGGCTTCCATCCACTGCATACCTATTGGGCGACGGCAGGATACGCCGTATTATTCCTTTTTAAAAAAACAAGAATCATAGCAGTAGGACTATTATTCCACATACTAACAGACTTTATAGATTGCCAATGGTAACTCAAAACACTTCCCCAACTTTGCGTCCTCTGAGTCTTTGCGGTGAAAAAAGAGCCAAAAAGCAAATCGAAGCACGTCCCGAATCCCAAATCCCGAATTAACGAATCCCAAATCCCAAATCATCGATGATGATAAGGTTCATTCCTCAAAATCGTAAACCCTCTATAAAGTTGTTCAATAAAGAAAAGCCGAACCATTTGATGCGAAAAAGTCATGGTAGATAGTGAAACCTTTCCATTCGCACGTTCATATACAGCCTCACTAAACCCATAAGGCCCGCCAATTACAAAGACGAGGTTCTTTAACCCACTGTTCATCTTCTTCTGAAGAAACTCTGCAAACCCTTCTGAAGTAAAAGTTTTCCCCTTTTCATCAAGAAGAATCAAAACATCCGCAGTAGAGGTACGCTTCAAAATTTCTTCGCCCTCCGCTTGCTTTTGAAGTGGTTCTGAAAGATTCTTAGCATTCTTCACATCTGGTATTATTTCCATCTCAAAAGAGATATAAAACCCCAAGCGCTTGGTGTAATCATCCATTAACGTTTGTAGTTGGCTGTTATCCGTTTTGCCTATGGCGAGTAGCGTTATTTTCATTTTTCAAAAGTAATAGATTTTAAAGGTTTTTGTATAACTGTCAACTGAAACTGAATACTGCCAACTCTTTTTGTTATTTTAGCATAAATTTCCTTGATATGATTTCAGATAAACAATTCAACAGAGAAATAGATTACATAATTACCAATGCCATTAGAGAAGATGTTGGAGATGGAGATCACAGTTCCTTGGCCTGTATTCCCGAAGATGCCACAGGTACTGCAAAGCTTCTGGTTAAAGATGGAGGGATTATTGCTGGCGTAGAATTTGCCCGCCAGGTTTTTGAATATGTCGATCCAGGTTTGGAACTAGATATTAAAATTAAGGATGGAAGTTCTGTTAAGTATGGCGATGTGTGCTTTTATGTATCTGGTCTTTCGCAATCCATTTTAAAATCAGAAAGATTGGTGCTGAACGCAATGCAACGAATGAGCGCTATTGCCACAAAGACCAACGAATACGTAAAACTGTTGGAAGGAACAAACACAAAGATTCTCGATACCCGCAAGACTACCCCAGGAATTCGTGCTTTGGAAAAATGGGGAGTAAAGATTGGAGGCGGGGAGAACCACCGGTTCGCCCTTTATGATATGGTAATGCTCAAAGATAATCACATAGATTTCTGTGGCGGAATTACTAAGGCAATTGAAAAAACAAAACGCTATTTGGAAAGCCATCGCCTTGACCTTAAGATAATAGTAGAGGCCAGAAACCTATCGGAAATAGAAGAAATACTCAAATCCAAGGGAGTTTACAGAATCTTAATAGACAATTTCAATTATGAGGATACCCGTAAAGCTGTGGAACTCATAAACGGTAAATGCCTCACCGAATCCAGTGGCGGAATTACACTAGAAACCGCTAGAAAATATGCTGATTGTGGTGTAGATTACATTTCCAGTGGCGCCCTTACTCATTCTGTTTATAATATGGACCTAAGTCTAAAAGCTGTTAAATGATTGAACAAGAGGATAAGGTAATTAATATTCCTGTAATTGGAAGTTTGGTCAAACTCAGTAAAAGAATAAAACTTCCTGGTCTAGGAGAGTTCTCGCTTTACAATTTGTTGGATATTTATGGTACCGGTATTTTAAAAGGCTCTTTTTCTCCGCGCGCCAGCTCTATTGCTTATAGCTTTTTTCTTGCCCTTTTTCCTTTCTTACTGTTTCTTTTAAATCTTATTCCATATATACCAATAGATGGTTTTCAATCCCGTTTTTTAATATTTATAGAAGCCTTATTACCCCCGCAAACTACACAGTTTTTTTACCCTGTTATTGCGGATATCGCTGTAAACCCGCGAACTGGTTTGCTCTCCTTTGTGTTTTTCCTATCTCTTTTCCTATCTGCAAATGGCGTAAATGCAATATTTAGTGCTTTTGAATATTCATTTCATGTAACCATAAACCGATCGTTTTTTAGGCAATATTTTATTGCATTGGGGGTCTCCATTTTATTGGCATTGTTGTTGTTAACTATGGTAGGGGTAATCTTGTATGGTGAATATATTATACGGGATCTTCAGTCCAGAGCTTATATTGACAACAATCTATTTTGGATCTCGTTCTTTCAATTTCTTGTTTTTGTAGTAATGATTTATGTGGTGATTTCCACACTTTATTACTTTGGCACCAAAGAAGGAAAATCGTCTAGCTTTTTTTCAATTGGAGCTGTGACCACTACCGTTCTCTTTTTGCTGACAACTTACTTTTTTGGGGTTTATATTAATAATTTTTCAAATTATAACGAGTTATACGGTTCTATTGGTGCACTTTTAATATTGATGTTATATATTTGGATAAATGCAAACCTCTTGCTGCTGGGTTTTGAATTGAATATTTCTATAAAGCGGCTAAAAGAAAAAATGTAACTCAAACTAATTATTTTAAATTATGAAAAAAATACTTTTAACTTCCTCACTCATCCTTCTCTCCGTAATGGCAACCTTTGCTCAGGATGTAACCGGAAAATGGAAAACCATTGACGATGAAACCGGCAAAGCAAAATCTGTAGTTGAAATCTACAAACAGAATGGAAAAATTTATGGAAAAGTAGTCGAGATCGTTGATCCGGCAAAGCGAGATGCAACCTGTAAAGAATGTCCAGGTAGCGATAAAGGAAAACCAATTATGGGCCTGATAATTCTGAAAGACCTTAAAAAGGATGGTAAGGAATATAACGGAGGAACCATTATGGATCCTAACAATGGAAAGGTCTATAAAAGCTATATTGAGCTAGATGGCGCCAATACTTTGAAAGTCCGCGGCTATATTGGATTCTCTCTTCTAGGTAGAACACAAACTTGGACGCGAGTTGAATAAAAATTATTAAAATAGTATCTTTAGGCCACCAAAATTGGTGGCCTTTTTCTTTAAGAATAACCCAAAATCATCTTTTGTAATACCCTGTTTATTTACAAAACGACATAGTAAATAACACCAAATACCTATATTTCAAACATACTCAAAACTCATAACTCATAACTAATAAATAATTTGTATTTCATAGACGTCATCCTCCCAATCCCCTTGAAACAAACCTTCACGTATAGCGTGAATAGGGATGAGGCTGCGTTTTTAAAGCCGGGAATGCGTGTCGCGATTCCCTTTGGGAAGTCAAAGGTTTATACTGGTATTGTCTATCAAGTTCACGATCAAGCTCCTGTAGGTTATGAAACCAAATCTATAGATCATATTTTAGATGAAACCCCAATCATTACAAATCACCAGTTAAAACATTGGGAATGGCTTTCTGAGTATTATATGTGTTCTTTGGGTGAAGTGATAAAAGCAGCACTTCCAAGTGCCTTCTTGCTCGAAAGCGAAACTATTATAAAACTTTCTTCAGATAAGGAGTGGGATGAGAATCAATTGACTGATGAGGAGTTCCTAGTTTTTGAAGCATTACAACATCAATCCTCCCTTCATATAAATGATGTACGTTCCATTCTGGACAAAAGAAACGTTGTTTCTGTAATTCAAAAGTTATTTGACAAAGGAATTGTAGAAGTAGAGGAAACGGTTTATGAACAATATACTCCGAAACTGAAACGCTATATCAAACTTGCAATTCAGTACACTTCAGAAGAGAACCTGAGAACATTGCTTGATTCGTTGAATAGAGCGCCAAAACAGCGCGATGTTCTTATGAATCTTTTTATGCTGAACAGCCAATCTAAAAAGCCTATAAGTTCTGCTATGCTTCAAAAGAAAAGTGAAGCCTCAACAGGAACTTTGAAGGCACTTATAGATAAAGGGATTTTGGAAGAATATTTTATTCAGCATGACCGAGTGGAGTTTTCTGGCGAAGCATCTTCTGAAATCAAAACCTTAAACGAAGCACAGCTTAAGGCATACCAAGAAATTAAAAATGATTTTAAGGAAAAGGATGTGGTCCTTTTGCACGGAGTGACTTCAAGCGGCAAAACAGAGATCTATGTTCGCATCATTGAAGAGGTTATGGCTTCAGGAAAACAGGTTTTGTATATGCTTCCTGAAATTGCTTTGACCACGCAATTAATAACGCGACTTCAAAAATATTTTGGTGAAAAAATATCGGTTTACCACTCTAAGTTCTCCGTAAACGAAAGAGTCGAGGTCTGGAATAATGTCCTCCAAGAAAAACCGAAAGCACAAGTCGTTATTGGTGCTCGTTCGTCTTTATTTCTTCCATTTAAAAACTTAGGATTTATTATTGTTGATGAGGAACATGAACCGTCTTTTAAACAGTACAGTCCTGCACCGCGATACAATGCCCGCGATAGTTCCATTGTTTTGGCCAATCTACACAATGCAAAACTGTTGATGGGTTCGGCAACACCTTCTTTGGAAAGTTATCACAATGCCAAAACTGGAAAGTATGGATTGGTTACTTTGAAGAAACGATTCGGAAATGTCTTAATGCCAGATATAGAATTAGTCGATATAAAGGAAAAAACCAGAAAGAAACAAATGACTGGCCATTTCAGTGATCGGTTGCTGGAAGAAATGCGCGAGATTTTGAAAAACGACGAGCAAATTATTCTCTTTCAAAACCGAAGGGGCTTTTCCCCCGTTGTAGAATGTACCACTTGCGGTGTTTCCCCACAATGTCCAAACTGCGATGTGAGTTTGACGTTTCATCAGTATAAAAATCAGTTGCGCTGTCATTATTGTGGATACCAAATGGCAATGATGCATAGCTGCATAGCCTGTGGAAGTGAAACTTTAGACACCAAAGGTTTTGGCACGGAACAGATTGAAACTGAACTGAAATCCTTGTTTCCAGATCACCGTATAGCAAGAATGGATCAAGACACCACCAAAGGAAAAAATTCCTACTCAAAATTGATAGAGGCCTTGGAAAATGAAGAAATCGATATTTTGGTAGGTACGCAAATGCTCGCTAAGGGACTTGATTTTAGGAATATAAGTTTGGTTGGTGTAATGAACGCCGATAATCTTTTGAACTTTCCAGATTTTCGTGCTCACGAGCGTAGCTTTCAATTACTGCAACAGGTTTCGGGGAGGGCAGGGCGCACCCAAAAACGAGGCAAGGTTTTAATACAGACTTACAACCCGTATCACCAAATCTTGAAGCAAGTTAGTGTGAACGATTATGAGGGAATGTACAAGGAACAGCTAGAAGAACGCTATAACTATAAGTATCCTCCTTTTTACAGAACAATTAAAATTGTTTTCAAGGATAAGAATCTGACACGTGTCCAAACCGCTTCAACCTGGTTTGGGCAGGCCTTGGAAATAAAATTCAAAGAGAACGTCTTAGGGCCCGAACCACCACCAATAGGAAGAATTAAGAATAAATACATTATAAATCTTCTTATTAAAATTCCAAAGAATCAATCCTTGGATAAAACGAAAAAATACATAGCAAACGTGCAACGCAGTTTCAATTCCATCAAGGAATTTTCAAGCGTTCGCATTAATGTAGATGTAGATAATTATTAAGCGTTCTGTGTGGCTGCAAGGGCTTCCACCAAATCTGCCTTTCTGTTGCGACTCAAAGGAAGTTTGTCTTTTTCCAACTCAATGGTTTTGCTATTATAGCGCTGTACCTTGTCTAGATTCACGATATATGACTTGTGTATTCTTAAAAACCTTTCCCTAGGCAAAAGTGACTGAAATGCTTTCATTGTTGAAAGTACCACAAGTGAATCGTGCTCTGTCACAAGTTTTACATAATCGCCCAAAGCTTCAATATAGCGCAATTCGTTCAAGAATACTTTTCGCTTTTTAAGATTGCTTTTTACGAAAATGAAATCTTCATCGTCAAATCCTTCTTCGTTCTTAAGCTTATGGTTTGTTATTGCTTTATGAACAGCATTTAAGAAGCGATCTTTAGAGATTGGTTTTCTAAGATAGTCAACTGCATCATAATCAAATGCTTTAAACGCGTATTTAGTTTTTCCAGTAACAAAAATTACTTGTGGCTTTTTCTGAATATCGTCTAAAAGGTCGAAACCCGAGAGTATAGGCATCTCTATATCCAAAAAAATAAGGTCGATTTCCGTTGAGGCGAGTCCCATTTTTGCTTCAATAGCATTTTTGTACTCCCCCACGAGTTCAAGAGATGGGTGCATTTGGATCAGCTTCACTATAGATAGCCGTTGCAGTGTAGAATCATCTACAATTGCACATTTAAGAATTGTTTTTTCCACAATAGTAGGTTTTGCTTACGACAATAATATGTAAATAATCGATGAAATGCAACTTTATTTGGTTTTAATCGAAAAAATTACACACTTCGTCTAAAAATGATTAATTTCAAGTATAGTTGGATTTTGGTTTGATAATAGTAAATAAAGTATTATTTTTGCACCCTCTTTGGCAGAAAGCCAAGGTTTTAATTATTAATTTTAATCGATTTTTTATGAATCATTACGAAACTGTTTTCATCTTAAATCCCGTTTTATCTGAAGATCAGATAAAGGAAACAGTAAAGAAATACGAAGATCTTCTTGTTTCTAAAGGTGCTAAGATGATATCCAAAGAAAATTGGGGGCTAAAAAAACTAGCTTATCCAATCCAGAACAAAAAAAGTGGCTTTTACCACTTGTTTGAGTACACCGTAGAAGGTGATGTAGTTAACGAACTTGAAACTGAGTTTAAAAGGGATGAGCGTTTTATGCGTTACCTTACAGTAAGCCTTGACAAGCATGCAATCGCTTGGGCAGAAAAAAGAAGAAACCGCACTAAAAAATCAGCTTAAATTATGGCCACACTACAACAACAAGCAAAAGGAAAAAAAGACGGAGAAATTAGATACCTTACTCCGCTTAACATAGAAACCAACAAGACTAAAAAATACTGTCGTTTCAAAAGATCGGGTATTAAGTATGTTGATTATAAAGACGCAGATTTCTTATTGAAATTTGTAAATGAGCAAGGTAAAATCCTTCCTAGAAGACTTACCGGAACTTCTTTGAAGTATCAACGTAAAGTGGCAGTTGCTGTTAAGAGAGCACGTCACTTGGCACTTATGCCTTACGTAGCCGATTTATTAAAATAAAAACCAGAGAAAGATTATGGAACTTATATTAAAGAAAGACGTAGAAAATCTGGGATTTACAGATGATCTTGTAAACGTGAAAAACGGCTACGGAAGAAACTTTTTGATTCCACAAGGACACGCAGTACTTGCAACTCCTTCGGCAAAAAAAGTATTGGCTGAAACTTTGAAGCAACGCGCTTTCAAAGAAAAGAAAGTAGTTGATGAAGCTAAAACACAAGCAGATAAATTAAACGGACTTGAAATTAAAATCACTGCCAAAACTGGCGAGGGTGATAAATTATTTGGTTCGGTTACCAATGGTGATCTTGCTGAAGCACTTGATAAAGAAGGTGTTTCAATCGATAAAAAATACATCACTATCGCCGGTGGTATTATTAAGCGCACTGGGCCTTATGATGCTACAATTCGTTTCCACAGAGAAGTTATCAGCAACTTTACTTTTGAAGTAGTTGCGGAAGCTAAACCGGAAGTTAAAACTAAATCTGAAGCTAAGCCTAAAGCAGAAGCTAAACCAGAAGCTAAATCTGAAGAAAATTCAGAAGCTAACTAATTTATTCCAATTAGAATATAGAAAGCCTTTCTCATTTTGAGGAAGGCTTTTTATTTAGAAACGGTTGCACTGATAAAAGAGAATAAGGAAAATAGAATACACAATGAAATACGCAAGATTAACCAAAGAACAATTTGAAGAGCTGCATCAAGAATTTATAAATTTCCTAGCCACCCAATCCATTACAGCCAATGAATGGAAAGAACTAAAAGTGAACAATCCTGAAATCGCTGAACAGGAACTCGATATTTTCAGTGATCTTATTTGGGAAGGTGTTTTAAACAAAGTGAAATATCTAGAGCACATCTCCCCCAAACAATTGATGCTTTTCCATATTACTGAAGCATTTATGGAGTTGATAGCGATAAAAATTGACGATGACAATGTCGATATTACCTCAGAGTATGGATACAAATGGCTTCAGCACAACTTACACGATGATGTGGTGAACCTCTATACTTCAACAAAGGCGATAAAAGACGATCGCAATAAGGATATTTTTGCACTCATTCAACAAGGATCGGTTATTACTAAAGGAGAGCTTTATAATTATTTCAGTGAATTGCTTAGTGAATAAGATTCAGGCTAAACTAATTATAGGCAGCAAATTCCAAACCCCAATCGAGTTCAACTTTGGGATTTGGGATTTGTTTATTTTTGGAATTTCCCAGTTACTCGTATCTCAAACTTTCAATAGGATCCAAACGAGCTGCTTTTGAAGCTGGATATGAGCCTGCAATTACTGCGACAAGAAATGTTATTATCGTAGCCCAAATCATTGCAGACCAAGGAAGGGTAAAGTCAAATTCAAAAATTCTCGCAAAAGCGTATCCGGTTAATACTCCTAGAATAATTCCTAGAATACTTCCAAATTGACCAATAACAATAGTCTCCATAAAAAATTGTGTAGAAATGGTGGAACGTTTTGCGCCCATCGCCTTCCTGACTCCAATTTCACGAGTGCGCTCGGTTACAGAAACCAACATGATATTCATTAAAGCAATTGAAGAGCCTAAAATTGTGATAATGCTGATAATCCAGGCCGCAATTTCCAAGTATTGTGTAATGGAGGCAATTCTGTTTATTAAATCATCACTACGTTCTATTCCAAAGTTATTTGCTTCAACAGGATTCAAACCACGAATATTTCTAAAAGTAATGATTGCTTCGTCTTGCGCAGCTTCCATAAACTGTTTATCGTCAACCTTTACACTTATGTTGTAGTTTATATTGGGCTGAGTATAAATGCCACGCGCAACCTGTACAGGTATCAACACCTTTAAATCTTGATTATTTCCAAAATTGGATCCTTTTGATTCTAACAATCCAATTATCTTGAATTTCACTCCACGAATACTAATTGTTTTGTTGATTGGATCCTCGTTTTTAAAAAGATTCTTTGTGAAATCAGAACCGATTAAACAAACTTTATTATTGTTCTGAATATCGAAAATGGTGAAATCTCTACCACGATCAATTTCAGTTCCCGTATTATCCAAATAGTTCTCGTTCACGCCAAATACTTGTATTTCTGGGTCTGTCTTTTCTGAGCCATATTTTACCTCGGCTAAAGAAGTTCCTTGAAAGGAAAGGGAGGTTTTTGTATATGGGAATTCATATTTGTCCAAAAACTCACGAACATCGTTATAGCTAATAATTGGATTTATTTTCTCCTTTTCACCACTTCGGTTGGATTGTACGCTAAATTCATACTGTTGAATATTGAAAGTATTTGCACCCATGGATGCAAAGTTGCCCGAAATAGTTGTTTCTAGAGCTTTTACAGCACTCAGGATCCCTACAAGGGCCCAAATGCCAATCCCAATAATAACGATGGTAAGAATGGTCCTGAGCAACTGACTTTTTATAGAATCCAGTGCAATACGGACGTTTTCCCAAAACAGTGAAAACATATTTTTAATTTGTGTTTTTCATTAGACGGCAAAAGTTGGATAAAGTTACCATTATTTAAGATATTTGCATTGTTAGAAATTCAATAGTCAATATCAATGCTCAATATTACCAGGCCTGTTAACTTTGGATTTTAAAAATATCACCCTGAGCAAAGTCGAAGGGATAAACCTTGAATAATTAATTTTGAAAAAACCATCCATACCTAAAGGTACTCGCGATTTTAACCCAGAAGAAGTTTCCCGTCGCAATTATATTTTCAACATAATAAAAGAAACTTTCTCATTATACGGTTTTCAGCCTATTGAAACTCCTTCCTTTGAAAACAGTGAAACCTTAATGGGAAAATATGGAGAAGAAGGAGACCGGTTGATTTTTAAGATTCTGAATAGTGGAGATTATTTGTCAAAAGTTGACGATGTGATTTATTCTAAAAAAGATAGTAGCAAAATAACATCAAAAATATCCGAAAAAGCACTGAGGTATGATCTTACTGTACCTTTTGCAAGGTACGTAGTACAGCATCAAAACGAAATCACCTTTCCTTTTAAACGCTATCAAATTCAACCTGTTTGGCGTGCAGATAGACCACAAAAAGGACGTTTCCGTGAGTTTTATCAATGCGACGCCGATGTAGTGGGCTCTACTTCACTTTGGCAGGAAGTTGAATTTGTGCAGCTCTATGATGCTGTTTTTAGCAAACTCGGTCTAAATGATGTAACTATAAAAATCAATAACCGTAAGATATTGAGTGGCATTGCTGAAACCATTGGAGCAGAGGATAAATTAATAGATTTTACAGTTGCACTGGATAAGCTTGACAAAATAGGGGAGGAAGGTGTAAAAAAAGAGATGCGTGAAAAAGGTATTTCTGAAGTTGCATTACAAAAATTACAGCCATTGTTTTTATTTACGGGAAGTAATGAGGAAAAAATAAACTCATTAAAGGGAATGTTAAATGCTTCCTCATTGGGAATGAAAGGTGTTGAAGAGCTCGAATTTATTGCTGAAAATATTAAAACCTTGGGCCTGCAGACCTCCGCATTGCAAATCGATGTAACTCTTGCTCGTGGTTTGAATTACTATACAGGAGCTATATTGGAGGTATCCGCACCGGAAGATGTTAATATGGGAAGTATTGGCGGTGGTGGAAGATATGATGATCTTACTGGAATATTCGGATTAAAAGATATGAGCGGAATGGGTATTTCGTTTGGTCTCGATAGAATTTATCTGGTTTTGGAAGAACTAAATCTTTTTCCTGAAACCGTTTCAGAAAATAGTAGTGCACTCTTTATTAATTTTGGTGAAAGGGAAGCTCTGTATGCAATGGAAGCTGTTACAAACTTACGAAAGAAAGGTGTAAAAGTTGAGTTGTATCCCGATACTGCGAAAATGGGCAAACAAATGGGCTACGCTGATAAAAGAAATATACCATTTACAATTTTAGCTGGTGAAAAAGAGATGGAGGCACTTTCCTTTACTCTTAAAAATATGAAGAGTGGTGAGCAATCTATAGTTAATTACTCGCAGTTAGAGGAATTTCTCAACAAGAAATAAATAATTCAATTTCACCCATAAAAAAATCCCCTAGAAACAATTTTTTGGGGATTTTTTTGTAGCGAGAGCGGGACTTGAACCCGCGGCCTCCGGGTTATGAATCCGACGCTCTAACCAGCTGAGCTACCTCGCCATCTTTAAGTTTATACCTATTAAGGTATTTTACCTAAGCGGGTGCAAAGATAAAAACAAAATTATGTGTCGCAAATATTAGGTTCTCTTTTTATCGAAATTATTTTAAAAGTTTTTGACTGTCTTCAATGTGAAAAATTTTCAATCTTTAATTTGAGGTTAAGATTAATATATATATATTGGGCGTCAACTAATGGAATGCTATGGAAAATAAAATAAAATATGAAATGGAGTTTCCTATTCAGGTCTCCCCTTCATTGTTATATCAATATATATCAACGCCTTCTGGCCTTTCAGAGTGGTATGCGGACAACGTAAATTCGCGTGGAGAATACTATAGTTTTATATGGTCCGAAAGTGAGGAAGAGGCAAAACTATTAAGTAAAAAAAGTCCGGAACGTATTAAGTTTAGATGGATTGAAGATGAAGGTGAAGAATTCTATTTTGAACTCCGCATTCAAGTGGATGAAATCACTAAGGATGTGTCGTTGATGATAACAGATTTCGCGGAAGAAGACGAAGTGGAAGAAGGGAAAATGTTGTGGGAAAATATGATTTCTAATTTAAAGCAAATCCTAGGATCCGCTTAAAAAGCCTATAATTTATAATATCTTTGAACCGTCTCTAAAAAAGGACGGTTTTTTTATGATAAATTTAAACGGAACATTGTTACAAAAGGAGAATGCAACAATACCAATTGACAATAGAGGCCTTAATTATGGTGACGCGATATTTGAAACAATGCGTATTTCAGCTGGTACAATTAACTTTTGGGAAGATCATTATTTCCGCCTAATGGCTTCTATGCGAATACTTAGAATGGAGATTCCAATGAATTTTACAATGGAGTTTCTTGAAGAAGAAATTGTAAAAACAATTGCCTCAGAAACGTCGAATAATAAAGCATTTCGCGTGAAATTATTGGTATGGCGAAAGACTGGAGGAAAATACACCCCCAAAACAAACGACGTAGAATATTCCATATCCTTTGAAGAACTTAGTGCTCCATTTTATCTTTTGAATGAAGATAATTATGAAGTAGAACTTTTTAAGGATCATTACGTGAATAGTGGTCTGATTTCAACACTAAAGACGACCAATAGGCTTATAAATATTTTAGGTGGAATTTATGCCCAAGAGAACGATTATCGAAACTGCTTACTCCTAAATGAAAACAAACAGGTAATTGAGGCACTTAATGGAAATCTATTTTTAGTTTTAGGAGAAAAAATTAAAACACCGCCTTTGATTGACGGATGCCTTAATGGAATTATGCGTAAGCAAGTGATTTCGATTTTAAAGAAAATGCCTGACTTCACAATAGAAGAATCTTCGATATCCCCTTTTGAACTTCAGAAAGCAGATGAATTATTTATAACTAACGTAATTCAGGGAATTGTCTCTATAACAAAATATCGCAAAAAAGAATATGGGAATACCATTGTAAAAGAATTGTTGCCTAAGTTGAATTTAAAAGCGAGGATGGGTTAATTGCAACTTGGATTTTCAGGAGCATTGGACCATAAAAGATAATCTCCTCCAAATTCAATCATTTTTTCTTTCCAGAAGTTAATGTTTGTTTTGCCAATTATGGCATTGTCATAATTATTTGGCGCCACAACCCAGCTGTTCACTTCAAGTTCATGCTCTAATTGGTCTCTTTCCCAACCAGAATATCCTAAGAAAAAGCGAATCTGGTCTTTTTTCAATTGATCATTTTTTAGTAAATCGATAATTGCGCTGAAATCACCTCCCCAATAAATACCATTGGATATTTCTATACTGTCTGGAATAATATCTGGAATACAGTGGATGAAGTACAGATTGTCTTGTTCTACAGGGCCGCCATTGTAAACTGGAAGTTTTGAATTTATCTCTGGAACAAAATCCTTTAGCTTGTGGTGCAAGGGTTTATTAAGGATAAACCCTACAGATCCACTTTTGTTGTATTCTGCTAGAAGCACAACAGATCGATTGAAGGAAACATCCCCAATAATAGAAGGTTCTGCAACCAATAATAGACCTTTGGCTGGTTTTAAGGTTGTCATAACGTGTTTTTGATAAATAAATCTAAGTAAATATTTTAAGATTACCAAAAACTTAGTAAAAGGATGTGTGGATTAAATTATATGGATTAAAAATGCAAAATCTTTGCGTAATTATAGATAACTCTGTATCAGTTAACTAAAAAATCCTTCTTTCCAAATTAATGGTAAGAAGGACTTTTAAAATTGTAAAATATTTTTACAATTAATTTACGCTATTCTGTAAATCTGAACCTGCTTTAAATTTCACTACATTTTTAGCAGCAATTTTAATGGTTTTACCAGTTTGAGGATTTCTTCCTTCTCTAGCAGCTCTTTTAGAAACTGACCAAGATCCAAAACCTACAAGAGAAACTCTGTTTCCTTTCTTAAGGGATTGTTCAACGTTGCCTAAGAAAGACTCTAATGATTTCTTAGCAGCAGCTTTAGTAATTCCGGCATCAGCTGCCATTGCATCGATTAAATCTGATTTGTTCATAATTTTTTTAAATTAAATTGTTGGTTAAACTTCGATTAATTGCTCTACAAATTTAGCAGGAATATTCGTCCAAGCAAGTAACCACGCACTAAATCCGTGATTTTGTTAATAACTTAGACTGTTTGTTAATAAACTTGAACCGTTTTTTGCTATTTCGAACGAAATCAGTATTGACAAGGGTTTACAATAGTTTAGAATCTTCACTAAACAAATAACCGTTTAAAAGCGATGAAATATCCATTTTCCGTTTCCCAGGAAGTTGGATTTCCTTTATATGAATATATCCATCCATACACGCAACTTTTAATTCCTTTTTGGTTGCTTCAATTGTGCCAGGGATAATATTGTGCTGTGCTTTTTCAAAAAACGCAGTGTAAATTTTGGTTTTGTGCTCTTCATTATTATTGATCAAGATTGACCAAGCGACAGGATAGGGAGAAAGCCCTCTTACAAATGCTTCGATAACTACACCAGGTTTTCCCCAATCTATTCTAGTATTTTCGGGAGTTAGTTTTGGAGCTTCCTTTAAATCGAAATTTTGTGGTTGAGGTATTGGTTTCGCAGTCCCGCGTTCTATTAATTCAAGAGTTTCCAAAACTATTTCACTTCCTTCTTCCATCAATTTATCGTGAAGCGTTTCTGCTGTTTCCTCTTTCTCGATAATAACTTCTTTGTTTGCGATAATTTCGCCTGTATCAATTTTTTCATCAATGAAGAATGTGGTAACTCCTGTTTTTTCTTCACCATTTATAATGGCCCAATTTATGGGGGCAGCTCCCCTATACTGTGGAAGTAATGATGCGTGAAGATTGAAAGTGCCGTATTCAGGCATTTGCCAAACAACTTTTGGCAGCATTCTAAAAGCAACAACCACCTGTAGGTTTGCATCTAGGTCTTTTAATTCTTTTAGGAAAGTTTCATCTTTTAGATTAAGGGGCTGAAGCACATTAAGGTTTTGTGAAAGGGCATATTCCTTGACGGCAGATGTCATTAGCTTTCTACCTCGACCAGCAGGTCTATCAGGTGCTGTGATTACACCAACAATATTCCTTCCAGATACCACTATTTTTTTCAAAACTCCGACAGCAAAATCGGGTGTTCCCATAAAAACAATTCTTAATTCTTTCGACATTTTTTTCAGTTTAAATAATATTGGTTCTTGAAGTTGATTCTTATTTTTTCGGCATCCATTAAAAGTCGTAATGCTCTTAAGATATTGGCTTCCGTAAATGTTAGTTTTTCTGAAAGCTCTCGCGATGTTAAGTCACTGGTTTCGAGCAATAACAATATGTTTTTAGCGATTTCTTGCAACTCTTTTTTTGAAGATCTTGGATGTTGGAAATTGCAAACTGAGCAGATTCCACAGGAGATTGCCGTTGTTTCCCCAAAATAGGAAACCAGTTGAACACTGCGGCAGGTTTTTGTGTTTTCCAAATACCGTAGGACAGCGTTTACTTGAGATAATTTTTTCTGATTCAGAGACTCTACTTCTCTTGAAATAACGTTTATTGTTTTTTCATCTTCTCGAGGAACGAGAAATGTAAGAGTTGCATCTGTTATTTGTAGGTTGATTTCTATTACCTGATCACGCTCCATTTTCTTTAAAATAAAAATGACTGTTTCTATGGATTGTCCAGTTTTGGTAGTGATTAAGTCTAAATTTATTGCGGTCGGCATTTCAAAAATCCCACCGTAAATTCTAAGTATCGTTTTTCCGATTACAGAGGTTGTAATATCTTTTTCAAAATATGTTAATACTTTTTCTGATGAAATTAAAAACTGAACAATTGATTTCCTCCCAAATTCCTGAGAAAGTTGAATGACGCCCAAACGGTCTAAGCTATTAAGCGCGTTGTATGCAAGCATAGTGCTTAGGTTATAGGTTTTACAGAATTCTGAAAAACCAAAATTATGCTTCGTGAATTCACCTTCGCCATAAGGAATTTGAAAATAGTTATTGAGGGTTCTGTATATGGCTTTTATATCTGAAGTGCTAGGCAGAGATTCGACAAACTGTTTTTTTACATATATTATGTCATATTCATTATATAATAATACAGCGGTGGCATATTGTCCGTCGCGTCCAGCACGACCAGCTTCCTGAAAGTAACTTTCAATACTCTCTGGAATTTGTAGATGCACCACAAAACGGACATTAGGATGGTCAATACCCATTCCAAAAGCATTGGTAGCTACCATGGTCGAAACCCCGCCACTACGCCATGTATCTAGCTTTTGAGCTTTTTCTTTAGCTGAAATCCCCCCGTGATAAAAGGTGGAAGAAATGCCTAAACTATTGAGTTGGTTGCTTATTTCAATTGTACTTTTTCTGTTTCTTACATATACAATTGCGGAATCTTGATTGTTTTTAAGTAATTGTTCGGTTCTGTAAAGTTTATCATCTTCCTTAAAAACTTGATATGAAAGGTTCTCCCTGACAAACGAAGTTTTGAACACTGTAGGAAGTTCCATATGTAATTCGGAAATGGTATCTTCCAGAACCTCAGCTGTTGCTGTAGCTGTCAAAGCAATAAAGGGAACTAAAGGGTGAAGCTCTCGAAGAATGGTAATGTTTTTGTAGGCTGGTCTAAAATCATTTCCCCATTGAGAAATACAGTGCGCCTCATCAATGGCAATCAAGTTCACATTCATTTGCCGAATGTAGTTTTGAACAATCTCTTGCTGTAATCTTTCGGGAGAGAGATAAAGGAATTTATAGTTCCCATAGAGTGCGTTGTCAAGCAATGTGTTTAGGTCGTTAAAAGGAATCCCACCTGTTATTTTTAAGGCTTTTATGCCACGTTCTTTTAGTGCATTTACTTGGTCTTCCATCAATGCAACTAATGGTGAAATTACAATGCAAATTCCATCCATCACTAATGCTGGAACTTGGAAACACAATGACTTTCCACCGCCTGTGGGTAAAAGTGCAACAGTGTCTTTTCCATTTAAGACCGAAGCAATTATATCTTCCTGCATCGGTTTGAAGGAAGTATAATCCCAATATTTGGTCAAGATGTCTTGGACACTTATCAAATTGTATTTTTTAGTTTACCTAAAATAAATTCAGCTCGTTCTTTAATTGATCCCACAGGGACCTCATAGGTCTTGTAGCCGTAGTTTTCGTAACCTTTTTTTTAAGAAACCGAATAATTTTTCGGCTTGTTCAAAAGATTCATATCGCTCATTGTCTTGTTCATAAATTTCTTCCCATGGGGGAAGTACGAAAATTTCATCGTATTTATATGCGAAACAAGTTTCTGGAAAATTCTTCGGATAATAGGTATTCACAAAATCCATATAGGCCGTAACGTCTGGCATTCCTCGATCATAGAAAAGAGTTTCGGTTTGACAGTTTTCTCCTTCGCGAAATTGTTTCAATCTTCCTTCCAGCAGTTTTTCACTAAAGAGAATTGGATTATCTAGAAATAACTGTTCAATCCCATGCTTTTGGGCTTCTAGAATAACTTCTCTTGAAATTTCGTGCATTACTTGGTGACCCTGATTTTCCAAATATTTTATTAATGCAGTCTTCCCTGAGCCCGGCCCCCCAGTTATTACAATTCGTTTTGTTTTCAACAGGTTTCAATTTTATACAAAGTAAGTAAATAAATATTTGTGATGAAAGTGTATCTTTGTGGCTCACCCAGCTATTATTTGAATGAATCAAGAAAAAAATACCGCAGAATTTTATGAGCGTCTCAAGAAACAACTTGAAGAGGATTCCACTTGGCCAGGTCCATATCTCTTTAAATTTATAGTTCCTGCCAACCTTGAAAAAATAGCAGAAATCAGCATAATTTTTGACGGTACTGATGCTGAGATTAATACACGTGATTCTGCAAAAGGAAACTACACAAGTGTTTCAATTAAAGTAACAATGCAATCTCCCGAGGCGGTAGTTGAAAAATATCTTAAAGTTTCTAATGTTGAAGGTGTTATTTCACTTTAATTTTTAGTATTTTGCGTGTGAAACGATTTTCAATCTTTCCTATTAAATTAATCTTTCCCTTAACCACAACATTTTGATACAAGAAGTAGCCCAAATTGAATATAATACCGAACGCCCAAAATTGATTATACCGGAATATGGACGCCATATTCAAAAGATGGTCGACCAAGCCATTGCCATAGAAGATAAACAAGAACGCAACAAAGTGGCCAAGAGCATTATTAATGTAATGGGTAACCTAAACCCTCACCTGCGCGACGTGCCTGACTTTCAACATATGTTGTGGGATCAATTGTTTATAATCTCAGACTTTAAATTGGATGCCGATTCGCCATATCCTATTCCTACAAGAGAAGAACTTATGGAGCATCCAGAGCCTCTTGGCTATCCCCAAAACCATCCTAAGTATCGATTTTATGGTAACAATATTAAAAGAATGATAGATGTGGCAAACAGTTGGGAGGATGGAGATAAGAAAGAAGGGCTAATACTCACCATTGCCAATCATATGAAAAAGTGTTTCCTTAATTGGAATAAGGATACGGTGGAGGATGATGTAATCTTTACTCATCTTTTTGAGCTTTCAGAAGGAAGAATTAACTTGAAAAATAGTGATGAAGATTTGAGTGATGCCGCTAACTTATTGAAAAATAAGAAGAAGTATAGTTCCTCAAGCTCAACAAAGAAAAACTACAAAACTAGCAGCAATCGCAACCGTAAACGTAATTAAATTTTCAACCTTTATTTATGGGAACTTTCCAAATAGAAGGCGGGCATAAACTGAAAGGCGAAATTACGCCACAGGGAGCCAAAAATGAGGCCTTACAAATTCTTTGTGCAGTATTATTAACCCCAGAAAAAGTTATAATTGATAATATTCCTGATATTCTTGACGTCAATAAACTGATAAAAATCCTAGAGAATCTTGGAGTTAAAATTCAGAAGCTAGGGAAGGGAAAATATGCTTTCATTGCTGATGATATTAACCTTGGGTATTTAGAATCTGAATTATTTAAGCAGGAGGGAAGTTCATTGCGGGGTTCAATAATGATAGTGGGACCACTTTTGGCAAGATTCGGAAAAGGATATATTCCTAGACCTGGAGGTGATAAAATCGGTAGAAGAAGGCTTGATACCCATTTCGAAGGTTTTATAAAACTTGGGGCAAAATTTAGATATAATAAAGAAGATAGATTTTACGGAGTAGAAGCTCCCAATGGTCTTAAAGGAACCTACATGCTCTTAGATCAAGCTTCAGTTACGGGTACAGCCAATATAATTATGGCAGCCGTATTAGCTAAAGGTACTACGACCATTTATAACGCTGCTTGTGAACCCTATATTCAGCAGTTGTGCAAAATGCTTAATTCCATGGGTGCGAACATTGGAGGAGTTGGTTCAAATCTTTTAGTTATTGAAGGTGTGGAACAATTGGGTGGATGTGAACACCGCGTTTTACCAGATATGATTGAAATTGGCAGCTGGATTGGTCTGGCTGCGATGACGCGAAGTGAAATTACGATTAAAGATGTGAGCTGGGAAAACCTTGGGTTGATTCCCGAAACCTTCCGTAAACTTGGTATTAAACTCGAAAAGAAAGGAGATGATATTCATATTCCTTCACAAAAGGAATACGAGATACAAGGGTATATTGATGGATCCATTCTTACTGTGGCAGATGCTCCATGGCCAGGATTTACGCCAGACTTGTTAAGTATTGTTCTTGTGGTCTGCACCCAAGCTAAAGGAAGTGTGCTGATTCATCAAAAAATGTTTGAAAGCCGTTTGTTCTTTGTGGATAAATTGATAGATATGGGAGCAAAGATCATTCTGTGCGACCCTCATCGCGCTACTGTTATCGGTCATAACTTTCATTCAAATCTAAAAGCGACAACTATGGTTTCGCCAGATATTAGAGCAGGAATTTCATTGTTGATCGCAGCACTTTCTGCACAAGGAACCAGTATAATTCACAATATTGAGCAAATTGATAGAGGTTACGAAAACATAGATGAAAGACTGAGAGCGATTGGTGCCAAAATCATTAGAACCGAATCTTAATTTTAAATCTTTCTATTTTTATTGATTTCGTCTTGCAGTTTTCTACGCAGCTTTTGTTCACGTTCGAGACTGTTTCTTCGGTAATCTTCTAATTCAATTTCCATCTCTGCCATCTTCAACTGCGCGGCATTTGTTATTTTATGGCTGTTTAAGAATCTGTAGAAGAGAAAACCGCTTATCAATAACAAGATCAAAATAATGAACCACATTATTGAATTGTATGTTGCCTTGGAAGTTAAAATTCCGAAAATCTCAATACCATCTTCCTTTTCCTTTGATGACGTAAGATTCTGTTGAGTATTCTTTAAATTTTGACGAAGAGAATCTATTTCGCTTTTTTGCAGTTTCAATTCACTTTCCTGAGTATTTATTCTTCTTTCTAAATTTGAAACCGAATCAAGAATATTTCTTTTTAAAGAGGCAAGTTGTGTCTTTTTTATCACTTTATATTCCTGATAACTATTGCTTTTATCAAATGCATCAGTCATTTGGTCATTCAGGGTGTTCTTTCGTACTTGTATGGAGTCTTGCGCCGTCAATTGCAGTGCAAATAGAAATAGGGAAAAGGTCAATAATAAAATCTTCTTCATAGTTTCAGGTTTGTTGTAATGCTTAACTGTGCAAGAGTAGCAAAATTGTGTTGAATGACATAAAATTACCCTTCATTTACATTTTTTTTAACAACCCATCTTTATGAGATTCTAAATTTCTATGACACGGCAGCCTTGAAAACTGTCAAACAACGTTCTCTCGCTTCGTTATGATCCACCATTTTTTGGGGATATCGATCAGTCCCAAATTCCACGACTTGTAGCTTGATATAATTATAATCCTTATCAAATTTCTCGATCTGTGTTGTGGGATTAAAAATCCTGAAATATGGAGCGGCATCAACCCCGCTACCCGCAGCCCACTGCCAGTTGCCAACATTGCTAGAGGTTTCATAATCCAATAATTTTTCAGCGAAATAAGCTTCCCCCCAACGCCAATCTATCAAAAGATGTTTACATAAAAAACTGGCAACAACCATACGTACGCGGTTGTGCATATACCCAGTTTTGTTTAGTTGACGCATTCCAGCATCTACCAATGGATAGCCGGTTTTTCCTTCTTTCCACTTTTCAAATTCAGTATCATTGTTTCGCCATTCAATTCGATCGTATTTCTTTTTGAAAGAACTATTTATGGTCTCCGGAAAATGCCATAAAATTTGCATAAAAAATTCTCTCCATATCAGTTCTTGCCAGAAAACTTCATTCTTTTGTGAAGTCGCTTTTTTAATTATGTTTCGAATACTCACAGTTCCAAAACGAAGATGTGGACCAATATGGGAGGTCCCGTCTTGAGCTGGAAAATTTCGGGTATTTTCATATTCCTGAATGGTAGTGGCACTTACATCATAATCAGGAATTTTAATTTTAGATTTTTGAAAGCCAATATCCGTCAAAGAAAGATTCGGTAGATGGGAATTCTGATAGAGATTCTTTAAAACTTTGGAAGTGTCATAATCATTGTGCTTATACTCTTTTTTAAATTTTTCCTTCCAGATTTTCATATATGGTGTGTAAATTAAATAAGGGGTTCCGTCATTTTTTACAACTTCATTGGTTTCGTAAATCACTTGGTCTTTAAATGAATGAAAACCAATACCTTTAATGGAAAGTAATTGTTCAATTTTTTCATCGCGGGCTTTTGCATAAGGTTCGTAATCACGATTGGTAATCACATTTTGAACTTCATATTTTGAAATGATATTTTTGAATATCTTCTCTGGCTTTCCGTGATAAATTGCAATGCTGCTGCCATGTTCCTGAACCGCGATTCGCATCTTTTGAAGTGTTTCAGAAATGAAAGTGACACGTGCATCATCTTTGTGAAGTTCGTTCAATATTTCTGAATCGAATATAAAGATAGGGAGTACGGAAAATTTCCCGTGGAGAGCTTTGTAGAAACCTATATTGTCCTTTAATCGTAGATCTCTTCTAAACCAAAATATATTTACTTTTTCTGTCAATGGCTAATTGATATTTAAATTAAAAGTTATTTATCTCAAATGATGGCAAAATCAAATAGTACCAAAAAGTTCAATGAGTTTATTTTTTCTATACTTGAATGTTTCGTTTAGTTTCGGCGGTACAATGAATGGACGTACAATGAATGGACGTAAAAGTTGTCCAATAAACCCAAATGGTAGTTTGGAATGCAGTAAATCTTCCATTTCAACTCCCCGTCAATTTCTTTTATTAAATGCTTGTGATGCCATAATAAATAGGAACCAAGGCCTGCTCATCAACGAAATATTGTTTGTCTACAGAATGTGTTATCTCTGTAACCCACTTGATCTTTATTCTCAAAATAGGTGTAACTATATATTCAATGATTTGGCCAGCGCACGTGGGTCTCTCTGCACCAGATTGTATATTAAAGCCTAAATAATCGGGTGTAATAAGTTTTAGGTTTGCAGGATTTGATAGAAAGCTCAACGTCCCGTCCAGGGAAATGTGCAAGTTCTGCTTAGTGTGCAATGTATAGATTTTCATAAAGCGGTTTATTTGTTCCGCTTTATTGAAAGTTTTCTATTCATTCGTAGAAGTCTATAGGTATCACTATCCATTACCTTATTCCCAAATCGGTTTTTAATTATTTTCTTAATTGCACTTAACATTTCCTGTAAATTTTTTATTAAAAATAGTTTGTTTTAGGATGTTAAAAAAAGTTTAAACAAAAGATTAACAGATATCTCTTATGTAAAGTATAATAGGTTGTTACGATTATTTCGATATTGACCTTTCTCTGCTTTTTTAAGGTTTCTTTAACAAATTAAAATTAATCCAAACAGTACCTTCGTAAAAATTATAATCACCTTAAAACCATTACGATGAAAAAGATTATTTTACTTTTTTCTGCATTGATGTTGACTGTGGGAACGCAGGCACAGATTAAGACTCCACAGCCGAGCCCATTCCAAAAAATTGAACAAAAAGTAGGGCTTACAGATGTAACTCTTGAATATTCCAGACCTTCTATGAAGAATAGAACTATATATGGTGGACTTGTTCCTTTTGATGCAATATGGCGTACTGGAGCAAATTCTAACACAAAAATCACCTTTAGTGATGATGTAGAGATTGGAGGAAAAAAAAGTTCCAGCTGGATCATATGCTATCTTCACCAAACCAGGTACTTCAAATTGGGAAGTTTATTTTTATAATGATGTGAATAATTGGGGTGCACCTACAAAAATAGATGACAACAATGTAGTAGCTAAAGTTTCTGTTCAACCATACCCATTGGCAAGAGCCTTTGAAACCTTTACTATGACTTTTGACGACTTAAAGAATGATTCTGCTACTCTTGGAATCATTTGGGAGAAAACTTACGTAGGAGTGCCAATAAAGTTTAATACAGATGAAGTTGTATCTTCTAGTATCCAAAAGGTAATGAATGGCCCTGGTGCAAGTGAATATTATGCTGCTGCAGTGTATTATTTTGAAGCAGGAAAGGATATCAATAAAGCGAAACTTTGGATGGACAAGGCTATGGAACTAACAAAAGAGCCTGCGTTTTATCAGTTGCGCCAAAAATCTTTGATCTATGCTAAAGCAGGTGATAAAAAGGGAGCTATTGAAGCTGCTAAAGAATCATTAAAGCTTTCGAAAGAAGCTAAGAATAATGACTATATCGCTCTTAATGAAAAGTCTTTAAGAGAGTGGGGCGCAATGTAATTTGAGTCTTTTAACAAAAAAAGCCTTGATATTCTCAAGGCTTTTTTTTATGAATTTTATTTTTCTTTTCCGTGCTTATATCTTTCCAGTAACTCCCGTTTAAAATCGTTCTCCGTCTTTTTAAGAAGAATTATTTTCTTTGGAGAGATTACCTTTCTTAACTCAATAGTCATTTGTTTACGAAGCTCTAATTCATTAGTTTCAATAATAAGATTTTTATCGATAAGTTCATTTGCTTCTGCATCTGTTAGCTTTTCAATACCGTCGCGTAATTTTTGAAAAATTTCATTGCGCTCCTGTCTTTTTAATGAATGGAACTTCTCTTCATAACTATTATAGATGGGCCAAAATCTTTCAGCTTCCGAAGAAGTGAGCGCCAATTGATCCGTAATATAAGCTGTTTTAAGAGCTTTGATTTTTTCGTGCTTTCCTTCTTGTGCCTGTAAGCTTATTACTGACAAGAAGAGAATAAAAAATAGTTTTTTCATCGTTCATTTATTAAGATTTCTGAATCTATATTTTCAAAAAGATAATCTTCCATCGCCTTTTCTGAAAGTTGTTGCGTCCGAAAATCGATTCCTGATAAATCTGAATCATCTATCATCGTGGTAAGATCATACAAATCCAAATTTAGATTTCCTTCATTAATATAACTATCAATTGCGCTCCATTGAAGAATATCTAAATTGTGGCTTTCTTGGTCATTATTAAAAAGAGAAAAGCCGATAACGAGTGAAGCTGCAATAGCAGCCGCGTAGCCAAGATACTTTTTTGGAAATAAAGAGATTACTTTCTTAGGCTTCTCTGAATTCTCTAAAGTATTAAAAACCTGCACCTCCAACTTTTCAAAATAACCATTTGGAACCTTGAAACCATTCGATTTCGGAAACTTTTCTTCAGAAATCTTACTAAAAAGTTGTTCTTCGAAGGATTCAAAATATCCTTCAGGAACTTTAAAATTCGGTATGTTGTTTTCTTTTTTCACTTTAGTCTTTGACTTGTAATAACTTATAAAGTTTCATTGGTTTTTATGAATTCCGTAATTTTTTTGACAGCGATATGATAGCTGCTTTTAAGTCCGCCAACAGAGGTCTCCAAAATTTCTGATAGCTCCTCAAAAGTGTGGTCTTCAAAATATTTCATTGTAAAAATAAGGCGCTGTCTTTCGGGTAGTGTCGCAATGGCTTTATGAAATTGAAGCTGGATAATATCTCCTTCGAAATAAATATCACTCTCCAGTTTTTGCAGTGCGCTGTCATTCACTTTTTCTATAGAAACATTGTTGCGCTTTGCTTTTTTATTGAGGAAAGTTATTGATTCATTGGCGGCAATTCGGTACATCCAAGTATGTAGTTTGCTATCTCCTTTAAAGGAATTAATATTCCTGAAAATTTTAATGAAAGTATTCTGAAGCACGTCATCAGCATCATCGTGATCCAAAACCATATTCCGTATTTGCCAGTAAAGTCGTTCCTTATATTGCCTAACGAGTTCTCTGAACGCTCCCTCTTGGGCAGCTTCAGACTGTAATGCCGTTACCAATTCTTTTTCTTCAACCACTATATGCGCAATTGTTTATATGACTAAAGGTAATAGGAAAGGTTTAATTGAACAGCAAGTTTTTTTGTAGGGATTTAAGCCAATGATTGCATTTCGACCAAACTGTAATAAACACCCTTCATTTCTAAAAGCTCTTGGTGTTTGCCTTGTTCCACTATTTTTCCTTTGGAAAGAACTACGATATTATCTGCATTTTGTATTGTAGAAAGTCTATGGGCTATAACAATAGAAGTACGGTTTTTCATCATTTTCTCCAAAGCATCCTGCACCAAACGCTCGCTTTCGGTGTCTAGGGCAGAAGTAGCCTCGTCTAAAATCATGATTGGAGGATTTTTGAGAACGGCGCGTGCAATGCTGAGGCGTTGTTTCTGGCCACCGCTTAATTTGTTTCCGCTATCGCCAATATTGGTCTCAAAGCCTTCGGGCAAATCCTTTATGAATTCGTATGAATTGCTAATATCGGCTGCTTCTTTCAATTCTGCATCTGTAGCTAGTGGTTTTCCGAGCTTTAAATTATTCGCCACAGAATCATTGAAAAGAATGGAGTCTTGGGAAACGATTCCCATTAAACCACGTAAAGATCTTTTTGAAATGTTTTTAATGTCAATACCATCAATTTCGATACTGCCTTGATTTACGTCGTAAAATCGTGTCAATAAATTTGCAATTGTACTTTTTCCACTTCCAGATTGCCCAACGAGCGCTACTGTTTTTCCTTTGGGAATTTCAAGTGAAAAATCCTTTAAAACATATTGGTCTTCGTATTTGAACGAAATGTTTTTAATAGAGATATTTTGATTAAACCCTCCTTTTTCAATTGGATTTTCAATGTCAGTAATAGTATTTTCTGCTTCCAATAGCTCTAGAATTCTATGTGCCGAACCATCTGCTCTTTTAATGGAATAACTAGCTTTTGCAATTGCTTTGGCTGGTGTGAGAATATTGTATGCCAACATAATATAACCTATGAAAAAACTCGCTTCCAAAGTTCTGTCAACAAAAACTAAGTAGCCACCGTAAACCAAAAGAATTCCTATTGTAACAATTCCCAAAAGCTCGCTTACAGGTGAAGCAAGGTTTTGTCTATTCATTACTTTGTTGGAATATTTGTAAAATCTTTGGTTACTTTCTTCGAATTTTTTCTGAAATAAGTTTTCAGCGTGAAACGCTTTTATAATTCGCAATCCTCCCATTGTCTCCTCCAAAATTGAAAGGAAAACACCTTGTTCCTCCTGTACTTTTAGAGAGCCTTTTTTTAATGACTTCCCAAGTTTTGAAATCAAAAAACCTGAAATAGGCAAAAATAGAAATACAAATAGCGTCAGTTTTGGACTTATAAATAGCATTGTAGCCAATGAAAAAATGATCGTCAATGGTTCACGCACTATCATTTCTAAAACCGAAAGTACTGAGTTTTTAACTTCATCCACATCGCCACTCAATCTAGAAATAGTGTCACCTTTTCTTTTTTCAGAATAAAATGCCAAAGGAAATTGAATTACTTTACTATAAAGGTCATTTCGAAGGTCTTTTAAGACTCCATTTCGCATAAATGTGGAATAGAACATTGCAAGGTAATTGCTCAGATTTTTTAATAAAAAGAGGGATATAATAATACCCACCATATACATAAGCACTTTAAATTCTCCTTGCTCATTGATGTTTTCAATGATAAAATAGTTAAGATATTCCTGGGAAAAGTCTTTAATATTCGAGATGCCACTATAAACGGGACGAGCACCAAGAACGCGTTTATCGCTAAAAATAATTTCGAGAACAGGAATCAATGCCACGAAAGAAAGTGTACTGAACAGCGCATAAAGTACATTGAAAAATATATTTAAGAAGGCATATTTTTTATACGGAATGGCGTACCGTAAAATTTTTTTGAAATAATTCATTAACTAATGTTTAGTTGGGTGGCAATTGCGTCTATTTTTTTCTGTAGTATTTCTTCAAAATTTTCTTTTATCGAAGTGTTCACGCTAATGTAGAACTTTATTTTCGGTTCGGTGCCACTTGGTCGAGCTGCAATCTTACTTCCATCTTCCGTATAATAAATTAAAACGTTGGATTTTGGTAGATTTAATACTGAAGTTTCATTTTTGATAAAATCTTTGGTTTCATCTTTAGAAACGTCATCTATTCTTACCACTTTGCTGCCTCCGATTTCTGTAAATGGTTTTTCACGTAGGTTCTTCATAATGGCTGCAATTTCCTCAGCGCCTTGTTTTCCTTTTTTGGTAACCGAAATAAGATGTTCCCGATAATTTCCAAATTCATTGTAGACTTCTGTCAAGTATTGAAACATACTGCTCCCAGAATGTTTTTTCTGTGCAGCAATCTCACAAGCGAGTAGGGTAGAAGTGACGGCATCTTTATCGCGGACAAAATCGCCCACCATATAACCGAAGCTTTCTTCTCCACCGCCAATGAATTCAAGCTCTGGAAAATCCATTACCATTTTTGCAATCCACTTAAAGCCAGTAAGTCCTTCGATGTATTTTACATTGAAATGATTCGCAACTTTTTCAACCATTGGTGTAGAAACGATGGTAGAAGCCACGAACTGTTTTCCGTTGATCTTTCCTGCTTTTTCCCATTGTTCTAAAAGGAAATGCGTCATCAATACCATGGCCTGGTTACCGTTTAGCAAAACCATTTCATTTTCATCGTTTCGAACAGCAATTCCCAAACGGTCGCAATCTGGGTCAGTACCGATAACAATATCTGCATTTTCTTTTTCGGCAAGTTCTAAAGCCATTTTTAAAGCCGCTGGCTCTTCCGGATTTGGAGATTTTACTGTTGGGAAATCACCATTGGGTTGTGCCTGTTCTTGAACTATGGAAACATTTTTATAACCAGCTCGTTCCAAAACCTTTGGAACCATTGTAATCGATGTTCCATGAAGTGAAGTAAAAACGATTTTTAAATTGTCTTTGGCTTCTGTTGAAGTATTGAAAGTTCCGTTTTCAACTGAGGCATTTGCAAAAATTTCGTCTACTTCAGAATCTATTAATTGAATCAAATCTTCATTCGCTTCAAACTTTATATCTTCATATCTCAGCGAATTTATCTCAGTAATTATTTCATTATCTTGAGGAGGTACCAGTTGCCCGCCGTCCTCCCAATAAACTTTATAGCCGTTGTATTCTGGTGGATTATGCGAAGCTGTCAAAACAATCCCCGCTTTGCAATCTAAGTGTTTAACGGCGAAGGAAAGCTCTGGAGTTGGTCTCAAATCTGAAAAGAGAAAAACCTTTATTCCGTTTGCCGTAAATACATCAGCGACGATTTTAGCAAATTTCTTGCTATTGTGGCGACAGTCATATGCAATTGCCACTTTAATTTCTTTGCTTGGAAATTTTTGGTTTAAATAGTTTGAAAGTCCTTGGGTGTTTTTTCCTAAAGTATATTTATTAATCCTATTATCGCCGAGGCCCATAATTCCTCGCATTCCCCCAGTGCCAAATTCTAGGTTTTTATAAAAACTATCTTCCAGACCTTCAGAATCACTAGCAATCATTTCTTTAATCTCATGTTGTGTTTTTTCATCGAAAAAAGGAGTGAGCCATTGGTTGATGCGGGCTAAAACTTTTGGATCTACGTAAATCATGGGTTTAAATTAATTTGCAAAAATAAGTATTTAAAAGGGCTTTTGAAGACTTTGAAATTATCTCTTTGAAAAAACACTTCGCAATCTGTGGAGTTTTTTTTGAACAAGTAAAACCATTGACATATAGATGACAAAGATAAAACGGGATAATTTTAGATTTGGTCTTTAATAATATAATTACGAGATTCTCTTTTGCTACGAAGAATAAGTTCGCCTAAAAACCCAGCTAAGAAGAGTTGTGTTCCCAAAATCATAGCAGTAAGGGCAATAAAGAATTGTGGGCGATCAGAAATAAGCCTTCCGTGTGGATTTAGAAATAGCTTATCTACTCCTAAATATAAGGTAAGAAGAAAACCTATGATTAACATGATAGCCCCCCAGGCGCCGAAAAGATGCATAGGCCGTTTCCCAAAAGTTGATAAAAACCAAATTGTTATCAAATCTAAAAAACCTCTTACAAAGCGTTCAGCTCCAAATTTTGTCGTTCCGTATTTACGGGCTTGGTGCTGTACAGGTTTTTCAGAAATTTTACTAAAACCTGCGTTTTTGGCCAACACTGGAATATATCGGTGCATTTCACCAGTTACTTCAATTGTTTTCACAACCTCTTTTTTATAAGCTTTTAACCCACAATTGAAATCGTGTAATTTAACTCCAGATGTTTTTCTAGCGGCATAATTGAATAGCTTAGAAGGCATATTTTTGCTGATAACAGAATCATATCTTTTCTTTTTTCCAACCTGAAACAAGATCGAAACCTTCTTCGGTAATCATTTTATATAATTCTGGAATTTCTTCAGGGTTATCCTGCAAATCAGCATCCATCGTGATTATCACATCTCCTTGTGCCATTGCGAAACCAGCGTGCAGAGCTTGTGATTTTCCGTAGTTCTTCTGAAAACGAATTCCTTTTACTGAATTATTTCCTTCAGAAAGTTTTTCAATTATCTTCCAGGAATTATCCGTACTTCCATCGTCAATAAATATGAGCTCGTACGAAAAATCGTTGGATTGCATAACAGAAGCAATCCAACGGTGAAGTTCGTTAAGTGATTCGTCTTCGTTAAGAAGTGGAATGACAATGGATATATTCATTCGGAAACTATTCTACCCAAGATGTGATTTTTCTCTTTTAAAAATCAACCCTGAAATTAGACCATACAAAAAACCAAAAAATGCACTTAATAGAATATATATGGCAGAGGAAAAGAATGGATTCGAGAATTTCTTTACAAAACCAAGTGTTGTTTCTAAATTTTCTTCTGTCATATTTGGGTTTTCATCAATTATTTTTTGCCTCGCAACCTCCATAAGTTGATCTGAGATACCTGGCTCAATTATATAGAAGAATATAAGGTTATAAACACCATAAACAAGTCCACCAATTAATGCAATCGTAACACCTACCTTTAGCGCATTTCCGACGGATAAAAAACCTGAATTTTTGTTTCTGTATTCGTAAACACAATAGCTAATAAAGAATGGAAAGAATAAATAAAATATGTAAACGGGCCATTGTTCTCCAGTTAATAACATTCCTGTTATATACATTATTACTGCAAGAACAGTAATAATCAAGCCTAATAATACGCCGTAAGTAGTTGAGAACTTTACAGTAGAGTAATCATTTTCCATTTTTATTGTTATTTATTTCAATTCTTTAATTAGTAAACAAAGATAGTAAAACGTTACATTTGCAGTTGATTTAGTAATGAATTAAAAAATTGCAATATTTTGTTGCTAATTTCCAATTAATACTTAAATTTGCAAACTCAATTCCGAAAGGTCGGAAGAGCTTATTTTAAATACAAATATTTTACAGAGATGAAAAAAGGTATCCACCCAGAAAATTATAGATTAGTTGCTTTTAAGGATATGAGTAACGAAGAAGTTTTCCTTACAAAGTCAACTGCTGATACTAGAGAAACTATTGAAGTTGATGGTGTTGAATATCCTTTGGTTAAAATGGAGATTTCACGTACTTCACATCCTTTTTATACTGGTAAAGCAAAACTAATTGATACTGCGGGACGTATTGACAAATTCAAAAACAAATACGACAAGTTTAAAAAACCTGCACAAAAAGAAGCTAAGACAGAAGAGTAATCTTCAGTTTGGCAATGCATACAAAAAGCCTTCGAGAAATCGAGGGCTTTTTGATTTTGGTGATTGTCGATTGCTGAATTTTGATTAATATTGAACTGGTCTTCTGAGCGCAGTCGAAGGCTTGGACCTTGAACATGAAAACTGAAACCCGATGAATTACATTCTTTTTGACGGAAATGTCCGTAATCAATTGTTGCCTTTCACATTTACACGTCCAGTTGCAGATATTCGCATTGGGATTTTGACCATTCGTGAAAAGTGGGAGTATCTTTTGGGCTTTACTACTACAACTGTTACGGAAGATTATCTTTCGGAAAAATATCCATTTTTGGAGCTTGAAAAGAACGTCTTAATAAACGCTTCTTTTCTTCCTTCTGAAAACTTAGTGAATATTATTAAAGGTCTAGAAGAAAACCAAGCAGTCTTTTTCGACGATGAACCTATTGCTTTTTTTACAACAGAGGAGCAGGAGGTAGATTTTGATAGTTATAATATCATTCAATATACGCATGACGATGTATTGAGAATTGAAAATAGTTGGGACCTCTTTTCAAAAAATGGTGAAGCGATTAAACGAGACTTTGCAATGCTTACTAAGGGTAGAACTTCCCAACCTATTCCACAAAATATATGGACTAAAAATCCAGAAAACATATTTATTGAAGAAGGTGCAAAAATTGAATTCTGCACCTTAAATGCTTCTGAAGGACCTATTTATATTGGAAATGATACTGAGATTATGGAGGGTTCCTTGGTGAGAGGTCCGTTTGCGCTTTGTGAACATTCAACCTTGAAAATGGGAGCGAAAATATATTCAAATACCACCATCGGACCACATAGTAAGGTTGGAGGGGAGGTGAATAATTCAGTGATTTTTGGATATTCAAATAAAGGACACGATGGATTTTTAGGAAATTCTGTTTTGGGAGAATGGTGTAATCTGGGTGCTGACACCAACAATTCCAATTTGAAAAATAATTATGCCGAAGTACGACTCTGGGATTATGAAACTGAAGGTTTTTCCAGAACAGGACTTCAATTTTGTGGGTTAATGATGGGTGATCACAGTAAATGCGGTATCAACACTATGTTCAATACGGGAACGGTTGTGGGTGTGAGCGCAAATATTTTTGGAAGTGGTTTTCCACGAAATTTTATTCCTAGCTTTAGTTGGGGAGGAAGTGGAGGTTTCACAACTTTTAAAACTGATAAGGCTTTTGAAGTGGCAAAAGTGGTAATGAGCCGAAGAGGTATTGAACTTTCTGAAACAGACACTAAAATTTTGGAACACATTTTTGACGAAACAGCTAAGTGGAGAAAAGGCTAATAGTAAAATAAAAAATAAAATAGAATTCCTACAATTATAAACATTATACTTAAAAAAGTAATTCCGAGTTTTTTTTGTCGCTGTAATTCATTTTTTTTTAGGTTCTGTTTAAAAGCTTCAAATTCAAGAGATGACATTTTTTTGTTGTCTATAATTTCCCAATTACCTTCGGTTAGCCTATGAACATCTCTGTCAAAGAGATTCTTTCGATTTCTTTTGTTGTGTTTCAACGAGGCTATCATTGAAAAAATATGTCCGGCACCGCCACTCATAGAAAATAATTTGGTTGATTAAAATCTGAAATTACAAATTATTTTTTATTTGATAGAATTCCATTAAACAGATCAATGTATTGCGGAAGAATCAATTTTTCCGGCGCCTTTCTTAATTAAAAGTACAAAAGGAACACATAACAAAAAAGCAGTTCCCATATAAAGGAAAATGTCCATATACGTCATCACCGTTCCCTGAATTGTAATTGTCCCTTCCAACACTTGGTAGGCACGGGCTAAAGCTTCATTTGAACTAAATCCTTTTCCAATAAACATTTGTTGTAAACCTTGAATTCGGTTCTGTACGATTGGATTTGTAAGGTTTAAATCTGGAAGCATATCAACACGGTGTTGCTGATTAAATCTAAAAATAAATGTTGTGATAATAGCAATTCCAAAAGAACCTCCCAATTGGCGCATCATTCCAGTAAAAGCAGCCCCTTCGCCTATTTCCTTTCCCTTTAAAGTGGAAAGAGCCAAAGTTGTTATCGGCACAAAAAGGAGGCCTAAACCAACTCCTCGAACCACAAGAGGCCAGAATAAATGTTCACTTCCGGTATCGGGAGTCATTAAATTATGCATCCAAAGGCTAAAAATGAAAAATATTATAAATCCGGCTGCAACCAGATATTTTTGTGGCACGCCACGTTCTAGCGCTTTTCCTATAAACGGCATCATCAATCCAGTGGTTATTGAACTTGGAATTAATAATAAACCCGCATCAGTCGCTGTCCAACCAAGTATAGATTGCGTGTAAATAGGAATAATAAACGTAGTTCCATAAAGTCCGAACCCAAGAATAAAAGTCATAATTGTTCCTATCCGAAGATTATTATTTCTCAAAACCCTTAGATTCACTATTGGATGTTCATAAACTAATTCTCGCCAAATAAAGGCGAGCAATCCAAAAATTGAAAGAACGCTTAGGCCTGTAATTACTGAATCGTTGAACCAATCGTCTTGTTGCCCGTGTTCCAAAACAAATTGAAGGGAACCAATAAATGAGGCCAAAAATAAGATTCCCCACCAGTCTACTTGGCTTACCTTTAATTTTTCTCCATATTTTGGACTTCTCACATACGCGAGTGTTAATATAGTGGCCACAAAACCTATAGGAATATTTATGTAAAATATATAAGGCCATGAAAAGGTATCGACTAAGTATCCGCCTAAGGGAGGACCCAAAGTTGGGCCAACAATAACGCCCATCCCATAAATAGCTTGAGCCATTCCACGTTTCGCCATAGGGTAGCTCTCAGTTATAATTGTTTGGGCAGTTACCAATAGCGCACCTCCGCCTAAACCTTGAATAAATCGAAAGCCGACCAATTCCCATATGCTAGTCGCATTTCCACAGAGAAAGGAAGCAACTGTGAAAATTACAATAGAAGCTGCAAAATAGTTTCGTCTTCCAAATTGCATAGAAAGCCAACTTGTCATTGGAATTACGATTACATTTGCGATTGCGTATGCCGTAATAACCCAGGCAATATCTGTTAAAGTAGCACCCAAGCTTCCACGCATATCATTCAGCGCTACGTTTACAATAGTTGTGTCGATTATTTCCAACAACGCACATAAAACTGCGGTAATGGTTATAATTATCCTTCTGGAACCATATTCTACGAGACTATCTTCTTCTTGCAGCATATATTTTTGATTGGGTATTTTCTAATTTACCTATCTATTCTTCAGAATTATTTTAAATGTACATCAACATCTACGTTCATTCCGGAACGCAAAAGATCAAGTTTTTCAGGTACATTATTTTTGGTAAATTCAATTTTTACCGGCAAGCGTTGAATTGTTTTAACGAAATTTCCTGTTGCGTTATCTGGCGGCAAAAGCGAGAATTTGGCACCAGTGGCTGGAGAAAAAGTTGTAACAATTCCTTCAAATTCTTCTCCGGGATACGCATCAACTTCTATAGTGACTTTTTGACCGATGCGCATTTTGTCTAGTTGTGTTTCTTTGAAATTGGCAACTACCCATTTACTTTCTGTATTTACCAAATATAAAAGTGCTTGCCCGGCTTGCACAAACTGTCCAGGTTGTAAAGCTACATTGCTTAATTGACCGTCAATTGGGGCAAGAATAATGGTGTAACTAACATTTAACTTTGCGGCATCCACCATTGCCTGTGCACTTTTAACATTGGCTTCGGAAACGTTTACTTGTTTTTCAGAAATTATTGTTTGTGAATTTGCAGCGTTGCTTTGACTTGCTGCAGCTTTTTGTTGACTTTGGAGAATTTTCAATTGGTTTTCAGCCTCCTCCTTCGCTGCAAGCGCTTGTTCATATTGTTGCGCAGTGATTGAATGATTTATATACAGATTCTCGTAACGATTGAAATCGCTAGTTGCTCGCCCCAATTTTATACGTGCCGATTCAATATTTCCGCTCGCAGAAGAAACTTGTGCAATTGAAGCATCTGAATTAGCACGATAAGAGCCTATGCTTGCTTGTGCAACATTTACTTGACTCTCTGCAGCGGCCAATTGGGCTTCGGCTTGTTCCAGTTTTACTAAATAATCATTTTGATCTATAGTAAAAAGAGTATCGCCTTTCTTTACCTTTTGGTTATCAGTTACATATACTTTGTTAATATACCCACCAACATGAGGGATAATGGAATTCATATTGGCCTCAATCTGAGCATCGTCTGTGCTTTCATGTGACAGAGAGTGAATGTATTTATAACCACCATAAACCAAACCCAGAATGACTAGAACTGAGATGATTATAATGAATTTTTTGTTGATTTTTTTATTTTGTTCCATTGTAATTTAAAAATTATTGTTGGTTGAATTGGGTGGTTAATATTCCTTCTGCAGTAAGCAATTCGAAATATTTCTGGGTAATGTTTGCTTTTGCGTATGCTAAATCTATTTTGGATTGAAGCTGTTGAACATCGGCTTCCAAAAGGTCGTTGGTGTCTGAAAGTCCATTGTCGTATTTATCTTTTACAATCCGATAATTTTCAGTTGCCTGCACCTCAGATTGAGTATAAACTTCAAACTTCTTTTTTGAAAGTTCATATTCTTGCTTGGCATTTTCAACTTGTATTTTTATTTTATCCGAAGTCATACTTACGGTGTATTCTAGTTCCTGGACTTTGCTTTTCGCGAGTTTTATGTCGCTGTTAGTCTTGAAAAGATTTGATAAGTTATAGGAAATCCCAACCCCAATATTCATTGCATTGGTTACCGTAATAGTATTATTAAGGTCTAAAGCCAGATAGCCACCAACTATCGATAATGAAGGATAATAGGCGCCTCTTGCTACATCTATCTGATTTTCGGAAGCTGCTTTTTTATATTCTAGAGCCTGTAAATCGTTTCTAGAAATCTGCGATGAAAGAATTCCTAACGTCTTTCCAAAGTTTGAATCTTCTGTTTCAAGAATTGTATTCTCTGGAAGCTTCAACATAATGGCAAGTGTGTAATTTAAAATTCTTTCGTTCTTTTTTGCATCTTCCAAACTTATTTCAATATTTGACTGCTGAAGTTTTGCTTTTAATAAATCGTTTCTTGCGAGTAATCCATTTTCTTCCATATTTGTAAAATCTGTTACTCGCTGTTGAGCACTTTTTAGGTTTTCTTCGACCAATTCAATTGCTTTTTTAGCTTTATAAAGATTTAAATAATTTTGGATGGTTTGAAGAGCAATTTGTTCCTTTTCATTTTTAGCATTATACTCTGCAGCTTTGAATAAATTTTCCCCAGATTTTATAGTGTTTTTTAATTTGAAGCCAGAGAAAATGGGCATTGAAACATTCGCCTGCCCTAACAACAAACTATTTACCTTAGGCTGAGAATTAGGTTCGCTTCCGCTGTTAGTACCAGAAGTGGCAGAGGATTCAGGTATCTGCAGTTTTATGTCAGCACCTGTCAAATATCTGTATTGACCAGAGATGTCTACATCTGGATACTGTAGGTTTTTAGTTGTATTCAACAGCCCTTCTGCCGAAGTGACTGTTGCATCGGCGATTTTTGAGGCATCACTATTTTGAAGAGCCAAGCTCACCGCCTCCTCAAGTGTAATTTTTTTTATCTCTTGGGCTTTTAAACCTGCTGTTCCTAGCATGAGCAAGGAAAGCCATAACATTTTAATTGGCATAAGTGAGTAGCGCTTTAATTGTTTGTTGTATGTGTTTAGTAAGAGTGTGATGCACAAATTCATCAAGTGAAACGTCATCTGAGATATTGTGTAGGGCGATGTAAAATTTTTTATTGTAGTAAAAGTGAAAATAGGTTCCGAGGATGGTAGGAACGATAAGTGGAATATTTACTTCTTTGGAAAAGGCCCCATTCCCTTGTCCTTCTTTAACAAACTGTTCTATTACTTCATAGTTTCCGTGCTTTTGCGCAACATATTCTTCAAAATTTATATTTAGAGAGTTCTTTGAATATTCAAAGTTGATGATTTTGTGAGTGCGACGATTTTTATGGACACGTTTCACAATAAATTCAACAATTTCATCCACTTTGTTGAGATAGGAATCTTCTTTTGAAATTAGAGTTTCTATCTGAATCTTAAAATCGGCCATTCTGTAGTTCAAAAGTGATTCGAGCATCTTTTCCTTGGACCCAAAGTAATAAGAAATCATAGCAACGTTTACATCCGCCTTTTTTGCAATCTGCCGGACTGAAGTACCATCGAAACCATTTTCAGCAAAGAGTATCTCTGCCACTTCTAAAATCTGAATTTGTTTTTCATTTAATTCCATCCCATCAAAAATAAATCAAGGAACAAAATTAAACAATCGTTTAAATTAAACGTTTGTTTGATTTATATTTTTTACATTTTTAACTATACTTTATAAAATGGAAAGTAGCCTTAACCCTTTATGGTATTCACTTTCTTAGTTTGATAATGTAGGGAAATTTGAAGTTTTAAGTAATGTAGCAAGTAAAAATCAGAGTGATTTTTTAACTCTTTTCAGAATCAAGAAGTTTTGGGGATTTATTCCGAGTCCGCTTACTTTTTTGTTTACGAAACGTACTGCCATATCATAGAACAAAGGAACAACAGGAGCTTCTTCAACTATTATGGAATCCATCTTTGTATAAAGTAATTTCCTTTCGTCAATGTTTGAAATGGATAGGGCCTTCAAATATAAACTGTCGTAAATTTTATCTTTAAAATGCATATAATTAGGTCCATTCGGTGTAAAATTTGGGCTATAAAACAGAGATAGATAATTTTCTGCATCAGGATAATCGGCAATCCAACTGGCTCGAAAAATATCAAGTTCTCCGCTACTCTTCATTTGACGTAAGGTGGAAGGGGGCATAACATCAATAGTTACGTCTATTCCTATTTTTTCAAGTTCGCGTTGAACATATTCACACAAATCTAGATATTGACTGTTGGTGCCGATTGTTACTTCAGGTTTTAAATCACCTGTTTCTGTTTGGTATTGTTCTATCAATTGTTTGGCTTTTTCCGGTTGATAAGTATAACCGTCAATCTCCTCATATCCAGGCAAACCCTTAGGAATGAATCCGTGTATGGCAGGTATACCAATACCGTTACGTAGATATTTCACCATTTTTTCACGGTCGAATCCGTAATTTATGGCCTGCCTTAATACTTTACTTTTGATTTCAGGAGTGTCTGCTTCCAAAAAAAAACCGAGATATTCTGTATTGAGGTATGGGCCGGTAATCATATAAGCCAAAGTTTCGTACTTAGACTGTAATTTTCCTTTGTTGGTCAACAATTCATCTTTATAGCTTCCGTCCAAGCCTGAAATGAAATCGAGTTTCCCTTGGGCAAACTGCAGAAATTCACTTTGTTTGTCAGGCAGAAATGTGATAGCCACGGCGTCTAAATAGGGGAGCTTATTTCCGTTTTCATCTCTTTCAAAATATAATGGGTTTCTTCTGAACACGAGTTTCACGTTTTCTTCCCACATTTTAAACTGGAATGGGCCAGTGCCCACTGGATTTCTTCGGAATTCATTGCCGTAAAAATCTATGGCTTCTTTTGGTATAACCGAACAATAGCGCATAGAAAGTAGCCCTAAGAATGCAGGAAAAGGTTGTTTCAATTGAATGACCAGTGTGTTGTCATCAATGGCTTTATAGCTTTCTACATAATTCATAACCCAGCTCCCAGATGAAGCTACTTTTTCATCCTTCAATCGATCGAAACTGTACACAAAGTCTTGCGCAACAACCTTCCGTGTATAGCGTGTCGGATTGTGAAGCCCTTTTTGTGCAAATGCTTTATTTTGATGAAAAAACACATCATTCCGAAGAAAAAAAGTATAGGTATAAGTGGAATCATTAATAGTCCAGCTTTTTGCGATATCTGGCTTAATGTTTAAGGAGTCATCAAGCTGAACCAAACCATTGTAAAGTTGGTTGTCAGGCCAAATTGCCTGTGGATTTCTGGCAAAAGCGGGATCAAGCGTGGGAATATTGCCATTTTCATTATATCGGAAAACGAACTGATCAGTTTCCGTTTCTGTTTCATTTCCACAGGAAATGATTAAGGATACGGCAATTAAAATTAAAAGGAATCTAATCATTATTAATGATGGTCAGGAATGTACGAATATATGGGTTTCATTGCTCTGGTTTATAAGAAACTATAAAATTTCAAAATAAAAAAAATGTGTATTCGTGGTTTATAGTTTGTATTTTTGCATTCTAAATTGCCAAAAATACAACAATGTATCCTTCAAAAAAAGTCGCCTTCTATACGCTTGGCTGCAAGCTTAACTTCAGTGAAACTTCCACAATAGCAAGAAGTTTTGAAGCAGAAGGCTTTGAGCGTGTAGAGTTTTCTGAAAAGGCGGATATCTACGTAATAAACACTTGCAGCGTTACCGATAATGCCGATAAACGTTTTAAAACAATCGTGAAACAAGCGCAGAAAGCCAATCCAAAGGCATTTGTTGCAGCTGTTGGTTGTTATGCACAGCTGAAACCACACGAGTTGGCAGATGTGGATGGAGTTGACTTAGTTTTGGGTGCCACAGAAAAATTTAAGATTACCGATTACCTCAATGATCTTTCGAAGAATGATTTTGGGGAAGTTCATTCTTGCGAAATTGAAAAAGCTGACTTTTATGTTGGCTCCTATTCCATTGGTGATAGAACACGAGCATTTTTAAAAGTTCAGGATGGTTGTGATTATAAATGTACCTATTGTACCATTCCGTTAGCACGTGGTATTTCCAGAAGCGATACTTTGGAGAGTGTTTTAAAAAATGCATTTGAAATATCACAGCAGGGAATTAAAGAAATTGTTCTTACTGGTGTAAATATTGGTGACTACGGAAAAGGTGAATTTGGGAATAAAACACACGAACACACTTTTCTGGAATTGGTGAAAGCATTGGATGAAGTGGAAGGAATTGAAAGACTTCGTATTTCTTCGATAGAACCCAATCTTTTGACAAATGAAACCATTGATTTCGTATCTAAATCAAGAACATTCGTGCCACATTTCCACATTCCATTACAAAGTGGAAGCAATGATATACTTAAATTAATGCGTCGTCGCTATATGCGTGAGGTCTACACCGAGCGTGTTACCAAAATACGAGATTTAATGCCAGATGCGTGTATTGGCGTTGATGTAATTGTAGGTTTTCCAGGTGAAACGGATGAGCGTTTTTTAGAAACTTATCACTTTTTAAATGAATTGGATATTTCTTATCTCCACGTTTTCACCTATTCTGAAAGAGACAATACTCCAGCGGCAGAAATGGAAGGAGTTGTTCCTACGAAAGTTCGTAATAAAAGAAGTAAGATGCTCCGTGGACTTTCGGTTAAAAAGAGAAGAGCTTTTTATGAAAGTCAACTCGGTACCACCCACGCCGTTCTGTTTGAAGGAGAAAATAAGCATGGTTATATTAATGGTTTTACAGAAAACTACGTAAAAGTAAAAGCTCCTTGGAATCCTGAACTGGTAAATACATTAAAAAATATTACGCTCACCAAAATAGATGAGGATGGTTTGGTGCGATTTGAGGATGTTTCTAACAGGCCTTTGGAGACAATAAAGGCTTTATAGTATCTAGATATTAATTCCAACAGGTAATAGATCTTTATACTTCCTACGATTTTTACGCATAAAATCAGCGATTTCTGGACTTGTTGGCACTAGGCTTATACCTCGATTCTTTACTTCTTCAAAAACGGCTTTTATAAAAATTTCACGAAAACCCTGCTCTTCCATGTCTTCGGGCATTTCATATTTGGTGAGGAAAATTTTTCGCTCTTGAAGGGCATATTCTATTCGGGCCATGTTGTCACCGATTTCGAGTTCAAATTGTCTTAAAAATTCATTATCGTTAATCTCTACATCTTCAATCATTGGGAGTTTTTTTTAATTTTAAAGGAGATATTCTGAATGTAGTGCAATGCAGCTAGAATTTTAAAGTACGTTCTTCAGTAAATTAAAAATTCCTTGGTATATGCGCTACAAATACAGGTTTAAAATGTTCCAAAGTAAATTTTTAAAAGAAAATTTCAGCATAAATAGAAACTGTTTTTATAATTCTATCTTTGTATACGTAAATTTACGAATAATCTTTGGGGTATGCCATTTTTCTTCACAAAAGACTTATGAATTCTGAAAAAAAACACATTTATTTTGTCCCCGGAATGGCTGCAGGACATGAAATATTCAGGAATATTAAATTCCCCAAAAAGTATCACACCCATATTCTAGATTGGTTGATTCCTGAAAAAGGAGAAACGTTAGAAGATTATTCTAAACGAATGGCGATTCGTGTAAAGCATGATGATGCTATTCTGATAGGGGTTTCGTTTGGTGGCGTAGTGGTACAGGAAATGAGTAGGTTCATAAAACTGAAAAAGCTGATAATTATTTCCAGTGTAAAAACGAAAAGTGAACTTCCAAGAAGAATGAAAATTGCGAGGTATACAAGAGCATATAAACTTATTCCCACAAGCTTGGTTCTCAGCGTTGAGAATTTGACCAGGTTTTCAGTGGGGCCAAAGTCAAAAAAGCGGTTATCGCTTTATCAAGAGTACCTTCACGTTCGCGATAAGCGATATCTGGACTGGGCATTAGAAAAAATGGTAACATGGAATAGAAATGAGGAGATTGAAGGCGTTGTGCACATTCAAGGAGATAAGGACATGGTGTTTCCAATAAAATATATCCGTCATTGCACAGTTATACACAACGGAACACACATCATGATTTTGAATAAAGGTCGCGAGATATCCAAAAAATTATTACTAATTTTTGAAGAATAGATTTTTCTTTCTCCTCAAAAAGAGCTTTATTAAGTATCTTTAATTAAAAATTTAGGACGTTATGAAATTGATAGGTAAAATGGGATTGGGCATTGCAGTTTTGGCGGTAAGTGCTATTAGTATTAATGCTGTGCAAGATGCACAAACCGATGAGAATTTAGAAAAGAAAATAGTTAATGACTATAATATATATGCATTGCCAATCCCAGATAAATTAGATTTTGCAGGAGAGGCTGTTCCGCTCAATAATCCAGATATACGAGAACGTATAGACCGGGAATTGTTGGTAAATGCTTATTGGCAATCTAACGGACTTTTACTTTTTAAAAGAGCTAATAAATATTTCCCACAGATAGAACCTTTATTGAAAAAGTATGGTCTACCAGATGATTTTAAATACTTGGCAGTAGCTGAAAGTGCTCTAGAATATAAAAGTTCCCCGGCAGGGGCAAGTGGTATCTGGCACTTTATGAAAGGAACTGGTGTTGAATACGGTCTCGAAATAAATGAGTATGTAGATGAAAGATACGATCTCGAAAAGGCTACAATGGTCGCGGCCCAATATCTTAAAAAAGCTAAAGAAAAATTCGGAAGTTGGACCATGGCTGCGGCATCATATAATGCTGGCGTAGGAGGGATGAATAAGCAAATAAACAGACAAAAGGAAACTAGTTATTACGATTTGCTGCTCAATGACGAAACAAGCCGATATGTATTTAGGATAATAGCGATTAAGGAAATCATGACCCATCCAGAGCAGTATGGATTTAATTTTAGACCAAAAGATTTATACGAAAATATTCCCACTTATACAGTAAAAGTAGACTCAACCGTTGAGGATTGGGCAGAATGGGTAAAACCCTATGGTATTAATTATAAAATCCTTAAAATTCATAATCCGTGGCTTCGAGATACTTATTTGAAGAACGCTTCTAAAAAAGAATATTTTATAGAAATACCAGAGAAAGGATATTATCAGTAAGCTATAAGGACCATAAATTATAAACCCGTAATAACTTTAAATTTACGGGTTTTGTTTTGATGCGAAACGACTCCTTTTTTCGTCTCCAAGATTTTTAAGAAGAGAAATACCATTTAAAAATGAATTGTGATTCAATTCAAAGGAAACTTCATATTTTTCGTTATATGGATGCAGAGCTCCCCTTCGAACATCTATAATTCTCTTGTCTTCATCAACAAAAAAAGAGGTTGGAAAGCCAAGACTATGTTTCATTATTTGAACTATATGGTCGTTTTTGTTTTCCTTCTCGTCCACGTATACAATCTTGATTTTTCTTGAATATTCTCTGGCGGATTTTTTCACGTTTTCCTTTGAATCCCAAAAGAGTATTACAAAATCGATATCCTTATAATAAGCTTCTACGACATCATTTAGTGCCGGAATTTCTCCGATTCCTGGCGCGCACCAAGATGCGTAAGTCATTAAAAACATTGGTTTTTCGAACTTGTAAAGTTCAATTTTCTTTCCTGAAAGTTTTTTCACCTTGAAATTGTCCAAACGACTCCCGTTAACAACATTATTAATAAGAGAATCAAATAAAAATTCAGCGTATTCAAAGTTATGATCGGCGTAGGCTTTTTGGGAATTCTTCGTGTATTTTTTTATATTTTTCCCAATGGCATCAGAGAATAGACTTTCTTGCCCAATTTGCGATTGGACGGTAAGAGTAAAGAATAAGAATAGATAAAGTAGTTTTTTACCCATAAACAAATACTTTGGGTAAAGATACGATGAGATTTTGTAGATATAACACCTTATTCGACAATCGGTTAGGTGAAGTCGTTAAAATGCGTAAAAAGTAGGGATTTTCAGTTAAAAAATGTTAGAATCTTCTTCCACCGCTACCGCTGCGACCACTACGACCAAATTGTTGACGAGGTTGCCCCATTTTCTTCATCTGTTGTTTCATCATTTTTATCTGATCATCCAGCATATTGTGCTTGTCCAGATTCTTGGCTTCGATAAGTAATTGATCTGCTTCGCGTTTGCGGTTTTTGGTCATTGCAATTCCGGCCAGGTTCAGTTTTGTCATCGCCATATCTGCAGACATATTCAAACCTAGCTTTTCTGCTTTTTTAAAGAATTTTTCGGCCTCATTTATATTAGTCTGTGAAACCATAAGCCCATTTAGGTAGTTATAGTAGCCTTCCTGCTTTGGAACTAAGGATGCTTTAGGGTCATTTATTTTATCCAACCATTTTTTTGCACCTGGAAAATCTTGTTTTCTTAGACGTAGAAATGCGAGTAATATTATTTCATTTTTGAAATAAAGAAAAACAAACATCAAGGAAAGAAGTATCAGCATTATACCATTACCGATATTTGTCTGTGTAAACTGCCACACTGCCGTTCCCAACACTAGAGCGGCTAAAACTAATTTTATATTTTTATTAAACATGAATCATCTTTAAAATGGCCTGCAAAGGTATAAAAACTAAATGCGTTTTAGAAGACTTTGTAGTTTAAGAAACATTTATTTTTTGGGTACTATTTAATTAAATGGAAATTACTAGTCATAATTTCTGGCATTGAACAAAGTGTGAAAAATTTAAAGATATTTTTTAAAAAAGGTTTGCCTAAGTGAAAACTTGTTGTATTTTTGCACCCGCCTACGCAAAGAAAATAATTGCCTTGGTTACTATATCCTTAATTTAAGGCTAGCTCCATTAGGGGAATTGAAAAAAGATATTTCAGAAGTTAAAGAATAAGAAAATGAGCAAAAGAACATTTCAGCCATCAAAAAGAAAAAGAAGAAACAAACACGGTTTTAGAGAGCGTATGGCTACTGTAAACGGAAGAAAAGTATTGGCCGCCCGCAGAGCGAAAGGCAGAAAAAGACTATCTGTGTCTTCTGAAACTCGTCACAAAAAATAATGTTGATAAAATTTATATAAAAAGGTGTTGTTTCCTAAGCAACACCTTTTTTTTATACCCAAACGTGCCGTAATTTTGCGGCTGAGAAAAAGTAAATAAAATGCCTAAAAATCCTTCTATAAAATCTGTACTTCTTATTGGTTCTGGTCCTATTGTTATTGGCCAGGCTTGTGAGTTTGACTATGCCGGTTCTCAATCATTGCGTTCATTGCGTGAAGATGGAATTGAAACTATTTTGATAAATAGCAACCCAGCAACAATCATGACCGATCCATCTATGGCTGATCATATCTATTTGTTGCCCTTGACGACAAAATCGCTGGTAAAAATCTTAAAAGAGCATCCACAAATCGATGCAGTACTTCCAACTATGGGTGGACAGACAGCTCTTAATTTATGTATCGAGGCAGATGAAAAGGGAATTTGGAAAGATTTTGGGGTTAAGTTAATAGGTGTTGATATTAAAGCTATAAATATTACTGAAGACCGAGAAGAATTTAGGGGCTTGATGGAAAAAATTGGAGTGCCAATGGCTCCGCAGGCAACCGCAAATTCGTATTTACAAGGAAAAGAAATCGCTCAGGAATTTGGTTTTCCATTGGTAATTAGAGCGTCTTTTACATTGGGAGGCGCAGGTGCTTCAATTGTTTATAAAGAAGAAGATTTTGATGAATTGTTATCACATGGATTGGAGATTTCTCCTATTCACGAAGTAATGATAGACAAGGCGATGATGGGCTGGAAGGAATATGAGCTTGAATTGCTTCGTGATAATAATGATAATGTTGTAATTATCTGTACAATTGAAAATATGGACCCTATGGGTATTCATACAGGTGACTCCATTACAGTGGCACCAGCAATGACTCTAAGCGACCGTACTTTTCAAAGAATGCGTGATATGGCAATCCATATGATGCGCAGTATTGGCGATTTTGCAGGAGGCTGTAACGTGCAATTCGCGGTAAGTCCTGATGAAAATGAGGATATTATTGCAATTGAAATAAATCCACGTGTTTCTCGCTCTTCGGCTTTGGCGTCAAAAGCAACTGGATATCCAATTGCGAAAATTGCTACTAAATTGGCTATTGGCTACAGATTGGACGAGTTGAACAATCAAATTACAAAATCAACTTCTGCACTTTTTGAACCTACGCTTGACTACGTAATTGTAAAGATTCCACGTTGGAATTTCGATAAGTTTGAAGGATCTGACCGTACTCTAGGCCTACAAATGAAATCTGTGGGAGAAGTGATGGGTATTGGACGTTCTTTCCAGGAAGCACTTCACAAAGCCACACAATCTCTAGAGATAAAACGAAATGGAATCGGTGCCGACGGAAAAAGTTATACCAATTACGAACAAATTCTTGATAAACTTAAGAATGCGAGTTGGGACCGCGTTTTTGTGATTTATGATGCAATACAAATCGGGATTCCATTAAGTAGAATTCATGAAATCACAAGAATTGATATGTGGTTTCTTCGTCAATACGAAGAACTATACTTGTTGGAAAAGGAGATTTCTAAATATACTTTGGAAACCCTTCCAAGAGAATTATTACTTGAAGCAAAACAAAAAGGTTATGGCGATCGCCAGATTGCACATATGCTTAAATGCCTAGAAAGCCAAGTTTATAAGAAACGTGAAGAGATGCACATTCAGCGTGTTTATAAATTAGTAGATACCTGTGCTGCAGAATTTAAAGCAGAAACCCCTTACTATTACTCAACATTTGAAAATGAGATGCAAATTGAAGGCCAAGAGGCTTATGCAGAAAACGATAGTATTGTTACCGAAAAGAAAAAAATAATAGTTTTAGGATCTGGTCCCAACAGAATAGGACAAGGTATTGAGTTTGATTATTGCTGCGTGCATGGAGTTTTGGCTGCTGCGGAATGTGGTTACGAAACCATAATGATAAACTGTAACCCGGAAACGGTTTCTACAGATTTTGACGTTGCTGATAAACTTTATTTCGAACCTGTTTTTTGGGAACATATTTACGATATAATTCGACACGAAAAACCAGAAGGAGTAATAGTACAGCTCGGTGGTCAAACCGCCCTAAAGCTTGCTGAAAAACTCGATCGTTACGGAATCAATATTATCGGGACAACTTATAAATCTTTGGATTTAGCAGAAGATCGCGGAAGTTTCTCAACGCTTTTAAAAGAAAATAATATTCCTTATCCAGAATTTGGTGTAGCTGAAACGACAGAAGAAGCCTTGGCACTTGCTGACCATTTAGACTTCCCACTTTTAATTCGCCCTTCATATGTTTTAGGAGGTCAAGGAATGAAAATCGTTATCAATAAAAAGGAGTTAGAAGAACACGTAGTAGATTTACTTCGTAAAATTCCAAATAACAAATTACTGTTAGATCATTATTTAGACGGTGCAATAGAAGCTGAAGCAGATGCAATTTGTGATGGTGAAAATGTTTATATAATTGGAATAATGGAGCATATTGAACCTTGCGGTATCCATTCTGGAGATTCAAATGCTACCTTGCCACCTTTCAATATTGGTGAATTTGTGATGCAACAAATTAAAGACCATACAATTAAAATAGCAAAATCACTGAATACGGTTGGACTGATTAATGTTCAATTTGCTATAAAAGATGATATTGTTTATATTATAGAAGCAAACCCGAGAGCTTCACGGACTGTGCCCTTTATTGCAAAGGCCTATGGAGAACCTTATGTTAATTATGCTACTAAGGTAATGCTTGGACATAATAAGGTGACTGACTTCAACTTTAATCCGAAGCTGGAGGGTTTTGCAATCAAACAACCAGTTTTTAGTTTTAATAAGTTTCCTAACGTAAACAAACAATTAGGTCCTGAAATGAAGAGTACGGGGGAAAGCATATTATTCATAGATAGTTTGAAAGATGATCAGTTCTATGATCTATATGCCCGACGAAAAATGTATTTGAGCAAGTAGTCTTCGTATTTAGATTTTTATTAGATTTTATGTTAATATTTTTTCGTAAATTAGTTTGTCAACCTACTTAACCGTCTTTTTATGAAAAAAATTACTTTGTTCTTTTTCTTTATTACAATAAACATTCTATCTGCACAGAATGTTTTTGAAATTGCTTGGGAACAAGGGATCGAAACTTCTGTGGCCAGTCCTACTATAGAAATTGGAGATACTGTAGTTTGGACTTGGACTGATAGCTCCCAAAAGAGTGTCACCAGCCTTAGTGGGAGTGAAAGTTTTGATAGTGGTTTGCTGAAAGGTAAAAACAACGATTTCTCATATACTTTCCAAAATCAAGGAGTTACTGAATATCAAAATGATTCAAATCCGGCGATGAGAGGTAAAGTTACAGTAGTTGAGAAACTTTCTACTGAAGATAAATTTGTCAAGAATCTTAACTTCTATCCAAATCCTGTAAAAAGCGATCTTACAATTTCTTCAATCTTTAAAGTGGATAGTTATCAAATTTATAATGTTTTAGGAACTCAAGTTTCCCAAGGAAGAGGTGGCGGTAATTATACTCAGGTTGATATGAGCCGATTGAACAGTGGGTTGTATTTCGTGAAAGTTATTTCTAAAAATATGCAGGCAACACTCAAAATAGCTAAGAAATAGCCTTTCGTCTATCAATAACTTTTATTGAAATGCGATGAATTTTCCTTTACTACTTCTGTAACGAAAAATTTCGTTTCACCCCAAATAGCGAAAGATGCATAGCGTTCCACATAGCTTACTTTCACATAGCTACCCTGATATTCCTTTAGTTTTTCGATAACCTCAGCATCCTTGTCTAATACTGAGAAGGAAAAAATTTGTGCACCGCTAATGCCTTGGCTAATTTCTCCTTCCCAAGTTTTTATCATTACACCTCTGTGGCTAAACTGTATAAGCTCACCTGCTCGTGTTCCTTCGCTATAAGGAACATAATAGACAAAGGCAAAATATAGCAAGTAGATTACCAGAATAGAACCAAGAATGATAAAGAGGACTTTTTTCATCCTTTAAATTTAGACAAATAAAATCATTCGTTGCTTATAAAAAGTTATAACCCGCAATTAATGAGAATGATTGATATGATGAGGTTATGTTAGCATAGTTGGTGATGTTTCTTGCCGTGTTGAATCTTCCTTCTATACTATATTTGTTTTTAAACTTAAAACCAGCTCCAAATCCCATTGCAGCATCAGCTTTAATATCTAAATCATAACCGTCCTCTTTACTTGAATTTATTTTAGAATCAAGCGCTGAAGCATCAACAATAATGGCGGCATTAACGAAAAATGCAGAATTGTTATTTAAAAACATATAATAACGGGCTCCCATAGGAAGTTCGATTGAATTGTATTCTACAGTGATCAATGTAGTAGTTCGCATTGTCGGGAAATCTTTATAAAGTTCCGATTCTTTTTCAGCAGTATAATTTCGATAAGTAGGTTCAATAAAAAGAGACCATTTACCATTGTTGAATGGGAAAATATATTCAGCTTCCAATCCAATCCTAAAGCCAGCTTTGTTGTCGAAGGTTATTTTATCATCTCCCAATACTTGGATAGAAGCCGATCCAAATGTTACACCTGGACGGATACTCAAATTAAAACCATATTCATAATCTTTTCTTTCATAAATTATAGATTCCGTATTTACGCAACTATTATAATTTTTGAATCGATCTATGAGATTTGATTTCTTATACTCTAGCTTATCGAAATCTAAGCTTTTCGGATTTGAGCACACAAAATCGGTGGCAAGTTGTTGTTTATATCTATTATTAATCGCAATGCTCTTGTTAACTGTTACATAACGTTTATATATAAGTTGTTCAATTGCACCGTCATTCATTTTATAGAAAAAACGATTGTCTCCATCTTTAGTCGTGTAATAAAGCGAGGCATTTCCTTCTATCAATACTTTTAAAAAAATAGTTTCTTCCTTAAAATTAGGATTTCTATCGTCAGTTAAGTTGCCAACTTTATCACTTGATTGATCCACAGCTAGAGTGGCGGTTATATATTTGAAGTTTTCTGCGGAACCAAATTCTTTTATATTGGAGACATTTCCAATCTTTACCTCACCATTTTCTTCAAGCTTATATTCGAATGTTCTTGGAGCTCCCTTCCAATCTTCATTTTTAATTAGACAATCTACTTTTTGATCGTTTGTTTTAATAATATATCCAGGTTCGTAATTATTTTGTGAAAAGACAGAAATCCCTGATAATAAAATGATTGTAAACAGTAAACGTAATCTCATATTTTTTGAGTTTTAGAAAATTAAAAACTGCAAAGTAGATAATATTATTTTAACACTCAATTTTTATCTTCTTGATTTTCGTTTATATTTTTCAAAAGTTTATGATCAATGTTTTTGCTGGTAATCGCACCGAGTTTTCGCAATTTTTCTACTCTTCTTACAAGATTTCCTTTTCCCTCTAATTTTATTAAAGCACTGTCAAAGGAACCTTGTACGGTTCCTAATTGGCGTCTAATTTTATTTAATTCATCTAAAAGCCCGACGAAAGCGTCGTATAGTTTTCCGGCTTCTGTTGCTATCTCTAATGTGTTTTTCTTCTGATTGTCGTTTTCCCATAGGTTTTCGACCAATCGCAATGCAGCTAAAAGGGTAGAAGGGGTCACAATCATCACCTTTCGTTTAAATGCTTCTTGATATAGATTTTTTTGATTAGCAACAGCAATCGCGAAGGCAGGCTCAATAGGGACAAACATGAATATAGTATCTGGGCTTTCATTGATTACGTGATAATATTTCTTTTCACTTAAACTTACGATGTGCCGCTTGATGGAATCAATATGATCTCTCAGATATTTCTTTTTAAGATCTTCATCCTCTTCCGAAACAAATCTTTCAAAGTCTGTAAGCGATACTTTACTGTCAATTATCATCTTTTTTCCATCGGGAAGATGAATAATAACATCGGTTTGCAACCTACCTCCGTCGGGATTATCGTGACTATCCTGCATTGTGTATTCTCGCCCTTTTTCCAGACCAGATTCTTCCAGAACTCTTGATAAAATCATTTCTCCCCAATTACCTTGAATCTTTGAATCGCCTTTTAATGCTTTTGTAAGATTGTCTGCCTCTTGACTTATCTTAATGTTTTGTTCATTTAAATATTGAAGCTGTTTACTTAATTCGGCGTGAGTTCTTATAAAATCAACATTATTCTTCCCTATCTTTTCTTCGAAATCCTTAATTTTTTCATTTAATGGCCTTAAAATATTTTCAATATTCTTCTGGTTTGAATGTGTAAAAGCTTCGGTTTTAGTAATAAGAATTTTATTGGCTAGATTTTCAAACTTATCCTTAAAATCTTCTTCGAAACTTTTGAAACGCTCTTTCTCCTTTTCAAGTTCGGTATAGAGTGCGTTGTATTCCGCACTCTGTTTTGAGAGTTGAATATTTACCTTCTCTTTTTCAGCTCTAATGGATTCTTTTTCAAGTTCCAAAATGCCAAGGCGCTCATAGAGTTTCTCTTCTTGAAGCTTTGAATTTTCTATGCGTTCTTCCAACTTACTATTTTCCGTTTTATTTTTTAAACGTGCAAAGTAATTGCCGAGAAAAGCTCCAATGAGAATACAAATTGCGGCTAACAGAAGTAAAAGATATGTTTCGTTCAATTTTATTGATTTTAGATTGTTGTAGTTGCTTAAAATATAAAGATAAAAAAAGGATGTATTGTCTCATTAAATGAAGTTGAATAGGACTTATTTTTTTATCACAAACCGTCCTGTTCGTCCGTCGAAATCTATCGTTTCTTTAGGAAATAATGCATCAAATCTTCCAGCTTCTATCAATTTGCAAGGTTCGTCGAAATGGGTTTCGTTATTCGTCATCACCAGCATTTTGTCTGTAAGTTGAATAGCCAAGTCTATTTCGTGGGTGGAAAAGAGAATAGTTTTCTGCGATTCTGAAGCTAATTTCTTCAATAATTTTAAAACATAAGCACGATGGTAAATATCCAAATGTGTGGTTGGTTCGTCCAGAATAATAATTGGCGTATCCTGTGCCAAAGCTCGTGCAATTGCAACGCGCTGCATTTGCCCATCACTCAACTCAAAACACTTTCTATGGGCAAGAGAAACCGTATCAGTAGCTTCAAGCGCAGTGTTTATTGTTTTTTTATCTTCTTCCGAAAGCGATCCAATCCAGTTAGTATAAGGTTGTCTTCCCAAGGAAACCATTTCCAAAACCGAAAGATTCTTAGAGGCTGGTGCTTCTGTAAGAACCACACTTAAATTAGTTGCAAGTTGAAAGGATGAATATTGTTTTATATTTTTTCCTTTTAAAAAAATAGTTCCACTTAAAGCATTTTGCATTCCGGTTAGAGTCCGTAACAAAGTGGATTTGCCAATTCCATTTGCACCCACAAGCCCTACCAATTCTCCTTTAGAAATTGAAAAATGAATACCGTCGGCAATTATAGAGTTGTTTTTTTTATGCAGATAGCCTACGCTTAGGTTTCGGGCTTCTAAAATGATATTTTTTTCTTCTGAAGCCATTAAAAGAAAAGTTTTCGTTTACGCACCAATAACCAAATTACTATAGGAGCGCCTACTAATGAAGTAATTGCGTTTATAGGCAATGTGAACTCACTAAAAGGTAACTGAGCCAATGTATCACAAATAAGCATCAATAAACTACCGCATATTAAAACAGCCGGCAGCAAAACCAAGTGATTTGATGTTTTATAAAATTGACGAACTAAATGTGGAACAGCTAGACCAACAAAGGCAATTGGACCTACAAAGGCTGTGATACCTCCTGCAAGGATGCTCGTAGCCAAGATGATTATAAAAGTGGTTCTTTTAATATGAAGTCCCATACTTTTTGCATAGTTTTCTCCTAAAAGGAGCGCGTTCAGCGATTTGCTGCTGATAATACTCAGAAGCAAGCCTGCCATAAAGCATATCGATAAGATTAGAACGCCTTGCCAGGACTGATTTCCTAAACTTCCAAATGACCAGAAAATATATTGTTGTAGTTGTTCTGCATTACTAAAATAGGATAAAACCGAAACTACTGCCGTGGTCACACTACCAAACATCAATCCAATAATCAAAATGGCCATAGTATCCTTTATTCTATAAGTAACAGCCAAAACAGCTAATAAAACTAAAAAGCTTCCAAGGCCAGCCGCAATCACAAGACTCCATTGGCTCAATAACAAAGTACCAAAGAATCCACCAAAAGCACTAGCTCCCAAAATTAAAATTGCTACGCCTAGACTTGCGCCACTACTTAATCCTAATACAAATGGTCCTGCTAAGGGGTTTCTGAATAGTGTTTGCATTAGTAATCCCGAAATTGCCAATCCACCCCCTGCAAGCATTGCTGTAATTGCTTTTGGTAATCTATAATCCATCACGATATATCGCCAGGTTTCTTTTGAAGCACCATTACCAATAAACACCGAAACTATTTCACCCAAAGGAATTGAGACCGATCCTATACTTAAATTCACCAAAAAAGCTGCGAGCAGCATTAAAAAAAGAACGATGAATTGAACTCTGTATGTTTGGGCGATCTGCATTACTGAAGCTTGTCAAAAAAATAAAGTTCATATTGTGGTAAAAGTTCAGGGTGTAAGATCTTAACATGGTCTTTTAATACCAAATCTGGACGATTTGGTGCTAATTCAAAATAGATTATACCACCGGTTTCACCTTTTTTCATACTATACGAATATACCTCGCCATTTTTAAAAGCTTTAATCTGAGTATATGCTAGACTTAGATTTTTTATTTCATCTAAACTGGTAAATTGCCCTGGGCCTATCCAAATTTCTGCTACGTTACCTTTCTCAATTACCGATTCCAAATTGAGTGATAAACTGCCAGTTCCCTTTGAGTCTTTCCAAAGATAATCTCCATTAGCATCCTTGATAAATTGTGATGCCCAGCTATCGCCCTGTGGCATATACCATACATCCTTGAACATCGCACCACTAATAACCGTAGGGGTTTTGGTGGCTTTAAATGCTGTTTCTTTAGCAGAGATATATTCTTTTTCAATTACACTAAAAATACTATCTGCTTGTTTTTCTTTGTTAAAAAGTAATCCGAAAAACTTTATCCATTCTGCTTTTCCCAAAGGTGAAGTTTCTGTCCAATCTGAATTATAAAGTACAGGGATTCCTGTTTTTTGAATTTTAGAAAAGGTTGAATTGTTTCCGTCAATAGCAAATCCAATCACAACATCAGGGCTTAAATCGATTAAGATTTCAGTGTTTATAGCTTCGTTTTTGCCAAGCTCCGTGACATTCCCTTCTGAAATTCTTTGTCGAGTTTTTTCTGAAGAGATATAACCTAGGTTTGGAAAACCTACTAAACTTTCAGTTTCGCCTAGCATTTCTAATGAAGGAATATGTGTGGTTGATGTGACAACAATCCTTTTTATGGGGATTTGAACTATTGCATCATAATCTTCAGGATTTTGAAGCTGAACATCTCTTTCAACCAGAGCATATTTAAAGGTTTTTTCCGTTCCGGGCCATGGGTTCTTAATAGTGATTGTTTTGTAGCCTTGAAACTCCTCAATTTGAAATCCTTTAGCATATTTAGTTGCTATTGTTCTTTCTACAACATCGCTTTTCAAAACTTCTTTGTGTTCGTCCTTGCAGGAATACAGCTGAACAAGAAGCAGAAAAGTAATAATAATCTTGTTGTAATTCCTCATAGTTGTATTGTTCTCTCAGAGTGGTGCAAAGGTATCACAAAGTTTAAGAAAGAGTCAATTAATTATTTTCTGTTCCTGTTTTTAAAAACAATAATCGCCGATTTTAAACTTGATTAAGTAAGATTTTCAATAGGGAAAAATAATGTGCTAATCTTCAATTCTTGAAATCAATAGTTAATTGGAGTATTTTGTCTTTTTAATAAACTTCATACAGTAAGTCATCAAATCCTTAAAAAATACTATTATCTTTGCCTCGAATTTAGGTGAGTAGTTTTTACAATCAAGAAACACTCTTAAAAGGGAATTCGGTTAAAATCCGAAGCTGTTCCCGCAACTGTAAGTCGGCCCAATTTTTTTGGGTGTGCATACTTCAAAAACCACTGTTCAACTAATTTTAGGACGGGAAGGTAGTACAATAGACAAGCCAGGAGACCTGCCAAATTCAAAACATAAAACGATCAAACTTTCGGGATAAAGGTTGAATTATGAAAAAAGCTTGGTTCCATATTATTTTCTCTTTATTGCTGGGTATTTTAAATACTTATGCACAACTTGACGCAATTCAAGAATTGCCGGAAGTTGTTTTGGCAAACGCAAAACTCCTTCATTTTTCCAAAGGATTCAAGGTTGAAAAATTAAGCGATTCAGTAGTCGAAAGAAATGCTAGTTCGCTGACGGAAACACTTAGATTTAACTCCTCAATTTACTTTAAGGAAAATGGCTTTGGAATGGTTTCTTCACCTTCTTTTAGAGGAACCAATGCTGCCCAGACAGCGGTTATTTGGAATGGAATAAATATTAATTCAATCTTCACAGGTCAAACCGATTTCAATACAATTTCCCCATTAAATTACAATGCTATTTCAATTAGAAGCGGTGGTGGAGGTGTACAATACGGAAGTGGGGCAGTGGGAGGAAGTATTCATTTGAATAATCACTTCTCTTTTAAGAAAAGCAATTCTACAGAAATTGGCGTGCGTTATGGAAGCTTTTCTACAATTTCAGGAAATGCCAGGACAACACAAAGCAATGATGGCCATTATTTAAATGTGGGAGTTGATTTCATAAACTCTGAAAACGACTACGATTACGTTGGAAGAGGTCAAACTAATAATCACGGGCAGTTTTTACGATTTACGGCGAAAGTAAATGAAGCTAGAAAATTAAAATATGGAGTGGCTTCTTGGAATTCTGAATACTCCTATAACGATCGTAATTTTTCTGGCAGTTTAAATACAGTAGGTAAGGATGCCTATGAGGACATCAACACAAGAAATCTTTGGCAATTACAACAGAAATTTGGGATATTTAATTCAATAGCGAGTTTTGCGCATCTTTTTGAACAATACAGATATTATCCAGATAGCGAGAAATATTATTATGACGGCGGAAAGGCAAATACTTTTATAGGCGCTTTTCAAACGGAGATTTTTCTTCTTAAGAAGCTACGTTTAAATGGAAAGCTTGAGTATAATTACGTTCAAGCAAAAGGTAATAATGTTGGCGATAATTCCCGAAAAACATTATCTGCCGTGGTTTTGTTAAACCATCAAATTTCTGATAGGTTAAACTACGGACTCAATCTCCGAAAAGAATTTTTAAATGACTATGCCAATCCATTTTTGTTTTCGGCAGATGCTAAATGGAATGTCACTAAAAGTTACGCGCTTCGATTAAATGGGTCTAAAAACTATCGTGTTCCAACTTTCAATGATTTGTATTGGTATGCAGGCGGAAATATTGATTTACAGCCTGAAACCTCATGTCAAGTAGAACTTGGACAGGAAATTGTCTTTGGAAAATTAAAGGCTGATTTCGCGGTGTATTATATTTCTTCCGAATATTTAATTAAATGGATTCCAGGAAACGGTGGACTTTGGGTTCCAGTTAACATCAATGAAACTGAAAATTATGGCGTTGAGGTAAATTTGGATTATGCCATAATACTTAATAATCAGAATAGATTAAGCCTCAACGCCAATTATTCTTATACCAAAGCTGAAGATTTGCAAAAGGAAAAGCAGCTTATTTATGTTCCTTTTCATAAGGCAGGGGGTACCTTGCAATATGAGATTAGGACTTTTTCTGCTTACATTCAGGGTTTGTTTAACGGTGAGGCGTATACAACCACCGACAATAGTGATAGCGTTGATGCTTATTCTGTTTTCAATCTGGGAATGGAGTACAAATTACCATTTAATACAGATGTCACTTTTGGTGGTGCGCTAAAAAATGTCTTTAATACGTATTATGAAAATGTTGCCTACAGGCCAATGCCTTCCCGAAGTATCGAAATATTCTTAAACTTTAATATATAACAAAAATGAAAACTATGAAAAAACTATTGTTTCTATCGCTTGCCACAATGTTCTTTATTTCTTGTAGTAGTGATGATGATGCTCCTTCAGAGTACATACCATATGATTATGAAAACGGTATTTTGATTACAAACGAAGGTCCCTTTAACAATGGAAGCGGCACGATCACATATATTTCGGAAGACTACGCGACAGTAGCACAAAACATTTACAGAAACGTGAACGGAAAAGACCTAGGTAATGTAGTGCAGTCCATGGGCTTTGAAAATGACAACGCATATATTGTGGTGAATAATTCAAATAAAATATTGATTGCAAATCGTTATACGTTTCAAAGTGTCGATTCTATAACAACTGGAATAAAAAGTCCGCGTTATTTTATTGCAGGAGATGGCAATAAGGGCTATGTTACCAATTGGGGCGATCCAACGGATAATTCCGATGATTATGTTGCCGTTATTGATACAAGGACTAATGTGATTTCCTCAACAATTCCAGTTTCTTTTGGCCCTGAAAAGATGGTTTCATATAATAACAAGATTTATGTTGCTCATAAGGGCGGCTATGGACAAAATAATTTGATTTCTGTGATTTCAGGAAATTCTGTTGAAAGTACAATCACAGTTGGCGATGTTCCAAATTCAATGATTGTTTCTGGGAATATCCTATACGTTCTTTGTGAAGGAAATCCTTATTATGCAACTACTGAAACTGCAGGGTCACTTGTAAAAATAGATCTTTCAACCGGAGCGGTAATTGAAACCTCTACTTTTGAAATAACCCAACACCCAACAAGTTTAACAGCAGATGGAAACAATCTTTTCTATAGTCTAGATGGAAAGGTTTATAAGGTAAATACATCTTCAGTGAGTTTGCCTGGTACTGGAATTATAGATGGCTTCTTTTATGTACTCGAAGCAAAAAACGGAAAGCTTTTCGCTACGGATGCCGGAGATTATACAAGTAAAGGCTCTTTAAAAATATACGACCTATCTACCAATCAACAAATTCAAGATTTTCCAACAGGTATTATTCCTGGAGGAATTTATTTCAACGAATAATTTTGAGTTTAATATAATTAAATGAAAGAGTTCTTTTATTTTAATCAAAAGGACTCTTTCATTTAAAAAATTTCAAAACATGGCGAATTATAATTTAGGGGGATATGGCTGGACTGGATATTTTTCTGCAGTCTTTGAATGAATTAGATCGTCGGAATTATAAGAAGCACATCCAACCTAAAGAATTTGTATTCCCACTAAAAAGTTGGGGGCTTTAGTCAACTTTTTTTGCTCCCACAGAATACTTTGAATTAGAAACAGAATTATTATGACAGTAGATGAGAGAATTGCACAATCAGAAACAAGAATATTTAAAGCAGTTTTTCCGAATACCACAAATCATTACGATACTCTTTTTGGAGGAACAGCCATGCAGCTTATGGACGAAGTAGCTTTTATAACAGCTACACGTTTTAGCCGACAGCGAATGGTGACGGTTTCCTCAGATCGAATCGATTTCACCAAACCTATCCCAGCGGGTACCATCGTAGAACTAGTGGGTAAAGTTTCATCTTTAGGAAGAACCAGTCTTAAAGTGAAGGTAGAAATATATATCGAAGAAATGTATTCTTATAGTCGTGAAAAAGCAGTGACTGGAGAATTCACTTTCGTGGCAATAGACGAAGACAAAACCCCCATTAAGGTTCTTTCCTAAACAGATTAATAGCTTACCGAATAAATCTCATTCAAGTCAATAAAGGTTGAGGCTTAATTTCCAATCATTTTCCCATTAATCGGGGAATTTGCTTTGCTGTCTGAAAGCTCTTTCAAGACTTTAAAATCTTTACTTAAAGGCATCGGTCTTCCTGCAATTTCAGAAAGTGCAGCTGCGAGCAATGGTTCGTTTTCATCACCCAATTGCCCTAAGTTAAAATAGTTTTCCTTTAAATAGATTTGCGGAAACAAACCATCAACGAAATCTGTTTTTCCTGCAACATTAGAAGTTTTGAACACTAAAGGAAGCATTACATACTTGTGAGTAGGATTCGCTTGCTCTCTGCTGAATTGAGGTGCAGGAGCGTCATAAAGTAGAAAAGAGGCCTGAAACTTTCCTGTGGTTGTATCACCCACCTGTATAGTGTTTATATAAGGATTGAGTCCATTGATCACCAATTCGCTTGCAGACGCGGTTCTTCTTGTTGTTAATATATAGACATTACTTAGGTTAAGACTATTTATTGATGAGCCATTACTGATAGAACTATCGAAAAGGCCATCCTCTGCGTTTGCAGTTTGGCGATCTTCATTCCAAAATTCTTTATAAAAGATTTGTCCGTTAAACTGGCCCGTAATCATACTTGCCAAATCGGTAGCAGTCTCTACGGCACCTCCGCCGTTATATCTAAGATCCACGACCAGATCGGATACTCCTTCTGCCTTAAATTGTGCAAAGGCATCATTAAGTTGTGAGTCGTAGTTTTGTATAAATCCATTATAGGCCAAATAACCAATTTTCTCTCCATTTATGTTGAGAGTTTGAACTTTGTAAACCGGATTTTCATTGTATTGTGTCTTGTTTAATAATAAATTCTGTCCTGTTGGAGTAAAAGCAGTTCCATTATATGTTGCAAGTCCGATGGTATAACTATTAGGGGCAAGAAGATTATTATAGTTGCTCTCTGTTATCTGTTGGCCATCGATGCTGGTGAAAAGATCACCGCGCTTTAACCCTTGCGATTCGGCATCGGTATTTGGCAAAACATATCGCACATAACCAAACACGTTGTTGCTGCCATCAGGATAATAAACCAGGCCAAACTCCATTCCGTTACTCAAGCTTATTCCGCTAAGAGCATCTTCAATTACCGTAAAATCACTATACAGACTACTAAAACGGTCTTGAGATGATTTTAAATAATCAAACAGAGTTTCGGGTGAATCATAATTATTAAGAAAATCATCTAACTCACTTTGGTCTGCAAACGCGTCGTTCGCTAATTCTGGCTTATCAGCTTTATAAAGATAAAAATAATTTAGCCCTCGGTATATAAAATTCTGAATATCCAGAGTAGAAGCCTCTTTAAAATTATCGTCCATATCTTCAAAACACGAAACAAATAGTAATGAAATAGCTAAAATAGGAATGAAAATTTTTCTTTTCATAGAGTGTTTTTAGGAATGTGTAGATTTAAACAGGTAAATTAGGGATATTATTGCAATGGTAAAAATATGATTTTTAGTCGAAATTTAGTTAGAGGCTTTTAAGTTTAAAATATTTAAATTTTAATAGGTAGTACTTTATATTGAATATTCGGTATCCAATATTTGCAAAATCCTATCAAATTGAAATAATAAAAATTTAATGTAACAAAAATATACTCCGTTCGTCATTAAAATAGATGCCGGAAGAACAACCAAAAACAAATGACCAAAACCGAATTTACAAATTTAGTATTGCCTTTTAAAGACAGACTCTATCGTTTGGCCAAAAGGATTTTGGTTTCCAAGGATGAGGCTGACGATGCCGTACAGGAGGTGTTTTTAAAATTATGGAAGGGAAAGGAAAATATTGAAAACCATAAAAATACTGAAGCCTTTGCAATTACAATGACAAAGAATTATTGCTTAGATAGATTAAAGTCGAAACAAGCTTCAAATTTAAAGATTGTACACACCAATTATCAAACGTCAGAAAATATTGAAAAGGAAATTGAAGCTAATGATGGGGTTCAAATGGTTTTCAAAATAATGGAAACTTTACCCGAACAACAAAAAATAGTGCTTCAGTTGCGAGATGTGGAACAGTTTGAGTTTTCAGAAATCGCAAAAATGCTTGATAGCAATGAAACAGCAATTAGAGTAGCACTTTCCCGTGCAAGAAAATCAGTTAGAGATGCAATGATTAAGAAATACAATTATGGAATCAGTTAAAATAGAAAAATTGCTTGATGCATATTTTGAAGGCTCCACCACGCTTTTGGAGGAAAAGATTTTGCAAGACTATTTCAATAATGAAAAAGTGGCAGATCACTTAATCCAATACAAACCAATTTTTATCGGTTTAAAAGCGGCGAAAGAGGAACGTTCAGAGAAAGAGATTCACCTTCCTGAAAACAGGATAAAAAGTCATAAAACTTTCTTGTATTCTGTTGCGGCCTCGCTTTTAGTTGCACTAGGAGTTGTAAGCTTTTATTTTTCTCAACCACAATACACACAAGAAGAAAAAGAGGCCTTGGCAGCTTTTGAAAAAAGTAAAGAAGCAATGATGTTTCTTTCAGAAAACCTAAACAAAGGTGCAGAACAACTCACTTTTGTAAAACAGTTTGAAATTACGAAAGATAAAATTTTTGATTAATCCTCAAAGCGAAAAATTTAAATAACAAACAATAAAACATAAACGATGAAAAAAATAGCACTAATAATGGCACTCGCTATAGCTCCGATGGTTTCGTGGGCTCAGAATGCCTTCGATTCTTTTGAAAATGAAAAGGATGTATCCTCAGTAGTGGTCACTAAAAATATGTTCAAGCTATTGAGCAAGATGGATCTTAATTCTTCTGATCCAGAGGCACAGGCGTATCTTAAAATGGTTAATGACTTGGATAATATCAAGATTTTTACAACTGATAATCCTGTAGTTGGACAAAAAATGGATGATGCTGTGGCCAAATATATTTCTAGTTCCAAAAGTTTAGGAGAGCTGATGCGTGTAAAAGAAGATGGTAAGAACATTAGATTCTACAGCAAAGATGGTAAAAATGAAAACTACGTTAGCGAACTTCTGATGCATCTGGATGGTGTAGTAGATGGTAAGCCCACTACGATTATTATGAGTATTACAGGTAATATAGATTTAAAACAAATCTCAAAATTGACTGAAGATTTAAAGATTCCCGGAAGCGAACAACTGAAAGACATCGATAAAAATAAAAAGCAATAAAAAGATGGTACTTACAAGATATTTTATTGTCTTTATCCTTGCATCAACTGCTCTTATTTCGTGTAGTGATAAATCCCTGCAGAAATATCTTGTGGAAAAGCAAGACGATAATAAATTTGTGAAAATGGATGTTGCCGCTAGTTTATTAGAGGGAGAAAACAGCAATTTTACTCAAGAAGAAAAGGATATTCTCGGCACTATCAAGAAAGTAAATATTGTCGCTTATCCCATAAAAGATGGAGATACGGCTGATTTCTTAAAAGAAAGAAATGAGTTGAAGGATATTCTCGATCAAGATAAATATAAAGAGCTCACACGTATAAAAAGTAATGATTGGAGCGCCACCTTAAAATATACAGGTGAAGAAGGTGCCATTGATGAGGTGATTGTTTTTGCGAGTGATAACAATCGTGGCTTCGCGGTTTTCAGATTATTGGGTGAAAATATGCGTCCAGATCAGATGATCAAACTTATGAAATCGGCTGAACGTGGTGACTTGGATGTTTCCAAACTCAGTGGTTTCGGAGAGATATTTAAAGATTAAGTTAGTTGATTAATAGACGAAAAAGGCTTCACCGAAATACTGGATGAAGCCTTTTTTAATTATTCTCGGTATAGGATAGCGATGTTTTCCTCAAATACCTGTATAATTTCCAGGAGAGATATTTCGCATTTCCTGCTTAACACTTTCGGGTACCTCTAATGTTTCTATGAAATTAGCCATTGAAGTTTGGTTAATTTTTTCATTGGTACGCGTTAGTCCCTTTAAAGCCTCATAAGGATTTGGATAACCTTCACGACGCAGAATCGTTTGGATTGCTTCGGCTACCACAGCCCAGTTGTTTTCAAGATCCTCAGCGAATTTTGGTTCATTTAATAATAGTTTTCCCAAACCTTTTATAGTAGAACTGAAAGCAATTAAAGTATGGCCAATTGGTACACCGATATTTCTTAAAACGGTACTATCAGTAAGATCGCGTTGCAATCTACTAATAGGAAGTTTGGCAGAAAGATGTTCGAAAAGTGCATTTGCAATACCTAAATTCCCTTCGCTATTTTCAAAGTCAATAGGGTTTACCTTATGTGGCATCGCACTGGAACCAACTTCGCCCTCTTTAATTTTTTGCTTAAAATAATCCATAGACACATATGTCCAAATGTCTCTATCAAGGTCTATTAAAATGGTATTAATTCTTTTTAGGGCATCAAAAAGAGCAGCCATATGATCATAATGCTCGATTTGTGTAGTGGGAAAGGAGTGGTGCAAGCCTAGCGTGCCTTCAACAAATTGTTTTCCGAAGGCTCTCCAGTCAATATTTGGATAAGCCACTTTATGAGCATTGAAATTACCCGTTGCACCACCAAATTTGGCAGCGCTTTTTATATCGTTCATTAGGTCGAACTGTTCTTCAATTCTAACTACAAATACTTCAATTTCCTTTCCCAAACGCGTAGGAGATGCTGGCTGGCCGTGTGTTCTGGCAAGCATTGGAATTTCTGCCCAATTTTCAGCAAGTTCCCTTAATTTATCCTTCAGCTGTATTAATAGCGGCACATAAACATCGTTTATTGCATCTTTTAATGACAAAGGCACTGCAGTATTGTTTATATCCTGTGAAGTCAACCCAAAGTGGATGAATTCTTTGAATTTCTGAAGATTTAAGCCTTCGAACTTTTCTTTTATAAAATATTCAACCGCCTTCACATCGTGGTTGGTAACCTTTTCAGTTTCTTTAATTTTAATGGCGTCCTGTATAGAGAAGTTGAAATATAGATTTCGTAATTCTGGAAAAAGATTTCTGTCAAAATCACTCAACTGTGGAAGACCTAGTTCCACCAAGGCAATAAAATATTCAATTTCTACCTGTACTCGATAACGGATAAGCGCCTCTTCAGAAAAATAAGGAATAAGACTTGAGGTTTTTGACGCGTATCTTCCGTCAATAGGTGAAATGGCTTGTAATGCGTTGGTGTACATGGTTCAAATTTTAAAAGCGCAAAGATACGCAACTCAGCTGAGTTTTGTGGAATGTGAATGGGTATTAATGAATCTGATTTTGGCTGCCTATTTCTAGAGAGTTTATCGATAAAAATAATTTTATGAATGAAAAGACAATTGAATTATGAATAGTAATCGGTGTGGTTATAAAGGTTGTGGAGATTCTCTCAAATAAAGCTTATTTCGTTAAGCATAAAATATTAGTAAATAGAAAACGTCTTCTGAGGGAATTTGCGTCCGGCCAGCTTAAAAGTGGATTGCTTCAGTCGCTCCTTGGGTCGCTTTTTCGCAATGACGAAGCGTTATAAATTTTAACATACTAGCATGATACTAGAGGTTTAGTAGGGATACACTAGCATAAACGTAGCACTCGAGTAGCATTAGAGGTAGGGGAACTATACACTAATGCAGCACGAACCATACATTATGGCGAGCTGAACTACGAACCCATACTTTTGAACCCTACGTATATACATTTGAACTATACATTACCAGCTCCTAAAATGCCGATTTATTTATTGTTTTCTTTATTATTGAAGACTCTTTTTTGGTTCGTCAAAGAGGAGTTAATTAGCTAAAAAGGGCCAACCTATATCAGGACCAAACAGAAATCCTCCCGTAAGAATGGCAGATCATAAAACTCTTCTTAGAGTTACTTTCATATTTATCACTCAGCAGTGAATTAGATTGACGAATGATATGACGGGTCAAAGTCTAAGGTTCAAAGGTATCTACGTCATTGATGCGTAATTAGTGTTCTATTGAATTGCAACACGCACACACACACAACTTTTGGCAATAGTTCTTATTAAGTTAAGGAAAAATGTTATGCGCACTCAAAATCAAAATCAGAGGAGAGATCGTTAAAGCAATATTAACGCGACTTTCAATTGGGAAACGAATATCGATAATGAATTTAAAAAATTAATTTCAGATTATTAGAAATGGGGAAACCCCTTAACAACACAATGAGAAAGGGGTTTCTTATTGTGGGGATATAAAACTGAGAGGAAATGAAAAGAATGGAACATAAATATAATATAAAATTATGGTTATTTACTGAAAATGTAACCTTAATTCCAATAAGAATGTTCACTAGCTTAGGATAAGCCAATGTTATTGTAAGGAGCGTATTACAAGAATGAGTGTGAATTTATAAATATCCTAAAAAATTTAATTTTTTTCGAGTTAAAATTTGATTCTTTTGAGTCAATAAAATGAGAATGGATTTATTAACTTAGCTATTAATAAATGTTGCTATGAAAAAGAAAACCTCGATCAGATAATTTGATCGGGGTTTTTTTATTGATTTCTATGTTTTTTACGAAACTCCGACGGTGAGATGGAATATTTTTCCTTAAAAATCTTTGAAAAATAACTTTTACTAGAAAGTCCAATTGCGCTGACTATTTCAGAAATTGTCAAATCTGTTTTTGTTAGCAGGTTATAAGCAGCATCCAATCTTTTCAATTGAACAAAGTTGTTCACAGTGGTTCCATAAAGTTTTTTGAAACCTGCCTGTAACTTGTTCACATTAAGTCCTGCTATTCTTGCCAGATTTTCCACTGTTGGTATATCTGAGATGTTGCTTTCAATAAGATAAGATACTTTGTGAATCTGTTTTAATTCGGAAGAACGAAGAAGGGTTCGGCTGATTTCGTCCATTTGATCATCCTGATACTGTAGGATTTGATGGGTTAGAATTTGATAGGCCATTCCTTGCAGAAAAAGTTTTCTAGTGAAGTTTTCAGCAGAAAATTCTAACATATCCGTCAGAATATCTGCAATGCCTAAACTGTAGTTCCCACTGTAATAAAAAGCTCCAGTGGCCTTGATATCCTTGAAAAGTTTTTCCAGCTCACTGTCCAGACTTTTTATATCACATTCCATTTTAGATTGAAATTTTTCTCTTTCAATCTCGAGACTGTTCACTTTTGTTTTCTGGTTTGCTTTAAAAAATAGCACATGACCATTCTTTTTGCTACTGGCTACAATTGCATTTTGATATTGTTCAATCGTATTAAAATTTTCTTCGTTTTCAAAACGATGCAATAAAATACCCTCGGCTATGTATAGGAATTTTAGAGGATGAATATTGTTAACAATAAAATGTATTTCCATATCCTCATTAAAAAGGCAATCGTATTGGATTAGTCCGAGCCCTCCTTCAAAATTAATTCCCCGAATACTACCTTCACCCACTGATGGCGGAAGTTTTAGCAAGTATTCTCCGCAATTTTCGGAATAGGGGATTTTGAAAAGCTTGGCAATATCTCGAATCACATCTTTTAGTGGCAGCGAGTTAACTTCTATAGAATTCATTGGGGGGAGTTTTATTTGCTGAATGTAGTGTTATTAAAATAAACTTTTTATAGATTGAAAATATTTATCACTAAAGTTCAACAGAATAAATTAGTTTTTAGAAAATAAAAAAGATCAATGAAACTTAGTGCTATTGATCTTTTACAAATTTAATGTTTATTCATAATACCGTTTTCGCTTTTTACGACGTTCCCATAAAAAGGAAATTACCAAGAATACACTCAGGATGTAAAATCCAACCTTGGCGGGCTCGATTGGCCCGAATCCCAAACCTAAAAATCCAAGAATACCCGCCACTACTGTCAGGAAAAGAAAAAGAATAGTCCAAACCATAGCGAAAAGATTGAGTGTTAATAAAAAAATATAATATCAGCCTTATAAAGGTATTGATAAGTTAAATTTTTAACAAATAAAACGCTTACATTTTTTAAACAAATTCAGGATAGAGTGTTAAAAATACAAGAATAAGCAGTTTTTTTAATATTATTTTAAAAATATTCATATCGTTTTAGCTTGATGTTTATGGAAATATTAATTTTCGGATGTGTCCACAGAGATATCTTCAGTTTTGATATCTGAAAGAAGTTCAAGTTTTCCTTCGTTAAATAGGTTGCCCACACTTTTTAAATCGACTGATTCCCAAGGTTCTATTTTGTAGTTCTTGTAATCAACAAAACGTAAACCTCCAACTGTCCTTGGATTATATGCTTCTCTAAAGCGTATTCCTCCTTCTCCTGTGTAATATTTATATGCTAAATAATCAATCGTAAAGTCTTTCTGATTTATCCAATATATATAAACATCTTCGTGATCGATACCGCCGCCATTTTGCTTAAAGGTTATCTTTATTTCATAATATTTCTGTCCTTTAATCTGTGCTTGGCCAACTAATTCTTTTTCTACTGCATCCGAATTAAGCCCATAGGGTAATTGAACGAAATAATGAACAGAATTTACGGAATTGGCGTATTTTATTGCTGTAGAATCAGGCAACACTACCATATTTTCATTTAGGAAACGTTGAAAGCCATTATTGCCCAGTACATCCTTAACCATTCCTAAAGAGTCCGTCTTGCTTCGAGTAAGTTCAAACTGTCCATTATATCGCTTACTACTGTATTTAGTATCGCGAAAAGTAAATTCGATAATTGCGTTATCGTACTTTTGGCCACCAGCGATTTCGATTGTTTTATCAATAATCTGTTGAGCAGTGAGTTGCTTTTTCTCTTGTTTACAAGAATGAAATAGCACAAGAAAAAAAGCCAATGATATAAATTTCATGAAATTTTATTTTTTCCAAAGATATACATCAAAGGTTCTATTCGCTTTGAAAATGCGCTGCATTGTTCCCATCAAAATGTAAGAAGTTTTAGAATAACAATACTATGCAGAGAACTCTTTAAAGAGCTTCATCCATTATTTTCTGGACCACTTCAGGATTAAGAAGTGTGGAGATATCACCTAAGTTACCCGTGTCTTTTTCAGCAATTTTTCTTAAAATGCGGCGCATTATTTTCCCACTTCTTGTTTTGGGCAATTCAGTTGTAAACTGAATTTTGTCCAGTTTGGCAATAGGTCCAATATGCTCAGTGATAATTTGGTTTATTTCTATGCGCAAATTATCGTGTAAACGACCTTCACCTGTTTCTTTGAGAATGACGAAGCCATAGAGGGCATTTCCCTTAACATCGTGCGGAAACCCTACGATAGCACTTTCAGCAACTGCTGGATGTTCATTGATGGCATCTTCAATAGGCGCAGTGCCAAGATTATGACCAGAAACTATTATAACGTCATCTACCCGGCCGGTGATTCGATAATAACCAGTACTATCGCGAAGTGCTCCATCGCCTGAAAAATAATAATTTTCAAAAGTAGAAAAGTAAGTTTCCTTATAGCGTTGGTGATTGCCCCATATAGTCCGAGCCATTCCTGGCCATGGAAATTTGATACACAATCTACCGTTAACTGAATTTCCTTTTAGTTCTTTGCCATTTTCATCCATTAGAGCAGGTTGAATTCCTGGTAATGGGAGAGTTGCATATGTGGGAATGGTTGGTGTGGAATAGGGAATGGGCGAAATCATAATCCCACCGGTTTCTGTTTGCCACCATGTATCTACTATAGGACAGTTTTTCTTGCCAATATTAATATTGTACCAATGCCACGCTTCTTCGTTAATAGGCTCACCAACACTCCCCAAAACTTTAAGGGAGGAAAGATCATGCTTTTCTAAAAAATCCAACTGTTCTTTGGCTAAAGCACGAATAGCAGTAGGTGCAGTGTAAAACTGATTGACTTTATGTTTTTCAATAACCTCCCAGAATCTTCCAAAATCTGGATAGGAGGGGATCCCTTCAAAAAGAACAGTGGTTGCGCCATTGGCAAGTGGACCATATACAATATAGCTATGACCTGTTACCCAACCAATATCTGCGGTACACCAAAAGACATCGTTCTCCCGATATTGGAATACGTTTTTGAATGTATGGGCGGTAAAAACCATATATCCGGCGATAGTATGTACCATTCCCTTGGACTTTCCAGTTGAACCGGAAGTGTATAATATAAATAGTGGATCTTCAGCGTCCATTATCTCGGGTTCACATTCATTGCTGGCAGCATCCAATAATGGTTGTAACCACTTATCCCGATTTTCTTTCATCGGTATTTCAGAATTTATTCTTTTAGCCACCAAAACTGTTTTTACACCATCGCAACTTTCCAATGCTTCATCTACAATCCCTTTTAAGTCTATTGTTTTGCTTCCGCGAAAGGAGCCATCACTAGTGATAACCATTTTACAGTCAGAATCATTGATACGCATAGAAAGAGCGGAGGAAGAAAATCCTGCAAAAACCACTGAATGAATGGCACCTATACGTGCACATGCTAATAATGAAACAGCTAATTCGGGAATCATTGGTAAATAAATACAAACGCGATCACCCTTTTGGACTCCATGGTTCAGCAATACATTTGCAAACCTACAAACTCGATCGTGAAGTTGACGATAGCTAATATGTTCAGCCATTTCTGAAGGGTCATTGGGCTCAAAAATAATGGCAGTTTTATCGGCATGGGTATATAAATGTCGATCGATGCAGTTTTCTGTAATGTTAAGCTTGGCCCCTTTATACCAGGAGAACTCGCATTTTGAATAATCATATTCAAGCACTTTATCCCACCGTTTCCGCCATATAAAATTCTCTTCGGCTATTTCTTCCCAAAAATTCTCGGGGTCGCGTACCGATTTTCGATATACTTGAAAATATTCTTCTAGATTTTTTATGTGGTAATTGCTCATGGAAGTATGTTTTGAAAGATAAGTCAGGAATATTTATTCTAGGATTAGAAATATATTCAAATATGATGAATCTAGAAAATATTCCAAAGGTTTTGTGATGAAAATTTTAAGTTATTTATTCCGAAAAACTAAGTGTTTCTCTAAAATATAATACTATTCGATCTAGAAGCATGCTAGCATTTATGATTGTTTAATTTCTTCAATAATTAAATAGGTGGGTGGTTATTTAGACACTATCTTTTTTTATTCAATTTACCTATAATTAGCTTGGTAGCAATTAATCCGATCGCACCCCCTAATAAAGACACCAACATATTTATTGTAAATAATAAGCTATTCACTTCTCCAGACTTCATTATTGACATAGCGTCAAAACCAAGTCTTCCAAATATTTTGATAAAGAAGATACTCCCAAATATTCCTGCGATTGTATTTCCAGTAAAGCCGAGGCTAAATTTTTTATTTAGTAAACTCAATAAATTCGCCCCAAGGATACCAATGAAAATACTAATGATCGAAATAAGTGTTTCTGTCATAACAAATGATTTCCATTAATACATTTAATGTTCTCCATAACCTAAATCGTCCATTTTACCTCTAAAGATGCGATACTGAACGAACATATAGACAGCGACCAAAACTGCTGCAATAACGAACCAATACACACCTACAGCTAAACCATAATCGTGAGCTGCGACATTATATACCGTTAATGACGGATTTACATCGTTAGTTGAAGGTAAAACCTTTGGAAATATCGAAGCCACAGTAGTAGTTAATCCACCAAATAGAAACAAAGATGAAAACAAGAATCCTAAACCGTCTTTTTTAAATGAATTGACTTTAAACAAACCGAAAAGCCCCATGAACGCGATAAGTGGAAAGATCCATAACCAAGGATATTTTATAAAGTTATGAAAAGGTTTTGGTTCAATAATATGCCAAGTTAATAACGAGATTATTACCAAGGCCAGCAATACAAAATTTAGATTGACAACTACTTTCTTTAGCCTCTCATTTAATCCTGAATTGGTTTTAAAAACAATCCAATTGGCTCCATGAATTGTTAATGCTACAACCCCAATAATTCCTAACAGTAATGTAAACCAATCGATTATCCCCAAATGTTCTGCGTGGGGACTGAAAGTTGAATTCCATAATGGCAAAAAGAAATAATGTGGCTCGTGGGCAGAAACCCCATTAGTGACCATTCCCAAATTGACACCTCTAACAATGTTTCCTAATGCAATTCCAAAAAATAAGGCCAAGAGTAAACTTGCAATTCCAAATGCTTTATCCCAAATAGTTTTCCACATCTTATTGGGGATTTGCCCTCGCAATTCCAAACCGATTGCCCTGAAAATTAGGAGCCACAAAATCATGATCAATGGTAGGTAAAAGCCGCTGAAAGATGCTGCATACAAGGTAGGAAAGGCAAAAAATAAAACTCCACCGACAGCAATAAGCCATACCTCATTTGCATCCCAGAATGGGCCAATAGCATTTGTGATTGCTTTTTTGTCTTTCTCGGTTTTGGCGAAGAATAAATGAATAATACCTGCGCCAAAATCATACCCATCCAGAATTACATAGATGGTTAACATAGTCATAATAACGATATACCAGAATAATTCCATAACTAGATTTGTTTTGAGGTTTCAGGTCCTTTGTTGATGATTTTTCCAGCAAGCATAATAAACAATAGTCCCAGTAGGAGATAAAGTCCAATAAATCCAAGTAAAGTAAACAATGTATTTCCTGAAGAAACGGTCGGTGAAATACCATCGGCTGTTCGCAAGAGATTGTAAACAAGCCAGGGTTGCCTACCCAATTCAGCAGTGTACCAGCCTGCGGTATTAGCGATATATGGAAATGGTAGCATAAACATCAACGACCATAAAATCCATTTAGTAGTATAGAGTTTTTTTCGAAATAGTTGTACACCTGCGAGAAGCATTAGCCCAATAAAGATAGTGCCTAAACCAACCATAATATGATATGAATAATATAGACCAGGAACATTAGTTGGGTGCACACTTTCATCAAATTCATTTAAACCTTTCACTTGCGCATCCCATCTTTGGTATGTTAAAAAGCTCAATACATTTGGCACTGCTATTTTATTGTCGAGTTTTCTATTTTCCATATCTGGTTGACCAATCAAGATGATTTCTGAGCCACCATCTTCGGTTTCAAAAATACCTTCCATAGCTGCAAAAGTTACAGGCTGGTGTTTGGCAACATTTTTAGCGGTCCAATCCCCAGTTGGAAAAGCTACCAATACGCTTGAAATCAAACCAAAAATAATACCCGTTTTTACGAAAAGTTTTCCGAATTCATTATGCTTATTATTTAATAGATAGAAGGCTCCAATAGCTGCCATCACGAAGGATGATGTGATAACTGAAGCCAATTGATTGTGTAAAAATGAAGGTAATAACCAAGGGTTGGAGAACAGCGCACCAAAATTATTGAGCACAAATTTCCCATTTTCTAATATTTCATAACCAACGGGATATTGCATCCAGGAATGGGTGGCTATTATTAAATAGCCACTTGCCCAAGACCCCAGAAACACAAGGAAACCAGTTAAGAAATGTAACTTTTGACCCATTAGCTTTTCTCCAAAAAGGAATAATCCCAAAAATGAAGATTCAAGAAAAAAGGAGAACATCCCTTCCATAGCAAGGGTTTGACCAATAATGCCTCCAGTGAGTTCAGAAAATTTAGCCCAATTGGTTCCAAACTGAAATTCCATAGGAATTCCGGTAACAACCCCCATTGCAAAGTTGAGCGCGAAAATCTTCATCCAAAATTTAGCCGCGTCGTTGTATTTATCAATTTGAGTTCTTAGAAATTTCCATTTAAAATAGACGATCATTAGAGATAGCCCCATGGTCAACTGCGGAAACAGATAGTGGAAAGTGATAGTAAATGCAAATTGCATTCTATCATAAAAAAGCATGTCTTCCATATAATATTGGTTATTAATTAATCAAATTTATAAATAAACAGCCAATGACTTAGTAATGATTGTTACATAAGAGAAAAGGACGCTTATAAAAACGTCCTTTTTGTTACTTTAGATTTGAAATTTTAATTAGATAGCTTACAACTTAGTTTTTGTTTTTATATAAGCTTGTCACATATAATTTCAATTGGTTGCATCAGCTATAATTTTAAGATCATTCCCATTTTTAAAATCATTTACTTTTTGGCTTAAATCAAGTACAGCAACATTGTCAATCATATTAGCTACAATACTGCTTCCAGAAGTGCTTCTGTAACCCCCAGCACAATGCACAATTATAGGTTTGTTTGTTGGAATAGAGTCTTTAGAATCTCTCAATTCGTTGAGAGGTATATTTATTGCATTTTGGAAAAACTTACCTTCTGCAACTTCACTCTTATTTCTAATATCTATAATTGTGTAAGCATCTTTATTCTTATTGAAATTCTCAAAATTAAACTCATCCGATTTTGTAAAAGACTTATCTGCAAGTGTTACAACCGCTTCAATCTGGGTTTCATATCCTATTTTAGCAATACGTTCAATTACTTCGTCTCGATCGGTGATTGAATTTAAAACTAAATAGAATTTTTCATTCGGTTTTACAATTGCCCCAAGCCATGTTTCTACTTTGTCATCCTCATCACGTGCCATAATATTTATACTTCCTAGAAGGTGGTTCTTTTTAAACTCCGTCTCATCGCGAACGTCGATAATTAAACTATTTTCTGGAAGACTATCGATTCCAATCATTAAAGAAACATCACCTATATTCTTATCGAAAATACTTGCGCCGTTCTTATTGATATCAACATTATAACCAAAATAAGAAGGAATAAAAGGCTGATCACTTAAAATATATTCCACAAACTGTTGTTCTGTTTGTTTTTTGAAAGCCCAATTACCTATTCGTTCATTACCCAAGGTGCTTGAAGAATCCGTGCTCATGTTTTTGCCACATAGTGAACCTGCTCCGTGAGCAGGATATAGAAGGGTATCATCTGGTAAATGATTAAATTTAGTTTGAACGGTATCATACATACTTTTTGCCAGTTTTTCTCTTGTGGCTCTCATATTTCCGGCATTTTCACGTAAATCTGGTCTTCCAACGTCACCAATAAATAAAGTATCCCCAGAGAACATTGCATGTTTTTCATTTTCATCTTTGGCAATTATTGTAATACCATCTGGAGAATGTCCAGGGGTATTAATAGCTGAAAAAGTTATCTTTCCAAATTTAAGCGTATCCCCGTCGTCAAATGTCTTATGAGGATAATTTGCACCTACTAACTTACTTACATAGATAGTTGCTCCCGTTTCTTTGTGTATTTGTAAATGACTGCTTACAAAGTCAGCATGCGGATGGGTTTCAAAGACCGCTACGATTTTAGCGTTATTTTCTTCTGCATATTTATAATAGGGCATGGGGTTTCTGGCTGGATCTACTAAAGCCATTTTACCCTCGCTAACTATAGCATAAGAGTAATGAGCTAATGGTTTATCTTGGAATTGTTTTATTTTCATGATCAATGAGATTGTTTTTATATAATATTTTAAGAATTAAAGATTTTTCATTGCCAAATACCAATCCACTTTTTCGAGTGAATCGTCTGCTAGCCGTGCGTTAAGTTCGTCCAAAGTTTTTGGTGAACCAACAATTACTTTGTCTCCTTTTTTCCAATCTAAAGGCATTGCTACTTTATGTTCGTCTGAAATTTGGAGCGCTTCCAAAGCACGTAAAATCTCATTCATATTTCTACCAACATTTAATGGATAATACATTATCAAACGTATTTTCTTTGCAGGATCAATAAAGAAAACTGCACGTACAGCAGCTGTTTCACTTTCATTAGGCTGAAGCATCCCATATAATTTCGCAACTTTCATGTCTATATCTGCGATAATTGGAAAATCAAAATACACTCCAGTATTTTCTCTTACGTTTTGAACCCAGCCCAAATGTGCGTGGATACTATCGATGCTTAAGCCTAAAAGTTGGGTGTTTAGGGCATCAAACTCACTTTTACGTTTTGCAAAGCCACTCAATTCGGTGGTACATACGGGAGTAAAATCTGCTGGATGTGAAAACATAACAACCCATTTATCTTTGGCAAAGTCTGAAAACTTTATATTTCCTTTTGTTGTAACCGCTTCAAAATCTGGTGCTTTGTCACCAATCCTTGGCATTGAATTTACTGCCTGCATTTCTAGATTTGTTTCCATAATGATTATTTTTTATTATTGTTTTTATATTTTCAATAAAATTAAACTATTATGATGTTCTACACAGTAACACAAGTTACACAATTAAATTTTGGCTACATATTCATTGTAAATGCATCTAAATCAATAACTCGGGTGTAATCAATTTTCATATATATTTAATAAAACATGAATTACATTTTGTTCCAAAAAACTTCTATTGTTATTGCTTAAATAATTTTGGAAAAAACCTTCCCGTTTTGGTTTTATATGTATGGTAACCGCTAAATTTTTCAATCAATTTTTTTTCTTCGTAAGCTGATTTAATAATAAAAAGCAGCAAGAGAAGAATAGTGATAATCATTCTGTACAGCGAAACGCTATAAAAAGAATATCCTCCAAAACTTAAGAGTATACCAGTGTAGATAGGATGCCTTATATATTTGTATAATCCACTTTGAATGAGCAGGGAGTTTGATTTGGGAGTTGGAAAAGGTGATAGGTTTTTGTTTAATTGGAAAAGAGAGATGATAAAAACCAGAACACCGATAATAGAAATTACTAGACCGGTTTTCCTTAATGCTCCTGAGATTATGATATCTATTAATGTAATATTAAAAATATAGGCACTAAATAAAAAACCTTGTAAGCCAACTAATATATAATCTTCTGATTGTAATTTCATTTTGCCGTAATTAGGATGAGGATAGACTTGTAGTCTTGTGAGCTATCGTCCAAAATGAGTAAGCCTAATGATAAAAGTGTGCTATTGCTTTTTCATTTTAGAATGCTTTATTTTGAAAACTTGCCCGTAGCACAACTTACAAATGACTTTGCCTTTGACGTAAATGAATTTGAATCTTCTATTGACGGATATCCTAAATTTCTCAATTTTTCTTTAACCGTTATAGCGTCTGCTGCATCTATGTATTTGAAAGTTACGATACTTTCCGTTATAGCTACTTCCACGTCAGAAATGTTTTTAATGGAAGATAGGTTAGAGGTTATTGTGTTTGCACAACCACCGCATTTCAAGTTTTGTACTGTTATTGAAGTTTTCATTGTTTTAAAAAAAGGTTTAATTGTTCAAAAATATAAGTTCTATCTAAACGGTAAAGTATCATTGGTTAGATAACTCTATTTACTATAAACTCCATATAGAAGATAAATATGGCCATTGCAAAAATAAAGTAACCAAAAGCCTTTTTCAATTTTTCTCCATCTATAAAATTACTCAAGTAACTGCCTATAAAGATACCAACAAAAGATAAACCAGTAAACAACATTAGAAAGCCCCAGTCTATTGTCATTGTTAATGCGTCTCCCAAGAAAAAACCAATTAGCGATTTAAAGGCGATAATAATTAGTGACGTACCCACGGCAACTTTCATCTTTACATTAGCCAATATTACTAGAGCTGGGATTATCAAAAAACCACCACCCGCACCAATTAATCCCGTAATAGCTCCAACAACTAACCCCTCAATCAATATTAAAGGATAATTGTACTTTACTTTTTTTATCCTGTTTGTTGACTCTTTTTTTGGCTTCAGCATTGAAAATCCCGCTGGAATCATCAACAACGCGAAAAGACCGAACATTCCCATTCGTCTTGTAAATTCAAAACCGACAACGGAAAATAGGATTTCTGGTAATGCCGGTATTACGTAAGATCTTACTAATGTTACCCCAATTAATGCGGGAATACCAAATACAATTGCAGTTTGCCAATCTACATAGCCCTTAAAATGTTGTTTTAACCCCCTAACTAATGAACTAGCTCCAACGATAAATAAAGAGTAAGCAGTCGCCGCTTTTTCATCTATTGAAAATAAATATGCCAAAACAGGTACTGCCAAAATAGACCCTCCGCCACCTATTAGGCCTAATGATATTCCAATAGCTAATGCACTTATATATCCAAAGACTTCTATTAATTCCATGCTTTTGGTCTTATATGGCAAAAATAGCTTGTTTAGTTAGTTCCACTAGTAACATCAGTTACAAAAGAGCAATTATAATTAATATAGAAATGATTAGAGATGTTGCAGATTAAAGTTGACAATTTGGTTGTACGATATTGTAACCAATCAAATAGTCGTATTAGTTTGATTGAAGTAACTCATCTTCTTTAATTATGGATGTATTCGGCTACCTCTTTTAATATAAGGTGATTTGAAGAAGAAAAGACAATAAGATTGTAACCATAAAACGAAATTTTCATCCAACACATAGCGCATTAATAATCGACTAATTTCAAAATTTTAATACTTAATACTTAATGATTATGAAAAACTTTTATTTTTCAAGAACATTCCATTTTTTCGGAATACTAAGCCTTTTACTTCTTTTTGGAGGATTTTCGGTATCCGCACAGCAAATTATTACAGAACATAACTCAGGCACTTTGAATGAGAACACAAACTACAAACCTAATTTCGATGGAAGTGGCTATACAAAGGTTTTAGATGAAAACCGCGATAAGGTTTTCATTAAAAATTCCGCAGAGAATACACAGAAAGCTGAAAACGCGACAGCCAATGTTAACTTAACTATTAACTTCACCTATGATGAAAGTCTATACATCAATCCATCGGTTGTGTTATTTAACGAAACTGGTTATATGCACACTTGGTCTTATTATGACCTTCCGGACCCTTTTGTTGTAAATGTTCCCGCAGGAACTTATGATATAATCTCGGAATTTCTGCCCCTTAATGATCCCGATAAGAGACGAGTCATTATAAAAGAGCAACAAAGTATTCAGGAAAACACGACTCTCCAAATTAATTCAGCGGATGCTATTAACTACTTTTCTACAGCAGTCTATGATGAAAACGGAGTAATTTTAAAAGCAGACCCAGGAAATGGAAGTTATATCTTTTTTTTCCGCTCTCTTTACTTTAATCCTATGAACACTGCCATGTTCGGGGAATATTACATTTTTGTACAAGATGCCGATTGGAACTTTTACATTAATAATGTGAGTTCTCGTTATTCAGTTATAGAAACTCTGATGGGCAGCAGTTTCCCACAAGGAAGTTATTTTAGTAAGTTTGAAACTATCTCTGGAATAGATGGACCCGTTTCCATAGAGAATAATCCGGCGGCTTGGAGCTACCATACAGAAATGTTCCAACCCACTCAGGTGGCTGATGATCCGCTTGCGCCGGCTTACGCTACTGCAACTACTTTCAATGGTAATTTATTGAATAGCTGGGCATTGGGTGCTGGAGGAGTTATAAATCCTGGCGATGCCCCTTTTAGAGCTCATATAAATAATCCTCTTGATGGTGATCCTGTAGATCTGTTGGTAATTCCTGCCGTTATTGATCGTTATGTAGAAAATAGCCCAACTACAGGTGGAATAGAATTCTTAACAAAAGGGAACCCTGTTTATTCAGATGGCAACGGAGGAATTTTTTATGGCTCCGGTGACGAGTCTTTTAATTCACATGGAGATCCGAATTATGCAGTATTACCATTTTTAGGAGATGATTATTTTGTATTGGAAAATAGCCAAATCAAATTACTTCCTTTCCATCCCAGATTTTCTTTTGATAATACTACTACTTCTTCTGTAGTACTTGGCAACAATGTTCCTATTACTGTTACAGGTTTCATAGGAAATAATTTTAAAACTTCAAGTAGAGGACGTTATGGCGAAACCAGAGAAAGTGATTATTTAGCAACCCAAATAGTTGTAAAACAGAATGGAAATGTGGTGTTTTCTGGTTCTTATAAGGATTTTGAATCTTATAATATACCTGGTGGCGAAATAGAAGTAATAATGACTAATGCCAACACTTTAATTGATGGACTTCAGGGAACAAATACAACCTCTATTTCATTTACTGGAGGTGGAAATGATGCACCACCAACTTTGCAACATTTACAATTTCGTGATTCTGATGACCAAGTTACAAGCATTTTTGACTCTAATATAGGAGCGAACCTAAGATTGGCCGCTGGAGATTTCAAATATAAAACTATTCCAACGGGAGGTGATTATTATGCTTATGAAGAGGGAAATAATGTAACGGTATCTTACAGTGTTCACAATGAAAACGAATGGAAAGAACTTGGACTTACCGAAAACCCAGATTATTTCCAAATGCCAGCTTTCGGAGATTATTACGAAGCATCTCTTGGAAGTATTACAAATGCAAACGATAATGTTTGGTATGATTTGAAAGTAATATGTTCAGATGCAGGCGGAAATAAACAGAAACAAGTAATTTCACCTGCTTTCAAAATAAATCATTCTTTAGGTATTGAAGATATTGTTGAATCAAATTTCGTTGTTTATCCTAATCCGTTTTCGGAAGAACTAAACGTGATACTTCCTAAAAATGTAACAGGAGATTATACTTTCAAAGTAACCGATTTACTCGGTAGAACTGTTTACTCCAAAATTCAAAATGATAAGTCATTTAGTTGGAATAGTTTATTTCTATCTAAGGGTGTTTACATTATATCCATAGAAAACAATGGAATGAAAATTTTTAAAAAAGTAATTAAGAGATAATCACTTGGAATTCCAATTCAATTATTAGTAAAATTATTGAGTTGAGCGATGTTGAATTTCCCATCCCAATGGTGATTATTCTTTATATAGAAGAACTATTTATACTCGAATAGATAGTTGTACAATATATTCTCTGGGGAAACTGATTGAAAATGTTTTGATTTTAGAATTAGACTTTTCACAATTTCCCTAGGGAGATATTTTAAGGACATTTATAATGATTTGAATAACCAGTAATCTTAATAGGTATGCAATTGACCAATTCAGCAACTTAATGTGTTAGATTGATACAGTTTTTTTGAAATCCTTACGATAAGATTAATGGGTTGTATTTTAAGTATTTTAGAAAACAAGCTTGTCTATAAGTTAAGCAAACTTATTATCCCAACTTCCATGTATTCTCTACTAATAGGTTTTGGGTTTTCTTTTTTTATAGTTGTTGCTTTAGGTTATTTTCCTGCGAGAAAAGCTGCAAAATTGAATCCTATTGATGCTTTGCGATATGAGTAGATTATTATCACTAAATTGAGAAGGTCTAAAATGAAGAATTCACAAATTATCATTAGATAGAATTGTAAATTAATCCTCAAGATAGAAGCTTAATAATTATATCTGAAAGAAGTTATCTAAAAAATGAAAAGCTTAAAGTTTGGACAAAAACTTGTATTGATTATCACCCTTCTAATAGGTGTATTTTTACTTGTTTTATATTGGTACAAACAGAATGATTCAGTAAGGACTATCCAAACCTATGAGGTCAATTCTCCTAGTTTAGACCGAAAACTATTAATCGCCACACAGGGCAGTCCTTTTAAAGATTCGATTACTGCAGTAATATCTGAGCGTTACAAGTCTACCCCCATAAGTGTTGAGGTTATCGATATCGCAGCTTTGTCAAATACAGAAGCTGCAGATTCTGATGCCATTCTGCTAATATTCAGGTGGGAGGCAGGTGCCCCACCCGAGACTGTACAATCTTTTATGGACAAAAATTTGAAGTTGAAAAATAAAATGGTGGTATTGACAACTTCGTGGAATGGCCTTGAAAAAATGAAAAATGTCGATGCCATAACGGGCGCATCCATTATAGATGATGTACCATTTTTTTCGAAGAAAATTATCAAAGATTTAGATAGACTGCTCAAATACAAGAACTAGGATATCTCCAGAAAAATAATTGGGCCAATTTTCTAAAAGCTTCAAATAAAGCATAATGAGGGATCAAGCATAATGTTGTGTTTATGTAAAGATTGTTGTTTGTCTGCAAAAAAAAAAATATCCTGCTCTCTTTCATATCTAAACTATTCTCTGAAAATTATTAACTTTGAAAATGAGGCATTGCCCAATTTTTAAATCCCAGGTCACACCTAGTAGAATGGGACTAATTTACTCCGCAACTTGACAACAGCATTACAATGTTGTATATTAGCACTAGGCAATTCTACAGGTATACCTTTCCTCTCTGAAAATATTTTCGGAAGTATAATTTGCCCTTTTATTTTCAGATCGTATGTCGCTTTAGGCCGACTCCATGTCGACAATACTCCATAGATGCTTCATTTATACATCCAAAATTCTATAACTATTGCCGTTGCTTTTACAAGGTTTCTGAAGAGTCATTATTCCTGTTGGTTATTATTACACATATCACCATTTAAAGATAAACCTGTACGGTTATTTTGGGACGGATCAAAGTGATTGATTAAAAATTCGGGAAGAATGATTTTCCGTAGATTGAGATAATTGTCCAAAGCGTGGTTTTAAAAAGCAAAAATCAGATTTCTATTTCAATTCACACACAACTTTTGAGAATGACCCATAATGAGGCAAAGATCACAGTAATATTTGCATGATTTAATGAAACATATTTTTCCCACACCACTGTATCGTGCGGAATTACACTTCATTGTAAAAGCGTTTTCCTAGAAAAGTATTAAAACTTGACTGATCATTTTGGCACTTTTATAGCTGTAAATTTTAGCATAATTATAGCATTAAAATTAATTGTGTGATTATTATTAAACGTAAATTACATGATCAAATTTCTTCAAATGAGAGTTCAAGTAACAAGAAAAGAACTAAAGTTTATTCCCGATTCCAGTAGGGTTATTGCACGATATTTTATGAATGGTGACGATGGAACGAAGAATATGCTTGCACTTGTATTTGCCATGAAAGAAAAAGAGGTGCACGCGTCGTTGGAACAAACTTTACGTGAATTCGCCAGTAGAAACCGAAATATTACAAGAGTCTTTAATAGGCATTGCAGTAATATTAGAGGACTGATTGAGCAAATGCACGTAAAGTTTGAAGACATGTCTGATGAGCGAAAAATGTTAATTGGTTCCTATCTTACTATGGAATTTGCTCTTGAATCTACTGCTCTTTTTAACCCGTCTATTATTCCCGATATAGATCAATCTTACTTGGAAGAAGGTGAATTGCGCGTAATAATTTCGTTCAGAGCAACCGGCGAAGGGCATATCTCATCCATCGTATTTAGAAGGGCAATTATAGATAAGAATAACGATATGCATCTCATGAAAATTGGCAGATCAATGGATATGGCAGAAGTCTCGCAAAAGAAATCGTATCATAAGGGAAGATTCGTCAAGAAAATGAAGGAGATGAAAATCCCTGAAAAGTATTCCAAGGTCATTGTAGAGGATCTACCTGATCATTTTGAATATTACGCTCTAAAAAATTCGGTAAACAAAATATTAAAAGATCCAGATATAAGTATCGAGAAAAGACTTGCTCTTGATGAAATCACATGGTTAGTGGATTCCTATTATGATATTGAATTTCAAAGAGGTTCTGATATTAGTGAACGCGTGATTTATCCCATCTCAGAATCTGAAAGTAATGGAATAGAAGATGCCCGTTTTGTTCATTTTGTTGAAGACGATGGTACCGTAAAATTTTATGCCACTTACACCGCATATAATGGACATACTATCTTACCAAAGTTTCTTTCTACTGATGATTTTTATTCATTTAGGATTATGCCTTTGCATGGAAAGGGAGCAATGGGAAAAAATTTGGCGCTATTTCCTAAAAAAATAAATGATAAATATGCTATGCTCTCGCGATTGGACGGGGTCAATAATTATATCATGTACTCTGATAGAAATACACTCTGGAATAATCCTATCCTTCTTCAGAAACCGAAGTATCCTTGGGAATTTACAAAAATAGGAAATTGTGGCTCTCCTTTATGGACCGAGAATGGTTGGTTGATAATTACTCACGGGGTTGGGCCTATGCGACGCTACTGCATTGGCGCGTCACTTTTCGACTTGGACGATCCAACCAAAGAAATTGGCCGTCTCAAAGAACCTCTATTAATACCTCTAGAAATTGAAAGGGAAGGCTACGTTCCTAATGTTGTGTATTCGTGCGGCTCCCTCATCCATAACAACAACTTGATTCTTCCCTATGCGGTTTCAGATTATTCTACCACTTATGGCGTTGTGGAAATGGCTGCCTTGATGGAAGGCTTGAAAGAATAAATGTTATCTATTCCTGTTATGAGGTCAGAAGAATGTTTTAAATTCTTGCCATAATTTAAGACTAGGGTGAATAATCGGATACTTTAATGTTATTCAATGATTATTTCCTATATCGTTCGACTTATTTCAAACCTATTTATTATGTAAACCTATTATTTGTCAGAAACTAGGGATTCACGAAAGTGATAAGATTCTTCATAAGCCTGCAACACAGTAAGGTGAGAGATGAGGTACGCCAATGAACTTTCGGCACCTTGATTTCGATTAACACCGTAATCTTCAATGCCATCACAACAGCCTTTAGTTTCAAAATCGTATAAACTTAGGCGGAGGTCGTTTTCGCCCAAGAACCACATAAACGAAGTGAAAAGTTTTTCCAAATACTTTCTTTGTCCAGTCATAACGAAAGCTTGATGGTACATAAGCACCATCGCCATGACATCAATAGGTTGTTGGGCATAGATCGAACGCTCTTTATCTTTGACAAACCACCGCCTGTTGCCAATTACTGAAAGATACCCATCTTTGAAGGTATGCGTAGTAAGAAAATCTAGAGCTTCGAATGCAACATCTTTTGCTTTTTTATTTTCTAAAACCTGTGAAGCATGAAGTAGGCCTAAAGGTAAGATACCATTATCATAGGCCAAAAGTGATTCGAACCAGTTCCATCCTTCCGATTGGTTTTGCTCGAAATGTACAATAAGATTGTTCGTCATTCTAAGTAAGCTCATCTTCATCTCATCATCAGAAGGATTTGTTTTGAGATAATAACTTATACCTATCATCGTATTGGCAATACCTCTGATAGATTTCATTTTTTCAAAATTAGGGGAAGCATCGAAGAAAACTAACCTTGCTGTTTGGTAATACGCATCATTTGGGGCATTGCCCATAAGATAGCCAAGTACCCAGATGGTTCTTGCAAAAGAATCTTCGGAACCCACTTCATCGAGAAAATTGCGGTTGAAACTTAGGAAATTCCGAAAGGTTCCGTTCTGGTTTTGCATATAGTGGATGTAACTTAGGTAAATAGGCATCAACTCTAAAGCAAGCGCACTTTTTTTCTGTTTATAGGCCATACAAACCATAAGTAACGCTCGGGAATTATCATCGAGACAATAGCCTTCTTTCAAATTGGGAATTCCAAATTTTGCATGCTGAATTATGCCGGTATCGTCGGTAAGTCTTTTAATATGAACTAATGAAAAGGGCGGTATCAGTAGTAGGTCGATGTCGGTTTCTTTTTTTGGTTCACGATGTATAGGTATAGAAATCAATTGTTTAGCAAGCTCTTCGTATCTCTGCCCGATCTTTGGCCAGATAATATCTTGCCCATATTCAGCAGCTTTCTGCTGAATGGTCTTCATCAAGTCAGGCTTTTCAAGCAACTCATTCAAGACCCTAGCCAATTCCTTGTCATCTTTAAAATCAAAAAGACATCCTTTATTTTCTGTGAGCAATTCTGCCGCGTGCCAATATGGAGTGGAAACTACAACACAACCAGAGCCCATGGCATAAGTGAGGGTCCCACTAGTAATTTGAGCTTCATTGATATATGGGGTAATATAAATATCACAAGCGGCCAGATATTTGAAGAGCTCCCTTTCTTCTATAAACTCATTAAGTAGAAGCGACATGGTCACCAAGATCCAATGTTTTTATGAGCGACTTAAGAGAATTTCGGTATTCTTCACCAGCGCTTCTGAGTACGTTTGGATGCGTCTTCCCTAATACCACATAAAACACTTCCGGGTGCTTTTCAATTACCTGAGGCAACGCTTTAATAACAGTTTCGATTCCTTTGTTTCGCCCGACGAAACCAAAGGTCAAAAGCAGTTTTTTATTGTTAAATTTCAATTCGGTTCTTGACCTATCTTTATCAAAATGTATATCTGGAACCCCATGTTCTATTCTAGCGATTTTTTCAGTGGGAACATCGTAAATATCTTCAAGAAACTGAATGGCTTTATGGCTCATTACAACCAGTTTGTCAGACATTTTACAGATCTGCTTTAAAATGGCCTTTTCGGTATATGATGGAGTTTCAAGAATAGTGTGTAGGGTTGAAATCAAAGGAATGTGTAAACGATGCAAAAGTGGTAAAATATATACACCGCTTTGTCCGCCATAAATACCAAATTCATGTTCGAGAATACAAACTTCTGCTCCACTACGATTGATAAAATCGGCAGCTTTCAGATAATCAGTTTGATGTTCCTGACGTATGCTTAGTTTTACCTCAGATGGAAATGCATAATTCTCGTGGCTATCATCCATTGCTATAATGATGATTTCATTCTCATCATTATTCATCATGGCATGAGCTAGACTTTGAGTAAAAGTACCTATTCCGCATTCTCGTGGGGGATATGTGGCTACAAAAGCAATTTTCATTTCTCTTTTCTTATTTTTTTTTAATGTGTTTTAGATAAGTCCAATCAACAGTTCAAGTTATTTAAAATGGGATAGAAAAAGTTGAATATAATCAGATTAGAGTTACATAATTCACAGATTCTTTTGAGTTAGAATCCTAATGAATAAAGTTAAGTTTTTTTACTTGAAGGCTGTGTCCAACTACCTGGGGAGGGGATTTGTGTAATTATTCTTTCAACCGAATATCTTTGAAAAATGGGGTACTTCTTTGTTGAACACAGGTTGCTGCATACAGATAATTTGAAGCGCTCCAAGTTTGCCAATCCTGGCCCATTGGTTTTCCGGTTTGTGCCTTGTACCATTCGTTAAAACTGAATTCCAGTTTCTCGTTTCTGCCTTTCTTGATGAGGTTTGTCAAAACTAGAAGTTCTTTCTCCGCCAAATCAAATTCTTTTGCCGCAACGAGAGCTGCAATATAAAACCCACTGATAAAAGGCCAAATCCCACCATTGTGATAATCACCAGGTTTATTAAATTCTGAATATCTCAGGAGCCAATCTGCATCTTCGGGTTGGATAAAAGGAAAAAAATTGGGTGTCACATCAATCGCCAAATCCTTTCTTTTACGCATAGCTTCGCACTCATTTTCTATCCATTTTACCATGTTGATAGCTTTTTCTGTCGAGGCTAATCCCGATAAAATGGCGAGACTATTTCCCAATAAATCAAACCGATTGCTACTGTATACTTTATAAGACCACAATGCGAAATAGTGTTTATCTTTAATAGCAAGTCCTTCGTGCAAACAGGTATGCAATTTATCCGAAGCGTATGTTAATTGCCTAATAGCATCTCCTAGGTTTTTAGCTCGACTATCCTCTCCCAAAAGTTTAAGTCCTAAATAGGTCAATGTGTTTACAAAAAGTCCGTACCCTAACACCCATTGTTCGTCCCGCCAATCGCTAGTGGGTTGCTGTGCTATTAAGTAATGATTGGTTGGACATTGGTATTCCATCCAGATAATCGCTTTGTTCACGGCTTTTTCCAAGAAACGAGGATCATCTAGTATGTTTCTGAAAATTCCCACCGATATCAAAAAAAGGGGAGTGGTATCACTGGAACCTCTGTTGTCTTTATCATTTACTAGAGAAGGGATTTGTCCGTTTTCTGCTTGATTTTCAGCAAGGGTTAATAGAACATTTTTCACACTCTGCATAAGTTCCGCATTTCCACTTGTCGCTATTCCGATTACAGAGATTAAGAGGTCCCGGGTATAAGGTTCAGGATACCCCCATCCTGCTGTACGCGGTAAATTTGCCACGGTTCCATGACTATTGTGCAAAAGCACTTCAATGGCTGCCTTTTTCGCAGATTCAATCAAGCCCCTATCTTCTGAATTCATTTTAAAACTATTTAATTCCCAATTTATCTTGTAAGATTTGTAGAAATTTTTTGGAGACAACCTTGTAGTCAAAATATTCTACTACTCGCTCTCGTCCGGCATTTCCCATTTTTATTCTAAGGTTTTCATCTTTCATAAGCCTTAGCATATAAGTAGCGATATCCTGAATATTGGCACGATAATCAACAGTTCTAGGGATGTCAAACTCGATCTTTCGATTGTTTTCAAAACCAGATTCTTCCCCTAGAACAACTTCATTAACTACAATTCTTTTAGCTACTTCGGCCAGAAAAGCAGTTTTGTTATGGATAAGTGTATCTAACATTCCCATGGCATTGATTCCAATTACCGGTTTACCACACGCACCAGCTTCCACCTGTGGCATTCCAAAACCTTCTAGCCGTGAAGGGGCAGTATAAATATCGCAGGCACCAATCAAATAGGGCATGAAATTTCGTGAAATGGTATTAGTAGCGTATGTAATATTCTTTTCGAGTCCAAGCGATTTCGCCATTTCCAAATCCAACATGTTTTGCACCTTAGTTCGTGGTTGTGGCCATACTTTGCAGACGTATTTCCAATCTGGTGCCTTGGTATCGATTATTGCGAGTGCTTGCATTACCTCTTGTGCGCCTTTGGAAGCGGCATCCCCTCCTACGGTCAAAATCATTATCTGATCCGGCGAAATACCCAAGGATTTACGAACAGCAAGAATTTTAGGATCATTTTTGTCAAAGGGAATAAAAGATGTAGTGTCGCACCCCACAGGAAGTACCTCTATATTCTCAGATTTTATACCGTCCCTCACATACATTTCTTTCACCCAATTTGAAGTCACCAAAATAAGGGGCAGTTCATTCAAGACTTCCTGATAATTGGCTATATATCCATCGGCTACTAACCAAGGTACTGCCCTAATGCCATATCGCTGCGGGTGAAGAACAAGATGAGGTGTATGTCCCCAATAACCAATACCAACTACCACATCAGGCTCAAACCATCGGTAATACCATTCTTTTTCTTGGGCTGATTCAAAAATGGGCTGCTTTTGTATCTACCCCAAGTTCAAGGAGCCCCCTATATAGTATGTCTCCCTGAGTGGCAAGTCCGCCAGGGGAAGGAGGGTAATCGTAAAGAACGAAAACTTTCATAGAAGAAACATTTATTTGGTATATTAGAATATTAATAAACTGTCAACTCTAACTTCCTTCTCATCCAATTCACCGGCATCCCTCGAATCTTTAAACTTCCAAAAGGCTTCACTTTTCGGTGTTGTTTTGGCCTCAAATCCTGTTTCTCCAAATCCGTATATTTCGGTAACAATTCGGTACTTTTCTTCCCATATTTTTTTGGGAAGCCTGTTATAATAAATAGCTCTTGCGGTGTTTATGGGTTTGGGATAAGTATTTTTTGTTACCATCTTCATAGGCAAAAGTCCAAACTGAATTGGGTTTTTATTTTTTTATCATTCCATAAGCTTACATATTACCGCATTACCAATTTCTTCGTGACGTAAATGCCTGGTGTATTCACCAAAAGGACTATGTGTAATGATTAGGTCATATTTTTGTTTTGGAAGCAATTCTAAAATGGCATTTTTCACTGCTTTTTTATCCAAACGCCTTTGTTTCGCACCATCATCCAAATTACCCATAATACCTTTAGCTTTCAATACTTCTAATACTCTTCTAAATTTTGGGGCTCTGTCAGAATCGTTTTCTCTGCATAAACAAGCGACAAACCAATTGCATTTGGGATTAGTAGCAGCATTGTTCCCCCACACCAAAGTGTTTCATCATCGGGATGGGCAACAATGACAGCAATATCTTTTTGATTTGTTATTATTTGAAAAGGGATCATGGTTCCTTTCATTTTTGAAATTAATTATTCATACCCACTTTTAATGACGGTAGAAATCATTTTAAAACGTTCATTGGCCTTAATGATATTTCTTGAATGGGCTGGTATAATGATGGCCTCACCAGTTTCCAAAGTGTGCGAATCGTCATCGATTAAAATTTCCGCCCGACCTTCGATTATTTGAATAAACTTATCGAATGGCAATATTTTCTCTATTAAATTCTCACCTGAATCAACAGAGATGGCAGTCACATTTCCTGTTGTTCGCTTCATCACACTTTTCATGACTACAGCATTGGGAACATATTCTATTAGCTCCACCACGATAAAGGCTTTTGCTTTTTCAACTTCTGTATTTTTCATCACCAAAACTTTATAGGGAGATCCAGATAATGGTTCCCATTACTTAGAATTTAATCCTACGCTTAAAGGTTTAAGGTTTTAATGTGTAATGTGTTACATAGGAGCAAAGAAGAGTTATACTATTCCCACATTCACTTTGGCAATATTCGTGTTACGGTTTGAAACTGACGAGTGATTGGAGACGTTTGCTCATTTACTTTTCGCTACAAATCTTCTAGATTCCTTAATCGCTTCTTTTTCAATCCTCTAAAATAAGTTGGAGTGAGTCCCGTAACTTTTTTAAACTGATTTGATAAATGCGCGACACTACTATAATGTAGCTTATAGGATATTTCCGTAAGATTCAACTCATCATACATTATAAGTTCTTTTACCCGTTCAATTTTGTTTAGTATGATATATTGCTGGATAGTAATACCTTTTACTTCGGAAAATGTATTGGCTAAATACGTATAGTCATATCCAAGTTTTTCACTGATATAATCTGAATAGTTCACGTGTGGTAATTCTTCGGAATAATGAATCATTTCAATGATTACAGCCTTGATTTTCTCAATAATGATATTCCGTTTGGTGTCGAGAAGATTCCAATCCAAATATTTTAAGGTTTTTGCGAAGTTCCTTTTTTTGAGAGTCGGTAATGTTTTCTAATATTTCGATAGTCCCAAGATCTACATTCACATAATGTAATCCGACTTTTTGTAACTCTTGCTTTACCACCATTTTACAGCGTAAACTAACCATGTACTTGATGTATATGAACATTCTGATCCTAAATTAGTTGTTCTTTAGTAATTGGAATGAAACCAGTAATAAAATGTGATTTATATAATCCTTTTTATAAATATTATAAAGAGACCTCCCTAAATTTTTTGTTACCTTTTGTCGTGCATTAAAATGCAAGATTATTTGGAATAATATAGTTATGAAACATATATAACAATATTTATTAATCTGATTGTTTCCCTACTAAAAAGAAAATTCGAATTAAGGTACAATAGTTCGTGGGAACAGTCTAAGATTTTTAACGTTCTAGATATTGATAATCTTATGTTAAAATGGCTTGAGAATGTGTATTGTAGCTGTTTAGATATTTAGAACTAATAGTGAAATTGAACTTAAATTCGAATTTGAATATCGAATTTTTAAATTAATAAGAATTATATTATAAAAAATGTCCATTCTTTTTTAGCACCTTCAATTCTATCAGGCGATTTCTCCAATCTGGAGAAGGATATTGAAATGCTCAATCGGAGTGATGCCGATTGGATCCACGTTGATATTATGGATGGCGTGTTCGTTCCAAACATTTCTTTTGGTTTCCCAATATTAGAAGCTATAAAAAAGCATACATCAAAACCGCTGGACGTGCATTTAATGATCCTAAAACCAGATAGGTACATAGGTCGATTTAAAGAAGCTGGTGCCAATAATTTGATAGTTCACCTAGAAGCTTGTTCCCATTTGCACCGGACTATTCAAGCCATTAAATTGGAAGGAATGCGCGTGGGTGTAGCACTCAATCCGCATTCAGTAGTAAATAATTTGGAAGCTATTATAAGTGATATTGATCAGGTGCTTATTATGTCGGTTAATCCTGGTTTTGGGGGACAGAAATTCATAGAACATACCTACCGTAAAATTGAATATACACGTAATTTAATTGTCAAAAGTGGTTCGAAGGCACAAATAGAGGTAGATGGAGGTGTCAATCTTTTGAATGCCGTAAAACTTATGGATATAGGTGCAGATATATTAGTGGCTGGTAGTTCTGTTTTTGGCTCCGCTGATCCCACTAAAACCATTGCTGCTTTTAAAGCAGTTGGAATCTTCTGAGTTTTAATTGGAAAATATAATCTCATACTTTTTCCTATATAACTTTTCAGGTGGGAATAATGTAAACTATAAATCGGATTGTATAAAATTTCTAAAATATAGAAGATTAACTTTATAGTACGACACCAAAAAATCTTAATTAAATGAATGAAGCCGAACTAATCAAAACTGCTCAGGCAATGGTGGCCGATAATAAAGGGCTATTGGCTATGGACGAAAGTAATCCTACTTGCAATAAACGATTTGGCGCTTTGGGAATTCCACAAACTCCAGAAATGCGCCGTCGTTACCGCGAAATGATTGTAACTACTCCCGGTCTTAACGAAGGAATAAATGGAGCAATTTTATATGATGAAACCATCCGACAAAAACTTTCAGATGGAAGAACCTTCATTCAAGCTTTAAAGGACGTTCACATCATCCCCGGAATAAAAGTGGACATGGGCGCAAAAGATTTGGCTGGTTTTCCAAACGAAAAAATAACTTCTGGTTTGGATGGCTTAAGAGAAAGATTAGTTGAGTATAGCGAAATGGGACTTCGTTTTGCAAAATGGCGAGCGGTAATTACTATCGGAGACAGGATTCCAACAAGCAGATGTATTGAAAATAACGCTATTGTTTTGGCTAGATATGCAGCTTTATGTCAGGAAGTAGGAATAGTGCCCATTGTAGAACCAGAAGTTTTGATGGATGGAAATCACGATTTAAAAAAGTGTTTCTCAGTTAGTCAAGAAGTATTGCAAACTGTCTTTAATCAGCTTTATAAACAACGAGTTTTAACCGAAGGAATAATTTTAAAGCCCAATATGGTTTTACCTGGAATTGATTGCTCAGACCAGTCAACTACAAATGAAATTTCAGAAAATACAGTAAAGTGTTTATTGCGAAATGTTCCCGCTTCCGTTTCTGGCGTAGTGTTTTTATCGGGCGGGCAATCTTCACAACTTGCAACCGAGCGGTTAAACGCAATGAACCTACAATATAAATCAGAAATGCCTTGGGCGCTTGCTTTTTCATATAGTCGCGCCTTGCAACATCCATCTCTAGATATTTGGAACGGCAAAGATGAAAACATCGAAAAAGCACAACAGGCATTATACCATCGTGCAAAACTTAATACTGCAGCATGTCTTGGTGAATATAAGCCTGAAATGGAAAAATAGAACTTATAATTATATGCAGAATTTAATTCTGTACTCTTAAAACAAAAAAAATGAAAAAAGAAGATAAAAAAGTCGATAAGCTATTAACAGCAGATAGAAATGAAGAATATTCCGGTTAAAAAAAGAGATGCAGCAGAGAAAAATGGTTTCCCAGGTTATCCTCATTATCCTGCATCGGAAGATATTTATAACCAAGAAAAAGAAGTTGATTTAAATACCGAAGAGCTTTCTAAAGTTAAAAATCCACAAGATCCTAATAAAATCATAAACAGAGAAAATGAACCTGAAAAGCGAAATGAAAAGGATTTTTGTGAAGATATGACTGGTGAAGATCTTGATGTCCCCGGGTCTAAAGCCGACGAGGCTAAAGCAAATTCAGGAAGTGAGGATGAAGAAAATAATTATTACAGCTTGGGAGGAGACAACCATGAAGATCTTGAGGAAGACAAGGGATAACGTATAAAATATTTTTCTTAATAAGTAAAAATAAATATCTGATTTCTACAATTGAAAAAAAATGAAAGATTCAAACATAAAAGAAAAGCAAAAATCCAACATTCATTTTCAGACAATGAAAGGATTGGTATATGATGGGCCAGGTAAAATAGAATTAAAGGAAATACCAAAACCGGTTATTGAAAAACAAACAGATGCTTTGGTAAAAATTTTAAAGACTACTATCTGCGGAACAGATTTAGGTATTCTACATGGCAAAACGCCCTCGGTAAAATCCAGTACTACATTAGGTCATGAAGGTGTTGGCATTATTGAGGAAGTGGGGACTTCTGTTACTGATTTTAAAAAAGGGTGACCATGTCATCATCTCATGCATCACTTCGGATGGCACGTGCGAATACTGTAAAAGAGGACTGTATTCACACTGCGAAGATGGTGGATGGATATTAGGTCATTTAATCAATGGTACACAAGCTGAGTATGTTCGTATCCCGCATGCTAATAATAGTCTTTATTTAGTTCCACCAAATGCTGATGAAGAAGCCTTGGTGATGCTGAGTGATATTTTACCAACTGGATTCGAAATCGGTGTAATTGCTGGAAAGGTTAAGCCTGGCGATACAATTGCTATTGTCGGTGCGGGTCCAATAGGTATGGCCGCCTTGCTTACTGCTCAATTTTATTCCCCAGCAAAAATTTACATGATAGACATTGATGATAATCGGTTGGAAATGTCAAAAAGATTTGGTGCCACCCATACCATTAATTCAGGTAATGAAGATACGTTAAAGAGAATATTGGCAGAAACAAAAGATGGAGTAGATGTTGCCATTGAAGCAGTTGGTATCCCTGCTACCTTCGAAATATGTCAAAAGATTGTTCGCCCAGGTGGACATCTTGCGAACATAGGCGTGCATGGTAAACCGGTGAGCCTACAAATACAGGATTTATGGATACAAAATATTACCATCACCATGGGCTTGGTAAATACAAATACAACGCCCATGTTGTTGAAAACAGTTACCTCGGGCAAACTTGAACCAAATAAATTGATCACACATCATTTCAAATTAGATGATATATTAGAAGCATATGAGGTGTTTGGCAATGCCGGAAAAGAGAAAGTAATGAAAGTGATCATCGAATTATGATGATTAATTAAAATAGTAACAGATTAATAATTGCATTAAAAAAACAGAATGGTAAATCAGAAAATGACAAAAATTCCTAAGATAGTTGTTGTTGGCGCTGGCTTTGGTGGACTCGAATTGGCTAAGGCATTTCGTAAAAAAACCGTTGAAGTGCTTCTGATAGATCGTAACAACTACCACAATTTTCAACCTTTAATGTATCAGGTGGCAACAGGCGGACTTGAACCAGGTAGTATTGCTTATCCTGTCCGTCGGATTTTTAGAAAATTCAAGAATGTCAATTTCAGGATGGCTGAAGTGATAGAAGTCGATATTGTTAAAAATCAAGTTTTGACTTCTATTGGCACGATTGACTTTGACTATCTGGTTATCGCCTCAGGAAGTGAAAACAATTTTTATAATTTTGAACCTGTCAAGGATAAACTACTAACATTAAAGTCCGTTCCAGATGCTTTAACAATGCGTAATAGCATTTTTCGAAACCTAGAAAGAGGTCTCGCAATTAATAGGAAAGAGTCGCTTGAAGAAGTAATAAATATTGCAATAGTTGGCGGTGGTCCAGCAGGACTAGAACTCGCTGGAGCATTGGCTGAAATGAAGAAGTTTGTCATTCCCAAAGAATTTCCAGACCTGGAACTTTCTAAAATGAGTATCAACCTTTATGAATCAGGTTCCGAATTGCTTAAAGCCATGTCTGATGAGGCTTCTGAAAAAAGCTTCGAATACATAAAAGACCTAGGTGTTAATATTTTTCTAAACACACGGGTTAAGAGCTATGATGGTAGTGAGATTGAACTTGATGATGGAAGTCGTTTTACTACAAATACCGTAATCTGGTCTGCAGGAGTAAAAGGTTCTCCGATTAAGGGACTCCCTGAGAACACAATCTTACAAGGAAACCGAATTGCTGTAGATGAATTTAATCAAGTTTTAGGCACTGAAAACATTTTTGCTGTTGGTGACGTAGCTGCAAATATTACAACCGAAGACCCTAAAGGATTGCCCATGTTAGCTCCCGTTGCCAAACAACAAGGGCAACTTTTAGCGAAAAATCTTTTAAAAAAAATAGAGAACAAACCGATGGAAGCATTTGTATATCACAATAAAGGAGTAATGGCTACAATAGGGAGAAACAAAGCTGTAGTTGATCTGCCGCATTACAAATTTCAGGGTGTATTTGCGTGGTTTGTCTGGATGTTCGTTCACATCTTCTCGCTCGTAGGCTTCCGCAGTAAGCTAGTTACCTTTATTGAATGGGCTACCAATTACCTCAATTATGATAGACCTCTCGGTTTGATTCTAAACTCTGCAGAAGTAAATAATGAGGAACTAAAAATTGAAAAGCTTAAGGAAGAAGTTAAAGATGAAGTATAGAGATATGGAAACTAAAAGTTTAATTCAGGAAGGTATTGACACAGTACGAGTTTTATCGGCAGATGCCGTACAAAAAGCGAATTCCGGGCATCCCGGCACACCGATGGCTCTATCGCCTTTAGGCCATGTATTGTGGTCTGAAGCAATGCACTATAATCCTAAGAACCCCGAATGGGCAAATCGTGATCGGTTTATCCTCTCTTGTGGACACGCCTGCATGTTACAATACAGTTATTTATACCTGACAGGATACGAAATTACGATCCAAGACATTAAAAACTTTAGGCAACTGCATAGCATTACTGCTGGTCACCCCGAATATGGGCTAATGCCAGGAATCGAAGTAACCACAGGTCCTTTAGGCCAGGGGTTTGCTAATGGTGTGGGAATGGCTATTGCCCAAAAATATATGGGTGCCCGTTACAACCAGCCAGATTTCAAGATTTTCGACTATAAGATCTATGCAATCTGTAGTGACGGTGACCTTATGGAAGGTATTTCCGCAGAAGCTGCTTCTCTCGCTGGCCACCTCGCGTTGGGAAATATGATTTACTTCTATGATAACAATAATATTACAATTGAAGGCGATACCGATCTGGCCTTTGATGAAGATGTATCCAAACGATTCGAAGCTTATGGCTGGCATGTCCAAAACGTAGCCGACGTCAACGATTTAGATGCAATTGCTATAGCGATTAAAAATGCTCAAAATGAAACTAATCGTCCATCGTTTATAAAAGTCAGCAGTCATATAGGCTACGGAAGCCCCAACAAACACGATACTGCAGCGGCACACGGTTCAGCTTTAGGTGAGGAAGAGGTACGGCTTGTTAAAGAAAACTTTGGATTCGATCCTGATAAAAATTTCGTTGTACCCAATGAAGTCTTGGATTTTTACCGAAAAGCAGGTAAGAAAGCCGCTGAAAATGAAAAAAGCTGGAACGAATTATATAAGAACTACAAGAAAAGACATCCTGATCTCGCCAAAGAATACGAGGCGATAATCGCTGGAAAACTACCAGATGGATGGGAGAAAAAGTTGCCGGTTTTTGAACCTGGTAATGAAATGGCTACTCGCAAAGCATCGGGAAAAACCTTAAATGCAATTGCTGAATTTTTACCCCAATTGATTGGAGGCTCAGCAGATTTAGCACCATCAACAGATACGAATCTCGATGATTATAAATCCTTTTCAGCCAAACATCGTGATGGTCGTAACTTCCATTTCGGAATTCGCGAACATGCGATGGGAGCAATTATAAATGGAATGGCGCTCAGCAAATATTTGATTCCTTATGGTGCAACATTTTTAATCTTCTCGGATTATATGCGCCCACCACTCCGTTTGGCAGCTATTATGAAAATCCGACCGATTATGGTTTTCACCCACGATAGTATTGCTCTGGGGGAAGACGGTACAACTCACCAGCCCGTAGAACAATTAATTGGATTGCGCACAGTGCCAAATATGACCGTAATCCGTCCAGCTGATGCAAATGAAACTGCACAGGCCTGGCGGGTAGCAATCGAACATAGAGATGGGCCGGTAGCCATTGTTTTGACCCGCCAAGGTATTCCAATTATCGATCAGAGAAAATATGCCAAAGCGAAAAACCTTGAAAGAGGAGCCTATATCCTTTCTGATTCGGATGGTGATCCAGATATTATTCTAATAGCCACTGGATCGGAAGTTCAATTGATTTTAGCCGCTCAGGAAAAGCTAAAGAAAAATGATATTCAGGCGCGAGTTATTAGCATGCCATCGTGGAGTTTATTTGAAAAACAAAGTACAGCTTACCGAGAAAAAGTTTTGCCAAAAAACATTCGAAAGCGACTTGCGGTTGAAGCCGGTTCCCCTGTAGGATGGCTGAAATATGTAACAGACGAAGGAGATGTAATCGGTATCGAGAAATTTGGAGAATCGGCTCCAGGAGAACAAGTTATGAAGGAATACGGTTTTTCAGTAGAAAACGTATTAAAAAGAGCAAAGGCATTACTTTCTAAAATAGAGTAAACATCCCTGTGCCCTCTGTGTCTCTGTGGTAAAATTATCACGACTGAATTAAAAAAAAAAAATAATGTACACTGAGCCCATCATAAAAATTGGAATCTGCGCAGACCACGGAGGATTTGAACTCAAAAAAAGAATAGTATCTTTTTTGACCGAAAATAAATTCCAGCCTGTGGATTTCGGCGCAAAGGAGTTAGATAGCACCGATGATTACCCCGACTACGTCATTCCTCTAGCAAAAGCAGTCGCGGCAGGTGAAGTTTTAAGAGGTATCGCTATTTGCGGCAGTGGAGTAGGTGCCTGTATCGCAGCCAACAAGGTTTCGGGTATTCGGGCGGCTTTGATTGTGGATTATTTTTCTGCTCATCAGGGAGTCGAGGATGATAATATGAACATAATATGCCTTGGTGGTAGGATCACCGGATACGCTAGTGCAGAAGAGTTGGTATTGGCTTTCTTGAACGCCAAATTTATCGGAGCAGAAAGACATATTCGGCGGTTGAAGAAAATTCAGGAATTGGAATAAGGAATGAGCCCGAAGAAAGCTAAGAAACTTGGCGACTTTGGGAGAGAAAAGATAGAATAGAAAATAAGTTAAACAAATACACATTATGAACCCACTAAATCAAATACAAAAACAAGATCAGAGCATCTGGCTCGATTTGCTCGATCGCGAAATTATGGACTCGGGCAAATTACAATGTTTAATTGATGATGACGATCTACGGGGTCTAACTTCCAATCCGTCAATTTTTGAAAAAGCCATTAGCGGAAGCTCAGACTACGATGACGATATAGTTAAGCTCTCAATGAATGAAGATGATAATAATACCATTTTTTTCGATATTGCTATTGATGATATTCAAAGAGCAGCAGATATTTTTAAACCAATCTATGATAAAACTAACGGCAAGGATGGTTTTGTCAGCCTGGAGGTTTCACCTCTTCTCGCACGGAATACAATAGGTACGATTAAACAGGTAAGGGAACTTTGGAAAAAAGTAGATCGCAAAAATGTTATGATCAAAATTCCCGGAACCAAAGAAGGCTTGCCCGCCATTCACGAATGTTTGGGCGAGGGTATTAATATAAATGTTACTCTCCTTTTCGGCCTGCCTCGTTATCGTGAAATTACCGAAGCTTTTATGGATGGACTTGAAGATAGAGTCAAAGAAGGAAAATCGATAAAAAATGTGGCTTCAGTGGCCAGTTTTTTCTTGAGTCGTATAGATGTGATGGTTGATCCCATGTTGAAGAAAAATGGTGCAGATAATCTTGTAGGAGAAGTGGCTATCGCTTCCGCTAAAAAAGCATATCAGATATATCTCGAAATGATTTCAAGCGATCGTTTTAAAAAGCTAGAAGCAAAAGGAGCACAAAGGCAACGCGTACTTTGGGCAAGTACCAGTACTAAGGATCCCTCATTCAGTGATGTGAAATATGTAGAAAACCTAATTGGGAAAGAGACCATAAATACCCTTCCCCTGGAAACCATTGATGCGTTCCGTGACCACGGGAAAGCCACTGAAACCCTAACCAAGGGTATCGATCATGCTAATAAAGTGATGGCGGACTTAAAAGAGAAAGGGATTGATATTGACGAAATCACGAAGAACCTGGAAGATGAAGGGATAGAGAAATTTAACAAAGCTTACGATAAACTGCTAAATAGTATTGACAATCAGAAGTATAGAAAAAAATTAAAACAATGACCGATTTTGAGATATCGAAAATAAAAGTGGTTTTTATGGACATTGGAGGCGTTTTATTAACCAATGGTTGGGGACATGAATCCCGTCAAAAGGCTGCGAAAGTTTTTGGTTTTGATTATGAAGAAATGAACATCCTACACAATTTCATTTACAATGTTTTTGAGATTGGCAGCATTTCGCTTGATGAATACCTTGATACAACCGTGTTTCATTGCCCTCGTAATTTTACGAAAGATGAATTCAAAGAATTTATGTATGCCCAATCGGTAGAATTGCCTAAAATGCTTCCGTGGTTAAAAACATGGAAAAGACAAACGGATATACCAGTATTTGCACTTAGCAATGAAGGTAAGGAAATCAATGATTATCGAATTGACACTTTTAATTTGCATGATTTATTTGATGGATTCTTCTCATCGTGTTATGTTGGGGTGCGCAAACCTGATCCACGAATCTTTAAAAGAGCAATGGACATTGCGCAGATCAAGCCAGAAGAATGTGTTTATTTTGACGATAGATCTATGTTGGTCAATGCGGCTAAAAAATTGGGAATGAATGGTATTCAGCATCAAAACTTTGAAATCACTAAAAATATTCTCGAAAACTTTATACGAAAATAAAATTATCATGAAAAAGGAAAATAGAAATCAAAGTGCGTTCGGAATGATTGGTCTGGGGACAATGGGGTCGAATCTTTTGCAAAATATTGCTGATCACGGATACGACTGCACGGGATACGATAACGATTCTAAAAAAGTTCACAGCCTCAATAATTTGAATCGTGATAATATTCATGGTTTTTCAGATTTAAACGATTTTGTGATAAGCCTAAAATCGCCAAAAATTGTAATGATGCTGGTTCCTGCCGGGAAAATTGTAGATGACGTAATCAATGAACTGCTCGAAGTACTTGAAAAAGACGATATCATTATCGATGGTGGAAATTCGCATTTTACTGATACCGAACGTCGTTATAAGGATTTGGAGAGTAAAGGATTCCATTTCATTGGGATGGGGGTTTCCGGTGGAGAGGAGGGGGCCCGAAAAGGACCTAGTATGATGCCTGGTGGTGATAAAATGGCATACGAAATAGTGGAGCCTATCCTAAAAAAAATTGCTGCTCATGTCAATGGTGAACCTACGGTCGCATATATGGGTGTACGTTCCTCTGGGCATTTTGTGAAAATGGTGCACAATGGTATTGAGTATGCTTTGATGCAATTGATATCTGAAACCTATGAGATTTTAAAAAATGGTCTGAAGTTGAAGGATGATGAGATACATAATGTATTTGAAAAATGGAACGAAGGCCGACTTAAGTCTTATCTTTTGGAAATTACCCGAGATATCTTCGCATACAAAAGGACGGGAGAAGACCACCTTTTGCTTAACGAGATTAAGGACGAGGCCAAGGCCAAAGGCACTGGGAAATGGACATCACAGGCTGCTATGGATCTTAGTGTCCCCGTGCCGATTATTGATATTGCGGTTGCAATGCGGGATCTTTCTAAGTTCAAGGACCTACGAATTAAAGCATCAAAAATATATCCAGGTTCCAAAGAATCAGAGTATATAGGCAGAAACGAAGGATATATAAGCAATCTAGAACAAGCTTTTTATTTTTCAATGGTTTCTGCATATGCCCAGGGAATGCACTTGCTTTATCTGGCCAACGAAGAATATGATTATAAATTAAACCTAGATTTAATTGCAAAAATATGGAGGGGTGGCTGCATTATTCGGTCAGAATTTTTGGAAGATATTTATACGGCCTATAAAAAAGATTCGAAGCTAAAACACCTGTTTTTGGACGATGCCATTCACAAGAACCTCATTAAATGTATTCCCGACATGCGAACTATTGTTTCAGAATCGGCACTACATGGAATTGCAGTGCCAGCTTACTCGGTTGCTTTGGGGTATTTTGATAACTTCCGAAGTGAAGAAATGCCTGCAAACCTAATTCAGGCTCAACGTGATTATTTCGGTTCACACACCTATGAACTCAAAGGAAAAGAAGGCACTTTTCATACCGAATGGGAAGAAGCGAATAAATAATATTTTAAAATAGCATTCCTAATGTTTTGCGACAGTGTATATGATTTACAATCTCAATATTTAAATTTCACTCTGAAATTCCTCAATACACTCTGCGGTTAAAAAAAAGAAATGCATTAATATCTCTAAAAGTTTTTTACAATGGCAAAAACATCAAATAAAAAATCAACTCCCTCCGTTTTCATCATTTTCGGTGGAACTGGGGATCTTGCCAAAAGAAAAATTATACCGGCGCTATACAACCTATTTCTTGAAGATCGTTTGCCTGAAAAATTTGCCATCATTGGCACTGGACGAAGCAAATTTACCGACGCTAAATATCGAAGTTCTTTATTAGATGCTGTCAATGAATTTTCGCGAAGGGGTAAAGCTGAAAAAGAAGATTGGTCCAAGTTCGCATCTAATATCACCTATCAGATTGCCAATATAAAAGATGCATCTGAGTATAAAGAGTTTGGATCTAGAATAGATACGCTGAAAGATGATTGGAAACTAAAACCTTCGATAACTTATTACTGTGCCGTTTCCCCCGAATTTTTTTGCACCATAGCAGAGAATATAAACAAAAGTAAATTAGAGAATGACCAAGATACTACACGTATCGTAATAGAGAAACCTTTTGGTACCGATCTTCAATCTGCAATAGATCTAAACAAAAAATTACTCACTATTTTTAATGAGAAACAGATATATAGAATAGATCATTATCTGGGCAAAGAAGTAGTGCAAAATGTAATGGCTTTCCGTTTTGCTAATGCTATTATGGAGCCTCTTTGGAATCGTAACCATATCGAAAATGTACAGATTTCAGTAACCGAACAAATAGGAGTAGGGTCACGCGGTGATTATTTTGACGATGCCGGTATTTTACGCGATATGGTACAAAACCATTTGTTACAGCTATTGTGCATCATTGCCATGGAACCACCAATCAATTTTGAAGCCGACGAGGTGCGTGACCGAAAAGTAGATGTATTGAAAGCTATACAAAAAATTGTTCCCGGTAAGGTGGATACTGTTGCCGCAAGAGGTCAGTACGGCCCTGGCTGGGTTGAAGGAAAAGAAGTTTTGGGATATCGTGAAGAAGTAGATGTATCACCCGACTCTAACACTGAAACCTATGCGGCACTAAAATTTTATGTAGATAATTGGCGTTGGCAAGGCGTTCCTTTTTATTTGCGTACAGGAAAGCGTCTTTTTAAATCGGCTTCACTAATTACTATACAATTCAGGGAGATTCCTCACAATATTTTCAACAGTCAAGGAGGAAATGTGCCACAAAAAAATAGGCTTATTATAAGTATACAACCCGATATGGGAATTAGATTTCAACTGCAAAGCAAAACTCCAGGACTTGAAATGAGTTTGAATACGGTAGATATGGTATTCGATTATTCAGGAAAAACAAGATTAGACTCGCCGGAAGCATATGAAACTCTTTTATTAGATATTATTTCCGGAGATCAAACATTATTTATGCGTGCAGATCAGGTAGAATTAGCCTGGGAGGTTATTATGCCGGTACTAGATTATTGGCAAAACAATAAAACGTCAAATTTTCCGAATTACCCGGCAGATTCTTGGGGTCCAGAAAATGCTGAGGCCCTTATCGCCAAAGATGGATATCACTGGTTTAATCTACCTGAAAAAAATAAGAAAGACTGATGATGGATTTAGAAATCTATAAAGATATTGATAGTTTGATCAATGATTTAGCCAATGTAATCTTCGATGCTTCAGAAGAAGCGATTAGTGCTCGTGGGCAATTCAATTTTGTGCTCTCAGGTGGAAGTTCCCCCCGAAAGCTTTACGAGTTATTGGCATCCAAAACCTATAGAAACAAGATTGATTGGGATAAAACCTATTTTTTCTTTGGCGATGAACGCTTCGTTCCTAAATCCGATTCACAGAGAAATTCCTTAATGGCAAAAGAAGTTTTATTTGATCCTTTGAATATCGCACAATCCCATATTTTCAATGTAAATACGAGTGGTAGCCCTGAAGAAGCAGCTCAAAGATATGCGGATTCTATAGCAGCGCATTTTCAGAATAAACCAGTAGAATTTGATTTTATTCTCTTGGGTCTTGGAGATAATGCACATACCGCTTCACTTTTTCCAAATACTGCGGTATTGGAAGAAACCGAAGCTACGATTAAATCCGTATTTGTGAAAGAAGTTGATATGTACCGTATTACGATGACCGCTCCGCTCATAAATCAATCTAAACATATCGTCTTTTTGGTTTTTGGGATAAATAAAGCAGAAGCAGTGTATCAAGTATTGCTTGGGTCTAAAAATTCATCGCATCAATACCCAGCGCGTTTAATCAAATCTGATGGGAAAGTACAGTGGTTCATGGATTCCACTGCGAGCTCTCGTTTAAATAAAACTAATGAGGACTGAAAAACTTTTCGTCAACGTATATTATTGGCATTAAATAAAACACTCAATATGGATTTAGGAATATATGACATAAGAAAAATAAACCCTTAAATTTGATGTTTATTAAAAAGAAGCTAAAGTGTCATATCTCACATCAATCTTAACCATTAGGTAGGTTTAAGAGCAGTCCTTAACATTTAAAAGATTCAGTTATGTTCCCGAAAATAAATCCCACAAAAACAGAAGCTTGGAAAGCATTAATCGCCCACCAGACCGAAATGAAGGAGGTTCAGATGAAAGACCTCTTTAAGAGGGATTCAAAAAGGTTTGAAAAGATGTCCATCCAATTTGAAGATATACTTTTTGATTACTCCAAAAATATCATCAACGATGAAACACTCGAAAAACTCTTCCAACTCTTGGATGATTGCAAGGTGAAAACTGCGAGGGAAGCGATGTTTGCTGGAGAAAAGATTAACGAAACTGAAGATCGAGCTGTCATGCATACCGCCTTAAGGAGTTTCTCAGAGAAACCAATAACCATAGATGGAGAGGATATTATGCCTGAAATCCGCAAAACTCGTCAAAAGATGAAAGCTTTTTGTGAAAAAATCCACAGCGGAGAGTGGAAGGGCTATAGTGGGAAGAAAATCAAAAATATCGTAAGCATTGGAATTGGTGGGAGCGACCTTGGTCCTGTAATGGTAACAGAAGCCTTGAAACCCTATTGGATCGAAGGAATCCAAGCTTATTTCGTGTCCAATGTAGATGGCACCCAAATCGTCGAGACAGTGAAAAATTTAAACCCAGAAGAAACTCTTTTCACTATTGCATCAAAAACTTTTACCACTCAGGAAACGATGACCAACGCCCATACCGCAAGGGACTGGTTTTTGTTCACTGCTAAGGACGAAAAATTCATCGCTAAACATTTTGTGGCACTTTCAACCAACAAAGAGGGAGTGAAGGATTTTGGAATTGCTCCTGAAAATATGTTTGTCTTTTGGGACTGGGTAGGGGGGCGTTACAGTCTTTGGAGTAGCATCGGACTTTCCATTGCCCTAACAATCGGCTACGACAATTTTGAAAAACTACTCAAAGGGGCTGAGTCATCCGATAATCATTTCAGATCTACAGACTTTAAGCAAAATATTCCAGTACTAATGGCTTTAGTAGGAATATGGTACACTAATTTTTTTGGTTCAGAAACAGAAGCTATTTTTCCTTACGACCAATATATGCACCGTTTTCCTGCCTATTTTCAACAGGGCAATATGGAGAGCAACGGTAAGCATACAGACCGAAATGGGATAAGTGTAAATTATAGTACTGGCCCTATAGTATGGGGTGAACCCGGTACTAACGGCCAGCACGCATTCTATCAGCTAATTCATCAAGGCACGCATTTAATTCCATGTGATTTTATTGCTCCTGCCATCAGCCACAATCCTATTGGGGAACACCATCCTATTTTGGTTTCCAATTTTTTCGCCCAGACAGAAGCATTGATGAACGGAAAAGATGCAGACCAGGTAGCCGCCGAACTGAAAGATAAAGCTATGGATGAATCAAAAATGGATAAATTGATTCCATTTAAGGTTTTTACGGGAAATAAACCCACTAATTCATTTTTGCTCAAAGAGATCACTCCATTTTCATTGGGCGCGCTAATTGCACTTTATGAACATAAAATATTCGTACAGGGAGTTATTTGGAATATTTTTAGCTTTGACCAATGGGGTGTGGAACTAGGTAAACAATTGGCTAAAAAAGTATTACCTGAATTGGATAATGATGAAAAAATCGAATCCCACGACACTTCCACCAATGGATTGATTAATACCTATAAAAAATGGCGAAAGTAATGCAGAAATGAGAATCTGTAGTTAATTGATAATTTAAAATTTAGCTAATGGGTTACAGGAATGGTTTCAGGTATTTCCATTTTCGCTACTCCTATTCGATCATCGGCCATTCCGTAATACACATCAATTCTGTTGGGTTGTCCAATATCATCACGGCGATCTGTTCCAGTTGGAAATACAACATCGCCAACTGTACCGATTGTTTCATCGGGTAATTCTGGAGCCAAAATTGGCTCATGTGAACGGTATAATATCTTCTGCGGTGCTTTTTCCGATAGAATCATTGCCCCAGCTGAATAGGTGTATTTAGGCTTAGCTGCTGTGCAATCATTATGTTTTCGAACCCCGTGATAGATCACCAACCAGCCGTGCTTTGTTAAAATTGGTGGTGCGCCCGCACCAATTTTTAAATTCTCCCAAGGATATACAGGGTGGGCCAAACAATGATGGGATGTGAATTTTGCATTCTTCAAAGAGGTTAGTTTTCCTTCTTTCAAGTTGAAATAGGAAATCCAAATACTTTCTTTTTGTTTGTCTATATCTCGATCTTCTCCAAGTTTTACCGTTATTTCAGGAATAGTGCCAGGAAAGAGAGGGCGATGTAACATTGCAATAGATATATGTTTGTGAGGACTGGGAAGGTCTATTGGAAAAAAACTAGCATCTTTATCATCCACATTATTAAAATCGACAGTTTCATAAAGTTTAAAACATACTAAACCCATCCGTTCCCAGTTGAAGAGATCTTTAGATCTAGCCATTGCAATACGGGGACCATTAGGCCCATATGCAGTATAGGTCATTATATAATGTTCTACGGATTCTACATAAGTAACTCTGGGATCTTCACATCCACCTCCACCATTTGGACGTTTTTCATAGTCGGCGGTAGGTTCTAGTACAATCCCTAGACGTTCCACATCGACTGGGTCACCAACATCATTGAATATTACCCTGGCAATGCCAATACGTGAATAGTTGTTTTTGGCTACCAAACGCGGGAAGAGATAAAGCTCTCCGTCTGGCCCACGGGTTACGGCCGGGTTCAATACTCCTTCGACTTCGAACTCATTTCCCTTTTCAGGCTTCATTATGGTGCAAATACGTTGTAATTTGAAGGGTATCATAACGTATCGTTTTTAGGCTTGTCAATTGAACAAGCAATGATTGTTTCTATTATTCTTTTGGTCTCCTCAGGATCCCTTACCTGAATACAATCTGCACCAGACTTTCTTGCGGGATAATCATTTCCACCTTCGAATAATGCATCTCCGATAAAGAGCATTTCAGGAATTTTTATATTCAGAATCTCCTTGAGTTTATTTATACCGTAGGCCTTATCGATCCCTGGTTTGACTATGTCAATAGAAGTAGTTCCTCCCATCCCAATGGAAAATCCTTTTAGGGATTTTTTGAGTGGCTCAACGATCTTTCTTCGTTTTGTGAAGTCATTATCCCAATCTTTTTTCTCTTCAAGTGGTGCTTGCTGCCCCAAAGCTGAAAAGGTGATCTGACTGCCCCGATCTTCTATTTGTTCTCCCCAAGTTTTTTTAATATTGAGGTGTGCTCCTTCTATGGCAGTGTGGAGACTGTCGAGGATTTTTTTTCTTTCCTCATCGGTGAAATTTTCTTCGTACAACTCATCCCAATCCTTCTTGTACTGATAAAATTTTGTCCCGCAAGTGGGAAGAATTGTTAGGTTTTTTAGAATTGTCCTCTTGGGTAAATGACTTAATACCTGTTTCTGAAATTGAGGCCAATCCCCCCCAGAAATAATGGAGACCAAGGCAACATCGAGTAAATTTTTTAAAAGTTCAGCCATTTCCTCGTCAATTGCAGATTTGCTCTTGGCCAAGGTGCCATCTAAATCAAATATAATTAGCTTTTTCATTATTGTTAATTCAATTTTTTATCCGGAATTGCTATTTGAAGCAGCGTGATTTCCTGATCTGGACAAAGATCGAGCGGTCCTATAATGGCAGGCAATAGCATTACCTCGCCTTTATCAATCGCGTATTCCTTATCCTTGTACCTCATTATACCCTTGCCTCCTGTACAAACCAGAATAGTTGGCTCATCTTTAATTCCGACGGTAAAATCCGACTTACTGTTAATCCGCCAAAGCTTAAAGTGCTCATTATCGAAAAGTTTTTCAGCGTTTTTAATCTCTTGACTTTTCTTAGGGGTTACCGGCCCAATATCCACCTGATCGAAATCAATACAGGTAATGGCTTTTTCCACCTGAAGATCACGAGGTTTTCCTGTTTTTGGATCTGTTCTGTCCCAATCATAGAGACGGAAAGTTACGTCGCTATTTTCCTGAACCTCGAAAACTAGGGTCCCACCAAGTGTGTGAACAGTTCCTGAATGGATAAACACCGCATCACCTTTTTTAGGGACAAAACTGCTGAGGTGATCGGATATCGATTTGTTTTGGATAGATTCAAGTAAATTCTCCTTGGTAGTTCCTTTTTTCAAACCTGCGTAAATGCGACTGTCTTCACCTGTTTCCAAAACAACCCAAGCTTCCGTTTTCCCCGTATCACCCTGTGGAATACAATCTTTTTGATCGTCCGAAGGATGTACTTGTACAGATAGCACTTCTTTGCAATCCAGAAATTTTAATAGCAACGGAAAGTGCTCAAAGTGATTGCCAATTTTACCCATTATCTCATATCGATAATCATTCATCAACTTCGTGATTGTTTTTCCTTTCAGTTCTCCTTCAGTGACCATGCTGGCATGGTCCTTCCGATCACTCAATATCCAGGCTTCTCCTATGGGTTCATCTTCTGGCAGTGGTTTCGACAGTAAATTTTCTAATCTTCTTCCTCCCCATATACGATACTGATAAATAGGATCGAATTTCAAAGGATAAATTTGAGTACTCATCTTAATTTGTTTTAGCATGCCTATGAATAAAGACACTTTTTAATTTTAAAAGAACATATTCCTAAACCTCCTAATCGCCATTTTTATGGATAAAGAATAAAGAGTTAAACTAAATAGGAAGTAGAATAAAAGTCCGAAAGTATAACCAAAATTGTGTTACATATTTACGGTGAAAGTTACATATATTACAGTTTTTAGATTTCACTGCCCTTTTATATAATTGAAGAAATAGTGTTGTCCTAAATTTTCTAAAACTGACTTTCGTCACCTTTCAGCTAAGGTAGCTATCGTATATTTACTGAATATTGGATAAGAAAACTAAGCATGAAGAAGGGATATTTAATATTGATTTTTCTAACAATTGTATTGCCTGTATTTCTTTGGTTTTTAACATTCCCGGAGACAACAATAAAGCATAATGCTTACCCCATTATTGTATATAGCAGTCAATTATTTGGTATAATCGGGTTTTCCTTATTTGCAATGTCTTTTATATTATCCACCCGAATTAAACCGATAGAAAAATATTTTGGCGGACTTGATAAGTTATATCTACTACATCATACAATAGGCAAAGTAGCATTTTTTATGTTGTTGGTTCACCCAGTACTTTTAGCCCTTAGATGGCTTCCTGACAACATAGGAAAAACATTTTGGTATTTATTGCCAGTTCATAGAAAGATGGAAATAAATCTGGGCAGTTGGGCATTAATTGGGTTGATAATACTGCTGCTCTTTACCCTAATTATAAAATTACCTTATGATAAATGGAAAATAACACACAAGTTCATGGGATTGTTTTTTATTTTAGGTATCGCTCACGTATTTGGTGTCGATAGTTTTTATGAAGAAAACCCTTTGCTTGCAATCTACTTTATAATTATTGCTTTTCTTGGGCTATTAGCATTTATGTATAAAGCAATACTTCATAAATGGGTGGTGAAAAAACACGCATTCCAAGTAGTGGCTATCAACAGAATTAATGAAGTGGTAATGGAAATTACCCTAAGTAATAACCAATCCAATTTCGATTATACCCCTGGACAGTTTTGTTTCTTCCAGTTTGTAAATAAAGATATTAGCATGGAATCGCATCCATTTACCATTTGCGGTACTTCAACGCAAGGAGAAATGAATATACTAGTTAAGTCTTTGGGAGATTACACCACAAATCTTTATAAAAATTTAACTCTAAATACCCCTGCCTTGGTCGAGGGGGCTTATGGCTGTTTTGACTATAAACTGGGTAAAGAAAAGCAAATATGGATCGCTGGAGGCGTTGGAATAGCCCCATTCATCAGTTGGTGCAGAGATTTAGAAAAAAATGAAAGGCCAGGGCTCGAAGTTGATCTATACTACTGTGTGAAAAATGAGACAGAGGCCTCCCATCTGGATGAATTCAAAAAGCTGGAAAAAGCAAGGTCCAATTTCCGAGTTAATTTATCCTGTTCAGATAAGTACGGATTTATAAAAGGAAGTGATATTGCAGATACGGAAAATAAGACAATTTTTATTTGTGGTCCAAAGGAAATGAGGAGTGCTTTATTTAGAGATTTTAAAGCCCTTGATGTTGCTAAAGAGAATATAATCTTTGAAGATTTTGATTTTATTTAGGTGAATTGGTATTATTATTCCATAATCCTAATGATTAATTCTTTTTATTGATGAGCAGTGGAATTGTTTAGTTTTCGGCAGTATTCGTGAGACGATAGTGAAAACGACATTGATAACTAATAATTTATAAATTTTAAGCGAATCTTAAGAAAAACTAAATCTTAGCTTAATTTAAAATAGCAACTTTTGTCCTATGAGAATTTTAATTGTAGAGGACGAACCCGGTATATCCAACTTTCTTAAACAAGGTTTGGAGGAGGAATCCTATGCGGTAGATATTGTAGAGGAGGGGAAGAAAGGTCTTCAAATGGCTCTTTCGGGGGAATATGATTTACTGCTTTTGGATTGGATGCTGCCAGGCCTAAGCGGTATTGAAATTTGTCGTCAATTCAGAAAGGAATTTAACGACACCCCTATCATTTTTCTAACAGCAAAGGACACCGTTGATGAAACCATCTTCGGACTTCAATCGGGCGCCAACGATTATATCAAAAAACCTTTCCATTTTGAAGAACTTTTGGAACGGATCAAGGTACAGCTTCGCCCCAAATCCGGGGAACATTCCATCTTTATGCTTGGCCCCATTACGCTGAATACCACAACACATCAAGTCTTTAAGGCTGAAGAAGAAATCAGTCTTACCCAAAAAGAGTTTGCGTTGTTGGAGTATTTAATGCGCAACAAGGGTGTGGTGTGCAGAAGGACTCGAATAATTGAAAGCGTTTGGGATATCCATTTTGAATACAATACTGGTGTGATAGACGTATATATTAATGCTCTTCGTAAAAAGTTGAAACTGGGAGAAGATGAAAATTATATCCAAACAATTCGTGGAATTGGTTACCTAGCAAAGGAAATATGAACTTAAGTTTCAGAAATAGAATTGCCTTGTATTATATGATTGCTACTGCTGTGATTATGGCTGTAGCTTTTGCTGTTGTTTATTTTGTAGTTCAGGGGGTGGTATATCAAAATATAGATAACGACCTTTCTTTTGAGGCCGAGAAACATACGCACGAGATTGTAATTGTTGGAGATAGTATAAAAATAATAAATAGAAAAGAGTGGGAAGAAAAAGAGCATAGGGAAGTTCAAGTTAACCCTGTATTTATTCAAATACTGGATAAGGATGGCAAGTTTATGGACAAATCACCAAACCTTAAAAATGATGTCCTCATTTTTAACCCACATGAAACTTTTGGTGGCCATTTTAACGAAACACTGAACAGTAGAGCTATCCGGCAAGTACAGGTTCCTATCGAGGATAACGGCAGAATTAAAGGTTTTATAATGGCTGCTATGTCATTGGAATCATCCAAGATGGTGTTGCTCAATCTTAGGAATGTCTTAATCGTTTCGTATCTACTTCTATTAGTGGGATTATATTTCATCTCCAGATACTTGGCGGGAAGAGGTATCATACCAGTAAAAGTTATTACAGAAACAACAAAAAGGATCACGAAGAACAACTTGAACGAAAGGGTGGCTTTGCCCCAAAACAAAGACGAGCTCTACGAATTGTCTTCAGGTATAAACGAGTTATTACAGCGCATAGAAAATGCTATTGAGCGTGAACGGCAATTTACTTCTGACGCTTCCCATGAATTGCGAACCCCTTTATCAACCTTAAAAGGTACTCTTGAGGTATTGATTCGAAAGCCAAGAGAACAGTCGGAATATGAAGATAAAATTAAATTCAGTCTTACGGAGATAGACAGAATGACTACCATCATCGAACAACTTCTATTATTGGCCAGACTGGATGTCAACTCGAAAACGGTGGACCAAACTCTAGTTTCTTTGCCCACCATAATAGATGAGATTCTTTCAAGAAATAAGAAGCTTATATCTGAAAAAAGACTCACAATTGACTTTCAAAGTGACCTTACTTTAGAAGCATGGGCTCCTAAATATTATTCCAATCTGATATTGGATAACATTATCGGCAATGCCATAAAATACTCTAAGGATACTACTACAATACTTATGGACGTCAAGCTTCAAGATTCAAAAATTGTTTGCAAAGTTCAAGACGAAGGCATAGGCATTAAAAAAGAGGATTTGAATAACTTGTTCAACCACTTCTTTAGATCAGATGCACTAAACCATAAAAGTATTTCAGGAACCGGTTTAGGTCTTTCAATAGCCAAAAAGGCTGCTGATGCCATTAATGCGGAAATCCGAGTAGAAAGTGAATTTGGTAGAGGCACTGCTTTTACAATTCTTTTTTAAACGAATCTTAAGACTTTCCTTAGATACCTTTTATAATACCACACTAGTTTTATGCTTGAATTAGGAATACTACTCTTGAAAAAGAAAGAGGGTTTCCTTATAGATAACTTTCCTACACTAACAATTATAAACCAATTTAAGTTTAATCTATAACTTTTTTATCATTTTCAAATTAATCAATTTTATATTATGTCAAAAGATAACAGCATAAAGGATTTATTGAGGCAAATGTTGACCTCAAAAAAAGTATTGACTTGTTTTTTAGCAGTAGTAATACCTGCCTTTCTATTTTACGTTATCTCCATTATAACATTAAAATCTCAAGGATTTGGATTTATTGAAATCCTCCGAGACCCAGCACAGCAAAGTGGTGATTCCAGTTTTATAGGTTTTTTATCTAATATTGGAGTGTTTTTGTGGATTAGCTCAACAACACTTAGTTTCTTTTTTGCTTTTTCTAAAACCATTTTGAAAAATAAAAGAAACAAAGAGCTCCTCTTTTTAATTGGGTCACTCTCTTTTTTGCTTGCAATAGACGATTTTTTCATGATTCACGATCGTTATATCGACCAGAAAATAGTTTACATTATTTATGCAATTTTTTTAGGGTTTATTTTTGTTCGCCATTTGAAATCAATAATCAAAATAGACGGTTTCGCATTTCTGTTAGCAGGTTTGTTTCTTGCTTTGTCAATCCTTTGTGATTTATTTGAAGATAAAACGTCTTTTACATACGAGCAAGTACAAGTTGTGGAAGAAGGATTTAAGTTTGTAGGAGCGGCAATATGGCTTTATTTTGTCAGTCGTGTAGCAACTTTCTTTTTAGCTTCTGCAAATTGACCAATTAATATTATAGTTGATGTTTATTGATTGATTGGCAAGGCCCAGAACAATGTTCGGGGCCTTGGTTTTTTGTGGTATTTCCAAAAAATTATTCTTAAGCCAATCTTAAGGAACCACTTAGAAATCCCTTAGATACTCCATATACTTTTGAGGTATTACAAATCAATTCACTCAATTTAACAACATAAAAAAAAACAATCATGAACGACGTACATTTTCATTTAGTAGTAACCCATCTTCCCATTGTGGGAGTATTGATTGGGTTTTTGATCTTACTTGCAGGCTATATCACAAAGAGCCCCCAAGTAAAGACAACGGCATTGGGTATTTTTATTTTTAGTGCCCTAGCGGCTATCGCTGCTTTTTATACAGGAGAGGGAGCTGAAGATATTGTAGAAAAGCTACCAGGAGTCAGTGAAACTCTAATACACAAGCACGAGGAACTAGCAGAACTTTTTTATACTGTGATGTTGATATTAGGTGGCGTTTCTCTGGTGACCCTATTTATTAATTACAAAAAATCTACTTTTGCTAAATACGGTTTTGTCGCAGTGCTACTCCTGTCTATGAGCTGTATCGTTATTTCCAAATTTGTGGGTACAAGTGGGGGGGAAATAATGCATAGTGAAATCAGGGATGATGCCAACAATTTAATTCAATTGGATTCTAAACATGACAAACATGACAAACATGATGAGCATGATGATTAAGACTGTTGTAAAGCATTGCTCCCATATTCTTCAAAATGGAAAATGCAACAATTTACCCTTCCATAATTTAGCTCATACACAAGAGGTGATTGATAAGGTTTATCTAATTTCAAAAGCCTTGGGAATACAACCGAAAGAGGCAGATTTCATTGCAATTGCCGCTTGCTTCCACGATACCGGCTTCGCAGAAGCCTACGACGGCCATGAGGAAGCAAGCAAGAAACTGGCAGAACAATATCTATCAACCGCAAATTATTCCAAAGTAGAAACTGAAAGAATTTGTTCTTATATAGAAGCAACAAAAATGCCTCAGACTCCCCTAGATATTTACGCTGCAGTACTGTGTGATGCCGATTTATTCCATTTGGGAACAATAGATTTCTGGCATAGAAATTTGCTCTTGCGAAAGGAATGGGAGCTGTTCTATGGCCTAGTTATGACAGATAATGAATGGATATTGCTCAATATAAAATTTTTGGAAGAACACCAATTTAAAACCTCTTATGGCAAAGAGGTTTTGGAAAAGGGAAAGCAAGAAAATTTGGACAAACTAAAGCAATTGACACAAATAGAATGAAAATCTCATTTACAAACCGATTCGCTGCATCAAAAGTCTTTGTCCTTTTTGTTCATATATAAGTGTATTTAAGAAATGTTATTAAAAACTTCAATAGCAACCAAAAAGTATAAATGAATTATAGCCGAATTTCGAATAATGGTGTTGGCGTATTTTGGTTCCCTCTTTAACTTCTCTTCAACTTTCCATTCTACTTAGTTAAACAAATAAAAATTCCGAGCTTATATAAATATTAGGTTTATTTAATTAATTATTTCTACCTCCTCAATCTAGTTCAGAAATATACTTGTTAAAAATAAATAGTCTATTAATATACCTTTTATTATAATAAAAGGTATATTTTTGCACTATTAATTAGATTAAAGATCTAAAAAAAATAGTGATGAATTACGATTTGATTAAAGAGGTGCTGAAATTAGTGCAAGAATTCGATAAACGAAATCAAGAGGGAGTCCAATACTCATATGATGTCGATGGGTTTAAGCATTGGCTTGCGGAGTCTGTAGCTATTGAGAAGGTAAAGACAGAGCCAAATTGGGAAGGGAAGGAATTTGGACGCAGTCCAGAGAGTGTTATTAATACGTTGATAGTGCATATGAATCGTTATGCAAGAAACTATTCCAAATCTGTTATTTATAATTCAGAATTTTCTACACAAGAGGACTTTATTTATCTCATCAATTTAAAAGCTTTTGGAGCCATGCGCAAGATGGATTTGATAAAAAAGAATGTGCAAGAGAAGTCGGTAGGCATGCAGATCATTAATCGATTAATTCGTCAAGGCTGGGTAGAACAAACCGATTCGGATATAGATAAACGGAGCAAGTTGGTAAATATTAATGCAAAAGGATTGCAGGCCTTAGAAATGCTAACGGATAAGGTGAGGCACGCCTCTAAAATCGTGGCTGGAGATTTAGCAGATGTAGAGAAGATGAAGCTTATCGAATTATTGACAAAGCTGAACGATTTTCACCATCCTATTTATTTAAGAAATTTGGATCCTTCCGAATTATTGGACGAGGTTATGGAAGATATGAATAGGAATTAGTGATGAAAAAGAAAATAGCAATCATAGGGGCTGGCTTTTCAGGTATTTCTGCTGCGGCTTACGCAGCGAAAGCAGGAAATGAAGTTCACGTTTTTGAAAAACATGAACAGCCTGGGGGGAGAGCAAGGCAGTTTACTACTGAAAACGGATATGTTTTCGATATGGGTCCAAGTTGGTACTGGATGCCAGATATTATCGAGAGTTTCTTTAAAGACTTTGATACTAAAACGTCGGATTATTTTCAACTCGTTTCGCTTAATCCACAGTTTGAGATGATATTTTCGGAGGAAAATCTTTCCATTCCGGAATCCTACAAAGATTTAAAAATCTTATTTGAGACTTTAGAACCAGGAGCAGGAACGCAGTTGGATAAATTCATGGAATCCGCTAAATTTAAATATGAGGTAGGAATGCAGGATTTTGTGAGTAAACCTTGCCACAGCTGGAGGGAGTTTGTTTCGCCAAAAATTGCAAGCAGCGCTTTAAAATTAGACTTGCTGAGCAACTTTAGGACTTACGTTGCCAAATACTTTACTAATCCAAAGTTGCGAACGCTCATGGAATTTCCAGTGATATTCCTCGGGGCTTCTCCAAAAAATATACCAGCGCTTTATAGTTTGATGAATTACGGTGGCTATGCTTTAGGCACTTGGTATCCAATGGGTGGCTTTCACCAATTAGTTTTGGGTATGAAAGCTGTTGCAGAAAAGCAAGGGGCAACTTTTCACTTCAATCATACATTAGAGAAAATTAATACGGATAACGGGAGGGTAACCTCATTAATTATTAATGGAGAAGCTCATGTTTTTGATGCAGTAATTGCTTCGGCGGATTACCATCATACCGAGACATTGCTTTCAGAAGATCAAAGGAATTATACCGAGAAATATTGGGAGGATCGAACTTTTGCACCCTCCTGTCTGATTTATTACTTAGGAATAAACAAGAAAATTTCTATTCTAAAGCACCATACATTATTTTTTGAGAATGACTTAGATGAGCATATCGCTAGTATTTACGAGGAAAAGAAATGGCCAGAGAATCCTTTGTTTTATGTGTGTGCCCCATCAAAAACAGATCCTGGAGTAGCACCAGAACATTGCGAGAACTTATTCTTATTAATGCCTTTGGCTACTGGAATAAGCGATAATGAAAATACAAGAGAAGTTTACTTAAAAAAAATGCTGGCTCGTATTGAGAAACATACTGGAATAAATGATTTGCAATCAAAAATAGAATATCAGAAGAGCTACTGTGTAAGTGATTTTATGCAAGACTATAACGCTTATCAAGGAAATGCATACGGCCTTGCAAATACCTTATCTCAAACTGCTGTTTTGAAACCTAAAATCCGAAATAAGAAATTAATTAATTTGTTTTACACGGGCCAATTAACGGTTCCTGGTCCTGGAGTTCCGCCATCGATTATTTCAGGTAAAATAGTTGCCAAAGAAGTAAATAACCTTTTTAGATAGACACATGAAAAAACTGTTTGATGAATTATCTTACGACGTAAGTAAGAGTACCACAAAAAAGTATAGCACCAGTTTTTCATTGGGCATCTTGGCATTAAAACCTTCTATTCGACCAGCCATTTATGCCATATATGGGTATGTACGATTGGCAGATGAAATTGTGGATAGTTTTCACGATTACAATAAAGAAGTTTTACTAGAAAGATTTAAAAATGAAACAGATCTAGCATTGGAAGAGGGAATCTCGCTAAATCCTATTTTACAATCTTTTCAAGACACGGTGAACGAATATCAAATTGATAAGGAGTTAATTTATCAGTTTTTACATAGTATGCAAATGGATTTAAATCGAGTAGACTATAATTCCGACTTGTACGACGAGTATATTTATGGTTCTGCTGAGGTGGTAGGCCTAATGTGTTTACAAGTTTTTACCGAAGGCGACAAGCAAAAGTATGAGGAGTTAAAACCTTACGCCAGAAAACTAGGTTCTGCTTTTCAAAAACTCAACTTTTTAAGAGACCTAAAAGAGGACTATCATAACTTGGGAAGAACCTATTTTCCAGAGTTAGAAATGAATGTTTTTTCTAATGACGTTAAAGCTGAAATTGAAAGAGGTATAGAGTTGGAGTTTAAAGAAGCTTTAATCGGTATTAAGTTGTTGCCTATCTCTTCGAAATTTGGCGTTTATTTAGCCTACAAATACTACCTGTCATTGTTTTATAAAATAAAAAGACAGAATGCGCAAGGTATTTTAAACCAGCGCATAAGAATTCCAAATAGTCTAAAAATTGTGGTGATGCTAAAAAGTTATGTACGTTATAAAACAGCATTTTTATGAAAATAGGGTTCTTGTATCTATTGATTGTTTGCATAGCTCCAAACACTATGAAAAAACAGCTTGTGGATTTAGAATACTTACGTTTGAATTATGAAAAAGCACTAGGCAACAAGGAACTTTGTCGCACAATGATAGAGGTATTATCAACAAAAAAAAATGAACCTGTTTACCTTGCTTACTTAAGCGGACTGCAAACCTTATGGGCAAATCACACTATAAACCCAATAGCCAAACTTGGGACTTTTAAAAAAGGTAGAATGAATCTGGAGAGAGCTGTTAAAATGGCACCAAATAATTTAGAGATTCGTTTTATTCGATTATCAGTTCAGAGGAATGCGCCAAGATTTTTAGGTTACTATGAGAATTTGGAAACGGATGAAAAATTTATAAAACAGCATCAAAGTAAAATATCATCTGCTTCTTTATTGCGAATGATTAATAAACTATAAAAAAATGAGATATCAACTTCAAACTACACAACAATTGAACTGTGATTTAGAAACAGCTTGGAAGTTTTTTTCCTCACCACATAATCTTTCCAAAATCACACCCAAAGAGATGAATTTCATAGTTAAATCAGAGATCAAAGAAGATGAGATCTATGAGGGAATGGAGATTGACTATACGGTATCACCTGTTTTAAATATTCCCATGAAGTGGAAAACAATAATTACCAAAGTAGATTTTCAAAAGAGCTTCACAGACTTTCAGGAAAAAGGACCCTATAAATATTGGAATCATCAGCATGTGTTTATTCCCAATGAACAAGGAGTACTAATGAAAGACACAGTAGACTATGAATTACCTATTGGCTTTTTAGGAACTATTGCTCATAAGGTTTTTGTGAAAAAGAAGCTCGATAGTATTTTCGACTATCGTTTCAAGTTTTTGGAGGAAAGATTTAATCAAAAAAAGATTGCCTAATGAACTTTCTAATTGTCTTAGTGGTATTTTTAATAATGGAAGGCGCTACTTGGGTTATCCATAAATATGTTATGCACGGTTTTTTATGGGTGCTGCACCGGGACCATCACGACCATAGCAATGTAGGACCTTTAGAAAGAAACGATTTGTTTTTTGTGATTTTCGCAAGCCCTTCCATACTTCTGTTATACTTAGGCGTACAGCAGGGGGTTAATTATCTTTTCTATATAGGTTTAGGGATTACACTTTATGGGATGGCTTATTTTATGGTGCATGATATTTTTATTCACCAAAGAGCTAAGGTTATTAAAAAGACTGAAAATCCTTACTTGCTTGCTATTCGTAGAGCACATAAACAGCATCATAAACATCTGGGGAAAGAAGAAGGTGAATGTTTTGGGTTTCTATGGGTACCTATGAAATATTTTAAAATGTATTTTAATAAAGATAAATAATGCTGCAATCGTGTACGTATTTACTGGTTAATTTCTTCGCTATTATTATTTGTTTTATCGCATCTTTTGATAAAAGAGTACAATTCTACAAGTTCTTTGGAACTTTCTTATTATCAAGTACAATCGTTGCTGTTCCTTTTATTGCTTGGGATATTTGGTTTACCGATATGGGAGTTTGGTGGTTTAATACAGACTATACTATTGGAGTAATTATAGCTGGGTTGCCATTAGAAGAATGGATGTTCTTTTACTTTATTCCCTTTGCCTGTGTTTTTACATATTTCTGTTTTGATAGGTTTTTTGATTTAAGCTGGGCGAACGTTTTCAACAATTTAATTGTGTTTGTAACCACCATAGTTTGTGTGGTAACTGCTTTATTATATTTTGATAAGATATACACTTTTGTTACCGCTTTGGTCACCTTAGTTACAATAATTTACTTGCATTTTATCGCAAAAAAAGAGTGGATAGGTCAAGCTTCTTTTGTATTTATGGTTTTAATGATAGGGTTTTTCGCTGTGAATGGGGTTTTAACCGGAACAGGGATTGACTCTCCTATCGTGAACTATAATCCCGAGCACTTTTTAGACATCCGCATACTAACCGTTCCTATTGAAGATGCTGTATATGGATACAGTCAGTTTATGTTGAATGTTTATTTCTTCAATTTACTTAAAAAGAAAAATTTAGATGTTTAAAAACTTCCACAAAACAATATTTATTATAAGCGTATTGATGGTGATCCTTTCGTGTTCGTCCATCCCCAAAAATGCAAAGCCAGTAGCTGATTTTGACTTAGCTAGTTATTTAGGGACTTGGTATGAAATAGCGCGTTTTGATTTCCGATTTGAAAAGAATTTAGACAATACAATGGCCCAATATAGTTTGGATAAAAACGGGAATGTAATAGTATATAACAGTGGCTATAATTATGTTAAAGATAAATGGACATCGGCAGAAGGATTGGCAAAATTTAGAGGAGATAAGAATATTGCTGCATTGAAAGTTAGTTTTTTTGGTCCTTTTTATTCGGGGTATAATGTAATTGCCTTAGATAAAGATTTTAAATACGCGCTGGTGGCAGGAAAGAACTTGGATTATCTATGGATTTTGTCCCGAGTAAAAACCATTCCTGAAAGCCTAAAAAAGGAATATTTAAAAATAGCAGAAAAAGTGGGGTATGATACATCAAATCTGATTTGGGTAAAGCACGATAGAAATAGTCCGTTTGATGAATAACATAAAAATGATTGTTTTAAACCTTTGAAGTTAAAATTTGGAGTAAAGATCACAGATTAGAAAAAATAAGATTATGAAAAAAATTATCATAATAGGAGGGAGCAAAGGAATAGGTCATGCCATAGTTACCACATTAGTAAATGACTGCGAAATTTTAAATATAAGCAGAACGCCATCTGAAATTAATCATGCTAATTTAAGTCAGTATCAATGTGATGTTTTGGAAGATGAGTTACCAAACATTTCCGAAGTAGATACATTAATTTATTGCCCTGGAAGCATCAATTTGAAACCGATTTCAAGATTAAGTTTAGAGGACTTTAAGGATGATTTCAATATAAATGTTTTGGGTGCTGTCAAGGTTATTCAAATGTACCTACCATTATTAAAAAAGGGAACCAATCCATCAATATTGTTATTTAGTACGGTTGCGGTAAAATTAGGCATGCCTTTTCATGCAAGCATTGCGACAGCAAAAGGAGGAGTAGAAGGACTAGTAAAATCCCTAGCAGCAGAATTAGCACCTACAGTAAGGGTTAATGCGATTGCACCGACCGTAACAGATACTGGCCTAGCGGATAAATTACTGAGAAATGATAAATTGAAGGAAAATATGATAGAAAGACATCCTTTAAAGAAATATTTAAATCCTCAAGAAGTTGCAGATATGGCGCTATTTTTAATTTCGGATAAAACAACATCTATTTCAGGACAAATTTTTGAAATGGATTGTGGAATTGTAACCCTTAAAGTTTAAAATCATGAAATATTTAATAACACTAATTATTTTTTTGGTAATAAACTTTGGAGCATTAGGGATTGGTAGCTTGTTGATGGGCAACGGAGCTCAAAGCGAATGGTACTTAGGTTTAAATAAAGCAACATGGACACCACCAGGATGGGTTTTTGGTGTGGCGTGGACTACCATTATGATTTGTTTTTCAATTTATATGGCACAGTTGTATACCAGCGATAAATCTGCACAGGTAATTATTCTATTCCTCGTTCAGGTAGTTTTAAATGTTAGTTGGAACTATGTGTTTTTTAATCAGCATAAAGTCGGTATAGGGCTTGTGATTATTACTTTGCTAACCTTATTAATTCTCTATTTTTTAATTGGTTTTTACAATCAATTACAAATTATTAGTCTGCTCATTGTACCTTATGTTTTATGGCTAATAATAGCAACATCACTCAATTATTATGTTTACTCAAAAAACTAAAGTATTATACAGTGTTGTACATATTCAAGAAAAAATCTGAAGAAGATAAATTAAATACCGCATATAAGAAACTATTGAAAGAGGCTTATATCCTATCCACATCAAATCGAAAAGAAAGCGATAAAAAACACGAAGAAGCAGATAATGTATTAAAAAAAATAGAAGCACTTAAAAAACCATAATCGTCATATTATTAATTATTAAAAAAAAATGAAAACACTCTGAAGAACACGGTGTTTAGGATTATGTTATATGGAATCATCAGCATATAAATCAACTGAAGATGAATGTTATTTTAATACAGGAAAAGAAAACAAATATTAATCGAACTAATTTTTATATCAATCACAACGCTTGTGTCATATAATAAGAACCTTAGAATAGATTTTGGTGAAGATGCTGAAGGTCAGGATTGGAACATAGTTAATGATAGTGTGATGGGGGGGGTGTCACATTCAGAAATGGCATTTACGAAAAACAGCTTGATATTTAAAGGAGAACTCTCTTTAAGGAATAATGGTGGATTTGCTTCGATAAGAAGTAGTAACCAAAAGTTCGATTTGTCAAAATATACTACCGTTAAAATTAAGTTTAGAAGTACCGGTCGTGATTTCGCCTTAAGATTGGCAAGCTCTGATTTGTACTATAAACCAAATTATAAAATCAGTTTTAGTTCCTCAACTGGAGAATGGGAAATTATTGAATTAAAAATATCAGATTTTAAAGAATATACAATGGGGGAGATTTCCAATTTAAATGTGAGTAAAGATAAACTGGAAAGCATTATAAGAATAGGAATTATTATTAGTGATAAAAAGGAAGGACTGTTCGATATTGAAGTTAATTCTATTGAATTTGAGTGAATTAAGGAAGACCCTAAAAAACTTGAGTTCCAATAATTTGTTTTAAAAGCGCTTCCAAGTATCTCTACTACTAATTATGACTCTTAAAAAAAAAGCCCATTAATCATAGTGATTAAAGGGCTTTTCAGCGGAGAAAGAGGGATTCGAACCCCCGGAGGTGTGACCCTCAACAGTTTTCAAGACTGCCGCATTCGACCACTCTGCCATTTCTCCAGTGGTATGCGTCTCTAAGCATTTTGCCTAAGAGGTTGCAAATATAAAAAGCTTTTTCAAATATCCTATTCCTTTTTCGATGTTTTTTCTCCAATTATTATCTTCTGCACATAAGACTAAATATATGTAAGATTCCTTGAGTGAAAACAGATCAAGTTCTGTGTAGTCTTGTAACATAAGCCCGCCGTGACTAGTCCAAATGACGTGATAGCCGCCTTTGTCTAATCCTCAATGTCTTATGGTTATAAAAACTGTGTTTAGTTGTTATTTCTGATCAATTATTTTGTAATTTTAATATCAAGTTTGGAATACAAAATTCCTCATCCTTGCGCTAAGCGTAGCTGGAGTATTCCTTTAAAAAACCAAATACTGTATACAGATGAAAAAGATACTATTTGCCTTTTTGGCATTATTGGTGGTTTCTGTGGTGGGTGCAGCCGCTTATGTAAAATTCGCACTTCCAGAGGTTGCGCTTTTCTCAGACATTAAAGTAGATGTAACTCCCGAAAGAATTCAAAGAGGAGAATACTTGGCGAATCATGTAACCTTGTGCATGGATTGCCATTCTACTAGAGACTGGAGCAAGTTCTCTGGCCCTATGGTTCCCGGAACCTTGGGAAAAGGGGGAGAATATTTTGATGAAAAGTTGGGGATGCCGGGAAAATTCTATTCCAAAAATATTACTCCTTTCCATCTCAAGGATTGGTCCGACGCTGAAATTTTTAGGGTGATTACAACTGGAGAAAATAAAGACGGCGAAGCCATCTTTCCCTTAATGCCGTATTCGTATTATGGCAAAATGGATAGGGAGGATATCTACGATATTATCGCCTATATCCGAAGTCTTAGCCCAATTGACAACACAACCCCTGAGCGATCGCTTGACTTCCCTATGAGTTTTATTATTAATACCATTCCTGAAGAGGCTCATCTCACTGTTAAGCCTTCTAAAAGTGATACGCTCCAATATGGGGCCTATTTAACAAATGCTACAGCTTGTATGGAATGTCATACCCAAGTGAAACAAGGTCAAATTATTCCTGAGCTAGCTTTTTCGGGAGGGCGTGAGTTTATTGGGATTAATGGCTCATCAATCTCCGCCAATATTACACCCGATAAGGATACCGGAATTGGCAAATGGTCAGCCACAGATTTTGTTGACAGATTTAAATCCTATAAAAATCTCGATAGCTTGCCACGGATGGGTAAGAATGACATAAATACCATTATGCCTTGGAATATGTTTGCTGGGATGGAAGATTCAGATTTAATTGCCATCTATAAATATCTTCATACCTTAAAACCTATTCATAATGAAGTGGTTCACTTTAAATCCAACACGGTCGCTCATAAATAGTGAGTATATTTTTTCGTCTAACAGAAACACAATTCAGAAACTATATTAAATGCGTTGCCAGAAGTAATAGAGATGGTGAAAGATTTAAAAATCAAATAGTTGAATGAAATTGTCTAAAGCGTAATATCCAAACCAAATGTCTGGTCGAGCGCAGTCGAGACCTTATTAGTAGTCATCAGCTAAGAGTTCTCAACTGCAATTGAACGTACAATAAATCTATTTTTTAAATAGCTTTCTCTATTGTATTAAGTCTCGATTACACCCCACCGAAATACCATTAACTTCGACTGTAATATTTTTAGTATTTTTAGTGTGCAAATCAGCCCTTAATGAAACTTTTTAACCTACTTTTTCTTTTACTCCTTCCTTGTCTTGCTTTTTCGCAAGAGATGCATATCTCAGATGAAACGAACTACCTGCGTTTAAACTTAATTAAAGGAGAGCTGGAAAATCAATGGATATCTTCCATTATGCAGGATAACGAAGGCTTTATATGGGTGGGTACTCAAGATGGCCTTCATAAGTTTTTTGAAAAAAGCACCAAATCATATCGTTATAATCCGCAAAAAGAGAAATCCCTTCCAGCAAACTGGGTGCGATGTATTGCCCAAGATAGCAAGGGAATATTTTGGATTGGTACCCAGGGAGAAGGTCTTGTAAGGTTCGACCAAGATACTGGAATATTTGAAAAAGTAAATATCGGTGATGATAACAATACATTAAAAAGCTCAATTATTTACGATTTATTTATAACCTCTAATGACCAATTATGGATTAAGTCCGAAAATGGTTTATATATAAAAAACACAGATAACACTTCTGAAAAGATTAGGGATTATGGAGAGAACGTAATAGTTAATGAAACTGATGATGGTAAAGTTGTTGTTTACACTGAAGACACTGTTTTTCTTTATGACAGTGCAAGCCATAAGCTTCAACCCCTATATAAGGACGGTACTTTCACGAAAATGTTTCATGCAGGGAAGTCCAATTTTATATTAAAAAGAAGGGACTCTCTCTACTCTTATACTTTGGGAGCTAAACCGGTTTTATTAAAAACTCCCGAAATCATTTATGGTATCTCCAATATTAGAAACAATACTTGTTTTTTATTCGGAAAGGACTATATCTATAAATACAATATCTCGAAAAATACATTTCAGAAATTAGTTGCTTTTGAGGGGGTTAATATATTACAGAATATTCAATTCCTTTTCCTAGACAAACAAGAAATACTGTGGATTGGAACAAATAATGGACTCTACAGGGAGAGCATAAGCGGACGAATATTTAAAGAAGTAATTCCAATTCACGCAAGACGAATATTGGCGGATGGCGATAACCTAATTATTGCAGGTGTCCATGGACTTTATAAATATTCTTTGGCTTCAAAAACTTCAACTCAACTAATTGATTTTAATATATTTTCAGCCTTAAAAACAAAAGATGGTATTTGGGCTGGGGGTATGTTGAATTATTTATATCATATTGATAATTTCGGCCGAGTAAAAAACTATAAAATTGACGATGACGATAAAAAATTATTGAAAATTTATGGAATTGTCCAAGACAAAAACGGCCATCTATGGGTTAGCACTTGGGACGGAATACTACTAGTAAATACCAATGGTGAAGTTTTAAAAAGGTTCACTTTTGATGTCGATAACAAAACCAAGGAACTTAAAGCCTTGCAGATTCATATAGATAAACAGGATAATCTATGGGTAATTACAGTGGGAAATGGAATTTATAAAATACCGCAGGTTTCTAAAATCAGCGCTAATAAAAATGAATTCAGTTTTGAGCAATATACTGTAGCATTGCCAAAACCAAAAACACTGAATGCAAATACCTTATATGAAATTTACGAAGCAAATAACGGTGATATCTGGTTTGGAATGGATAGTGGTATTAATATTTATAACAATAAGACTAAAACCTTTAGTACCCTCGAAATAGGTGGGGAATATTTTGATAAAAAAACGATGGCAATTAGTGAAGACGCTTCAGGATTATTCTGGATAAGCACTATCAGAAATGGTTTGTTTATTTATGACCTCCAAAAAGACAGGCTCCAAAACCTAAATACAGATGATGGACTGATATCTGATGCTTGCCTTTTTACTTCCCGCCTGTTTTATAAAGACGAACTATATTATGGAACTGAGAGTGGCATACAGGTAATGAATCCTGAAGATTTTAATTTTCCTAAAATCGAAACAAAACCAATAATTACAGATGTTGACTTATATACTAGCGGGCAGAATTCCAAAATGGCCATTAAAATTGAAAAGAAAAACATAAAAAATACAGACCATTTTCTGGTAAAACCTTCACAATCCTATTTCACAATTCATTTTGCTTCAATAGATTATAGCTATCCTAAAAAGCTAAATTATTTTTACAAACTCAATGATATAGATGGCCCCTGGCGTAAAACCGAAAGCAATATGGTGAGTTTCACAAACTTGAAACCGGGTAACTATACATTCTATGTAAAAGCGGCATATCATATTGCCGATGAAACCCCAGTAGCCATAAAAGCATTTACCATTCGTGCGCCTTGGTATAAAACCACTATAGCCTATCTGCTTTATGCATTGATTGTTATTTCAGTTATAATTGCATTTTATTACTTAAAGCTTAAACAAAACATTGCTTCAAATAAATTAAAGGCGGCCCACGCTTTAGATGAGTTTAAAACTAGGCTCTACACTGATATTTCACACGAATTCCGAACTCCGTTAACGCTTATTTCGGGACCGATTGATAACCAACTTGCAAAGCCTGAGATTTCAAAAACTGATAAAAAGGAACTTTCCCTGATAAAACAAAATGCAGAGAGAATGGTTAGCTTGGTTGAACAAATGCTCGATTTGTCTATGATAGATTCCGGACAACGAAAATTAGCCGTAGAGCATGGAAATCTTTCTATTGTACTCAAACAAATAACGAGTGCCTTTTCGTATAAAGCTGCCGAAAAAAAAGATAACCATCTCCAGTAGTATCCATAATTTAAAAGATGCGTGGTTTGATAAAGATGTTATTGAAAAGGTGACTTCCAATCTTTTATCAAATGCCATTAAATATTCTCCAAATGATAGTACCATCGTTTTTGAAGCAAACAATCAAGAAGGAATCTTGGTGCTTTCAATTATCAATAAAAGTGATAATGTGACCAAAAAAGATTTGAGCAGACTCTTTCAGCGTTTTTATCAGGACAATAAACTATCAGATGGAGTAGGAGTTGGCTTGGCATTGGTTAGGGAGTTGGTAATTCTTTCTAAAGGAACCATTATTGCCAATAATATTGATGATGATAAAATTCAGTTCACGCTCTCCCTTCCCATAAATAAAGATGCTTTTGATGAAATGGATATTGTTTCAAATGAAGAGATTGTAGAGCCTAACATAATTTTAGAAACACCTATAAGAATTTTAGATAAAGAAAAACCCTTGCTTTTGGTTGTTGAAGACGAACCCGATCTTCGCACCTTCATTATTTCAATATTTAAAAATGATTATCGAATTGCTGAAGCTGAAAACGGAAAGATAGGCGTCGAAAAAGCCTTGTCACAAATCCCAGACCTAATCATAAGCGACATTATGATGCCTGAACTTGATGGTATTCAGCTTTGTAACTCACTTAAATCAAACGAGCTAACTAGTCACATTCCCATAATTCTCCTCACTGCCAAAGTGGGTGAAGAAAACGAAATCGAAGGAATAAAAACAGGTGCCGATGCCTATATAACCAAGCCATTCAATAGTGAAAAACTAAAAGTATGGGTCGAAAAACTCATTGAAAATAGAAGGCAACTCCAAAGATATTTCAGCAAAACCCTGAGCATCAATCCCGAACTAGCAATAACATCCACCGAAAGTGATTTTTTAAAACGCTTACAAACAGTTTTGGATGAACACATAACCGATTCCGAATTTACAAGCGATGGTTTTGGCAAACTGATGCTAATGAGCCGCACCCAACTTCATCGAAAACTAAAAGCTATAACTGGAATGTCCGCTAGCGAATTCATACGTTCACAACGCTTAAAATTAGCAATAGGCCTACTAAAAGAATCAGACGCCTCAATTTCCGAGATAGCCTATCAAGTAGGATTCAACACTCCTTCATACTTCGGTAAATGCTTCAAAGAAACCTACGGCTGCACCCCCAACGAATACATTTCCAACAACCCATAATCGACCTCAATACCGCGTCAAAAGAATGAAAAAATTGAAAGAAAGCTTGTCAACAAGGGTTTCTTCGATTTTCCTTTAGGGCCACGGCAAAAAATCAAAGAAACCCACCTTCCTTGCCCTTATGTCCAAACCCCACACCATTCCATAGAGCGAACAAACTAGTAAATCCCAAATTAACGAATCAACAAATCAACGAATCAACGAATCCCAAATTAACGAATTAACGAATTAACAAATCAACGAATCAACGAATCAACGAATCAACGAATCAACGAATTAACGAATTAACGAATTAACGAATTCACGAATTAACAAATCAACAAATCAACAAACCCTGAAACATACCATCTAAACTTTGGAACATCTGTTCTATCCCCAATTAGTTCTTTCCCATAGTTTTGGTAACATCAAAAGGCTTTAACAATGGAAAACTCCTCTGACACTAACAAAAAGGATGATGTTATTTATATGAGCATCGATCACCTCAGGCAGGGTAGTTATGAATTGAAAATTCTTCTGAACAACAAAGTAATGAAAACCATAAAATTTTTAAAAAAATGAAAACAGTCGAGACAGATTCAACAGTACCCGAGACAACCACTTCAAAGTCTGAAGGTAAAACCACGGCAACGATAGCCTACATAACCCTCATTGGGCTAATAATCGCCTTTGTGACGAATGGTGAAAAGAAAAACGAATTCGCCCAATATCACATCCAACAATCATTAGGTCTTGCCCTAACAGGATTGGCTTTAGGAGCAGTAGGAATGATACCCGTTTTGGGTTGGATTATCAACATACTTGGTTTTTTTGTGCTTGCTTATATGTGGGTAATGGGTCTTATGAACGCCATTAATGAAAAACAAAGTCCAGTACCACTTTTGGGAAAAAAAGTATGAAGTGTGGTTTAAGAATGTTTAGAACATACAGTGAGTTTTAATTGTTTAATTAGTAGCAAAAGAATAGCGGTAAAAATTCTATATTTTTATCGCTATTTTTGCATCTAATACTAATTGATTTTTCTAAATGTCTTCCACAACTCTCGAAAAACTGCAATGGCGCTACGCCACCAAACGCTTCGATTCATCAAAAAAGCTTTCAAACGAAAAGCTTAATATCCTGAAGGAAACTTTTAATCTAACCGCAACCTCCTTTGGCCTACAACCAATAAAGCTTGTTGTTATAAGTAATGCAGAATTAAAAGAGAAATTAATGGCTCTGACTTTCAATCAAACCCAAGTAAGGGATTCATCCCATCTTCTGATTTTATGTATTGAAAAAGAAATTGACAAGCATTTTATTGTAGACCATTTCAAAAGAGTAGAAGGCACTAGAAATACCCCACGTGAAATCCTAGAACCTTTTGAAAAAAATCTAATTGCTTCTTTCACTGAAAAAGAAACGGCTGAAATAAGGGATTGGATGATAAACCAACTCTATTTGACATTAGGAGCCCTTTTGACGGTCTGCGCAGTTGAAAACATAGATTCGTGCCCAATGGAAGGTTTTGAGCCCACAAAATACGATGAGCTTCTAGGCCTAGATAAAAAAGGACTGGAGTCAGTAATAGTATTACCAATAGGATATCGAGATGAATCCGACTTTTTCATCAACCTAAAAAAGGTACGTCGCGGAATAGACGAACTAGTAATCGAAGTAAATTGAATAAAAAAAGTAAATCTATTTCAAAAGCCTGAAAACCCTGAGGGCTACAAAATAAATCTCCCTATCAAACTTGTCTTGTCCTAAAATAGCTATACACAAAAACAGTGTATATGGAACATCAAGAACAAGAGATTTATGCCCTTCGCAAGGATAAACTTAGTCATTTTGACAAGCGATTGATTTTTAAAATTGTCGAAGAAGTTGAAAATGGTTCTCCCAGAAAAGAAGTTATTCGGATCTATGGTATGGCAGCGTCCACTTTAGATGTCTGGATGAGGAAATTCAGTTCCCCTGACTATCGGGAACACACAAAGCGAAGAAGCTACACCAACCTTCAGAAGCGCACCATCGTTACAGCTATAGAGCAGGGCAGGCTATCTATCAAAGAGGCCAAAACGGCTTATAATGTTAGGGACGAAAAAACCATTCGAGATTGGTTATTTCAATATAAATCCGAAAAAGTCGAGATTTGTATTGATAATAATACTTCGATGGGCACGAAAAATCCAATTTCAAGAGATGTAGAGCAAGAAGCTTTACAAAAAGCCTTACGGGAAGCAGAACTTAAGATAAAGGCACTGAACACGCTAATTGATGTGGCTGAAGAACAGCTTAAAATTGATATCAGAAAAAAGTCTGGTGCCAAGCAGTGATGAAAATGAAACAGGATTTTCCCCAATTGGGGATAGCCGTTTTATGCCGATTGTTTGGCAAGACAAGGCACGCATATTATGATTCGTTATGGCGAAAAGAAAATAGTTCGATCAGGGAAGATATTATACTCCAGGAAGTAACCAATGTCAGAAAGGAACTACCGCGCTTGGGCACTAGAAAACTACACTATGTACTACAGGAAAGGCTGATCTCCCATCAAATAAGCTTCGGCAGGGATTATCTGTTTGATTTATTGTCGGAGCATAAATTATTGATTCGCCAAAGAAAAAGAAAGGCTATCACTACAGATTCCAGACATTGGATGAGAAAGTATAGCAACTTGGTAAAAGACCTTACCATAACAAGGCCAGAGCAAGTTTGGGTAAGCGACATCACGTATATCCGATTGTCCAATCAGTGGGGCTACCTAAGCTTGATAACAGATGCGTATTCAAGAAAAATAGTGGGCTATAATTTTCGTCAGGACTTAGCTGCGGAAGGATGTATTGCTGCCCTAAAGATGGCTTTAGACAATAGGATGTATAATCAGCCAATTATTCATCATTCCGACAGAGGCTCCCAATACTGTTCCCACAACTATGTAAGTCTATTAATGAAAAATGATATCGGCATTAGCATGACGGAGAACGGAGACCCCTATGAGAATGCGTTGGCAGAGAGAATAAACGGTATCATCAAGTCAGAGTTCAATCTCTACAGCAGTCCTTTGGGCTTTGAGCAGACCAGCAAGCAAATAAGCAAGAGTATCAAGTCCTATAACGAACTAAGATCGCATGCAAGCTGTGACTATTTAACACCCGACCAAGCTCATTTGCAATCAGGAATATTAAAGAAAAGATGGAAGAACTATAATAAGGTTTTTAACTATGAAAAAACAGTTGTATAGTTACTTTAGGATTACCAATTATAGTTGTATAATTATATCAGGATTTATTTATTAATCTGTATAGTTATTTTAGGACGGGTCAACTAATATGAAAGTCCGGGTCAGGTCCGGGTCAGGTCCGGGTTTAGTCTGCGTCAGGTTCGGGTAAATTTGCTTAGAAAATCGCCAATTATCCTAAAATTTGTCTACCAAAGAATGGAAAATAAATAATGGACTTTCATCGGCATAATTGAAGTTTTAAACTCTACAAATATAATACATTTTGAAGCTGATGTCAAGTAAATATTTAAAGCATAAGCTTTTAAAACAAAATTATTAGATTGATTTTAAAAACCTCTATTCCTTGTATGTTTTTGTTTTCCAATCTCCGCTTAACCATTATCTTTGAAAAACAAGAAATCAACCGACTCATAACTCATAACTAGAAAAAATGCCCGGATTCGAAATTTTTGGCGCTGAAGAGCGCAAGCAAGTAAATGATGTATTGGAAACAGGAGTCCTGATGCGCTATGGTTTTGACGGAATGCGGAACAACCATTGGAAAGCCAAAGAGTTCGAAACCGCCTTTGCCAAACGTATGGGCGCCGAATACTGTCAACTGGTCTCCAGCGGCACTGCAGCTTTGACCGTTGCCTTAGCCTCCGCAGGCATTGGTGCCGGTGATGAGGTTATTATGCCAACTTTCACTTTTGTAGCAAGCTTTGAATCAATCTTGGCTCTGGGTGCCGTGCCTATTTTAGTAGATATCGATGATACATTAACATTGGATCCAAATGCTGTAGAAGCAGCGATTACAGATAAAACCAAATGTGTAATGCCTGTACATATGTGCGGTTCTATGGCCGACTTAAAAGCATTAAAAGCTATTTGTGACAAACACAACCTAATCCTTTTAGAAGATGCTTGTCAAGCTTTAGGAGGGACTTATGAAGGGGTGTCTTTAGGAAACTATGGTGATCTTGGCTGTTTTTCTTTCGATTATGTAAAAACTATAACTTGTGGTGAAGGTGGGGCCGTTATTACTAATAACCAAAAGTATGCGCTAAACGCAGACCATTACCAGGATCATGGTCATGATCACGTAGGGAAAGACCGCGGCGCGGAAACCCATCCCTTTTTAGGCTATAACTTCCGTATTTCTGAATTGAATGCGGCAGTTGGAATAGCACAATTGGATAAACTGGACGGGATATTAAAAATACAGAAGGAGAATTATACAATTCTTCGAGAAGCCATAGAAACTGTAAATGGGGTTACATTCAGAAGAGTGCCAGAAGGGGGAGAGGAAAACTATTCATTTTTAAGCTTCTTCCTCACAACAGAAGAGCTGACTCAAAAAGCACATAAAGCCTTGTCTGAAGCTGGTCTTGACGCCTGTTTTTATTGGTACAACAACAATTGGCACTATATAAACGGCTGGGAACACTTAAGAAATCTAAAATCTCTCGGTAACCTTCCTTCCGAAGTAAAAAACCAAATGCAGGATTTAAACAATACCGACTTCTCAAAAAGCGATGCCGTTATGGGACGAACTATTTCTTGTCTAATAAAAATAGGTTGGACAGAAAAGCAAGTGCGTGAACGCGCGGCTAAAATGAGAGAAATTCTTACTTCAATTTAAGACACGAATCCCTTTAATTATGTAGTGATTAGCCTTTTATCCCATTTTATCTGCCCTACAACGAATAAAGGTATATACAATATTTAATAGGTCGCAAAGTGAGTATTTTTACTGAAAATCTTGTTTGCATATATAATAATATTGCTATGAAATTTGCACTATTTATTTCCGTATTTTTAATAACTATCTCTTCATTTTCGCAAGTGGGTATTGGCACCACTAGTCCCAATGCACAATTGGACATTCGTTCCAGTTCACAAGGCACACCTTTAAATATTGATGGTATCCTCATTCCTAAAATAGATAATTTTCCCACTATAAATCCAACGTCTTCGCAGGATGGAATGATGGTCTATTTTACGGGTAGCAGTACTTTCTCAAAAGGATTTTATTATTGGGACCACCCCTCCTCAAAATGGCAAGCTGTGGGTTCGAAAAAGATCGATGACCTATCTGATGGTAAATCAGACAGTAATGGTTCTTCAATATTTTTGGGAATGGAAGCGGGTCTTGTAGATAATGGTACCAACAATAAAAATGTTGGAGTGGGTTACAGATCTTTATATAGTAATGTTGGCAATATCGATGGATATAACAATACAGCTTTGGGCTATGCATCCCTCTATAGTAACACTACAGGTGGAAACAATACTGCCATTGGGTACAATGTACTTAGAAATAATCTCGCGGGATATTCCAATACTGCAATTGGATCTGAAAGTCTTGCAGCCAATATTGGTAGTTATAATACGGCGATTGGTTCACAATCGCTAAAGGAAAATACAGATGGAACCTTTAATATTGCAATTGGTTACAGCGCATTATATAATAATACCACTGCAAATAATAATACGGCTATTGGTAGTTATGCACTCAAGGAAAACGTTACCGGTAAGGACAATACCGCAATAGGGTACGAATCTCTTTTGAAAAATACAACTGGAACGAATAATACGGCTATTGGAGTAAAATCACTAAATCAAAATACAACAGGTGATTCTAATACTTCGAATGGTAACGGTTCTCTCAAAAGTAACACTATTGGAAGCTCCAACACTGCAAGCGGATATCAAAGCCTATCCAGAAACACCAGTGGGGACAGCAACACCGCAAACGGATCAGTAGCACTATTCGAAAATACTGAAGGGATAAATAATACGGCCACTGGTTTTGGAGCACTTAATAAGAATATAAGTGGAGGGTTTAATACAGCAAATGGTTCAAGCGCACTTTTTTCTAATACTACGGGCAGTTATAACACTGCATATGGGAACGTAGCCCTTTATAGTCTTAATAATGGTGAAAAGAATACTGCAATTGGTTTTGAAGTTCTTACGGGTCTTACTGACGGAAGTAATAATACTGCCATTGGTAAAACAACTGGGGTAAATCTGATTTCGGGGTCTGGAAATGTTTTAATTGGTTCCAATTCCGGAGGTACTGAAACAGCATACGACAATAAACTTTATATTGAGAATTCCAATTCCGATACGCCTTTAATAGGCGGTAATTTTGCAACCGATATGGTTGGTATAAATAGACCTATTGGTTCTTTAACCCATACTTTTGAGGTTGGTGGAGAGGCGTCTAAGGCTTCAGCGGGAGATTGGGTGGCAAATTCTGATAGAAGATTAAAAACAAATATCCATTCCATTGATCTTAGCACGGCCCTTGAAAAAATTTCAAAAATGAATGGAGTCAGCTATGAATGGAACGATACCCAGACTGGAATGCCGAGGCCTGAAGGAATTCAATACGGTTTTATTGCACAGGAATTAATGGAAGTGTTTCCAGAAAAAGTAACAAAAGATAATCAAGGGTTTTACCAAACTGCTTATGGAACATATGACGCATTTTATGTGCAGGCAATTAAGGAATTAAAACAAGAAATTGATAAAAAAGAATCGAGAATTACTGAATTAGAAATTAACGTTAATCAATTACAAGGTTTTAAAGCCCAAGATGAAAAAATAGAAAATTTGGAAAATCGACTTAAAAAACTCGAAGCCTTATTGATAAATAATACAGTTTCAAAAAACTGAATCAATAACTCACGTATTCCATAATCTCCAACCCATAACCAATCATACCCACTCGTTTGGTCTGCTCACTATTCGAAACAAGACGTATTTTGTGAATTCCCAGATCGTGAAGAATTTGTGCTCCAATTCCAAAATCCTTGGCATCCATTTCTATACGGGGAGCCTTAGCGATTTCTTTCGGATCTTGATTTTCCTTCAGCTCCTTTAAACGATTCAATAAATTCAAAGATTGGCTCTCTTGATTTATAAAGACAAGGGCACCTTTCCCGTCTTTGTTAATCACATTAAACATATCGTCTAACTTTTGTTCGGAATTATTGGTGAGAGTTCCTAAAATATCACCGTTCACTAAAGTAGCATTTACCCGAACCAGTACAGGATCATTCTCCTTCCAGGCACCTTTTGTCAGCGCAATATGAATTTGATCATTTGTAGTTTGTTTATAAGCACGAAGTCTAAAATCACCAAACTTGGTACTAATTTTAAAATCTTCCTTCTTTTCAATCAAGGAATCATGCTCCATTCTATATTTCACTAGATCCTCTATAGAAATAAGTTTTAAATCAAATTTCTTGGCAACCTCCATCAACTCTGGAAGCCTAGCCATCGTACCGTCTTGATTTAGTATTTCAACAAGAATACCCGCTGGTTTTAGTCCCGCTAGACGTGCTAAATCAATTGCAGCTTCTGTGTGGCCAGTTCTTCTTAAAACACCACCCTGTTTGGCTCGTAAAGGAAAAATATGTCCAGGCCTTCCTAAATCAGATGCTTTTGTGCTTTCATCAACCAATGCTTTAATGGTTTTTGAACGGTCGTGTACAGAAATTCCTGTGGTGCAACCGTGACCTATCAAATCTACTGAAACTGTAAATTGGGTGTGATGTAAAACCGTATTGTTTTCCACCATCATATTTAAATTCAATGCATTGCAACGCTCTTCTGTTAAAGGAGCACAAATTAAGCCTCTTCCGTGCGTTGCCATAAAATTTATCATATCTGGAGTAACCATTTCAGCAGCTGCAATAAAATCACCTTCGTTTTCTCGGTTTTCATCATCAACAACAATAATCATCTTCCCATTGCGAATATCTTCAATGGCCTCTTCAATAGTGTTCAGCTGAACGGAATTTTCTTTCTGTGTGGAAATCATAGCTTTTTTTAATGTAGTGCAAAGATATAAAATGTATGACTGTTATTGTCCAAAAGAAATTTATATGCTATTTCCTTTTAAACAAAATCAATCAAATATAATAGAGGACTTTTCGATTACAGAACCTGAATCAATTGTATGGAGAACGGAATTTATTCTTTCTTCTTTCTCTTCCATCCAAACAAACTTCCAATCTTCTGCAAAAAGGAATCAAAATCGAAAATTCCTTGATCTGTAGTAGCTCGGTAGGTAAGCCAAATGCCCAGGGGAAGCATAATTCCCGTACTTAGCCAAGTAGCGATAAATGGATGCATAGTGCCATCTTCTGCACTATTCTTAGCAAAAATACCGATAAAGTGATAGGATAAAAACAGTAATATGGCTATGACCATAGGAAGACCCATTCCACCTTTTCTAATTATAGCTCCCAAAGGTGCCCCAACAAAAAACAGAATAATACAGGCAACACCAAGTGCATATTTCTCGTGAAGCGCTATCTCAGTTTTATTCAATCGCTTCGTTTTTTCTTTAAACTCAACCTTTTTAGCATCCACAGTTTGCAGTGTTCCTTTGGCATTATTAAGAGCTAGCTTTACAATCTGGTTTTGGTGGGTTAGATTGTAAATATCCAAAATAGTTTTGAGGGCGAGGGGCTGGGCAGTATCGCTTACTGGGTATTCTTCGAATTTTTCCACACCACTACGGTAGTACATATTTTTGGTATAAGACTGAATGTCTTTTGAATAACTCTTGGAAAGCGAATCTATCTCAACCCTAAGTTCGCTGATATTATACATATTCTGATTATCCAGATTGTTTTCCTTATCAATATCTTTAGCGTTGAGTTCAGTTAGATCAATGTTGATGGAATATTCATCAAAATAACTTTTTGCAAAGGGTTCGCCTTTTTGCTTTGCTGGATTTTTAGTCTGTATATCTTCGTAATAATTGCCTTCTTTTAGAATCAAAGAAAGCGTGTTGCTCCCTTCCTCACTGGCCAATTCACCATTGCTTGCAATTATTACAGTAAAGTTTCCATTTGGTTTTAATTCATTTTTTTTATGAATTACCACATCCTTTAAGTACTGGTCACGGTCACCGCTTTTCTTTTCTACTTTTATATTGAACATATCGCCAATCTGGCTGAACTGTCCTTCGGAAATAACCATGGAAGGCTGAAACTGTGAAATATTCCGACGCAAGTTTTGCCATTTGTATTCGGAATAAGGAATAACGTTGTTAGCGAAAAAGAAGGCGGTAATGGATAGTATGATAATAAAACCTATTACACTTCCCATCGCTCTTTGAAGTGAAATACCAGTAGACTTCATTGCGGCAAATTCATAATTCTCCGCAAAGCTTCCAAAAACCATCAAGGAGGTAACGAGAATAGTAAGGGGTAATACTAGCGGAATCAATCGTGGAGATACAAACCAAAGAAACTTAAGTACAATCCAAACGTCCAGATCCTTACCAGCAAGCTCTGAAATGTAAAGCCAAATGGTCTGTAAGACAAATATGAACATTAAAATAATGAAGACGCTTAAAAACGTCTTCAAATAAGTTACCAATATATACCTGTCCAGTATTTTCAATTGCCTGCGCTTAGAGCTTGTTTATGTAATAGCCGTCTTTTTTATACTTGGCTTCATCAAAAGTAAACAAGGTTTTGGAAACTGGTTGATTTGTTTTGAATGAATTTACTGTAAGTGTATATTTTGTTCCTTTTGCATCAGTCTGAATTAACTTATAGATATGTTTCGTCTGTACGTCAATCCCCAAAAGAATATCTTTTATCTCAGCTTTTGAATCTATCGGAATAAGTTTTACATACTGAATCTTCCTACCCTTTACATTTTGTTCGATATCCATTTTGTAGTTGTAACCTTTTTCGTAAAAAGTCAACATTTTGGAAGGGGTAATATCTTTATCGTCCTTCGCATTATATGCTGAAATAGTTACTTCTTCATCTTCAGGAACAATAGTATAAATATTCTTTCCATCGAAAATACGTGTGGTTCCCAACATATTCAAAACGTATCTATCTCCCTGAAGCGTTACATCACCACGGGTTTCTTGGTTTACATTTTCTTTGGAATTGTTTAAGTTATATTTAAAGTCAATGGTGATATTATCGTAACTTTTAACTTTATTGGAAACATCCTTTAGCAGGGACTTTGCATCCTGTGCCTGTGAGAAGCTAGTAATAAAAAGAGCAATTAAAATTATACTGAATTTTTTCATCTTAATTATCGTTTATTTCGTTGTCTAAAAATTGGTTTAGTGCATCAATGGTCGGAACTAAAACTTGTCTTGCTTTGCTTCCTTCAAAAGGACCAACAATGCCCGCAGCTTCCATTTGATCAATAATTCTTCCTGCGCGGTTATAACCAAGTTTCAGTTTTCTTTGTAACAAAGAGGCTGAACCTTGTTGCGCAATTACCAATACTTCTGCGGCCTCACGGAAGAGTTTATCCCGTTCCCCGATATCAATATCAAGAGTTGTGCCACCTTCCTCTCCAACGTATTCAGGAAGTAGATATGCATCTGGATAAGCTTTTTGCGACCCTATAAAATCTGTAATGTCAGCTACTTCTGGAGTATCGACAAAAGCGCATTGAATTCGTGTTAATTCGTTCCCTTGAGTAAAAAGCATATCCCCGCGGCCAATAAGTTGGTCTGCTCCAGAATTGTCCAGAATAGTGCGTGAATCAATCTTACTTGTTACCCTGAACGCAATACGAGCTGGGAAGTTGGCTTTTATAATACCGGTAATTACATTTACAGATGGTCTTTGAGTCGCAACTATTAAGTGGATTCCAATAGCTCGAGCCAACTGGGCTAAACGAGCAATGGGAGTTTCTACCTCTTTCCCCGCAGTCATAATCAAATCTGCAAATTCATCTATCACCAAAATGATATAAGGTAAAAATCTATGACCTTCATTTGGGTTTAGCTTTCTATTTTTAAACTTCGTGTTGTATTCTTTGATGTTACGTACCATAGCATCCTTCAGCAGGTCATAACGTGCGTCCATCTCAATACAAAGGGAGTTTAATGTATTGATAACCTTTGTTGTATCAGTGATTATCGCTTCGTCGGTATCTGGAAGTTTAGCCAGATAATGACGTTCAATTTTATTGAAAAGTGTCAATTCCACTTTTTTAGGGTCTACTAAAACAAACTTTACCTCAGAGGGATGCTTTTTGTACAGAAGCGAAGTAAGCACAGCGTTCAAACCAACAGATTTTCCCTGTCCGGTTGCACCAGCCATAAGCATATGCGGCATCTTCGCTAGATCGACTACAAAAGTCTCGTTACTGATAGTTTTACCAAAAGCAATAGGAAGCTCCATTTCAGCATTCTGAAACTTTGCAGAAGCAATCACCGAACGCATTGAAACAACTTTCGGATTTTTATTCGGAACTTCAATTCCAATCGTTCCACGCCCAGGGATGGGAGCAATGATACGTATCCCTAAAGCCGAAAGGGAAAGTGCAATATCGTCTTCTAAGTTCTTAATCTTTGAAATACGAATTCCAGCATCAGGGACAATTTCGTAAAGTGTTACTGTTGGCCCAACGGTAGCTTTAATATTAGCAATACCTATTTTGTAATTGTTTAGGGTTTCAACAATTCTATTTTTGTTTTCCTCGAGCTCTTCCTGATCAATAGTAATTCCTGCGCCAATAGTATGGTCACGTAAAAGTTCTATACTTGGGAATTTATAGTTGCTTAACTCTAACCGTGGATCAAATTCACCATAATCCTTTACGAGTCTTTCGCTAATATTTTCTACTTCTTCCTCGTCAGCAACTTGTTCCACTTCCATAGCTACATCTCCTTCAATGTCAGATTTAAGGATGATTTTTTCTACGGGACGGGGAGGAGTGACTTCTATTTCCACTTTAACTTCCGGTTCTACTTCAGTTTCGTCCGGATAGCTTTCAGGATCCTCTTCAATTTCAAAATCTTTGTTGGTTTTAATTACATCTTTGGTTTCAGAAACAAATTCTGAAGCTATTTGTTTCTTGGAATTCTTAAACGCCGCAATCGCCATCTCAGGAGTAAGCTTCAAACGGACAACGAGATAAAAGATTAAAATAAAAATCATTACTAGCATTGCACCAACCAATCCTAGATAATCTTGCATAAAGTCATTTGTTTCATAACCCACAATCCCACTGAAGATCGTAGTCTTCTCTCCGAAGAAACCAAAAAACACTGAAATCCATAACATCAATAACAACCCCCAAAACCAATATTTTGTTAATTGCTTTTTTGTATAATCGAAGAAGTAATAGATACCGGTCAATATGACTAGGAAGCCAAAAATAAAGGCCGAAACGCCAAATCCGTCATAGATAAAAAAATGACCAACATTAGCACCAAATTTATTGAGCCAATTTTCGGTCTGTAGTTTGCGCTCTGTAAAAATTCCTATTTGACTTTGGTCACTTTGCCAAGTAAAAAAGTAGGATACAAATGAAAAAACCAATGCCAGCCCCAACAAAAACAAAAAGCTACCCAAAAGAATCTTATGTTGTTTGGATAGCGAAAAGCTTATTTTTTTACGCGGGGTTGAAGTGCTTGTTTTCTTTTTCTTGGCCATTAAGGAGTAGTTGTCTTTTCAGCAAAAATACAAATATCAATGAGTAAAATTTGAAATTACAAAAAACAAATTTTAAATAAGATAAGTATATTTTCTACTAATAATTAAAATTGAAGTTTATTCTACTTTTTTAGAAATGTTTTCCTCCAGAAATGGTGAATTAAAACTTTGGGATATAGATTATACATCCAATAACTATAGCTGTAATTGCGGCAAAGAAAACAGCTCCTGCAGCTACATCTTTTATAAACCCAATCTTGTTATGAAAATCCGGATGAACAAAATCAGCAATTTCCTCAGCAACGGTATTCATTCCTTCAATACTCATTACAAGCCCTATTGCAAAAATTTGTAACATCCATTCTGTTGCCGAAATTTTAAAATAGAAACCAGCAAATATAATAATGATAGCAATAACGGCTTGAACCTGTATGCTAGCCTCATGCCGCAATAGTAGCAAAGCACCCCTAAAAGAGTATGAAATGCCTTTAAGCCGCTTTCCTATAAAAGTGTTCCACATTACAAAAGTGGTTTTAATGCTAAAAGATAGTCCGGTTCTTCACCTATTTCTGGAACTTGTTGACTATGAATTACTTTTCCGTCTTCATCTAATACCACAACAGCCCTAGAATGAAGTCCCTTTAAAGCCCCGTTCGTCATTTCTACTCCATAATTTTTACCAAAGTTTCCATCGCGAAAGTCGGAAAGATTTACAACATTGTCTATTCCCTCATCGCTCGCGAAACGTTTTTGGGCAAAAGGAAGATCTTTGGAAATACAGAGCACTTTTGTATTCCTAAGTCCAGTTGCTTTCTCGTTGAATTTTCGTACCGAAGTAGCGCAAACATTGGTGTCTATGCTCGGGAAGATATTCATAATTATTCTTGAACCTTTATAATCTGATAACTTCTTGGAAGTTAGGTCCTCTGCAGTTAAATTGAAATTGGGAGCGGTGTCTCCTACTTTTGGAAGTGTGCCAATTGTTTCTATATCGTTTCCACCTAATTTTATAAATGCCATGTTTCGGTTTTTAAATGAAGCCTAAAGATAGGGATTCATTCTATGTAAATATGTCAACAACTTCTTAAAGAAAAATAGCCCATAATAAATGAAAAAAGTCCCTCTACAAAATTTGCAAAGGGACTTTTTTGGGAGTTAATTGGTTATCTGTCTATGGAACCTAGAACTTTTTGTGCAAATGTATTCGCCGCATCTCGTTCTGGCATTCCGTCTTCAATCATTTTATGCACTTCCACCGCACCACATAGGTTGGTGATAAGCTCGCCAATGATATCTAGTTCTTCGTCCGTAATACGGTTATATTCGGTATAGGATTCCAAAACTTCAATACAGTTCTCAATCTGCGCCGTAGAATTGTTCCGCTGAAAATGTCTAATTACTGGCAACTTCATCTACAATTCCTTTTAAAAGTTCTAATTTATTAGTCTGTACCTGATTTACCAATTTGCCATCTTTATAGGTAGCAAAAGTTGGTAGGTTATCAACATTGGCCATTTTTCTGCTTTCTGGAAACTTTTCAGCATCTACTATAACAAATTTATAGCCTTCAGTTTCTGTCGCCAACTTTTTGAACTTTGGTTTCATAACTCGACAGTTGCCGCACCATCCGGCCGAAAACTGTACGATTACATTTTTTTCTTCCTCGATAAGCTGTTCTAGGCTATCGTCTTTTAGTTCCAAAAACATACTCCTAGTTTCTTAAGTAAGTTGCTACACCTTCGCGAGTTGCAAACATTGCTTCTTTACCTTCTTCCCAGTTTGCAGGGCAAACCTCACCTTTTTCCTGAACGTGAGTATAAGCATCTACTAATCGAATATATTCGTTTACGTTTCTCCCTAATGGCATATCGTTTACGCTTTCGTGGAAAATTTTTCCATCTTCGTCGATAAGGTAAGTTGCACGGTAAGTTACGTTGTCTCCTTCCACCATAAGCAAGCCGGTCTCCTCATCATAATGCTCGTTTGTAATATCTAAAATTCCAAGAGCATTGGAAAGATTACGGTTGGAATCTGCTAATAATGGATAGGTTACACCCTCAATTCCACCGTTGTCCTTCGGAGTATTTAACCAAGCAAAGTGAACTTCAGGAGTGTCACAAGATGCTCCGATAACTATAGTGTTTCTATCTTCAAACTTTGAAAGCGCTTCCTGAAAAGAATGGATCTCAGTTGGGCAAACAAATGTGAAATCTTTTGGATACCAGAAAAGCAATACTTTTTTGTTATTTTTTTTAGCTTCTTCTAGCACATTTAATTTAAAAGTGTCTCCCATTTCATTCATTGCATCTACTGAAATGTTTGGGAATTTTTTTCCTACTAATGACATAGTTTATATATTTTATTAGATTAATAATTTTCTACGGCAAAGATAAAAAGTATCACTGCCAATGGAAGATATTTTGAATGGATTAATCTATAAAGCAATAGATTTCTATGATAGGTTAATTTTTTAACAATAAGAAAAAACTATGATCGGAAATTATGCACTTTTGGAAGTAGCTAGCTGTCTTATTTTTATACGGAAAGCTGCGAAAAGCAATGTCATAAACGGGCTCAGCCAGTTAAAAACGGCATAACCGGCGTAATGAAGGGTGTCAACGCCCAGTACACCACTGTGATAAGCACCACAAGTATTCCATGGAACCAAAACTGAAGTGACCGTTCCACTGTCCTCTAGCGTACGGGAAAGGTTTTCTGGTGCAAGCCCTTTATCCTTAAAAGCTTTTGCATACATTTTTCCCGGGATGACAATTGCTAAATATTGATCGCTAGCGGTAACGTTTAAGGCCAAGCAGCTTACTACTGTACTTGCAAAAAGTCCGAAGGTAGTGTGAAACAATTTCAGTAATGCCTTGCTAATCGCTGATAATGCACCGATGGCATCCATTATTCCTCCAAAAACCATGGCACACAGAATGAGCCAAACGGTGTTCAACATTCCTGACATGCCTCCAGAAGAAAAGAGATTCTTTAAAGCTTCGTTCTCAGTAGGTATAGAGCTGTCAATCGTAATAGCATTCATTATACCTTTATATCCACTTTCAAATGTCAAAGAAGTACTTCCCCCAATTGCTGCCACAACTTCTGGTTGGAAAATAAGAGCTGCTAATCCCCCAAGTAATGCACCAATCAATAGGGCTATTAGTGGAGGTGTTTTTTTTATGATCATCACAATAACAGCAAGTGGTACAAGAAACAACCAGGGACTTACGTTGATTGATTCATTTACCGCTGCCAAGATTAAATGTGTGTCTGCCGTACCTGTTGTATCTATATTTAAACCAATTATTATAAATACAATAATTGTAATTATTAAGGTAGGTACAGTTGTATAGAGCATGTATTTTATGTGCGTAAACAAATCAGTACCCGCCATTGCAGGGGCAAGGTTAGTTGTATCACTTAATGGTGAAATCTTATCGCCGAAATAAGCTCCAGAAAGAATCGCTCCTGCAGTCATTCCCAAGGGAATGTTCATAGCGTCTGCTATGCCTATCAATGCAATACCTACAGTAGCAGAAGTAGTCCAGCTACTTCCAGTTGCAAGTGAAATGATGGAACAAATAATCACGCAAGAAGCCAAAAATATTGTTGGGTTTAATATTTGTAATCCATAATAAATCATCGTGGGAATAATTCCACTGATTAACCAAGTCCCAGCCAAGGCGCCAACCATTAATAAAATTAAAATCGCCCCTGCAGTAGATTTTATGTTTACTGCCACTTCCTCCAACATTTGGTCAAACTTCACTTTATTGAAGAAACCCACAATTGCTGCAACGGCGCCCCCCATTAAGAGGATAAATTGGTTACTTCCACTTAGTGCGTCATCCCCATAGGCATAAAATACATTGTAAAAAAGCATCAATACCAACGCAAGAACAGGAATAAGCGCCTCCCAAATATTTAACTCTACATTTTCAACAACTTGTTCATCTTTGGGATCTGAAGGCTTAATATCTTGACTTTGCATAGGAAAATTTTAAAATGGATTGTAATGTTACGATTTTGTCAAAAACTATGCAAGTCTAGTGTGCAGTATTCAGTGCTCAGTATTTCGTAATTGGTATTTAGTGAAAACCTAAATTGAGGACAGACGAGTTGTGTTTGTGCAAGCAGAAGGAAGACTAAAAGGCAAGAATTAAGAGGTGTTGATAATTAATAGAGAAGGGGACAGTTAACTGTCCCCTTTATAAAAAATATCAATAAGGTAGATTAAAGAACCCCAACCTTAACCATACATTCACGCATTATTTTGTAAGTACGCTCGATGTCGTTATCTAAGCCAATTGAGAAGCGAATCAAGCCATCGCTCAATCCCATTTCTTTTTGTTCGTCCTCTGGAATTTCTGATGAGGTCGATGAGCCGGGAGCACTAAAAAGTGTTTTGTAAAATCCTAAACTAACCGCTAAATAGCCAAGATTCCGCTCTTGCATCATCTCCATTAGTTCATTTGCTTTATCAATTCCTCCTACATCTAAGGTCAACATTCCGCCGAAACCGTATTCCTTGTTCATCATTTTCTTAAAAAGCTCATGGCCTGAATGTGATTTTAGACCTGGATAAACAGTTTTAAGTCCGTCGGCTTCAAATTTTTCAGCCAAATATAGGGCGTTTGCACTGTGTTGTTTTATACGAATATGAAGTGTTCTCAGATTTTTAAGTATGGAAGCTGCACGTAAACTATCCATTGCTGGCCCAAGAAGCATATTTGCCCCATCATTTACATTTCGAAGGCTATCAATAAATTCTTGGGTTCCACAGGTTACACCGCCCATTGTATCGCTACTTCCATTTATGAACTTGGTTAAACTGTGCAAAACCACATCTGCTCCCAATTCAGCAGGAGAGAGGCTTAACGGAGAAAAGGTATTGTCCACCAACAACTGAAGATTGTGTTTCTTGGCAATTTTTGAAAGTGATTCAATATCTGCGATTTCCAAGAGTGGATTGCTCACGGTTTCGCAGTAAATTATTTTTGTGTTTTTGTTAATTGAAGCTTCTACTTGCTCAAGGTTAGTGATATCTACAAAAGCAGTTTCAATATTAAGTCGTGGTGCAAAGTTCTTCAGGAAAGCATAAGTTCCTCCATAAATTGTTCTACTTGAAACGATATGGTCACCGGCTTTGCAAAGTTGCAAAATGGCTGGGGTGATTGCACCCATTCCACTGGCAGCTACGTTTGCCGTTTCGGTGCCTTCCATTGCTGCAAGTGCTTGACCCAAATATAAGTTGGATGGTGTAGAGTGGCGTGAATATAAATAACATCCGTCGGCATTTCCTTCAAAAGTGTCGAACATCGTTTTTGCCGAAAGAAAGGTGTAGGTAGATGAATCTGAAATAGATGGATTAACTCCTCCAAATTCACCAAAGTATTGTAAATCCTGAATTTTGTCTGCTGGTTTGAACGCCATGATTGTAGTTTTACGGTTGTATGGCAAATTTGCGAAAATTTAGAGAAGTGGTCAAATATATAACAACTCCTTTTCAAAGTTTTCTTTTCAGAATTACAAAAACTTTATTCATTATAACTTTTACTATCTAAGCTTTAACTGTTAAATTTGCACTTCATTTTAAAAGAAATATTTTATGAGCACTTATGATGTAGCAGTAATTGGTTCTGGTCCCGGTGGCTATGTTGCCGCGATTCGTTGCGCACAATTGGGAATGAAAACCGCAATCATTGAAAAATATGATGTTATGGGAGGCACTTGTCTTAATGTTGGCTGTATTCCCAGTAAGGCTTTACTAGATTCCTCACATCATTACGAAGATGCCATAAAACATTTTGAAGAACACGGAATTGAGATTCCTGGTGAGATTAAGATAAACTTCAAAAAAATGATTGAACGCAAAGCATCCGTGGTAGATCAAACTACCAAAGGAATTGCGTTTTTGATGGAAAAGAATAAGGTTGATGTTTTCACTGGAATGGGTGCTTTTAAAGATGCAACTCATATTGAAATCACCAATGGAAAGAAAACGCAAACTATTGAGGCAAAAAACACTATAATCGCTACAGGAAGTAAACCTTCAACACTACCATTTATCAAATTAGATAAAGATCGCGTTATCACTTCAACAGAAGCATTGAGCTTAAAGGAGATTCCAAAGCATCTACTTGTGATTGGCGGTGGTGTGATAGGATTAGAGTTAGGACAAGTTTATCGTCGTTTAGGCTCCGAAGTTACTGTTATTGAATATATGGATCGTATTATCCCAACAATGGATGGGGCACAGAGTAAGGAATTACTGAAGGTGATGAAGAAACAAGGTGTGAAATTCAATCTTTCACATAAAGTTTCTGCAGTTTCCAAAAAAGGAAAAGAGGTCACAGTAACCGCTACGGATAAAAATGATAAGGAAGTTACTTTCAAAGGTGATTATTGTTTAGTTTCTGTTGGAAGAAAACCCTATACCGCTGGTCTAAAAGCAGAAAACGCAGGCGTGAAAATCACGGAACGTGGAATGATCGACGTTAACGACCATCTTCAAACTAATGTCAAAAATATTTACGCCATAGGTGATGTAGTTCGTGGAGCAATGCTCGCACACAAAGCTTCGGAAGAAGGAACTATGGTGGCTGAAATAATTGCTGGTCAAAAACCACATATCAATTACAATTTAATTCCAGGAGTTGTTTATACTTGGCCTGAAGTTGCATCGGTGGGAAAAACTGAAGAGCAACTCAAGGATGCAAAAGTTGAATATAAAACTGGTCAGTTCCCAATGCGAGCTTTAGGAAGAAGCCGTGCTAGTGGAGATCTGGATGGTTTTGTTAAAATTCTTTCTGATAAAAATACAGATGAAGTTCTAGGAGTACATATGGTAGGAGCAAGGGTAGCAGATTTAATTGCGGAAGCAGTTGTGGCAATGGAATACCGAGCCAGCGCTGAAGATATTGCTAGAATGAGTCATGCACACCCAACGTATGCCGAGGCAGTAAAAGAAGCAGCACTTGCCGCAACAGAGGATAGGGCGATACACATTTAATAATTTAGTTTTTCAGTTATAAAAAAAGTCCCGCTCAAGAGCGGGACTTTTTTATTATTTTATTTTCTATTCGTTAATTGAGTCTTGAAAATCAGCGGAATTTTTAATGATGTTTATAGTTTGAGCTTCCCAATCATCTTCAGAAATTTCCCAATCTAAATAGGTTTTTACCATTTTAAAGTCTGAAAAGTTTATAGCTGCTCCTTCTGCAATTCCTATATATTTTTCATCTTCATCTTCGGAATAGCCAAAAGAGAATGCATAATAATTTTTGTCATTGACCGTGGTTTCTCCCAAAAAGTTGAAAATGTTAGGATACTCTTCATATTCACCTCCTGCGTTATTGTAGAGAGATAGTTTGGCAAATTCAATCTGTTCTAAATATTCTTTCGGGATCATATCTGTCTTGTTAGAATTTACAAAACTTTCCATCAATTCAAATCTGGAGTACATATCTTCAAATGCGTGGTTTAATGTTTCTGCATCTATTTCTACATCTAATTCCACGCAAGTCATCAAGGCTTGGATTCTCAACCATTCATCTTTGTCAAGTTTTTCAACCAGTAATTGAAGAGTTCTGTGTATTTCTGGATTGTTTCCGTTTTCTTTTGCAATGTCGATATAACTGGATATAAGGGAGTTGTTGACATAGCTATATTTTTCTTGATTAATGGTGTCAATATATATCTCAGCGTCGCTATACATATTTTTTAACAGTACGTTTTTCAATAAAGGCATTTTGCCACCATAAACACTATCTCCCAATATGTTGTTATTGTAAAATGCAGCTATTTTATCTCTGTAATCCTCGGTGTTGGCAAGTCTTGCAAACCTTGCATCATTGGCAACAAATAAGGGAATGGTATCATACATAGATGACAAAACATTATATGTATTTCCTGAAACTCGTTCAGGTTTATGATTTTCCAATAAATCGAAATAAGTAGTGGCAGCTTCCGAATCATTTATCTCCAATATTTTTTCAAGAATTGCCAATCTAGCGTTATTGCTTGTCTTTTTGTCTTTGTAATAGTCAGTTAAAGTTTTAAGGGTTTTTGGATTCTCAAGATTTATCAATTCACTGATTATATAATATTTTGTGCCGTAATAATCATTATGGTCCTTAAAAGTTTTGTTTAAATTTTTCGCTATAGTTTTATATTCTGATGTGTCAAAAATGTAATAACCCAAGGCGCCTTTCGCTTCTTCAAACTTGATAGAATCTTTAGACTTTAGGTTTTTGAAAATTAAATCTGCTTTAGAAGCTGTGAGATCGAATTTGTTTGATCTTTTCTTTATTTCAAATGAATCAAAAAACTCATCAACGCGTGGATCCTTTATTTCTTCATCACCTAAATACGTTAAAAATAGTGTGATAGTGTCATCGTTTAATAGCAATTTCATTCTTTGTTTTACATCTGTATCTGAGTTCTGCATTGTTATTTCACGTGCAAACATTCCGGCCAATGTTGTTGAAATATTACTAGTTACTGTGTCATTGTATTCAGTTATCGCATCGATATAATTCTCATAAAATTCTTGAAGTGATTTTTTCCTAAAATATGGTCTCAGTTTTATATTTTGGACCAAATAGGTGCCACCAGAATTATCGTCTATGGAACTATAGTTGTGCGCATAACTGTATTCTGAAGAGGCGTCTTGAAGTTTCTCTTCTATAAAAACCTTATTGCTCGGGGCTTTGAAGGAATAATTTTCGTTAATCTTTACAATTGTATCGAATGTTGCCTTTGCATAAGGTAAAAATTTAAAGGACCTTAAAAATTCATCATCTTCTGGAATTTTATCATTTGCTATAGATTTTTGCGCCATTAATAAGTATGTCCGATTTCCTCGTAAAAGAACCTTTGCTCTTGTATGGTATTTATCAGAAAATAATAACTCATATTCTTTTCCTTCAACACCGTTCATTCTTATGTTTTTTGGTTGATGAAGAAGTGTGCCACGTTCTTTAAAAAACCCCTCAAAGTAGGAGTAGTAGTCGTCTTTCTCTTTTAAATAATATCCCACGGGTTGGTCATTATATCTAAAAACATACACTGTATTTTCAGCTTTGTCTTCTGAGGAAAAGATATTCAAAATATACGGTGATCCGTTTGCGCCATTTGGGTTTTCTTTTTCTTGAATACGATTTTCCTCAGCTTCTGGAATACTTATGCTGTAGGCTCCAACTGTATCTGTTTTGGTTTGCCATACTGAAGGTTCAAACCTTGGAGGAAATACTTCTATTGAATTAAAAAAAGCGTCGGCATAAGGAGATGTGATTTCCTCTAAAGAATTTTCTGAGAAAAAGACATAAACAATTCTATAGTCAAAAGCCAACTGCATTCTGGTGACGACGTTATCTTTTTGAATGATAGCTTCAGTAAACTGAATATTGTTTTTTTCAAAGGTTTTTTTACTTAGAATTGAATCTGTTGCCTCCTTTAGTTGTCCCTCTATGATTTTTTCCACAAAATCAAAATCCTCTTTAAGACTTTCATTTCTTAAATCCATTGCCATATAAGCAAAAGTACCTCCGAAAATGAGATCGGTGCTACTCATAGTTTCATATTTTCCACTGATATCTAGTGAAATGGGTATAGTTGGGGTCAAAACACTATAGCCTAACGGAGCATTATTGTTAATATGCCAGCGATCCGTATTTGGAATAATGGTTTGCTGTTCATCAACTTGGTTGAATGTAGCACCCATTTTTCGTAATGTGTATCCCTTTTTTTCAAGGAGTTGGAGTATACCATCTTTACCGGGTAAATGGGCGGTTCCCACAGCGGCGAATACAGTTTTGTTTTGCATTATTTTATCAAGGCTATTTGCCATAACGTTGTTGCGGCTAACCATTATTTTATCAATAGGATCGTAGTTGTTGATGTAATCAAGAATTGCATCTATATCACCATCGACATAAAGTTGAATTATTTTTTCTAATTGTTCATCTAACTCTTCGTTACTACTATCCAATACGCCCAGAATTCTCTCTTTTAACTCGCTGTCATCTAGATCCGCTACACTCGGTATCTGGTCCTCAATCTTCTCTAGACCTGTTACCTCCTTTTTGTAGTTATAAGCTATCCCGTAGAGGTATGCGTCCAAAAATGTGCGTCTGTCGTCGGGTTTAACTCTTTCTTTTGACAACATTGACGCTATCAATTGCGGGTGCATTATTGGAAAACTGTCAAGATCTGATTGATTTACTTCATAGAACCGATCTTTTAGCCTTTGGTAATCTTTCTTTGATAGGATTCGCTTGAATACATTTTCGGAACCTGTTGCGTAATAGTTTTTATCAAAATCGTTATATACAGAATCAGGATTGATCTCTAATGCGAACATTTCAGCCTTTTTAATCGCCGGAATTACGGAATCACTGAATTTAAATGCACGGTTATCTTTGACATGTATGGTGCCAAACAAATATGATTTCTCATTGCTATCTTTATGTTTGATTTCCCAAAGAAGACCATAGTCTTTGCGGTCTTGAGCGGTTAAGATATTTAAACTAAAAACTATAAAAATCGATAGGAAAAGGAATCGGGTAGGGCTGTTCATGTAACGAAGGAGTGAAATAAGATTTATTTTTCAATAATAGTAATTTTATAATTCATATTTATTTAATTCTAAAATTTTCCTAGGTTTTAATGAATCATCCATGAAGTATCTAAGGTTTATATACGTGTGAACCCTTGGTTCGCTTTGAATAGTGAACAATCCTGACCCGTCCTAAAATAACTATAAACTTAACCTAGTGTAAAGGAGTTTAAAGAAAATAGTATAAATCAAAAAAGCTGAACAATGATGCCATTGTTCAGCTTTAATTAATTCCTTTAATAATCTGTATCAGTTATTTAGGACTAAATGTGAATTAGTTTTATTTTATAATTCCACCACAGGCAACTCTTCCTCCAGCGTCGCCGGTTGGTTGTGTCTTGAAATCATCAGTACCTTCGTGAACTATTACTGCCTTGCCGATTATATTTTTATTTTCGTCATCGCAACCTATACACCATTCGTCAGTTTCCATAATGATACTTCCGTTACCATCTGCATTTGCTTCGAAATTGCCTATGTCACCTTTGTGATATCCCTCGGCATCGCCCCATTTACCGTGTTTTTGGTGGGTAGGGTTCCAATGGCCTCCAGATGAAGTTGCATCTTCAGCACTGCAATCAGCTTTTTCGTGTAGATGTATGGCGTGGCTTCCTGGGGTAAGACCAACAAATTTGCCTTCCATTTTTACCACTCCGTTTTCTTCGATAAAATAAATTTCACCTTGAGCTTTACTACCACTCTTGGATTCCATTGCTACAGAAATAGTTTTTGGAGCTTCTTTTGTGGTATTGGCATCCATTTGAATGGAATCATTCATCCCATCCATAGTATCCAAATCTTTTTTTTCGTTTTTACAACCTACAAAAGCCAAGATTGCTACGGTTGCTATTAGTATTCCTACTTTTTTCATTAGTCGTTTTATTAGTTAATGTTGTTATACAATACTAAAGGTAGTGTTTCGATATTCGCTGAACAAAAATTTTAACAAACCTTAGCATTTTGAACCTTGATAGATGAATGATTCTATTTATTTGAATTATTCAATAAGTCGTGTAATAATTTGGGTTTTCGTTTGAAGTGTTTTATGTACCGGACATTTATCTGCAATCTCGAGCAGCCTTGTTTTCTGATCTTTTGTTAGGTTGCCAGCGAAGGCTATTTCGCGCGTAAAAGTATCAATTTTTGCAGAATCGGATTCACACTGTTCGCAGTCTATTGCATGATCTTTTGAATAATTGATGTGTACGGTAACATTTTTTACATCCCATTTTTTTCTTCTGACGTACATTTGAATTGTCATGGCAGTGCAGGCTGCTAGTCCTGCAGAAAGAAATTCATAGGGGGATGGGCCAAAGTTGTTTCCACCAAAGGAGGTAGGTTCATCAGCAAGAAAGTAATGGTCCCCCAACTTTAAATTAGTAGTGAATTTTTCGTCACCGTCAAGACTGGCAGCAACCTTGCTATTACTTTTTATTTCTTCAATAGCTGGAATATCTACATATCGCGAGGCCCAACCCGCAATTACTTCTCCTACATATTGTGAATCTTCTTTTTTAGAAAGTAGATGGTCAACACCGTCTAAGGAAATAAAGCTCTTTGGATGGTGGGCAGCCTTATAAATTTCCTCTGCATTTTTTATCCCCACTATTTTATCTTGAGGTGAATGCAGAATTAAAAGAGCTTTTCCAAAATTGCTCACTACATCTGAGAGAGATTTGTTTTTAAGATCGTCCAAAAACTGCTTTTTTATAGTGAAATCAATACCACCTAAATTCACTTTTGCCTTCCCATTCTTCGTGATTTCCTGTTCACTATCTTTCAAAAGGTGCATAACATGGGAAGGATTACTGGGGGAATTTATTACTGCTACAGCTTTGATATAAGATAATCGGCTCGCTGCGAATATTGCCGCAGCACCACCTAATGAATGTCCAATAATAAGAGAAGGTGCAATATAATTTTCTTTCAGGAAATTAGCTGCTTCAATAAGGTCATCAACGTTTCCTGAAAAATTGGTGTTTTCAAAATCACCTTCACTTTCTCCCAAACCAGTGAAATCAAACCTCAAAACTCCAAATCCTGCGCTTGTAAGTGCGCGCCCCACATTTCTAATTGCAGTCAAATTTTTGGTACAAGTAAAGCAATGTGCAAAAATCACGAAATTATGTGGCCTTTGATCTAAGGGAAGTTCTAGTCTGCCGGCAAGTTCCTCATTCTCTTTATTTTTGAAAGATACTTTTTGAATGTTCATTTTTAAGTTTTTGAATGTAATTTACAGAAGGTCTCTGGTACAGCTACTAATAGTTCCTCTTTTCCTATTTCCGCAATGCATTCGATAATTTCACCTATGAATTCCCCGTCTATTTGAAACGGAACCTTATTAGTACAGCTAATCTTGGCATTAGTAGCTGAAATAATATGTAAAAAATCTGAAGACATCTCAGGTTTATCCTGCATTGTTTTAAATATTTCGAAAAAATCTAGATTTTTAAAAATAAGGATTTCAAATTTGCCATCATTAATCTTTCCTTCGGGATTGATGGTAGCGCCAGTGCCAAATTTATTCGCATTTGCTATGGCCAAAAGAATTCCCGTTTCTTCCACAGTTTCATTTTCCGTTTCAATTGTAAAGTCGAAAGGGGAATCTGAATTTATAAGGGTTGGTATTGTTTGTAAAAAATAACCAAACTTCCCCCGAATCCTTGATTCTTCATAGTTTTTAACTAGTTCGGCATTTATACCTAAGTCGGCAATGTGTATGCATAGTTTGTCATTAATATATAATACATCAATTTTCAACATGCAATCTGCCAATGCGATATCAATTTGCTCCTGTAAGGTTTCTGGTAGATTAAAGTTTACTGCCATTCCATTAGCTGAACCAGCGGGAATAATTCCTAAACAAATATTTGTACCCAAAATACATTTGGCAACCATGGAGACTGTCCCATCACCCCCTGCAGCTAGCAACCGAAATGGCTTATTTCTTTTGATAATTGATTTTATAGTTTCTACATCATTTTTGCCAGTGGTTTCATAAAGCTGAAAGCCAAAATTTCTTTTTCTAACCTCAGTTTTTACTAGATCGACAATAGGTTTTTTGTCACGGTCACCAGAAATGGGGTTGACAACAAGCAAAATATAATTTTCTGATTTCATTAATAAAGATTGACCTTAAAAATAAGTATTTTAGAAACGCTAAATCGTTAACGAAATCTCAATAGTTGAAACTAGACTTAAAACTGTATCGTGGTTATGTGAATAAAGAGGAATTAGTTGTCTTTGGTCATGTATTTAAATCTTGGGCCCCGGATAAATACCGAATGGATCGGAGAAGTATTAGACACGCGGTTTCTATAATCCATATGTTCCGGATAAAACCTTTGGAAAATGTAGAAGTAAAGCTGAAATTTAATAACACCGAGGTTACAACGAAAACATTAGCTGACGGTTATTTTAGATTTACAATTCCTTATTTAGATAAGCTTGAAAGTGGTTGGCATCCGTATGAGGTAAGCTGTAAAATTTATGATTTTGGTATTGTAGAATATTCGGAATTACTAAAACCTTTTGAAAGTAAAGTTGGTGTTATTTCAGATATTGATGATACCTTCTTGGTTTCCCATAGCGGAAGTTTTTTTAAAAAGCTATATGTGATGCTTTTTAAAAATATAAACAAACGAAAGGTTTTTGAAGACGTAGTGCGTCATTATCAAGCACTGAGTAGGGCAGGGCAGGAAAATGAAAGCGCATCAAATTCTTTCTTCTATGTTTCTAGTAGTGAATGGAACTTATATGAATTTATTGATGCGTTTTCTCGGCTTCATGAACTTCCAAAAGCCGTGATAAAACTAAAAAAAATTAAGGCGGGGATCTCTGATTTTCTCTTTAGTGGAAAGGGTAGTCATGATCATAAATTTGAAAAAATCAAGGATATCATTATGTTTTATCCTAAACTAGATTATATTTTGTTGGGGGATGACTCGCAAAAGGATCCATACTTATACGAACGCATTGTCAAGGTTTTCCCTCTAAATATAAAAGCGATTTATATCAGACAAACCTCTTATAGAAAGAAATCTAAAACATCTCAAATTTTAAAGAATATTGAATCTATGAATGTTGCTACTTGCTATTTTGTCAAAAGTCAAGAAGCGATTGCACACTCAGAGAAGATAGGTGTTTTGTAATAATATATTACTTTATGTCAGTTGATTCCGCATTACTATTATCCATTTTACTTTGATCTTCTCCTTTCAAATATTGATCTAAAAATTTCAGAATTTTTCCGTAGGCTTCAATTTCGTTTTCCTTTTTTACAAATCCGTGACCTTCATCGTCAAAAACCACGTATTCCACAGGAACACCGTTCTTTTTAACGCCTTCGACTATTTCATCTGATTCAATTTTAAGAACTCTTGGATCTTGAGTACCTTGCAACACCATTAGTGGTTTAGTTACATTTTCAGTATGAAATAGCGGAGAAATTTCTTTTAAACGAATTGAATCGGCGGTATAAGGATCACCCATTTCTTTGTAAAGTGCATCTTTAAAAGATGCCCACCAAGGTGGAATACTTTTTAAAGTTCTAATCCAGTTGGTAACTCCAAAAATATTAACTCCAACCTTAAATTCTTCTGGGGCATAAGTAAGTGCTGCCATAGTCATATAACCGCCATAGGAGCCGCCTATAATTCCAATTTCATCCTTATTAATCATTTCTTGGCTTGCTAACCAATCTTTTCCTGCAATGCAATCTTTCAAATCTTTATCTCCGTGGTTTTGATCGTCCATTTGGAAAAAAGTCTTTCCGTAACCACTACTTCCACGATTGTTGACAGCTAAAATTGCATATCCGTGATTTACCAAATATTGAATTAAAGAACTATAACCTTGTCTTGATTGGCCGCCCGGTCCGCCGTGAACCCATACTAACGCAGGAGTCTTGCTATCAATATTTGCTTGCTTTGGTTGATAATAAATTGCTGGAATCTCTAAACCGTCAAAAGATTTATATCTAACTACCGTCGCTTTAACTAAATCGTTAGGATTTATTTCTTTGTTCAAAACATCTGTTAGCTTATAATATTTTCCAGATGCAATATTATATGAGTACGTGTTTGTTGGAAGTTGAGAACTACCAACAGTTAGCAACGCCATGGTTTCGTCGTTTGAGAAACTTGCGGCTTCAATTGCTTGACCATCAATATCAGGAAAATTCAATTCTTTTTGAGTAGCTACTTCGGTCACATACATTTTGGTTTTAGCGTCTTCATTAGAAAACATAACTTGATACTTTCCATTATGGGTAAAGTAGAACGCATTAATATCCCAATCTTTTTCTAAAACTTTTTCTTTAGTGCCGTTTTCAATGTCGTATCTCATTAAATAACTGAATTCGGAATTGTCATCGGTTGTATAGTAAAATGACTTGCCATCAGGTGAAAAATCCTCAGGAGTATTCTTGCTCAAATTTTCGTTGATCTTAGTTTTTTGATTTGTTTTAAGATTCACGAGATATAAATCACTGTCATTTGTAGTTATCGATTTTGAAAGAAGCATATAGTTTTTATCTGCCGAAACTCCGCCAAAATCCATGGCATCATCATTTTTATGGATTAGTGTCGGTTTAAAAGTGGCAATATCCATTTCATAAATATCCATCATTTGTGGGTTGCGTTCGTTACTATTATAGTAGAAGCTTTTCCCGTCTTTTGTCCAAGCTAGAAAGAGTGCTCGTACATTTTTTTCAGGAGTCAATCTTTTTATTCCGCTACTGTCCTTCACAAAAATTTTAAAAATTTCATCTCCATTTCCGTCCATTCTGAAGAGAATTCTTTCATCTTCTGGAAAATAAGAAATACCATAAACCGAAGCGCTATCAGATTGAGTTATAGGTGTAAAATCCCCACCTTCCACGGAAACGTTGTACATATTATAAACTCCAGAGCGATTACTGGTTATTAGAACTTTGGATTTGTCTGGAGAAAAACCATTTGCCGAAGCGTTTTCATTCCCCATAAATTGTTCTATAGTATATTGTTTTACTTCAGGAGCTACCTTGGCCTCATCTTTTGAGTTGTCTTTACAAGCAAAGACTAGTAGTAATATGGAAAAGATTAAAGTAAACTTCTTCATAGATCTATATTTTGGAAATTATAATGCTGATTTTCAAAACAAATCTAATCATTTTTATTTGTCGCATTTCTAAAATCCTCCAAAAATATAAAAGAGGAAAACCATAGATTTTCCTCTTTTATATTTTTATTAAAAATGAATTACAATTCACGTTGTGAATATTTATTTCTGTCAAATTCATCACGTTCATAAAAATTATCATCCTCATAAACTTCTACTGGAGGATGCTCTCTATTGTATGAACCTAAGACTGCTGTTTCATATTCTCGATTAACAGTACTCCCAGGATGAAATCGTTTGGTTTCAGAAAAAGTACGATGGTTTATTGCATGAGCTAAAACTGTTTTATTGTCTTTATCTAAATTGACCATACCTATTGGAATAATTACATGATTGTCACCATCTTTGTTTAAAAACTCACGTATTTCAACATTTTGAGGCCTTCCGTATGGATCATGTTTGGCATCAATTATTGTTTTATCCACTTCCACATCTAAATACACCACACGTCTCGCAGCCTTATTTACCAATAGATTGTCCACTTTACCGATAACTCTATTATCAGCATCACGGACTTCCCAACTGCGCACATCTGGATCCTCACTCGCTACCTTATAATCTGATAATTCATCTAAGTTGTATAAATGTTTTTCTTCGTTTTTCATAACTGTGTGTTTATTTATTTTCTTCTTCTTTTTGATACATTTTTTGAAGTAGGATTGCAGATTTATCAAAGAATATATCTACATTTTTTCTTTCGTCTTCAATTTTTCCACTTGCGTTTATATTATTGGAAGCAGTTTCTACGGAATTCCCTTCACCTGAGAAATCTGGGAATTTTTGTTGCTGAATAGTTTTTAAGGCTTTAGAAACATTTTCCGCTACTTCCCTTATTATATCCGTTTTTTGAGTGACTGTAGGGTCATTGGTTAATAATTCAGCATTTTTCATGGCAGCTGCAATGTCCTCTGTTACATCAACGTTTTTAATTTCAGACTCACGCTTTGTAGCAGTAATAAGCTTGAAGAAAGCGGAGCGGTAATATTCGTTGTTTGTTTCTCGGCTTATGTCTTTATTAAGATCGATAAAATTCAAATAATCAGCAATTGCCTGCTCATTTCTAATCGTTCCATAACTACCGGTGTAAAGTGTTGTTGAATCAATAACTTCATTATCATGGGTATCTGATTCGTCCAATTGAGTAATGGAATCTTTTTCCATTAAATTTTTGTCTGTATTATAGTTGTTGTCATTATAATACCAAAAGAAATAAATGGCGGCAAGAATAATTAAGATTATAAGTATCCAAGGCCAAATAGGTTTTTTCTTTTCAATTTTAATTTCTGCCATAACTTTAGTTTTTAGAGGTTGCTTAATAATAATTCTAAAATTAAGAAATACTAAAACACACTTCATATAATTATCTGTTAACTAATATGTTAATAAATGCCTAATAGACTTAAAACGCCTATTTAAGGGCTGATTTTGTTTTCCTCGAAAAAAGTATTTTTTTGTATTAGTTTAACGTTTGCTCTTTTTTTCTAAACAACTAATACTCTACTTTTAGGATATGAAGAAAAAGATAGAGAAAAGTGGATTTGTCTTCACAAAGCACGCTCCAAAGGAGCAATCTCCCTTCGACAAACTTTTCGATGTTTTTCAGGAATTAGTTACTCATACATCTGGCGATGTTGATGAAGCAATGGATTGGCTCAAACAGTTGGATAACGAATACAAACTCACCACAGAGGATTATACTTTGGATGATTTTGTAGAAGACCTAAAAAAGAAAGGCTACCTGCGCGAAGAAATTAAAATTGATGGTCTAAATGGATTATCCATTACCGAAAAGACCGAACGAGCTCTCCGGAAACGAGCATTGCAGCAAATCTTTGGAAAGCTTCGGAAAAGTGGTGCCGGGAATCACCGAACAAAACAAACGGGCAGAGGGGACGAACAGGCAGGTGAGTTTCGAGATTATCGCTTTGGCGACTCCTTAGAACAAATATCGATGACTGAAAGTTTCAAAAATGCCCAAATCAATCATGGTTTGGGAGATTTTACACTTTCTGAAAATGATTTGGTGGTTGAGGAAACAATGTACAAAACCCAAATGAGTACTGTGTTGATGATAGACATTAGCCACAGTATGATTCTTTATGGAGAAGATAGGATTACTCCAGCAAAGAAAGTAGCAATGGCACTTTCTGAATTTATAACCACGCGTTACCCAAAGGATACATTAGATATATTAGTTTTTGGCAACGATGCGTGGCCTATAAGAATAAAAGATTTGCCCTATCTGAATGTCGGGCCGTATCATACCAATACGGTTGCGGGACTTCAATTGGCGATGGATTTGCTTCGCCGAAAACGAAACACAAATAAGCAGATTTTTATGATAACAGATGGTAAGCCGAGTTGTATTCAACTTCCGGACGGGCGTTATTATAAAAACAGTAATGGGCTGGATAGTTATATAGTGAATAAATGTTATGCAATGGCGTCGCAAGCTAGAAAGCTTCACATTCCCATAACGACCTTTATGATTGCCGAAGATCCTTATTTAATGGAATTTATTGAAAATTTTACCGCCGCAAACCAAGGAAAAGCTTTTTATACAGGCCTAAAAGGTTTGGGGGAGATGATTTTCAGCGATTATGAAACGAACAGAAAAAAAAAGAATTAGATAGAAAATGAATATAGAAAATATCAAAACCTTCGGAGATCTGAAAAAAGCAGGCTACGAGCCAAAATCGATCAAAGAGGAATTACGTTGGAATCTCCTTCAGAAAATAATGAAGAAGGAAACACCATTTGAGGGTATTCACGGTTATGAACTTACCGTGATTCCAGAAGCTGGAACGCGCTATTCTTTCAAAACACAATATTAATTTGTTAGGTTTACGGGGGCAGGCAAAAACACGATTAGCTAGACAAATGGTTGGACTGTTAGATGAATACATCCCCATCGTGGAAGGTAGCGAAATTAATGATGATCCTTTTAGTCCTATTTCGCGATATGCTAAAAATTTAATGCAGGAAGAAGGAGACAATACACCTATTAGTTGGCTACATCGAAATGATCGATTTTCGGAAAAACTTGCTACACCCGATGTTACTGTGGCTGATATCATAGGGGATGTAGACCCAATAAAAGCATCCAATTTGAAATTGTCTTATGCAGATGATCGTGTAATCCATTTTGGAATGATTCCCCGTAGTAATCGTTGCATTTTTGTTATTAATGAGTTGCCAGATTTACAACCAAGAATTCAAGTAGCGTTGTTCAATATTCTACAGGAAGGCGATGTTCAGATTAGAGGGTTTGCGGTGCGCTTACCTTTGGATATTCAATTCGTCTTTACGGCAAATCCTGAAGATTATACTAATCGTGGAAGTATAGTAACTCCGTTAAAAGATAGAATAGGATCGCAGATCTTAACGCATTATCCCGAAGATATAGAGACCGCCCGCACTATAACACAACAAGAAACTGCAGAGGCTAGTAAGGCTAAGTCCAATATTTATGTGCCCGATCTTGCAAAAGATGTTTTGGAACAAATAAGTTTTGAGGCTCGTGAAAATGATTTTATCGATGCCAAGAGTGGTGTAAGTGCAAGACTGAGTATAACGGCTTTTGAAAATCTATTGAGTACTGCCGAAAGAAGAGCCCTACATAACGGACAAGAAAAAACTTCTGTTCGCTTGGGGGATTTTATAGGTATAATTCCTTCGATCACTGGAAAAATTGAATTGGTTTATGAAGGTGAGCAAGAGGGTGTAAACCAAGTTGCCCAACAATTAATCGTTGATGCAGTCAATACTACTTTTAAAGAAAGATTTCCTAAAATTGAGAAGTTAACGAAGCAAGGTGACCCAGATCCATACTCCGAGATTGTATCCTGGTTTTTTGAAGAGAATGATTTTGAATTGTTGGATTCTTACTCTGAAGAAGAATATAAAAATGAATTGGATAGAATTATTCCGTTGCAGCAGATGATAGAAAAGTATCAACCTGAAACTTCAAAGGAAGATACATATTTTTTGAAAGAATTGATTTTATGGGGATTGGCAGCCAACAATAAATTGAGCAAATTCAGTTTAGGAAATGGACTTCATTTTAAGGATGTTTATGGTAGTTACATTAGTGGATTGTAAATTCAACTAAATAAAAACCCGCTCTACGTTCATAACATAAAGCGGGTTTTTTTAAATATCTCTTTAGGATTAAGAGATATTTGGAATCACTAATTCATCACCAGGATGAATAAGATCTGCCGATTTCAATTTTCCTTTGTTTGCTTCAAAGATAGCATTGTATTTATTTGCATCTCCGTAATAATGCTTTGCGATTTTACTTAATGATTCGCCGCTTTTTACAGTATGGTGAGCATAAGCGGAAGAGTCTTCAACAGTTATGTCTGCCATAATATCGGTTGGGTTTTCACCTCCAACGCGTTTAATTTCATCCCAAATTAGGTTTTTTTCATATTGGTTCTTTGCAGTTCCCCAAACCTTTAGTTGGCCGTTTTCTTCTTTTACATCACCGTTCTTGATGTTTAATTGTTCTCCTAAGTCCAGAACACTCTGGTATTTTGACTTGATCATTTTGAATAGTTTTAAAGTTTAAAAATTAAAGATACAAGATTCCTGAGGTTAAAAATAAGTTGTTTAGAAAATTTTATCAATTGATTAAGATAAATTCTTTTTTCACATAAAAAATATGAAAAATTTAACTAAATAACAATAATAGTTAGTAATAATTAAGTTATGCCTAGGATATCTTTGTTACTGATAATAAATCAATTATAAACTTATGAAACTTAAAACAATTGTAATGTCCTTGGCAGTAGTAGCAATGCTTTTTGCTAGCTGTGAAGACGGAAAAAAGAAAGAAGCTGAAGCACAAGCTCAAGCTGAAGAAACGCGCATGCAGCGTGAAAGCGATTCCCTAATGAAATTAGAGGAAGCTAATAAAATGGAAATGGCCAATAATGAGGCTAATTCAATAGCTGCCAAAGCAATGGGTAATGCAGACCTATCGACTCTAGTTAGTGCTCTTCAAGCAGCAGATTTGACCGAAACCCTTAAGGGCGCAGGTGAATACACTGTTTTTGCTCCAACAAATGAGGCTTTCGGAAAAGTTCCTAAAGCAACTTTGGACAATTTAATGAAACCTGAAAATAAAGAACAACTTCAAAAATTGCTTAAATATCACGTTTTACAAGGAAAAATGACTGCTACTGATGTTCTTGCTAAGATTAAGGAAGCGGGTGGTAAATTAGACGTTACTACTTTAAACGGTGAGGTTTTAACCTTGTCTGAAAAAGGTGGAAAAGTAATGATCAAAGATGCTAAAGGAAATACTGCTACTGTAACTAGTGCTGATATGGACGCATCAAACGGTATTGTACACGTTATAGATAAAGTGCTAATGCCAAAAATGTAATTTACATTTTTTAAATGAATAGAAAAGCCTCTGGAAAGAGGCTTTTTTTATTTTTATTAATTCTTGGGTCATTCCATTTTTGGCTTTCCAAAATGATATGGTAAGATTTTATCCTCGGGGGGAGAAGGAAATAAATTCAATTTTTAATGACATGTGCATCCACCATCCATAAAACCATGTGTTTCTTCGTGCCATGGGAAAGCCTGATTATAACCATCCATTTCCCAGAAGAAAGGCAAACGTTCTTTGGGATGATTGCCAATTTCATTTAAAGTCATTGCATCGTAAAGTCTTCCGTTTATCATTACCATCGTGATGCTTTCAGTGTTTTCTATTTCTTGTAACGGATTTTTATCCATCACCACCAAATCAGCTAATTTACCTACTTTTAAAGAACCGATATCACCACCCGCACCAATGTATTCCGCAGAATTGATGGTTGCGGCTTTTAAAGCCTCTAAATTACTCATTCCTCCTTGTTGTAGCATCCAAACTTCCCAATGCGCGCCAAGGCCTTGTAATTGCCCGTGGCCACCCATATTAACCTTTACCCCGGCGTCTTGAAGGCTTTTTACAGTACGGGAAACCAATTTATGGCCGTTGTCATATTCTTCTGCCGGCACTTTTGTTCTATGACGTGATCTGCTATCTATAACACTGCGCGGTGTAAATGTGAGTAATCTTTCATTTTCCCAAACATTATCTCTTTCATAAAAATAAACTTCGCCATTCATTCCGCCATAATTTACGATAAGAGTAGGAGTGTAGCCTGAATTGCTTTTACTCCATACCTCCAATATATCTTTGTATACAGGTGCAACGGGTATGTTGTGTTCAATGCCCGTATGTCCATCAATAACCTGGGTTATATTATGATAAAAAGTGGATCCGCCTTCTGGTACTACATTTATTCCTAATTCACGCGCAGCTTGTAAAATCTGTTGACGTTGATCTCGTCGTGGTTGGTTGTAACTTTTAACGCTTTTTGCACCAAAGGCTTTCGTTCTTCTAATGTTGCTTCTGGCATCTTCTAGGTTGTTGATTACTGCCTTAAAATCACCATCAGCACCATAGAGGATAAAACCTGTGGAAAATAATCTCGGTCCAACTAATTGACCACTTTTTTGAAGTTCAGAAAGTGTGAATACGGTTTCAGTATTGGCAGAAGGATCGTGAGAAGTAGTTACCCCAAAGGCTAAATTTGCCATAAACGGCCAATATTGCTGAGAGGGCAATCCATATCTAAAGGCGCCCACGTGCGCGTGCGCATCGACCATTCCAGGCATAATGGTTTTTCCTTTACCATTATAAATGGTTGTACCTGAAGGAATGGATACCTTGTCCATTTCTCCAACTGCTTCAATTTTATTTTCATTAATTACAATAGTTCCGTTTTCGATTATTTCATCATTATCCATAGTAATAATTCGTGCATTTGTAAAAGCAATTCTTCCTGAAGGTTTATCTACTGGCGCAATCAATCCTATTTTTATGCCCTCCAATTTTGTTGAAGACACTTTATCAGGAGAATCTTTTAGAAAAGTAAAACTGTTTTTCAAATCATTGCTGAAATATTCGTCGCCCAAGGTCCACATCAACTTTTTACTGTTTGCAGCCCAATGGATATTTATGCCTGCGTCTTTAGCGAGTTCCGAAACGGGAACAGATTTACTGTTGTTGTCTAAATTAATGGTTTGACCATTCATCACCAATGGAGCAACATATAGTTTATGGAGATTGGTAAAGGCAATCCAATCGTTATCAGGACTTGGAATCAATCTATTTGCATACTTTGAAGTAATATGGATTTTTTCGTCTTCGCCTTCAAGGTTTACGCTTATCAGTTTTTTTTCCAATGCTCCAAAATAGGTACCACCTAATTGTAGAAATATGCGTTTGTTATTTTTGCTGAATATTGGATACTCACCCTTTTCTGTAACAAAATTATGATTTTTACCGGTGGTATCCATAATATAGATTCCTTCATTTTTGGTGTAAGTGAAGCCTTGGTCGGTATTTCCTCCTTCTTTCATATAAGCTATATGATTGCCGTCTTGTGAATATGAGGGCATTCTGTAAATTCCTTTTTCTGAGGTGAGTTTGATGGCAATTCCACCTACAGTCGAAATTTTATAAATAGCCCCTTTATCCATATCATTCCAAGTAACATAGATTATCTCAGATCCATTGGGTGAAAATGCTGGTTCAAATTCAAAGTCGGTTGTAGTTGTCAATCTTTGTGGCTCTCCATCTGGCAATGCTTTTTTATATAAATGCCCAAGAGCACTAAAGACAATGTGTTTACCGTCCGGTGAGGTTACTGTATTCCGAATCATTTTTGGAGTAAAGGTCTCAGTTTCAATTTTGGTGTTGAAATGAACTGTTTCTGCTAAATCAATTTTGACATCGACTGTGAAGGGAATGTTTGTGACAGCTAAAGAATCGACATCAATCATATTGATTTTTCCTCCACTCCAAAAAACAATTGCTTTATTGTTTGGCATCCAACTGAAGTTGGGATAGACTCCGAAAATCGCCCAAGCCTCTTGTTGGTCTTTGTTCAGAGCGTCGAAGATTGGCCATTCGTTCCCAGTTTCCAAATCTTGGATATAAAGCACAGTTTTGGTTCGTACTCGTTTGATGAATGCTAGCTTCTTACCATCGTGAGAAAGTGTTGGCCTTGCAGCACCACCTGGTCCGCCAGTTATGGTTTTAGTTTCACCAGTTTCAAAATCATAACGTTTTATTACGTATATCTGACTGTTGGGATCTTTGTTGTATTGAAAATATCCTCCAGGATACACATCCTCACTGTAGTAAACATATTTTCCATCCGGAGAAGCGAAAGGTTCGTTGACATCTTGTTGATCATTTTTCCGCTTTGTTAATTGAAGTCCTGTGCCTCCTGTAATGTGATACTGCCAAATTTCACCAGCACCTAAACTTCTTCCAGATGAAAAGTGTTTGCGCGCCAATAAATAATTACCATCTACACTCCAAACTGCGTTGTTCAACAATCTAAAATCTTCCTTTGTTACTTGTTTGGCATCGGTTCCGTCAACATTCATCGTCCAGATATTATCTCCACCGCCTGCATCACTAGTAAATGATATTTTAGAGCCGTCAGGGCTAAAACGGGGTTGTACTTCAAATGGAATACCTGAACGGATAACTTTCGCTTTTCCTCCGGTAATTGGAATACTATAAATATCGCCCACCATATCGAAAACAATGGTTTGCCCGTCTGGACTTACATCTAAATTCATCCAGGTCCCCTCATCTGTGGAAAAGGAATGTGTTTTATAATTGAAGTCTTTTCCGGGATTTGAAACTTCCCATTTTAGGTCTTCTTTTGATTCGTCTATTTTATTCTTTTTTTGAGCAGTAAGCGTAAGTGTAAATACAAGAAGAATTAGTGTTGATAGTCTTTTCATAATTGGAGGGATAGGTGTTGGGTATATTTAATGTTCGTCAATATTTCCGTATTTACATACATCCTTATAGTACTCAATAAAGTTTGGTAAATCGAATATGTTAATCTTGTTTTGTTCTAGGTCCTTTAAAATTATAGGGCAATCACTTATAATGTCCTTCGCTTTTTTTAGAAAATGTTTGTTTTTCTCCACTTTATAAAGTTTAGGATTACCTTCTTTTAAAATGTAATAATTTAGCTTCGGTGTATATCCGAAAGCTACTCCATAATTTAAACCGTAATAATATGAATATCTCATAGGAAGAGTTATTGTTTTTCCATTTGGCAAGTTCAAAGTGTCAGAGCTTTTGAGACGTTCGTTGAAATCTAATTTTCCTTCAAATTTTGATTGAGCCATCATCTCACGAATACTTTGTCGGTCAAAATCGGAATAGAAAAGGTCGTCAGAGTCAGTCGAGCTTATATAAATACTTAGGATATCATCGTAAATCAATTCAACAAAAATTTTGAATTTATTGTAATTATGATTCAAATATTGGAAAGTTCTTTCGTTTTCAGTTTCTGGGTTACAAATTATTTTATCGATTAATTCATAATCAATTTTTCTTATTTTTTCCTCTTCTGCTCTTTTGAACGTTGGTTTAAAAACTGAGATTGGAAATCTTAGAAATCCTTTTTCGGAAGTGCTATCTTTGTAAATTATCTTACATTTTATGAAAGGCGCTGCTCGCAATTCGTAATCCTGTGAGAAAGAATTAGAGAAAATAAATAAGGTTAAGATTAAAAATATTATATTCCTTAGCATCGGGCTTGTTTAAATTACACGCAGTGTGTTTAAGCAGAATTGGGATGATTAAATGCGCTACTTTATTTTTTTAATTGCTCGCTGTTAACATAAAAGTCTTTCTTTATTTCAAAAGTTTTTATAGGGGATTCAAAGTTGTTTGTTTTCCATTCCGAATTAGGAATAATCCAGATTTCTTCTCCGTTTACAACTGCTATAACAGGCATTTCGAAATTCTTGATAATATTCACATAACGGTATTTTAATGTGTTATCTTCAAATGCATATTCAATTTTGGGAATCATGGTTGTTCGTAAGTATTGATCCCAAAATTCCGTTAGGTCGATTTCACTTTTTTTACCTATATAATTTTCAATCTGTTGCGTAGTTACATTTTGATGATAGTATTCTTTATTCAAACCTCGTAAGACTTGTCGCCATTTTTCATCATTTCCAATTAATTGGCGAACGGTATGTAGAATATTGGCGCCTTTGTAATACATATCCCCGCCTCCAGATTTATTTACATTGTATTGCCCAATAATAATTGGTTTGTCGTTTACAATGTTATGCCGAACGCCAATAACATATTCTGAAGAGGCCTTCTTACCGAAGTGATAATCTAAATAGAGATTTTCTGAATAACTAGTGAAACTCTCATGTACCCACATATCAGCCACATCTTTATTGGTGATGTTGTTGGCAAACCATTCGTGGCCGCTTTCATGAATGATTATAAAATCAAACTTCATTCCCCAACCAGAAGCAGACACATCCTTACCTAGATATCCGTTCGCAAATTTGTTGCCGTAGGTAACACTACTTTGATGTTCCATTCCCAAATAGGGTGCTTCCACGAGTTTGTAACTATCTTCATAAAATGGGTAAGGTCCAAACCAATATTCAAAGGCTTCCATCATCATTGGGGCTTGTTTAAACTGTTCCTTTGCTTTTGCTTCATTTTCTCGAAGTACATAATAATCCATATCTAAGATTCCCTTTTCACCCTTGTACTTATCACCAAAATGCACATAGTCGCCAATGTTGATGTTTACACCATAACTATTGATCGGGTTTTTCACTTCCCAAACCCAGGTTTTTGAATCTTGATTTTCTATTACTTCCTTTAAACGACCATTGCTAACATCCATTAGGTCTTTGGGTGTTGTCACAGAAATAGTAACTCCATTATCAGGTTCTTCGGAAGGATGGTCCTTCAACGGCCACCAAACACTAGCTCCAATACCTTGATTGGAATTTGCAATAAAATCCTTGCCGTTGCTGTCTTTGCTCCACGTAAAACCACCATCCCACGGTGGACGAACTGCTTCTCTCGGCTTTCCGGAAAAATAGATTGTTATTTCGTCTTCATTACCTACTTCTTGTTTTTTCTGAATTTTTACAAAGTGTGCATTTCCATCCGTAGTATATTCAAGCTCGCTACCATCTTGAAGAATCTTATCAATCTTCATTGGACTTTGAAGATCAATCTGCATAATGTTGTAAGGTTTCAGCACTTTATATGTTATGGTATTACTGCCTTCAATGGATTTTTCCCAAGTATTTGGTGTAACTTTTAAATCGTAATGAAGCACATTCCACCAAGCCCGTTCTGGAGTGATGCTACCCCGCAACGTGTCCGCACGCATAAATTCTTGGGAAAAGGATAAAGTAGAAACCAATATTAATAAGATGAAGCTAAGAATATTTTTATTTCGTATTAAAGTTGAAACGGTTGGATATTTCGCGAATCTTTTCATTATAAACACTTTATTATTTGAAGAAAATTTTGTCTAAAAATACCAAAAAGAAAGTCAATGAGCTACAATGTTTATAAAACCTTGTAGCTCATAATAAGGCAAACATTCAAGTAGCTTTTCTGTTTTCTAAATCAGTTTTTTAAATCCTATTTAATTTCTGCCACCACGGCCAGTTTTTTCCCATCAGGACTTATTGCCATTCGGCTTATGCTTTTAATCCCGTATTCTTCGATTGATGCCACTCTGTTCCACTCAGATTCACCAAGAGTGTCGTACATATAAAGTCTACTACCACTGCCAACAAGAATTTGTGTGTCGTTAATCCAAACGTAATCTTGGATTCCGATTGGCAATTCACATACAAAAAAACTTTCAAGAGAATTCATGTCCAGAATATAGAGGTCTAAGTTTTTTTCCTCGTTTACTATTGAATAGCTCATTGAGCTCGTATTGGGAACTTTTTGAAGTGATCTTCCGGCATTGTAAAACATAGTGTCTACAGATTTTGAAGGAAGATCAATCATTATCAAATCCAATTTATCCCCATTCAATACAGTGGCGAGCATTTTCTTGTCATTATAAAAAGCGAAGTAGGCTACTTGAAGGTCTTTAATGATTTCTGTAGAATTACCTGTTTTGGCATCGTATCTATATAGTCTTTGCAATCCATCCTTATCTAGTCGAACTGCTGCGACATCATTATTTGAAGGAAATTTTTGAGGGGAATATTCGCCGCCTTCCGTTTTGGAATTTACCCATTTCTGAAGCTTTGAAGTTAGATTGTATTCTGATATATCAGTCTGACCATTATTGTTTCCAGCAAACACAAGACTTTCATTTGAGATAAAGGAAGGTTGATTGTCATAACCTTCATTGTTTGAAATATTCCGTGCGTTAAGTAATTCTATACCTTCGTAGGCTTGTGAAATGTCAAAAACAAATACTTCGGAATTTTCTTGGGAAAACCCGATTAAAGTGGTGGCAATGATAAATAGGAAAAGAAGCTTTTTCATAACAATTCAATTTTCATTCAAAAATAGCAAACTCTGAGCCATAAAAGAGAATAACTGAATATGGATTATTCCACTTCAATATATGAGGTTGTATGAATAGGAATTCCCTTATCCGTAATACCTTCAAGTTCTATTTGGTAAGTTCCTTTTTCATCGCTTGTATAAAATGTGACTTCTGTCTCCTTGAAGCGATAAACGTTAATCTTCGGGTTCCAATATAGGGTAGAGCGAGTATCTCTCATAATTCTACTTCTATCGACTTTGGAATAATCGGGAGCATAAAAACTTCTGGCATTATAAAACCCTGGAGATTGAAAAGTAACCGAACCGGGCATTTTCTTCCGTTTCTGCATACCCTTTCCCCGTTTAGTGTAGATGGCTATCACACCTTGAGCTTCGAGTGTAAAGGCACCGGAAGAGTGACCTGTATTTCTAATGTCGATAAAGTCAATATCCGCTTGAGCGACGGTTCGAGCAATTGCCAAGTCCACCTTAATATCGTCCAAATAAAAGGAGGGCTTCATCCCTCGTAAATTAATTTCGAAACCCTGGGAAGTAAAATCTTTCGCATCACGACCAATTCTGATACCCGGAATATTTGTAAGTAATTCCATAAAATCATTGGCTCCATGCATTCCCATATCCGATACGACTACACGATAAGAAGGCGCAAAATATCGCGAACGCTTATCGCGCTTTTTATCTTCAATCTCTTCCTTATCTTTTATTTTTCCTTTGACGGTAACTTCTTCCAAAAGCTCTCGATCTTCTTCATATTTGAAATTTTGGAATATATAATTTTGTGATTTTGCACTATAGGATTCGTTCTTTGTGATTTTTTGTTGGAAGGGACTGCTTGTCCAAACAGAAAGATATCCGGGTTTTTCGATAGGGGCATCTAACACAATATTTGTATCAGTAAAATCTGGATGTTCCGGAGTAAGTGAATTTGAAGCTTGGAAAATAATATTAATGGTATCATTAAATACAAATGGGCCATAGTTAAAGTGGCCGTTTTTGTCAGTTTTTTGCGTTTCTTGATAAAAGCCCTTTTTACGTAAAGTCAATTTAGTCTCACTTACTTTATTGTTAAATGGTGATTTGGAATTAATAGTATTTCCGCTAAAGTATATTCCATCTTCAGGTTTAAATTTTTGCATTAAACTCTCTTCTAAAAATTCCTGCCAATCGAAACGTCGCCAACCGTGTGTCAACATTATCAAATCTAATTGAGCATTCTTTTTAATCTCATCGCCAGCCGTGAAAAAGTAATTTGGAGATTTAATATTCCCTCTTAAATCTGAATTAAGTAATAAATATGTTCTAATGTTTTCAGCATTCTCATCGGGCTTTATCATTTGTGTATCTGTAATAGAAAGAGAAAGTGAACTTGGGAGCATATTTCCAACAGAATCTTTTACTTCAATTTTTAAGTTTACCCTATCACGTGTAGTCGTTGCGTTCCCATTTGTTTTTATGGCGGAAATAGTGATTTTATCGTCTTTCTTCACATAAACCAATCGTTCGGCTACTGGATTTTTTGAGTCATTAAAAAGCACAACATCCAAAACTCCTTCCATCAAATCGATCTTTGGAATTTTGAACAATAGAGTATTTTTATTTTCTTTTTCGATATAATCAAAGACTGGGATTCCTCGTTGATGTCCCAGAACTAGGGTATTTTTTAAACCTTCACTTTTATTTGTGCTTATGCTAATAGTCAGCTCTTTGTCAGAGATGGAACTGTTCATTACATATCCTTCAGAAAGTGAAATGGGCAAGGAATAAAGGATATCCTCATCGTCCGAACTAATGACTGCTCTGTAGTCCTTCCCTGGTTCGGGGGTTAAATAGAAGAAGCCAAGCCCAAACTCAAATGTTTGAAAATCAGTAATTTTATTGCCATCGGTATCTTCAATGATCCCCAAAATTGGAGACGAATCTACGTCGGCATCTTTAATTTTTACAGCTATCTTATTTTTAAGTCCATTTATCAAATAACCTCCTTCTGGATAAAAACCAATATCGGGTAAATCCATATTTTCCGGCGATTTTGAATCTTTTTCTACGTCCGTGTCATCTGAATAAAGTGAATAGACGGGGATTTCTTTCTTAAAAAAGAAATCCTGAGGTTGGTTTCGCATATAGTTGGTATATGCACGTAGTATATAAGAGCCTTCCTTTAATTCCATTGGCAATCTAAAGTCACCTTGAACACTTACCGATTCAGCAAATAGCTTTTGCTCGCTAATAATAATGCCTTGATCATCAAGGAGCTCCACATGGATTACACTGCTTTTTGCACTTAACAAATGTGTCACTCCGTCCAATAAATAGGCACTGAACCATATATCCTCCCCAGCAGTATAGAAAGGCTTATCTGTATGGATATATACTTTTTCTGGATATTTTTCGGAAGTGTATTCTTTGAGCTTATTGAAAATTAAAAATTTTAATCCTGAAGAATTACTTAATCCAAACCCGAGACTGCAAAGAGTTAATATTACTAAAAGAATCCTTTTCATAATGTTTTGCAGTTAAATACTGTAATATAAACATTATTAATAAAATAGACCTCATAGGTTTTTGAAAACCTATGAGGTCTATAATTTAAACAGTTCTTTCGATTTATTTAAAACGGATAGTTATTCTCTGTAATAACTTTATGAGCGATAACTCTTCTTAACTCACCGATATTCGGCATGTTTTGATATTTGGTAAAACGTTTAAGACCCATCAACATTGCCCGTTGTTCATCACCTTCAGCAAATGATAAAATTGCTTCTTTCGCTTTCACAGTAATAATATCAACAGCGTGGTAAAGGTATAACTGCGACATTGCAATTTGTTCTTTTTGAGTGTCTTCGCCAAAACGTTTTGCGTTCTTTTCAGTTCGTAGAATTCCACTTTCAGCCATATAGATTTCAATCAGGATATCTGCCGCTGCCATTAATGTCTGTTGGTGTTGTTCTAACTCAGTTCCGTATTTCTGAACGGCGCTTCCTGCAACCATTAGGAATACCTTTTTCAGTTTTGCAATCATTGCTTTTTCTTCTGAAAGCAACTCAGAGAAATCTGGAGTTTCAAAAGACGGAATTCCCATCAATTCTGATGCTACAGCTTGTGCCGGATTCAGTAAATCTACGTGACCTTTCATTGCTTTCTTTACCAACATTCCAACGGCCAACATTCTGTTGATTTCATTTGTACCTTCGTAAATACGGGTAATTCTTGCGTCGCGCCAAGCAGATTCCATTGGAGTGTCGGCACTATAACCCATTCCTCCATAAACTTGGATTCCTTCATCAGCACAATGCTGAATGTCTTCTGAAACAGCGACTTTTAAGATAGAGCACTCAATAGCGTATTCTTCAACACCTTTTAACTCTGCTTCTTGTGGGCTATTTCCAGCTTTAATACGAAGCTCGATTCTGTCTTCTATATTTTTTCCAGCACGATAGGTCGCACTTTCGTCGATATATGCATTTGTTGAGATCTCAGCAATTTTGAGTTTTATAGCTCCGAAAGAAGAAATTGGTACCTCAAACTGAATACGTTCATTGGCGTACTGAACAGTGTTCGATATTACTCTTCGTTGTCCGTCAAGCCCAGCAGCTGCAAGTTTTATACGGCCAATGTTTAAAGCGTTCATTGCGATTTTAAAACCTTCACCGCGTTCGCCCAATAAATTTTCTACTGGAACTTTGGTGTCACTAAAGAAAACCTGACGAGTAGAGGAGGAGTGAATTCCTAATTTCTTTTCTTCTTCACCCATTGAAATTCCGTTTTCAGGATCGTTTTCAACAATAAATCCAGTAATGTATTTATCATCTTCAATACGCGCAAAAACAATCATTGTGTGGCAGAATCCTGAATTCGAAATCCACATTTTTTGGCCGCTGATGGAATAGTATTTTCCATCTTCAGAAAGTACTGCTTTTGTTTTTCCACTATTGGCATCACTTCCTGCGCCAGGCTCAGTTAAGGCATAGGCCCCGAACCACTCGCCCGTTGCAAGTTTTGGCACATATTTTTTCTTTTGTTCTTCGGTTCCATAAAGTGTAATTGGCATTGTACCAATACCTGTATGGGCACCGAAAGCAGTAGCTACGGAACCTGTTGCACCAGATATGTAATCGCAAACCAACATAGTGGTAACAAATCCCATTCCCAGTCCACCGTATTCTTCTGGAACTGCAACGCCGAGCAAGCCCAATTCCCCGGCTTTTCGTAGTATTTCCTCTGTAAGCGCATAATCCTTATGCTCAAACCTTTCTTTTAAAGGCCAGATTTCGCGATCTACAAATTCCTTAACGGAATCACGCATCATTTTTTGTTCTTCGGAAAAGTCTTCTGGTGTAAAAACATCTTCGGCTTTTGTTTCTTTTACTAAAAATTGACCACCTCTTAGAAGTTCTTTATCTTTTGTTTCAATATCCATTGCTCTATAAGTTTGTTAAGTTGTTATTTCAAAAATTCATACACTCCCGCAGCACCCTGTCCAGTACCTACACACATTGTCACCATCCCGTATTTTCCTTGTAGGTTTCGTTTTCTCATTTCATCAAAGAGTTGTGTTGATAGCTTTGCACCTGTACAACCCAATGGATGGCCCAATGCGATCGCGCCTCCGTTTACGTTTACAATTTCCTTGTCTAGGCCTAACCCACGGATTACTGCCAAAGATTGTGAGGCAAAGGCTTCGTTTAATTCTATAAGTTCCATTTGATTTTGCTTTAATCCTGCCTGTTTCAAGGCTTTTGGGATTGCGTGTAATGGACCAATACCCATAATTTTGGGATCAACACCTACTGCAGCAAAACTCACTAATCTGGCTATGGGTTCAAGATTCAATTCTTTTACCATTTCCTCGCTCATAATTACAGTGAAAGCTGCGCCATCACTCATTTGTGAGGAATTTCCTGCGGTCACTGACCCTCCTTCCGCAAAAACAGGACGAAGTTTTGAAAGTGCTTCTATGGTAGTTCCTTTTCTTGGCCCTTCGTCTTTGTTAACAGTATATTTTTCTGTAACTTTTTTACCCGCATCATTCACAAAAGTGTGCTCCACTTCAATGGGAACGATTTGATCATCAAAACGGCCCTCGTCCTGGGCTTTTAGTGCCCGCATTTGACTAGTGTATGCAAACTCATCTTGATCTTCGCGAGAAACATTGTATTTTTTTGCAACGGCTTCGGCTGTTAGACCCATATTCCAATAATAATCTTCGTGGCCTTCTTTTGCCATTTTATAATCAGGTACGGGCTTGAAACCACCCATTGGAATATAACTCATGCTTTCAGCGCCTCCTGCGATAATGCAATCCGCCATTCCACTTTGAATTTTTGCCGTTGCAATTGAAATAGTTTCCAAACCAGATGCACAATAACGGTTCACCGTCATCCCAGGAATGTCAACAATCTCCAGTGCCATCAAAGAAATCAATCGGCCCATATTTAGACCTTGTTCCGCTTCGGGCATTGCGTTACCTACCATTACATCATCAATTCGTTTTTTGTCGAGTTGCGGTAATTCATTTAAAATATATTTAATGGTTTCTGCGGCCAATTCGTCAGGACGTTTGAAGCGGAAAACACCTCTAGGAGCTTTACCAACCGCGGTTCGATAGGCTTTTACTATATATGCAGTTCTTTGTTTCATAATTTATTTTTTTAGATACGAGAATAGAGAAAATAGATTCTTTTCTCTCTGTTCTTTATTCCTTTTTCTAGTTTCTTAGCGGTTTCCCCTTTTGAATCATATGTTGAAGTCTTTCCAAAGTCTTTCTTTCTCCAGCCAAACTTAAAAATGCTTCTCTTTCAAGATCAAGCAAATATTGTTCACTTACAAAACTACCTTCGCTTAAATCTCCACCAGCCATAACATAAGCAAGCTTGTTTGCGATTTTCTTGTCGTGTTCACTAATGTAATTTCCAGCAAGCATTTGATCTGTACCCACTAGGAACATCCCTAAAGCCTGCTTTCCGAGCACCTTAATATCTGTTCTAGGAATGGGCTTTGTATATCCTTGATCAGCCATAAATCTTGTAATTGCTTTGGCGGCAGCAATCTGTCTGTCTTGGTTTACAACCACAATATCTTTTCCCTTCTGAAGAATTCCAGTGTCATAAGCTTCATAAGCTGAAGTAGAGACTTTAGCCATAGCAATGGTCAAGAAATATTGTTGAAGTCTGTTAAGTTCCACGTCATCTTTCATAAAAGTATCACTTGCTCTCATCGCCATTTCTTTGGAGCCTCCACCGCCAGGAATAACTCCTACGCCAAATTCCACTAAACCGATATAACTTTCGGCGGCAGCAACTACGCGATCTGCGTGAAGTGTGAACTCACAGCCGCCACCCAAGGTCATTCCGTGTGGCGCAACTACAATAGGAATTGATGAGTATCGGATTCGCATGCTGGTGTCTTGAAAATATTTTACAGCGGCATTTAATTCTTCATATTCCTGCTCTACGGCCATCATAAATATCATTCCGATATTTGCGCCCACAGAGAAGTTCTTTCCTTGGTTGGCAATTACCAAACCGTCGAAATCTTTTTCTGCAAGATCTATTGCCTTATTGATTCCTGCCAAAACATCACCACCAACAGCATTCATTTTGCTGGTGAATTCTACATTTAGAATTCCATCGCCAAGATCTTCAACCACAACTCCGCTATTTTTGAAAACTTCAGAAGTTTTGCGGATGTTGTCTAGAATAATAAATGAATCTTGCCCTGGAACTTTTACGTGTTTTTTCTGTGGAATATCGTAGAAGTAGGTGTTTCCCTCTTTAATAGTATAGAAGGAATTAATTCCTGCCTCGAGCATTTCGTTTACCCAAGCAGCTGGTTCTTTTCCTAAATCTTTGATTAGTTCAATCCCTTTGGTGACACCAACGGCATCCCAGATTTCGAAGGGACCATTATCCCAGCCGAAACCGGCTTTCATTGCATCGTCAATCTTATAAAGTTCATCAGTTATTTCAGGGATTCTCTTTGAAACATAAGCAAACATAGCTCCAAAGTTTTTTCGATAGAACTCACCTGCCTTGTCATCACCGCTAATAAGAATTGGGAATCGGTCAGTTACTTTATCTACCGACTTAGTTTTTTCTAGAGTACTAAATGAGGCTTTTCTAGCTTTTCTATAATTCAAAGATTCAAGATCCAATGAAAGTATTTCACTACTGCCATCATCATTTTTTACTTTTTTGTAAAAACCTTGGCCACTTTTGCTTCCCAACCATTTCTTTTCCATCATGGTATCAATAAAGCCGGGAATTTGAAAAATACCGTGTTCTTCATCTTCGGGAACATTATCGTATATTCCTTTAGACACGTGAACCAAGGTATCTAGTCCAACAACATCAACCGTCCGGAATGTTGCAGATTTTGGACGACCAATTACTGGACCGGTCAATTTATCTACTTCTTCAATCGTCAAGCCCATTTCCTTAACTTGATGGAAAAGGCTTTGGATACCAAAGATTCCAATTCTATTTCCTATAAATGCAGGAGTATCTTTAGCGACTACAGAAGTCTTCCCTAGGAATTTTTCGCCATAACCATTTAGGAAATCCAATACTTCCAAGGAGGTTTTTGGTCCAGGAATGATTTCAAAAAGTTTTAAGTATCGCGGAGGATTAAAGAAGTGAGTTCCGCAGAAATGTTTTTGGAAATCTTCACTTCGTCCTTCGCTCATAAATTTAATAGGGATACCAGAGGTGTTAGAAGTGATAAGGGTTCCTGGCTTTCTGTGTTTATCTAGATTCTCAAAAACTTGTTTCTTAATATCTAACCGTTCCACTACAACTTCAATGATCCAGTCTACATTTTTAACTTTGGAAATATCGTCTTCGAGGTTTCCAGTAGAGATTCGGCTTGCGAAATCTTTGTGGTAGAGTGGAGCGGGGTTGCTTTTTATGGCTTTTAGCAAATCCTCGTTTACAATTCTATTTCTTACTACTTTATCTTCAAGTGTAAGCCCTTTTTTCTTTTCGGCATCATTAAGCTCTCGTGGAATAATATCGAGCAAAAGCACCTCAACGCCAATATTGGCGAAATGACAGGCTATCCCGCTTCCCATAATTCCGGAACCGATTACCGCTACTTTATTAATTCTTCTTTTTGACATATTATTTTAATTTTCTGAATCGTATATTTTCTTTGAATTGATCAACTCGTTGATTGTTTTAGCAACCTTTCTAAAGGTTTGTAATTCTTCAGCAGACACATTCTTCTGGACTGCTTCGTCAAAACCGAAAACAACTCGCTTTGAAAATTCCCGCATTTCCTTTCCGAAGGGCGTTAAATGGATTAGAACTCCACGACCATCTTCGGGGTTTGGTCTTCTTTCTATCAAGCCTTTGTTTTCCATACTTTTTAGGGTTCTTGAGAGACTTGTTGCTTCCATTCCCATCTTAGGGCCTAAAGCCGTACTTGGTGTGCCATTTTCTGGATCAATGCTAATTAGGGCAAAACCAGTGGCCATTGTGCTACCTTTTTTTCCTGCTTCCTCGTTGTACATTTTAGTTACGCTCATCCATGTAGAACGTAAAATATAGTCTATGGTTTTCTCTTTTGGTTTTTCTGGCATTGAAGATTTTAAAAAAAGTGCAATACCAAAGATACAAAAATTTATTATGCACGCATAGTAAATAGCATTGTTTTTTAGAAAGTGGAAGTAATCTAGAACTCCAGCTCCTTTGAATAATCTAATTTTCCATCTATAACCTTTGCAGGAGCGGTGTATGGATGCTCCGTGGCGTTCTTTTCGTTCATAATATGCATCACTTTCCACCCGTCTACTTTTAGAGCATCTGAGATGAGCGAGCGATGACAACTCCACCAAACGGCTTCTGCGCACATTATTGCAGTTCTTTTTTCAGCAGCTAGTTTCTTTAGAATAGTCAACGCCTCCCGAAATTTACTTGTCTCCATATAATCTGCATATCCTTTAAAAGAGTCCAAACGCCAAGCATCATTTTTTGAGTTGGGGTCTGGTTTTCTCCGTCCGCCAAGACTGACAAGATGTTTGTATTCAACACCATTTTTAGGTAAGGAATTTTCCATATTGTCTTTATTGTATTGAGGAAATTTGCGCGACCCCGGATAATGACGCACATCGACCAATAACTCGATCTCGAAGGATTTAAGCAGTTGTAGAAACTCTTCCAATGTTCTAGTGGAGTGCCCAATAGTCCAAATCGTATTGGTTTTCATAAGTGTTTATTGTGACTTAAAGATAAGAAACTACACAGGCTTAGGAAAGATCTTTAATAGGTTTAACGCAACTTTAATTCTAAAAGAAAATTCACTCTTTTTTCATTTAACAAAGTTTTATAAAATATTAGTTCGTTTTATTCCGAACCAATCATATCTTTGTGTTTTAATTAGAGATTCGATGATTCTTAAATAACTAATTAAGAATAATGATTTTATTAAAATTAAACCAAACAGCAATGAGAACAAAACCCTTTATTTTTTTTAGTATTCTTTTTTTATTAGCTCTAAATGTATTCTCCAATGAAATATATGTTAATGTAAATCTTAATGATGATAGAGTAGAATCTTTCACTTCCAAAGAAAAGGACTTTTTACAACTTTGGCATTATGATCAAGTTCTGAAAATGGACTTGAATGAACAGGATCGTGATGAGTATTTTTCAATGCTAAATCAATATACTTATAAAATGTCGCGACTCGGATTGCCACAATACCACAATACCGATGCCGAGAGAAAATTTAAGTTTGATGAATTGGCTGATAAACTGGATGCCTCTATGAAAAAAACTTTAAGTAAGGGTAATTATATCATTCATCACGAAAGCTTTGATCAAATAGAACATATTGTTTACAAGAAAAGAAACTGGTATGAATAAAGCTTAAGAAAAGCGCAAGGATCTTGAGTCTGATATTAATCATACTATATTGTTTAGATAACGACCAAATTTACCGCGATAACTATTTAATTTACAGCTTAATGTAAATTTTATATTTTGGAATTCAAATATTCCAACTGAATTTATTAATTAAGAATATAAATAAACAAATATTAACTAAACAATCAAAATAATGCAAACATCATTTTTAAATTCACTCAAAAACTCAGTTAAACACTGGTACATTCCGCTAATCGTAGGTTTGTTATTCGTGATAGTAAGTATTGTAGTGTTCACTTCACCTGTAGCTTCATTGCTTACATTATCCGCTCTCTTTGCGCTTTCATTTTTATTTGGTGGTCTTTCAGAGATTATTTTTTCCATAATAAACCGAGAACAACTAGACAATTGGGGCTGGTCATTAGCTTTTGGAATTCTTACATTTATTATAGGAGGTGCCCTTTTTATGCATCCTGGGCTTTCAATTAGTGTGCTTGCATTCTATGTTGGTTTCTTGTTGCTTTTCCGTTCTATATCATCTATCAGTTTTGCAATGGATGTTAAAAGGTACGGGAGTAAAAGTTGGGTTGGTTTGCTGATCTTCGGGATTCTTGGCGCAATAGTTTCGTTCATTTTAATCTGGAATCCTTTATTCGCAGGTATGAGTGTTGTTGTTTTAGTTGCGTTGAGCTTTCTTTTTACGGGCCTTTTTAGCATCTTTTTAGCATTTCAGCTAAGAAAATTACACAAGTCCTCGAAACAAATATCTGCCAAATTGAAGGAGCGCTATGACATACTTATGGAAGAAATCCGCCAAGAATGGTATAGCTAAATTGCATAACTAATTTATTATCTTCAAAGAATAATTTAAGTATAGTTTCACATTTTGAACGTTTTATTCTCAACAATGGGCTATATCTTTAAAGCTATTTCCATTGCTAATTCAAATTGAAACTTTCCTTTTGAATTCGATATTAAAAAATCATTTATTCTATGAAAAGAAGTTTAACGCATAAAGACCTGCTTACATACTCTATATTTCTATTAATATTGGCTCCAATAACTGCACAGAACAAGGATAAATTTCTTTCCGCCAAGGAAAGCGAACCCAGTAATTTTGGATGGATGCAAGGTTTTCCGCCTCCTGCAGATAAAACATTACATACTTCAGATGGTTCCTTCTTTGAGTTTCCAGCAATTCGATGGAGTGTGGTTCATATGAGGGAAATGCTTCCCACGATAAATGTTTCAAGAGGATTGGGAGCACCAGAACCTTTGGAATATGAATTGGATAACAAGATTGATGCGTTAATTTTTACACCTTGGAATTCAAATAAAACCATGACTTGGGAACAGTCACTTTGGGAAAACTATACCGATGGAATGCTCATTCTTCATAAAGGGAAGGTAGTTTATGAAAGATATTTTAGTGAGCTTACCGAAAACGACGTGCACGCTGTAATGTCCTTGACTAAATCTTTCAACGGAACCCTAGCTTCCATTCTCGTAGCAGAAGGAAAACTTGATGAAAACAAATTGGTTCCGTTTTATGTGCCAGAACTTAAAAACTCAGCTTATGGCGATGCCACCGTACGAGAGGTGATGGATATGACTACTGCTTTAAAATACAGCGAAGATTACGCCGATCCAAAGGCTGATATATGGGATTTTTCTGCAGCTGGAAACCCACTACCAAAACCAAAAGGCTATACTGGTCCAGAAGGTTATTATGAGTATTTAGAAACCGTCAAAAAGCAAGGAGAACACGGTGAAGCTTTTGGTTATAAAACCGTAAATGCAGATGCTTTGGGCTGGATTATTTCAAGGGCAACAGGAAAGTCAGTTAATGAATTACTATCAGAGCGAATCTGGAGTAAAATTGGAATGGAGCAAGATGCTTATTACCAGGTTGACGGAAAGGGTATTGCCTTTACAGGTGGTGGATTTAATGCTGGCCTTCGCGATTTAGGTCGTTTTGGGGAGCTGCTCAGAAACCATGGAAATTATAAAGGAGAACAACTCTTTCCTGCCCAAGCCATAAAGGATATTGAAAAAGGAGGTGACAAGAAAGCTTTTGCAAAATCGGGTCATCCCGAACTCGTTGGTTGGTCGTATAGAAATATGTGGTGGATTCCTGAGAATGAAGATGGTGCGTATTCGGCTCGTGGTGTACACGGACAAACCATTTATATAGATCCAGCTGCAGAAATGGTTATCGTAAGATTTGCGTCGCATCCCATTGCAGGAAATGCGGCTAATAATCCTACTTCACTACCAGCCTATCAGGCGGTAGCTGATTATCTGATAAAGAAAGAATAAAATTGAATTTATAAGTAAAATGTAGTATATGGATACATCTAAATTTTTTGACTTAAAAGAAAAAACCGCAATAGTCACAGGCGGAGCGGGCGGAATAGGAAAAGCCTGCTGCGAAATACTAGCTGCTTATGGAGCAAAAGTGGTAGTTTCAGATTACAATCTGGAAGCTGCTAAAAAGACTTCTGAAGAAATAAATAATAATGGCGGAAAATCAATCGCAATAGATTGCAATGTGCTTGATGACGCAGCGCTTGTAAACTTAGTTGACGAAACCGTGAAACAATTTGGCAGTATTGAAATCTTGGTCAACAACGTTGGCGGCGGCGGTGCCGGAAAAGAAAGTCCCTATGATATTGAGGTGGCACAATTCAAAAAAGTGTTTGAAATGAACGTTTTCAGTATGTGGCGACTTTGCCAATTGGTGGCACCACATATGAAGAAAGCTGGTTACGGTAGCATCATCAATATGTCGTCTATGGCTTCCATCAACAAAAGTCCTGCAATCAGTGCCTACGCATCTTCAAAAGCCGCCATCAACCATATGACGCGCAACTTGGCTTTTGATTATGGCCCAGATAATATTCGTATAAATGCCGTTGGGCCAGGAGCAACCCGCACCCATGCTTTAAGTACGGTACTGACTCCAGATCTGGAAAAAGCAATGCTTAAACACACTCCTATCCACAGATTGGGAGAAGCTGAAGATATTGCGGGAGCTGTTCTTTATTTTGCTGCGCCTATTTCCAGTTGGACCAGTGGACAAGTAATATTTGTAAATGGAGGTGGAGAACAAACATTGGATATGTAGATTAAATATCAAATTATAATGCCATACGCATATTAGAAATTTAAATAATCAAAAAAAACCACTTGCAGTACAAGTGGTTTTTTTAGTATCTATAAATGGCCCATATAGGTTTTTTATCATGCTTCTTTCAACAATTGCGTTACGATTCCTCCATCTATTAAAACATCACTTCCTGTTATAAAGCCTGCTTTTTCACTGATAAGAAATTTAACCACCTCAGCAATATCCTCGGGTGTTCCATTTCTTCCCATCGGTGTTAACTCTTTCAGTTTATTCATTCTTTCTGGATGTTCTTCAGCGGCTTTAATACCCATAGGCGTCATTATAACTCCTGGTGATACAGAAACAATTCGTGCTCCTTTTTGCCCAAATCGAAATGCGTTTTCCTTGCATAATAAAAGTACTCCCCGTTTGGCGAAGTTGTACATAACATCTGGATCATCATTCACGAACTTAGAAACAATGGAAAATGATCTTTTACCCTGTGGATTTAACAAAGACTCATCATATTCGGTATTTTGAGGAATTGTATGACCCATAATCGATGAGAACAAAACTAGGACAGAACCTTTTGTCACAATCTTATAAAATTCATCTATTATAATATCGCTTCCTACTAAATCAATGTCGAATACCTTTTTAGGATTTTGTCCGCTACCGCTAACTCCTGCAGTATGAATTAGACCACCAAAATCACCTTGCTCAATTGAAAAATCCATAAGCTTGGCAACATCATCTTTTTTGGTAATATCACAAGCTATCCCTACCGCATCATAACCTGTTTCAGTTAATCTTTCTACGGCCTTATCAACATCATTTTTGGAGTAGTCGGTGATAACTAATTTATAGTCTTTTAAAACTTTTGCACAGGAGGTGCCAATTCCACCTGCTCCGCCAGTGATTGTTATTGTTTTTTTGTTGCTTCTAACCATGATATCGCGTTTTAAATCATATTAATAATGATTATCAAACATATGGCGAATCGGCTAGAATTAAAATGATATATATCAGTGGATTGCAGAAGAATTTGACTTATTTCGAACAGAAAAATAAAATTAGTTTTTAAAACGATTTATTAAATTGAGTGGTGAATTTCTATTGAGGATAGATTACCATCTTACTAATATCTGGAAAATGTTTTTCAAGTTTCGCTGGTATTCTGTCCAAATAACCATAGTGCGAGACAAAGCCTCTTCTTGCAGATACTAATACTATAAAATCTGTGTCCGTAATTTGACCAGATAGTATAAGAAAATCCTCCCAATCATGGAAAGGATAAAAATTTAATGTCAACGTTATCTTATTGCTTTTTGCAAACTTCATAATATCAACGTGGGTTTCTTCGGTACAATTCAAAGTAACAGGAATTGACAATTCCAATGACAGCTTGGCAATTTTATTAACCCAAATACCAAAACCTTCTTCAAACTCCGCATTTGGTGGCACGATTAGAAACAATCTTTTATGGTTGACCAATGGAATCTTAAAATCACATATAAAAAGTGTCTTTTCAGTATTCTCTAGAATACTTTCCATTTTATCACCTATCAACTTATCTAAGAATCCAGTTTTCTGCGGCCATCCCAATAATATAAGATCTGCCATTATTTCCTTTGCCGTGCGTGAAATTCCACTTGCGGCATTATGATCTATAGTTGCTATTATATTCGCATCGGTATCTGAAGCAGCGGTCTCATTTATAAATTTTTCCAAACCTTGTTTTGCCTTGACGATTGTTTTTTCCGCTTCATCGGTATTGGGGACAACGGTCAAAATGGACAGTGGATTATTGGATTTCTTTTCTTTCACCAAAACCGCAAATTCCAGTATCTTTTCAATGTTGATCATATTCGCGATAGGAATGAGGATATGTTCTTGATTTATACCAGAACTCAATAGAACCTGGTCTTCCACATCAGATTCATGAATGATTCTTTTAGCGGCGCTTTCCGTGGCAAAAGATGCGATAATGCACGTGACAAGTATTAAAACTACCGTTCCATTTAGAATATTGCTATCAAGGATTCCCGCGTTATATCCCACCAAAATAACCGCTAAAGTGGCGGCGGCATGTGCACTACTTAAACCGAAGATCAGATTTCGCTGACCTTTGGTGAAACCAAAAATTAATTGAGTGAAAAATGCAGCCATCCATTTACCAAAAATTGCAACAACGGTTAGAGTACCGGCAATTATCAATGCCATTGGACCACTCAAAATCACACTGATATCAACTATCATCCCCACACTAATTAGAAAAAAGGGAATAAATAGGGAATTTCCAATATATTCAATTCGGTTCATCAAGGCAGAGGAGTGGGGGATTAGCTTGTTAAGAGCAAGACCAGCGACGAAGGCTCCTATTATTGATTCTAAACCTGCTATCTCAGCTAAGAAGGCCGAAAAGAATACAACGGATAGCACAAAAATATAATGTGAATACTTTTCACTTTCTAGGGTTCTAAAAAACCATCTTGCAATCCTTGGAATTATGAGAAACATAAAAGCAGAAAATAGTACGAGGGATATTCCCAAACGAATCCAAAACTCTTGAGTAAGCCCACCTTCATGAGACCCTAATATTATAGCCAATAGGATAAGAACAGCAGTGTCTGTTAAGATCGTACCCCCAACAGTAATGGCAACAGCAATGTTTTTTGAGACTCCGAGTTTGCTTACTATAGGGTATGTAACCAAGGTGTGTGTGGCAAACATACTGGCCGTAAGAAGGCTGGCGTTAAAATCAAAACCTAATAAATAATGACAAACAGGAAAACCAATAGCTAGGGGTATGGAAAAAGTTAGAAGCCCAAAAACCAAACTTTTGTTTTTCGTGGCTTTAAACTCATTTAAGTCTAGTTCCAATCCAGCGATAAACATGATATATAAAAGTCCAATGGTGGAAAAAACATCAACGAAAAGACTCTTCTCCAAAATATTCAAGCCAGCTGGACCAATAATAATTCCGGATACTATAAGTCCAATAATCCCTGGAATTCTTATTCTGTTCAATAAGATGGGCGCCAAAAGAATAATAAACAGTATCAATGAAAAAATTAATACTGGATTCTGCAGTGGTAATTGGAACTGTTCTACAAGTGTTCTTAAAATGGCATCCATTGCGCAAGTATTTGGCAAACTAAAATAAACACTCTCGTTTTAGCTTAAACCGAATTTTATAGCGGCGAATATACATCTGATATTGCAAATAATGAGCAATCTTAGAATTGGATTAATGCAAAAAATACGCTGAGTCTTGAAGCTTTCCTTAATTCCGAATAATTTTCAATCAATGCTTTTTTATAAATACTTCAACAATAAGTCTTTGAGTCATCAGATTCCACTCATAAATTATAAGCATTTTGAAATTACTGTTGGCCAGTAGATTTTTCCGAAAGTAGCATAAGGTTTTGTTATCTCAAATAATACAGCCAAATCCAAATACAACATCTTGTGATTAAAGTTTTAGCATTGCTAAGTAATTGTCAGATGTGTCGAACTATAACCATTGGTATTTCATAAACTCAAGGTTCAGTCATAATTCTAACGTCTCAAGTCTGCTTGAATAATACCTCGCACATATCAGTCCCTGAAATAAAAAACATAAATTTGCCACAATCATTGTTCTTTGAACAACTGACTTAAATATAACCTTCACTGAATGGGAAAACTTTTTGAAAACCGCTGGTTTTTATTAATTATAATTGCACTTACCTGGGGCAGTTCTTTTATTCTGATAAAAAAATCCTTACTAATATTTACACCTTATCAAATAGGCGCCTTTCGTGTTGCTGTTTCTGGGCTTATCCTAGGATATATTGGATTCCCTGCACTTCGTAAGATGTCGAAAAAAACATTGTTCTGGGTTACTTTAACAGGCTTCTTGGGGAATTTCTTGCCAATGTATCTGTTTCCTATTGCTCAAACTCGAGTAAGCAGTTCCCTTGCTGGTATTCTAGATTCGTTAGTGCCTGTTTTTGTTTTAGTTTTAGGCTTTTTCTTATTCGGGATAAAAAGTAAATGGCTTCAAGTTTTGGGAGCGGTAATTGGATTTGCCGGTGCGGCCTTGCTTATGTATTTCTCAGAGACCACTTCGGAAGAATCAAAACTGGGATATGCAATGTTAGTAGTTTTAGCAACTGCCTTTTACGCTTTGGCAGCCTTGATTATTAAACAAAAATTACAACATGTGCCATCCCTAAAACTTTCGGGTGCAGTTTTCTCAGTATGGATGATTCCATCATTGCTTATCTTGGTTTTTAGTGGTTTTTTTACCGATTTTCAAGATAATTCGGAAACATGGGAATCACTCGGATATTTAAGTATTCTAACAGTAATGGGCACCGCCATTGCAATGATATTATATTATAAATTGATTCAAAATACCACTCCAGTTTTTGCGAGTACCGTTACCTATCTACTACCCTTAGTTGCGGTTGTATGGGGATTGATGGATGGTGAGAAATTTAGTGTTTGGTATGTGATTGGAGGATTGCTTATCTTGTGGGGAATTTATTTGATTCGGGAAAAGAAGAAATATATAAATCCTGTAGTTAGATAAACGAATTCTCAAGATCATTGATAATAAAGATTTTTATGGTGGAATTTTTCGAAACATATAAAACAGCACTTTTCTATTTAGTGGTAGTATTGATTTCTGTTTTCATATTGCGATTTCTCACAAACCGCTTCCATAAGTGGCTTACCGAAAAAGAGCAAAAGAAAATGCCCGGTATTAGGCCCAATGCAGTAAACCTGGTTAAACGAATTTTAAATACCCTCTGGCTAGTATTAGGGTTAATGGCGATAATTTCTCTGTTTTTTGGAGATGCATATGAGAAGTTTAGACATGATTTCCGCATAATTTTATATCTAGGTATTGTATCGGTCATTACCATTGTTGTAGCTTCTTCGGTAAACATTTGGTTCAAAAAAAGTATTGAGCGTAAAATGATCGATAAGGAAGATCCCACCGCCTTTAAATTTTTACGCTATATAGCGGTCTTTGGAGTATATACAACTGGTTTATTAATTGGACTACTTGCTTTTCCTTCTTTAAAGGGAGTTGCACAAACTGCCCTTGGAGGAGCGGGAGTGATAGCACTTATCGCAGGGGTGGCATCTCAAGAAGCTTTGGCTAATTTAGTAGGAGGAGTCTTTATAATCTCTTTTAAGCCATTTAAAATTGGGGATATTATAAAAGTAACAGACACGATGGTAGGCACAGTAGTCGATATTACTTTAAGACACACTGTTCTCCGTAATTTTGAAAACAAAATGATCGTTATTCCCAACGCAATAATCAATAAGGAAAAACTTATCAATTACAATCTAGGCGAACTAAAAATATGTGAACGAATAGAGTTCCAAATTTCTTACGAAAGCGATCTAGATTTGGCAAAAAAAATTATGAGAGAAGTGTGTGAAGCGCATCCTTTACTTATTGATAATCGTTCGGCCTTGGACATTTTGAATGGGAAAGATGTGGTTCGCACGGCCCTTATTTCAATCAATGAATCTACACTAACCGTCCGAGCTTGGTGTTGGGCGCGAAATTATGATGACTCATTCAATATGAGATGCGATATTCTAGAGAGCGTTAAAAAACGTTTTGATGCGGAAGGAATAGATCTTGCATATCCACATCGAACCATAGTTTTTAAGGATGAGAATTTATTCAAAAATAAAGAAAAGGAAAGTTGATATTCTTTTATTCTATTCATTGGAAATGAAATTGAAATAATTTTAAGTTGATGCATATTGATGAAAAATAAACCATGGACTTTAGATTAAAAGTATTCAAAACCGTAGCAGAACAATTGAGCTTTACCAAGGCTTCGAAATTGCTGTTCGTTTCGCAGCCCGCGGTTACAAAACATGTCAACGAACTTGAAAAACAATACGGGAAAGCACTTTTTAACCGTCACGGAAATTCAATTACTCTTACATCCGAAGGTGAAATATTTTATGATTATGCAACCAGAATAATCGAACTCTACATCAAATTAGAACAAGAATTTATTGATAGTGACAAAGACCTCCCAAAAAGAATAAGTCTTGCCGCAAGTACAACTATCGCCCAGTATATTTTACCTTCTTTATTATCAAAATTCAAGGCCGTTTATCCAGATATATCGATCACTCTTATTAACCAAAATTCGGAAAGAATTGAATCCTTGGTCCTACAAAAAGAAACAGACCTTGGTTTTTCAGAAGGAACTACCCATAATCCAAAACTTCATTATGATACTTTTATAAAAGATGAAATCGTACTCTCAACACAGATTGATAACAATTCTTTAAAGAGTGCTGAAATAAGTATAGATCAGCTCAAAAACCTTCCACTTATAATACGCGAATCTGGTTCAGGGACTTTAAATATCATTGAAAATGCTCTTCATCATAAGGGATTGAATTTTCAAGAAATGAATATTCAAATACAGTTGGGCAGTACTGAAAGTATTAAAAATTATCTTTTATCTTCGAATACTTATGCTTTTCTTTCCATTCATTCTATTGCTAAAGAACTTAAAAACCACAACTTTAAAATCGTTGATATCGAAGGCTTGAGCATTACACGTACCTTTCATTTCGTCAGTCTTCATGGAGATTATGATAAAACCGCAGAACGCCTAAAAAACTTCTTTATATCCCATTATAACCTAATGGAATAACGCATAACAATTTGTGATGAAAATTATCCCACAAAACATCGGAAATTCGCATTGTAAAAATAAACACACATCACGATGAAAAACAGCGACAGCAATAAAAACACTATCATAAAAGTTGTCTTCATATTGGCGATGGTTCTCTGTATTTCAGGATATGTTAGCAGCCCAGTTGCATTAGTTGGCGGATTTCTTTTTTCTTATTTTTTGGGACACCCATTTCTGTCTTTAAACAGTAAGGCTGTAAACTGGCTCTTAAAAATCGCAGTTGTTGGTCTTGGTTTTGGAATGAACCTAAAGGAAACCTTAGCCGCAGGAAAGGATGGCTTTATCTTAACGGTGTTTTCAATAATCATCACCTTGGTTTTGGGTTATTTCTTAGGAAAACTATTGAAAATGAATCGTAAAACAAGCCACCTTATTAGCTCTGGTACAGCCATCTGTGGGGGAAGTGCAATTGCCGCCGTTTCACCAGTAATTAATGCTTCGGAAAAAGATATTTCCATATCACTCGGAGTTATTTTTCTTTTAAACTCTATCGCGCTTATCATTTTTCCACCGCTTGGGCATTTATTTGGTCTTAGCCAACATCAATTTGGACTTTGGTGTGCAATCGCTATTCACGATACTAGTTCAGTTGTTGGTGCAGCCTATACTTTTGGAGAAGAAGCGTTAAAAGTAGCGACAACTGTAAAACTCGCTAGAGCATTATGGATAATTCCGCTTTCTATTCTTTCTGTATTTCTATTTAAAGGAAAAGGGAAAAGCGTAAAAATTCCTTATTTTATTTTTCTATTCATTTTGGCTATTATATTAAATAGCTATTTACCAATTCCTGAAGTGATCACCGGAGGAATTACAAGTATATCAAAATCGTTATTGGTACTAACTCTCTTTTTAATTGGTGCCGGCCTTTCTATGGATAAAATAAAATCGGCAGGATGGAAACCTATGATTTTGGGATTATCTCTTTGGGTATTTATATCTATTAGTTCAATTCTAGTTATCCTCTCTCTTTAGAATATCAACTTTCAAATAAAACAGCCGTCCCTGGCCTATGAGACAGCTGCTTTATTTAAGTCTGTTTATGAAGAAATGTCGATACTTCGAAAAAGTTAAGAGGAAATAGTATTGACTTTTATACTAATATTAAACGGGTATTTCCAAAAGCTTTTTTATAGGTTGTTCATAAGTACTACAAGACGGGCATTTAGTACGATCTGTGATTAATCTTACACCTCTTTTATAGGTGAAATAATTCCAAATCCATTCCACAAAAACTCGAGTTCTATTTCGAAATCCAATTAGTGTAAGAACGTGGATAAACGACCAAAGTGACCAAGCGAAAAATCCACTAAATTTTAAGCCCTTAATATCCGCAACTGCCTTGGCACGACCTATGGTGGCCATTGTTCCCTTATCTGTATATACGAATTTTGCCTTTTCACTTCTCTTTCCTTCTTTAGCTATAAGTTTTCCAATGAATTTTCCCTGCTGGGAAGCAACGGGAGCTAAGGCAGGTAATGGAATTCCTTTTTTATCTTTTCGGTGTGCCGAATCGCCGATAATAAAAATATCTGGATATTTTGGGATACTTAGATCGGAGCCTACAAGTACACGCCCAGATCGATCTTGCTCTACTTTTAGTGAATCCAATAGGGAAGAGGCCTTTATTCCAGCGGCCCAAATAATATTAGGAGTTTCTATGGACCCCACTTTAAGATGAACTTTATTTTTTTCGATATTAATTACAGGAGTATTCAACAAAACCTTAACTCCCATTTTCTCCAACATTTTTTTCGCTTTTTCTCCCAAAGATTCTGGAAAAGCATTTAAAATTCGTGGACCTGCCTCTATTAAATAGATACGGGCATCCTCCGGTTTAATCGAATGGTATCCGTGTTTCATACCATTGCCCGCAATTTCTGCTATGGCGCCAGCCATTTCGACTCCTGTGGGACCTCCACCAATAATTACGTAGGTAAGAAGTGATTTTCTTTTGTTGGAGTCTTTGAGTTGTTCTGCTTCTTCCATAGACATTAGAAGCTGTTCCCGGACTTTTAGAGCGTCACTAACCGATTTCATCCCTGGAGCGAATTCTGCCCATTCTTCGTGGCCAAAATAATTATACTGGGCGCCTGTGGCTACAACCAACTGATCGAAAGAAATACAGCGCCCGTTTTTCAGTTTTAATGATTTTTCTTTAGGGTTAATTCTTTCTACCTCTCCCAGAATAACCTTTATTCTTGGATTTTTATTAATTATGGTACGAATGGGAGCAGCTATATCGCCGGGAGACAATTCTGCAGTAGCAACTTGATATAAAAGGGGCTGAAACAAATGATGGTTCAGTCTGTCTATTATGGTAACATCAGCATCTGTATTTTTCAGTGCTTTTGCTGTCGCAATTCCGCCAAAACCACCACCTATAATTACGATATGTCTGCGTTTAGATTCCATTTTATCTTTTTTCATGATTTCTGTGTTTCAATGTCTTTTTATGCTAATATCCATTGAAGGATTTTATGGGACAAAGATACAAATAAATTAATAAAGGATAAAGTTATCCGCTATGTAATTTCATTTAAATTAATAAAATATTTATCTCGATTATTCATTTTTTTCGAGCACTATACACCAAGACCCTGCTAAAATGAATTTTTTGTCTTAACTGATTTTGAATTAGGTGTCTAGGGTCTGTTTTCTGGTATTTTATTATTCCGGATTCTTAAGAAAAGAATCACCAGAATTAAGACTATTGGCTAGGCTTCGAATGCTCGTGTTTTTAAAGGAATGATGTATCTCGCTGCGGGTCTTGACATATTCAAAATGCATAGGGCAGGGGTATTCATCAGAACATTGGTGAAGACCAAACACACAATCAGTAAACACACCCAATCCATCAATGGCTCTGACCACTTCAATGATGGGTAAATCAAGCTGATTCTCATCACAATAAAACCCACCATAAGGCCCCTTAAGAGAGGTAACGATTTTTTCTTTATTTAGAATCTGAAGAAGTTTTCCCGTAAAGGCCTTAGGGGCCTCGATTTCTTGCGCTATTTCTTTTACGCCCACCTTTATGTTTTCCTTCGCTTTGGAAGCGATAAAAACAGTAGCGCGAATGGCGTATTTGCAGGATTTTGAGATCATATCAATTATAGAGTTTAAAAGGAGAACTTAAAATTTCCAACTTTACAAAGATACTAAAAGATGGTTTTTTCTTTTATAAAACTCTAAAAACATATGAAATCCTTTACACAGTTAATTTGATTTATACATTCTCAATATTTTAATTCTTGGGCTATACTAAGTCCAGTAACCATTTTGAGATGTTTATTCCTAACATCCAGCGCAGATATTCCTAAACGGTATTGAGCTTTCTCTCTTTTTCAAAGTGAAGCGTTTATTGTAGGGAAAGGCTTTGTATTTTACTAAACGGATTGCATTTAAAATCACCAAAAGCACGCTCAATTCGTGAATTAGCATCCCAGAAGCCAAGTTCACATTTTTTGTAAGAACCCCTGCCAATAATATCGCAACCGTTCCTACGGCGAAAAACATGTTTTGTTTCATATTGCGTACCGTAGCTTTGGAAAGTTTTAAAGCGTAGATCAATTTATCGAGATTGTCCGCCATTAAAACCACGTCTGCCGTTTCCATTGCAATATCAGTCCCTGCAATTCCCATGGCAATTCCAACATTGGCTGAGGCAATCGCAGGAGCATCGTTTACGCCATCTCCAACCATCGCAAGATTTACGCCTTTTCCCATACATTCTTTAACTTTTATAGCCTTGTCTTCGGGAAGCAGCTCGGAAAATATACGATTCATCCCCAATTGCTGACCAACTATATTGGCAGTATGTTTATTATCGCCGGTAAGCATTACCAAATGTTTAATACCTTCTACTTTAAGTTGCTCAATGGTATCTTTTGCTTTGTCCCGAATAGTATCGGCGATAGAGATAACCCCAAGAACTTCTCTATTAATAGCAATAAAGACCGCAGTATTTCCAGCTTTCTCTCGCTCCGTGGTGTAGAATTCTACTTCACCTGCTATCTCGATGTTATTCTGAAGAAGTCCTTTTCTATTTCCAATATAGAGAGAGTTGCCACGTAGGTTTACCTCAATCCCGCGGCCTTTAAGAACTGTTACGTCCATGGGCTTGTTCAGAAGCTTTAATCCCTTTCTTTCTGCCTCTTTTACGATCGCTCTACCCAAATGATGCTCTGATATAACTTCGGCTTCGGCTGACATCAGTAGCAATTCATTCTCGCTTATGCCAAATCCTTTAATAGCGGTAACTTCGGGTTTGCCTTTTGTGAGAGTTCCGGTTTTATCGAATACAATAGCGTTTAGTTTTGCCAGGTTTTCCATTACTTCACCGCCTTTGATCAAAATTCCATTGCGAGCACCATTTCCAATTCCGGCTACGATAGATACTGGCGCCGAGATAACTAAAGCTCCGGGACAAGCGATAACCAAAAAGGTAAGTGATAAATGAACGTCTTTCGTAATCAACCAAACGAGAGCGGAAAGAACAATAATCCCTGGAGTATAAATGGAAGCGAACTTCTCTAAAAAACGTTGGGTCTTAGCTTTCCCTTCTTGAGCCTCTTCAACCAACTCAATGATTTTTGAGAAAGTGGTGTCTTCCCCAACATTCTCTGCAATTACCTCCAGATATCCACTGTCAAGAATACTTCCACTGAATACTTGGTCATCAGTACCTTTACTTACTGGAACGGATTCCCCAGTAATCGCGGCCTCATTTACTGATGCTATCCCTGAAATCACCCGACCATCAATAGGTATTTTTTCTCCTGTTTGAATAAGAACCAAATCGTTTATAACAACATCCTCAGCCATAATTAGGGAACGTATGCCATTGCGAAGTACGGTGGCTTCCAAGGGGGCCATGTCCATTAAGGATTTAATAGAGGCGCGTGCTTTTTCCAAAGACCGTCCTTCCAAAAATGCCCCAAAGAGAAACAAGAAGGTTACCACGGCCGATTCCATATACTCCCCAATAATCAAGGCCCCAATAACAGCTATGGTTACCAACAGGTCAATACTGAACATCTTCAGGCGAGCGGCTTTCCAGGCCTTCAGGAAAATTGGGTACCCTGCCACCAAGGTTGCTAAAATTAAAAACGTAGCTAACATCGTACCGCTCCAGGCAAACAAATAGGTTACAGCAGCAGCAATAAGTAAGATAGCTGCTATATACATAAATCGGTTTATTTGTTTGGCTGTCATAATTTTATTGGAATTTTATGGAAATACTTATTTCAAGTACTAGTATTTGTTTTTTAGCTGGAATAAAAAAGATTTGAATTCTTTTTCACAACTAACCATTCTTGTTTTTTGAACTAGGATAATACTGGATATCCTACTTTTTCGATGAGCTCCTTCAATCGCTTAGAAGCCACTTCCTCTTCATTATAATCTACCTTTACCTTACTGGAGTTAAAGAGTACCTTTACTTTTTCTACTCCTGGCTCTTTTTCTAGAACCCCTTCTATTTTTGTAATGCAACTAGGACAAGTAAGAGTCTCTAGCTGAAATTTCACGGTCTTTATTTCTCCATTAGTTTTCATTTGGTATCTATTTATGTTTATCAATCTATTCTTTATTCTTTATTCTTTTTTCTTTCGTCTTTATTCTCGAGACCCCCTCAATGCGCGGAATGATGCCCCGCTCCTCCGTGAGAAATAGGCCCGTGTAAAAGCTGCTCCAATGCCTCAAGCGTATGGGTATACTGCACATAGGCTGCAACATAATCTCTTCCTTGTTCTACTGAATTATCTTTTGTTTTGCTTAGTTCTTCTACCTTGGCATATCGTTCTCTTAGTACTTGCTCCAAATGGTTGGTTACGGTATTAACTACTTCCTCTACGTTATGGCTTGCAATCGAATTGTCGGCCATTGCAACTAAAGGCGTCATCGATCCTGCTGGTTTTAAACCGGTATAAGGCTCGCCTTCGGTCTCTCTGTGCAAACGCACTAGGGTTTCCAAGAAATGCTTTTCAACTATTGAATACACTTGTTTGTCCCCGTTTTTTAAATGGTAGGTCTTATCGAAAAGGGAAACGATTTCACTTTCTTGCTGTGGCTCAATCCACTTTAATACTAACTGCACATTATTTTGATCCAAAGCCTTTAAGGCATCTTTAATAACAGGACCATCATAGGAATCACAATGCGCAAATCCAGAAATACTGGCAAACATAAATGTGAATATTAATAGGAGTGAACGCAAATTGGGTTTAAGGAATCTATCCTTTTTTAAAGGTATTGTAATTGTTGTTTTTCTTACTTGAGCTTTCATGATATATGAGTTTTGAATTATTATTCTACGTTTATTTTCTGTAAACAAAAGTATGGACCATCTCAAGGCTGTGCGACCTTATCTCTAAGATGGCACCTATATAAGAAGAAAAAGGAGTCCCAGTTTATAAAATGGGACTTAGGATGTAAAAAAGTATAGTCTTAAGAGGAGGGCAGAGAGCTCCGGAATTTGCTGGGAGTGGTTCCTGTCAAATTCTTAAACACTCGGTTAAAAGCAGATTTAGAATTGAACCCACTTTCCAATGCAATTCCGAGCAAAGAGTAATTTTTAAACACTGGATCTTGTATTTTTCTTTTCACTTCTTCAACCCGGAACTGATTAATGAAATCAAAGAAATTACTTCCGTGCATTTCATTGATAACTTGCGAAAGATGGTGAGAGGGGACGTTTAGATTTTCAGCCAACTTAGGCAAGGTCAAATCAGGATCTAAGTATGGCTTTTTAATTTCCATATAACGCCCAATTTGATGGTAACATTTTTGCAACTCGGCACCCCGTAACCTTGAAGCACCATATTTCATCTTATTTTCACTGCTGGGCTCCTTGGATTCTTCTCTTAAAAAACTAGTAAATACTTCCTTTTGTTTCAATCCAAAATATCCAATTAAAATAATAAATCCGGAAAGGGAAAGAAATAGTCCGTTTGTACAAAAAGCCATCGAAAATAGATGGAAAATGTGATGGATTATAGCGATAACCATTAGAACTGTCCATACTATCCCAAAAATAGGAATCAATTTCCCCAACCAGTCTAAGTTCACTTCTCTTGAAGAAAAACCACGGGAGGATTCCTTACTCTGCTGAAATTTTTTATAGGTCAACAGAAAATACACAGGTCCCGAAAGCGCGGTTATAATGAGAAATAAGAGAAATAGCAAAGGAGTTCCAACCTCGTGGGAAATATGGTCTACACGGATCCCCTCTGAATAGGCCGGAGATCTAAAGGCGATAAGCAGGTATAGAATAAAAGCCACAAAAGGTGCAAAATGCCATATACTTCTAATATCAAAATGCTTGTGTTCGGAGGTAAGAGCAGAGACATATAAATATAAGAACGGACCATGCAATAAGAATAAAGCGATAATAGCACTGGATAAAAAGGGTGAGTCAGGAAAAAGATCTATTGTTAAGGCATAAGTAGCTGTAGCAACTCCCAAATACAAAAGCCAAAAAATCAAAATCCGATCGTGAAGCGCTTTTGGACTTTTATGAAGAAGTAACGCAACAAAGAAAAATGCATTAAATGAAGCTATAAAAAATAGATAGGTCATCGTTTTATCGTAGCAGTTATATCGTTTTTGTAGAATTCTTGATCTCTTGCAAAATAGGCATCATTTTATTCAAAACTATATTAATTTCTCCAAATATCTCAGTTCTTCCCCCAGCTTCTTATTTCTTATTTTCAACCTTCTCCACAGAAAATTATAAACCCACGCAATCTTCGTCTTTTAATACTTATTAGCAGAAAACTATTTCCTCATAAGACCGAAGGTTAATTGTACATAAACAAAGCCTTTCTTTTCTTGTACTCTTTTGAAGAAATCCGTAACTTACAGAGTTAATGAAAAAATGCAAAATATAATGGATATCGTAAAAACAATTGTAGAGTTTTTTAAAAAACCCGAAGAAGAAACTATCAATGAAGCCCCTGAAGGAGTCTGCTCCCTATGTTGGGGCTACCAAGAATACGATGGTAAAATACGCCAGCTATACAAGGATAAACAAGTGGACGTAAACAATCATAAGGATTCTTATATGCTTATTCAAGGGTTCGTAAAAGAACATGTTGATGGATATCAAATTAAAGATAGCATCGTACACGTTTGTCCGAATTGCAGTGAGTTGGAAGAAGGGAAAAATAGAATTGAAAAATTTGACCTATCGGAGAAGGAGTAGAGCAATATTGATATTTCACAGCCTTTCTTATTACAGGATTCATAGTGTAAAATCTTTTATTGAATTGATCGTAACTTGATCTTTTACGCTGCGTTATATATGCTTCATTTTGTTTCATCCCAATAATAGCTATCTGGGTATATCCGTTTCCCGAAAATCGCAGTTCCAACCCGCACAATTGTAGCTCCTTCTTCAATGGCAATTTCTAAGTCACCGCTCATCCCCATGGAGAGCTCCTTAAAGGAAGCTCCCGGTAAATTTAATCCTACAGCTTCGGCTTGAATAGATTTTAATAAACGAAAACATTTTCGCACTTTTTCAGGCTCTGAACTAAACAATCCGATAGTCATCAGCCCTTTTATGTTTATGGTTTCCAATTTGGAAACCTGCGCAATCAATTCTATAGCTTTTTCTGGTGCAACTCCAAACTTACTTTCTTCATATGATGTGTTTACTTGAATATAAACATCGATTGTCTTCTTTTCGGAAAGTAAACGTTCATGAAGTTTTTCAGCAAGTTTCAACCGATCAATAGATTCTATACACGAGGCCCAATTGATGACATCCTTAACTTTATTGGTTTGTAGATGTCCGATAAAATGAACTTCGGGATTACATACCGCAATCGCACTACACTTTTGTTCTAACTCTTGCACCTTATTTTCACCAATAAGATTCTCGCCTTGTCGTAAAGCGAATTTAATCCGTTCAGAATCTACTGTCTTTGTCGCCAAAAGTAGTCTGACCTCATCTGGATTTCGACCTACTTTTTTACAGGCAGCTTGAATTCTATTGTGAATCGTTCTTAAGTTATGCGTGATTGTTTCAGACATTTTCTGCTGCTTTATTCTCCACAAAGATAATTATAACTAAAATAAAAAGGATGTTCTCATCCATTGTGCTTTTGGAAATAGCTTAGACAATAAAAAAAATCCTGCCAGGCTATATAGATGCTTTTGCCTGGCAGGATTTTTAATTATTTATAGGTTACAATTCGTCCCCAAACGTCATTGGTTCCCCAAATTCCTTGTCGGGTGCATTCCAGCTGCACAATTTGGCTGTGATCTACAAAGAGGTTTACTTCTGGCCCATAATTCTTGATATACCATTTAAAAACCTGTGGATCGGCAGCTTCAAACATTACATTTTCTAAACCGAGCTCATTGATAAATTTCGCTGGTACACCCACTCTCCAAGGGTTGGCGTTTTCGGTAACTCCTTCAGATTCCATCATAATAATATAGGCACCCGCATCCAAAAAGCGTTTGGCTTGCTTCACTGCGAATTCCACATCCTGAATCCCTTCGGCTTGAAGCTCTGAAGTGGTACTATCTCCTCCAGCACCAAATTGGATTCCTACTTCTGGCTTGGCTTTTAATCCAGCTTTTTGAACGTCTTCTATTACCCGCAACCAATCATCAGATGGAATGGAAATAAAGCCAGTGGAGATTTCAATAATATCGAAACCAAGTTCTTTACATTCCTTGATATACTTTTTTACCGCATCTTTCCCTTTGGTGAGTACATATTCTATAAATCCCCCAGTGGAAACCATAACTCCGTATTGATGGGCTAAATCGTTAATCTCACGTATTTTCTTCGGGTTCATAAAGGTGAAGGATCCTCCCGCAAACTTTATGCTATCCACATAATTTCCGCTAGTTTCTAAAATATCCTTGAAATAGTTTAATCCAAAATTAGAATAATAGGCGGCTCTAATTTCAGTCATTCCTACTTTTCGGGGTTTCTCTGGACGGTCGTTTCTTTGTAACCAGTCAAAACCGACTGGGTTGATTATAAAATCCTTTTGTTTTCCATTTAATTCTTTTGGATCTTTTATAAATTCTTTTGTATCTAACATGATATTTGTATTTAAGGGTTAAATGATTTGTTGTTTGACTTAGGTGAGTTTTTGTCACCCGGGGCGCAGTCAAAGGGTCAAACTAAAATGCCTCGGCTGCGCTCGAAAGACAATTTTAGTTCATTTTGCTTTTAGGTCTTTTTCAGAAAAATTATTAAAAATTATTAATTAAGTTTTTGATGCTTTGAGGAAATTTTTCCACCCTTTAGGGCGGGGAAAGAAAAATTTCCGGTTTAAAACTTAAGAACGTTGTCTTACGCCCTAAGTCCTTTCATCCACGTACTATAAAGCTTCCGCCATTTCGGCTTTTCCAGCTTTTTCAAGAAGTAGCATCAGCTCCTTGATGCTATGGTTTTCCAAGTTTTGTACAGTGGTAATTATTTCGTCCTGAAGTTCTTCGGAAATAAATTCACCTGAAAGATTTCTGAATTTTGAGATTATGAAATCCCAAGAAGCAGGGCGCGTGGTGAAACCTTCATAGTCGGTTTTTACGACTTTAAATTCTCGCCCGTCTTTCAGTTTAACAGTAATATCATTTGCCATTTCAAAAGGAAAACGGTCGGAGTATTCTTTTTTCTCGTTCACTTGTACTTTTTGAAGTAACTCTTGAATATCCTCTCTTTCGATGCGTTCAGAAAGGTATTGCGCAGGAAGCACATTGCCGTCCAATAAAACGGCAGCCATCATATAAGGCAAACTGTGATCTGCTTCCTCCTTGGTACGAATGTTTTTCTTACCTCCTTCTTCGCCACCACCAATAATATTGTAAGCGACATCGAAAGTGTTTAACACAATGCTTTCAATATCTGTTGGGAAGAAATCTTCTGATTCTATCAAATCCTGTAGCCCTTCCAAAGTCGCTTGGGAATGGATTTCAGCATTAAACTTTTTAATGATAGTTTTTGTCACCCGTTCTAAATCTTCTTTTTCCCAATCCAAGGTGAAATCACCTGAAATAGTTTCTTTAAAGCCTTTGTTTCCTTCAAAAACCGCTTCTGGTCCAGTAATCCCACGCATCGCCAAGAAAGCGGAGTGTGTGGATGTCCATCCCGTTGATGGGAAGGCCAATCCTTTCCAATGCGAAAGGTTTCCTGTTCGTGAAACCCTAAGAGCATTATATGCCGTGGCTGCGATAGCGATGGCATTTGCAGTTTTTTCCTTATCAAGGCCCAAGGCATAAGCTGCTCCAGCGGCAGCGCCGTAGGCACCTTGCACGGTGTGGTCAAAACCTTTATCTCTTACGGGAGCTACGTCGCTCAACCTACATTGCACTTGATAGGCGATAGCTAAAGCGGTAAGGAAGTCCTCTCCATTTTTATCGGCATATTCCGCTGCTGCCAAAACACTTCCTATATTATCTGAAGGATGGCAGGTTTCATTTTTGGCTAAATAGCTATCGTTAAAATCAAGATAGCGCACTAGTGTTGAATTGTAGAATGCCGCTCTGTCTGGCGCATTTTTACCGCCACCTATTAGGGTCGATAATGGATTTCCTCCAAAGTCATCTAATTGTTCTTTCACCATTTTAACGGGCTCCCCGTTAAGGGCACCAATGGCACAACCCAATGAATCCAGTAGTCGGATTTTTAATTCCCGCACAGCGGCTTCGGATAGGTCGGTATATTTTCGTGTGTTTACGAAGCTTGCTAATTTCTGAACTTCTGTCATGATATTTTGTTTTTAGATTATCTCTTTTTTTTATGACATAAAAGTACAATGGATAAACAGCGAAGTCAATGATACAAAGGCGATAAGGACTATAGCCAAAAGCGATGGCCTTTGTGATTTGTTAATTCAGGAAGCGTGATTGGAGCACTTCGATTTTGTACTCAGTGTTATAAATTCTGGGATTTTATACGTTTTTATGAACGCGAATTTTGAAGTTTCCATTAACTCACTCAGTCAGTCACCTCAAAGCCGTTAGTTGAGTTCTGTGGTGTGGAATTTGGAATTTGAAATTTAACTCCTCAAATGTTTGCCTCGAAGTAGTTCAATCGTTTTCTAAATCCGCAATCATTTTTAGCTGAATATCTTTGGGAATACTTTTGAGAATTTCATTGAGTATTACTTTGGAGAGACGTGTTTTTTGAAATCCACGTGGGGCGACAAAACTTATAGTCCTACTCAGTACGGGGTCTTTAATAGAGCGAACCATTTCCAAGCGACGCTCGCCCATATAAAGACACGCCAGTTGCGGTATTAATGTCAGCCCCCCGTTCCGATCTATAATCTTTCTGATGGTTTCCGGAGAACCATTTTGAAAGCTTATATTCTTTAGATTTTTATTTGAAAGATGAGAGGCGAAGGGAAGTGGTTTCTGCTCAAGAAAGTAAGTTTTCATATCCTCAGGCAGGATAAGTTCTTCCATAGGAATATCTATCCATTCTACACTTGATAGTTTCGAAAGTTTGTGACCACGACCTACATAAAGCACAAATTCCTCTTCAAAAAGTGGGGTTTCATAAAATCCCTCTTTTGGGAATGGAATGATTGAAATACCGCCATCAAGTGCTTCATTTTCAAAATCAGATACCATCTCCCCAGTTCCAATTTCAAAAATCTCCAAGTTTAGCTCGGGATACTTTCTGGTGATCCGATCTGTAAATAAGGGAATAAGATAAGGAGCTAAACCTGCTAGGATGCCGAGGCGAAAAATACCACTAGGGCGATTGTTCTTCTTTTGGGCAATAGAAATAAAACCTTCCTCTTCTTTTAGGATTCTTTTTGCCTGTTCAATTAAATCAATTCCTTTCATGGTAGGTATAACAGGGTGCCGTGTACGGTCAAAAACCATGATGTCGAATTCCTGTTCCAATCGCTGTATTTCCCTGCTCAAAGTGGATTGTGCAATCTCGCATTCCTCAGCAGCACGCGAAAAGTTTCGGTGCTTATCTACTGAAACGATATATTTCAATTGATGGAAATTCATAGTATTTTCATTCTGTACTTTAAATCTTTTATAAAAATACAATTTCTCTAAGAATGTAACCCACCTTTTGATAAAGGGTATTTTTCAATCAGAGTACTTTTTTTATAAATTACCCTAGACATAAATTATAGCTGTTCTTAACGATTAGCAACTTTTAAATTAATTAAAAGATATAGTCAATTCCTCATAATTACTATCCTTCAAGGTCTTGTATGTTGTGTATGAAAGAATTAAATTTGGAAGAATAAACCAGATTGACCTGTCGCACAAGTGCAATATAGACGCAATAGCCCAGAAGATATGTCGTATATAATAATGTTCTACGCCATTTGAAAAAAACTCTTTACATATCATTAATATCTCTTTTAACTTCCTTCATAAGTTGTAAAAACAACGATGAAGTTGAGAAGGTTGCTGATTTTTTTAAAGACAAAAGTGAAGAAAAGGAATTAGTAGCAAAAATTGATTTTTCCTTATCAGACTCTATTTTATTAAGAAATATTGAGGATCAAACAAAAATTAATTTGTGCGACAATCCGAGATTTACAGCGGTAGTCAATTACAGAAGTATTAATATTGAGTTTCCGGCATTTGCAAATAAAAACTGTGAATTGAATAGATTACCTCACAACACCGTTGAAATAATAATTAACAAAGAAAATCAAGTACTTGTTTCCCACGAATTGGTTGAAAAAAATGAAAGTTTAGAAAGCAAACTGATTAAAGCGACCACGGAAATGATTAACGGAACTGAACGAAAAAATTTACTTTATCTTATACAATGGGATACCGAATTAAAACCTCAATTAATAGAACAACGGGTTTTTGAAATACTGAAAGGAATAAAAAGTTATAGTAATGAAATATCGTTGATTAAGCTTAAAAAAAGCATTTCGGACTTAACTGAGAGTGAGGAACAACTATTAAAAAAAGAATTTAGTGCTGTAATTGGTATAAACGGTAATTTCCCACCACCACCTCCTCCGCCACCAGTAATTAAAAACGAATCAACAATGAAATAAAACGGAGTAGAACACTGTATAACCGCAATTACGGCGGATTCGACTACGTCCGAATCCACTCGTAATTGCTAACTTCCGTGCTTAACCGAAAAACCTCGTATATTTATCCGTAACTGCGGTTATACTGTACGTCGCCAGTAATTTAAAACATTTGTATTATGAAATATAAACTAACTTTTATCATAATTCTGGGCGTATTAAACTTTCTATTTATCGACTCGATTTACTCTCAAAACAACGCTAAAAGTATCTATAAGCGTTCAGAAAAGGATGCTAAATCAATTGTTGATTTGGTTCTTAAAGCATCCCCTATTATAGATGGGCATAATGATTTATTTATCAATTATTTTGATTGTAAGGCGTGTCCTATAGATATTAAAGATTACCCACTAGACACAATTGCTCTTGGCCAGACCGACATTCCTAGGCTAAAAAAAGGTGGTACAGGTGGTATCCTATTAAATGTATTCGGAAAAGAGAAAACTCTTGATTCTTATATGCAAGCTTGGGATCTTCTCTACCGTTTGGAAGATATGTATAGTTATGATTTAAAGATTGTACGTACCGCCGCAGAAATGAAACAAGGTATGAATGATGGCAAAATAACCATTCTTCCTTCCTTAGAAGGTGCAACTAGATTGGGAGATAATAAATATCTACTTCGTACATATTATGAACTGGGTTTGAGAAGTGTAACATTTGCCTATAACACAAACCAGCTTGCTGATGGTAGTGATGATACACCCAAGTATAATGGCATATCAGATTTAGGAAAAGAAATGGTACAGGAGATGAACAGGCTAGGAATATTGATAGATATGTCTCACATATCTTCCAAAGCAATGAATGCTATTTTAGACATCACCGAATCTCCGGTTATTTTCAGTCATTCAAATGTTAAGGCATTGTGCAATGTTAACCGAAATGTTCCAGATGATGTTTTATTTCGTCTCAAACAAAACAGAGGGATAATTATGCTTACTCCTGTGCCCTATTTTACAAAAAAGGAACATAATGATTGGCTAGATAAAAGTGATAGTCTTTCTAAAACATTGCAAGAAAGAATGAAAATAAACCCTGCCGATAGTAGTGAATTGGACAAGATAGCAATTAAATGGGAAAATGACAATCCGATACCAGTAGTTAATATTGCCGATTTTGCAAATCATTTTGATTATGTAAAAAAACTTATTGGGGTTGATTATATTGGAATTGCAGGTGACTATGATGGTATCTATTTCACCATAAAGGATATGGAGGATGTTTCTTCCTATCCAAAGCTATTATTGGAGCTAGCAATGCGTGGCTGGACAGAATCCGAATTGAAAAAAATTACGGGTGAAAACTTCTTACGTGTTTTTAAGGAAGTGGAGAAATAAAAACTACTGCCAACAATGTATCAAAAAATTAGGCGGAACAGTAGTATATTCGAGGGTTTTGGCTCGTATCAAACTTTGTGTTTAACTGAAAGTCTCGAGCGTCGAAATCGCCTACTATTCTTATGCAAAACCGGCATCCAGCTAAAAAAATAAAACCAGAGATAAAAAAGTATCAATTAAACTAAGTCAGAATCTAACGTAAAGCTTGTGACTTTAACTTGGTAAACTATGTGCCTTAACGAACACTAAAAAAACATCGAGATAACATTAAAGTTAACAATATGAAAAAAACAATTCTAATTTTAGTGATTACAATTTTACTTGTAAATTGTAACTCGAAAACTGAAAAAACTAAAGATATGGCAGACAAAAATGACCAGACGGAAAAGCCAGCTTTAAAAACTGACAATACGCCAAAAGTAACGGGAGTTGGTGGAATTTTCTTCTATTCCAACAATCCGGAAGAAACACAAAAGTGGTACACCGAGAATTTGGGGATCGAAATGAATGATTGGGGTTCGTCAAGTTTTGACAGCAGAGATATTAATAAACCCGACCAAATTAACTCGCTACAATGGAAACCGTTTAAAAAAGGAGACGAATACTTTGCGCCATCAAAAAAAGAGTTTATGATTAACTACCAAGTTCAAAATATCGAAGGACTTGTGGAAAATTTAAAGAAAAATGGAGTGACAGTAATTGACAGTATTACAACTTACGATTATGGGAAATTTGTGCATATTTTAGATAAAGACGACAACAAAATTGAATTGTGGGAACCTATCTAAACTGACTAAATTTCTACCCGATTTGCAAAAGACCAATTTAGAATAAAAATTGTAGCCAGCAAAACCTATAATTAAAGAGAGTTTCGTAGGTAAATTGAAAGTTTTGAGCCATTTGTAAAATCCGCTAAATCTTTGGTGTAACTTTTAAAAATGAAAAAATATAACCAAAACTTGACTATTCATATAGGCCACCAGAAGTTGGGAATTTTTTGATTATCGGCTATTGATTTCGAGTTTGAAATCTGAAATTTAATGCAGCAACTAGCTTATAGTACCCTGCCTCGCTGTAGTATTGCTTCAAAAGTCTCTCCAGAACGATAAATTATAGGCTTTCCCGGAACATCAGCAAATAAGCGAAACCGTTTCGATTTTAATTTTACAGTGCTTCCGTCAACTGCTTCTACGTAATAGATGACAAAGCCAATTAAGGCTTTCTTTTTACTGTTTGATGGCACGCAGTCCACGATCTTTCCCGTAACCTTTGCTCCTTTACGAATGATAACTCGGTTGTCTACAACCACATCTTCATTACAAGACAGCCGAATTAACTTTCCGTCACGTTCTTTTTCTTCCGAACTTAAATCTTCCTGTAACTTTACAAGAAGTACTTTTCCTGCAGGAACCTCTGCAGGGCTATGTGAAACTGTGCGATTTTCTTCTGTAGTTTCAAGGGGCTTATTCTGTTCGGATGTATTTGATGGCTTACTATCAGATCGGTCGGTTGCAATGTTTTTTACTTTGTTGGTCTTCTCTTTGGGTTTTGCTTTTTCCTTTGGTGGCTCTGCAATACGACGGTACATCTCGCTCGGTGTCTCATCAAAATCAACTTTAGTTTGCTCTACAACCTCCTGTTGTGGCTTATTGTCAGGCTCTACCCAGGTAACAGCAGGGGTTTCAGGTATTTCTTCTGTTTTGCTGCTATCTGATCCGCTACTCCAAATCAATAGGATCGCACATAATAGCACTGACACGCCAAGAATCAGTAAAGGCCTATTTATTTTACTAAAAGTGGGGACTTTGAATTTTCCCCCAGTGGGAACTCTGAATCTTCCCGAGATTGATCTTGCTCGTGACAAAATATTGCTGACTGAGATAATTTCATTTCCCTTTTCTGGTGCTGTGAAAACCTGTGACGCTTTAAGAACTTTAGTAAGTGTGGCTTGATCGAGTAGCGATCCATCCAAACATTTCTCAATTGCCGATTTCATTTCTAGTGCGGACTGATATCTTTTGTTCGGATTGCGCTGAAGTGCTTTAAAGATTATCTTCTCAAAGGAATCTGGAACCGTGGGATTTTCCCGTAAAATAGATTCTGGCTGTTTTTCCAGCTTGTCCTTCATCAATCGATAATCGGTGTCGCTGTTAAAAGGTGTGGTGCCGCAAAGCATTTCATATAGAATATTGCCCACAGCATAGACGTCTGTTCGCTCATCACCTTCGTGGCCTTGAATTTGTTCTGGCGCCATATACTCTAGCGTTCCTACTGATTTACCGTGACTGGTAAGACGCTGTGCGTTACGCATTCTAGCGATGCCGAAGTCCATGATTTTAACCTCTCCATCTTCATTAATCATCACATTTCCTGGCTTTATATCGCGATGAATGATGCCTTTACGGTGTGCATGGTATAAACCATCAAGTATTTGTACTGCAATACTGGCAGCGAGCTGATGTGTAATTTTTTTATGAATAGAAAGCCAGTCTTCGAGCGTCTTTCCTTCCACGTATTCCATAATCATCCAATAAGTATCCTCCTTAGGAATGAACGAATAAAGGTGGGTGATGTTTGGATGATTCAGCTTAGCTAATGCATGAGCTTCCGCCTGAAAGCGTTCTCCCAGACCCTCTTCTACTGATCCTGTATTCCGGTGAAGTTGTTTTATGGCGACCAATCTGTTAATCATGGTATCTTTTGCGAGATAAACCATTCCCATTCCGCCTTCGCCAAGCTTTTGGATAATTTCATATTGGCTACCTTGTCCGCTCATTATACTATATTTAGTTCTTTTGTCATCGAAGGAATTGATTGAACATCCGATGAAATATCTATCAACAAAGCGGAGAAGTTGTCAGAAACATTGCGAGACGTTGCGGCCAAACTGAGACATTCCAACGCAAATTCAGGTTGTTTCATCAATAGTAAGTCTTTGATGTCTTCCTCACTGAGTACATCATAAACTCCGTCGGAGCAGAGAAACAAACGATCGCCTTCACTTATCGTCCACCCATTAGACGAAATCTGAGGTTGTATCGTTGGCGTGGTGCCCAATGCTTGCAATAAGACATTTTTCATTGGATGATTATCTCGTTCTTTTTCCGTAATCTCACCGCTTTCATACATTTGATTGACTAAGGTGTGGTCTTTGCTTAGTTGCATTAGACTGCCATTACGTAACAAGTAAACACGACTATCTCCGATATGTCCGATATAACAAACATCCCGGTGAATAATCACCGAAGTGGCCGTGGTACCCATTCCCTTCTGCTCTGAATTTGAATTACCTGTCTCAATAATCTCTTGGTGTGCCTTCATAAATGCTTCGTGAAGCAGTTTTTCTGGAGCCTGCTGTTTCCAATTTTCCAAGCAGTAGTTTAGCAATAGATCACAAGCCATCTTACTGGCTACTTCACCAGCATTGTGCCCTCCCATACCATCCGCAACTACAGCAATAAGATTATGCCTGTCATTCTCTGGAAAAGAAAAAGCGATGGAGTCTTCGTTGTGGTCACGCATCGGACCTGTTTCTGAAACGGCATAGACTGTACAAAAAATCCCTTGACCGCTGCGACTACTCTTAGAGGAATCAGATGCCTTATTCTTGTTTTTTGAAAATAAAAACCGCATACTTATTATTATTAAATGCTGTGCTACTGTCTTCCACCAGCTATGCAAACAGAGCTGGCGGAAAAAGTGACAGTAATCATCTAAAAAAAACTATTAGTTGAAAAAAGATTGCTATTTAATTACTTGTTGACGCCCCATTAATTCCATCACGTACTTAATAGGAACAGCAAAACTTATTGAGGTGCCAGGCTCCCATTTGCCGACGCTGAACACACCCACAACGCGACCCTTGTCATCAAACATAGGCCCGCCGCTATTGCCAAAACCAGCAGAATTGATAGTAAGTTGGTAGTAGTCACCAAATGAAGATTGGTATTCATCAATCTTGCTGTTTTTTTCGGAGCCACGCACCATTCGTCCCACGTTTCCTGTGCTAACTGTGGGAACGGGAACAGATGTAATATTTGGATTGGTATTAAATACATCCTGAGAACGCTTGAGTACGAGTTGTGGTGGAGAAATACCGGGATATCCCATAACAATGGCAGCATCACCAGGCTGGATTTCTTCATAACTGTCATAAAGTTCCACTTTTGGCAAAGACTCAGGCAGATCGATTTTAATCATTGCTATGTCATGGGTAGAAGAGATACGGACAATCTTCGCGGGTGTTCTTTGTGAGTTATTGGCAAAGGTCACGTCAAGATAGGTATTCTCACCTGTGAAGTTCTTATTGTTGCCAGGAACCCATTCGCCAACCATTTCCCTTGTAACTTGTTTTTCCCAGGAAGGGGCGTATTGGTTGTTCAGATTAGGCTCTACAAGAACCCCGGGAAAAGCATAATCTTGAAAGTGAAAACTCGTAAACCAATTGGAAGCCACGTGTCTGTTTGTAGCTATAAAGCCCCGGTCATCCACTACGAAGCCACTACCACTGCCACCGCTCGCAATAAGATCAAGTTCTATGCCGTCATAATTACCAAGCGCCTTGAGGTAGTCGCCTTTTGTTACTAACATTGGCACGACTGCTCCCTGATCATTTTGATAATAGGCGCCCTGGTATCCAATAATTTGTTCATTGTTCACAACTGGATAGTAAACATGATACAATTCCTCACCAGATGCCGTACTTGTAAGCTTCCAGGCCATCTCAATATAAACCACGTTCTCTTGGTTTGCCTTTACTATTTCGGTCGGAGTAAAGGTTGTTTTAGGATCAGTCACGTGAACGATTTCTTTTATCTTCTGATTTTTAAACAAAATATAACCGCCTGTTGAAGCAAGAAGTAAGATTGCAATTACTGTAATTATAAGCCCAGTCTTACTTTTCTTTTCAGATTCGCGAATCATATGCTGCATAGTATTCTTGCCTATACCTTCCTTTGCAGGTGGGGTTTTCTCTGATGTGGCCTTTGGCATATCAGTAGCCGTATGCATCTTTGTTTCTTTTGCCACGATGGGATCGATAACACGGGTCTTTTTGATATGCGACTGAGGACGCGGATCAAGATCAAATTCAAAAGAAGGGCCATCCTTCCCAAGCTTTACGATGTCACCAGCAAAAAGCTCGGTTCTACCGCTAGTAAGTACGTCATTTACAAATGTTCCATTTTTGCTCTGACTGTCATAAATAAAAAAACGCTCTGGATTTGTGCTGTCCTGAATAATGCGGCAATGATCGCGACTGATCGTATCTTCCTTAACAGGATCGAAGCTTACATTGTTATCCAATCCACGACCTATACGAATTTCAGGAGTACCTGCAACTGAAAATTTTTCTACCTGGCCTTTTTTGGAGCCTGCGATGTGACGAATTAACAGGGAAATTTTTTGCTCGTTCATTGTGTTTGATTTAATTGGTTAGAATAAATAGTAAAAGCTGATAATGATGTTTAATTAATACCGCTTTATAATCCTATATCGGAAAATTGAAAAAAAGTCATCATTCAAATTGAATCTATTTTCAAATTATAGGATCCGGACTGCTCCCGTGTGTAGTAATAATTTATAATTAGCACTCTTTTCTTCTTATTGCTACCGAAATAGAACAAGTGGTTTGAGATAAGTCAAAATAGTTTTTGAAGAGATTCTCTTGTCCGCGTAATAGAAAACTCAGAATAAGGGGAAGCATTTTTCTTAAACGGAAACTCAGTCTATAGGAAATTTGTAATTTCTGTATAACTTACCATATACGTTTAAAACAACGCAAGAATTTGAGCACCTGTTAGAAAAAACAAGTTTGAATTACTGAACTGAAACTCTAATTCTATCACTCTTACTAAGCATAATTTTAATTGCACTCGGAATCACTAATTTTCTATTCGGTTTGTATTCGTTAAATTTAGGTGCTTAAAACACGAATCCAATCTTACACAAAACCATTCTCTGTCAGTTTTAAAACAACAACGATGAAACAAATCCTCACTCTTCTAATTTTCATAACAATTCTTACCAGTCAGGCTCAATCAAATGAAAAATTCAATCTTGGATTTGAAAACCAAAAAGACAAAACCAGTCTTTCCGACGGATGGATCCAATGGGGAGATTATGATTTAACTATAGATGGTAAAGCTCATTCAGGAACGAAATCTGGAAAAATCACTTCTACTAACAATGGCGGTTTCGGAAGTATAGCCTATGAAATACCAGCAAACTATGTAGGGAAAAGTATCAAGTTGGAAGGCTATATGAAAATCGAAAATGTTGTAGATGGATTTGCAGGATTGTTACTTCGAATCGATGGCAACGGAAGTTTTTTGGAGTTTGACAATATGCAGAGCCAAAACATAACAGGAACCAAAGATTGGCAGAAATACACCATAACTCTCGATTATCCTGAAGAAGCGGAAAGTATATTTGTGGCCGGCTTACTTGCTGGCAAAGGAGAAGCCTGGTTTGACGATTTTGTAGTGACAATTGATGGCAAAAATATTCAGTCATTACAAGAGGTGAAAAAGGAATTGTCAAAAGCTCAACTTGATAAAGGATTTGAGAATGGATCCCTAATTGATTTATCGAATCTAGAAATTGAAAATATTAAAAACCTTGAATTATTAGGTCGCGTATGGGGCTTTTTAAAATACAACCATCCTGCGATTTCAAAAGGAAATTTCAATTGGGATTACGAACTGTTTAGATTTTTGCCCAACTATATAAAGGCAAAAAATGACAAGGAAAGAGACAAGCTCATTATCGATTGGATTGACTCTTTAGGTGCCTTGGAAACCTGCTCCAAATGCAAGCCCACTGATAAAAACGCCGTACTCAAACCTGATATAAAATGGATTGAAAATCAAGATAAAGCTCTAAATACTAAATTGCTTAACGTTTATGATAACCGATCACAAGGCAAGCAATATTATATTGGTATTACTTCAGATGTAGGAAACCCTGATTTCAAAAATGAAAATGCTTATTCCCAAATGTCATATCCAGACGATGGTTTCAGGCTATTAGCTCTTTATAGATATTGGAATATGATAAACTACTTTTTTCCATATAAACATTTAATGGATAAAGACTGGAATACAACGCTTGGTGAATACATTCCTCTTTTTCTAAATGCAAAAAACGAATTGGAATATGAAATGGCTGCAATTCAGATTATTGGAGATATTCAAGACACCCACGCTAATCTTTGGGGAGGTGGGGATAAAATTGATGAATGGAAAGGTGTTAACTATCCACCTGTTCTCGTCCGTTTTATAGAAAACAAATTGGTTGTAACTGATTATTATAAGGACGAATTGAGAAGCGAAGCGGGATTAAAAATAGGAGATATAATTACCAAGATAAATAACATTCCTATAGCGGAAATTGTAAAAGAAAAATCCAAATATTACCCTGCTTCAAATATTCCCACTAGACTAAGAGGTATTTCAAAAGATATTTTACGCTCAAACACTAATGAAATTGAAATAGATTTTATTTCAGGGAATTCTGCCCCACAATCTAAATCACTTAAATTATATCCCAAGGAAATTGTTGATGTTTATGCTTGGTATGAGAAAGATAATGACAAGCCGGCGTATAAAATGCTGGATAACAACATAGGATACATAACACTCGCCACAATCAGGGATGGCGATATTAAAACCATAAAGAGCCTATTCAAAGATACAAAGGGTATCATAATTGACATCCGAAATTATCCGTCAACCTTCGTTCCGTTCAGTTTAGGTTCTTATTTCGTTTCTTCTACAACACCATTTGTGAAATTTACAAAGGGAAATATTGACAATCCCGGAGAATTTACATTTACAAATGATTTAAAAATCCCAAGCAAAGGCAAAACATATAATGGCAAGTTAGTCGTATTGCTTAACGAATTATCACAAAGCCAAGCCGAATATACCGCAATGGCTTTCAAAGCTGGAGATAACACAACAATTATAGGGAGCACAACTGCTGGAGCAGATGGAAATGTATCAACAATCTTACTACCCGGTGGTCTTAGAACTATGATTTCAGGAATTGGCGTAAACTACCCAAACGGCGGAGAAACTCAAAGAATTGGAATAGTTCCTGACATAGAAGTACAACCGACAATTGAAGGAATAAGAAATGGAAAAGATGAGTTGCTTGAAAAAGCAATTGAAATCATTGCAACACAATAAAATCTGAGAAGAAGGATATATAAATGTAATGGCAGGGTAAGTAAGTAATCAAAAGCAATTTCATAAATTTAGGGTCAGTCAAAACTCTAAATTCTAGGCCATAATGATGGAACTAAACCTGAATAACCATTTCAAAATTTGAACAAAATGAGTTCTATCCTTAGGGCAACAATAAGTGATTTTAAATTACTGACAGATCTTGGAAAACAAACTTTCATCGAATCTCATGGCAAAAGCGCGTCAAAATCAGACATTGACTTTTATATCGGCGAAAAATATACCTATAAGACATTTCAAGAAGAACTAAGCAATCCAAATAATATTTACCATATAATCTATTGTGAAGCCCAGCCTATTGGGTTCTCAAAAATTATTCTTAATAGCCCGACGCCCAATATCCCAATGGATAATGTCACAAAACTTGATAGACTCTACCTTTTAAAAGATTTTTATAAACTAAAAAAAGGCTTAGAGCTGTTCAACTTTAATGTCGAATTATCCAAAAGCAAGAATCAAGCTGGCATCTGGTTATTTGTGTGGAAAGAAAACGAAAGAGCAGTTAACTTTTATATGAAAAACGGTTTTCAGGTTATCGGTAGCTATGATTTTCAGATTTCTGCAACTCACTCAAATCCCAATCACCAATTATTTCTTAAATATTAATATTGACAATTAGAATATAGCCAAAATCACATTGTCAAATTAGGACTTCCCTCTATTATCGAATGGCTGCAACGTATGCCCAACAGTGTCAATTCTTAGAAAAATACCTAAGAGCCAGCGAATAATTCTAACAAAATCAAGTAAACATTGTAAGCACTTCAACAAACAGGATACAAGTAGGATCCTTCTAAAATACCCCTAAGATACTCCCACAAAAGTCCGGGTCAGGTCTGGGTCAGGTCTGGGTTAACTTTGGGTAAAATATGATAAAATAGTGGAGGTAATTGGCTAGATTGATAAGCCTTTGCAGTCTTCGGCCAAACTCTATAACTCAATAAATCTGAGAAAACTTAAAATACAATAATACCAGAAAATAGACCATAATCTTAACCAGATCTAAGCTACAAATATACATCAAAAAAAACCCAAAATAACTTTTGGTAATATTTTCAGCTTTTATCCAACAATATTACCTTCGGAAAAGCTACATTTTATCTGCCTTCATTTGATTTCTATTTTTCAAAAAAAACACACAATTGATTGCTCAAACCCAATCAAAAAAACGTTTATAAAGTACAAATAAAACGAGATTTGGTGCAATTTTTAAGTCCTCACTGGGAACCAAGGCTTGAAAATTTGTTAAACAACTTTTAGGTTCTTTTTCATCCTATATATTTTGTATCCTTGCAACTTGAATTTTGTATGATATGTCACACAAGATAAATAATGATAATGTTGATAATGAAGGATCTGTTTCAAAGACTCAAGATGCAACATTCACTTCTACAAATACTTTAATAGAAAAAAAAGCCTGAACCTACCCTAAAAGGCAATACCATAGACAAAAGATCATTTTCTGAACGCTGGAAAACCAACCGATTTTTGCTGGTTCGCGGATCTTTCTATGTACTGCGTTCAGTGTGGATGGTCGCGATGGTCATTGGCGGCTTTATCGCTTGGTTAATTTCCCTACTATTTATATGATACGTAGTCTTCCCTTGAAAGCTTTACATTTATATGTACTTCTGTCTTTGGTGGTGTTTTTGTGTGTGCAAAGCTTCAAATCTTTTTCTGTTGTTGGTCCAGATTGGATTTTTCATCATCTCAATGATTTCCTAACAATACCCATTGTAGCCACACTGTGTTTGTATGCGATATGGTTTATAAAAAGAGATAAAAATATTCGACTGAACATCTTTACAATTCTAAGCCTAGTAGCTCTTTACTCACTAGTTTTTGAATACTATCTTCCTCAAAAATCTTACAGGTACACAGCAGATATTTGGGATGTGGTATGTTATATCTTGGGAGGGGGAATGTTCTACTTCTTACAGAAAATTGAGTAGAACATCTTTCATAAAAGTTTATGGTTTTAGATCAGAATTAGCACCCATCGTCATTCGTATCCTAATTATCTCTGAGGGTGCTCCGTCATTGTCAGTTACAACAACAAGATCGGTTTGAGTTTCAGATATAACCTTATCAATTATTACAGCTTCCACCTTTAAAGGGAATCCTGGATTGGGAATCTGTTCTGTAATGTAGTCACCAGTAACCTTTCCGTCTTTTATATCTAATACCCCAATAAAACTCCCTAATATATCTCCGTCATCATAGGCATTGGGAGTGTCTTCTACAGCAGCAGTAAAAATTAGATAGGGTTTTTCCTTACAAGCAGTAGCCCCGGAAAAACCAGCTTGTAGGCCATTAATTTCAGGCAAAGAAAATAGACTGGTCTTTGGAATGGGAAAGCTAACTCCAGTTTTACAATAAGCAATAAACTCAGTATATGAAAAACTGAATATTATATTTCTACCTCTATTAAAAAGATATAGCAAACCACCTTTAAAAGCAAGACCTTCAATATTGAGTTCATAATCTTTCATAAGCTCCATATTCCTTAGATAATCATAAAATAAGGAGATTTCGTATTGTTTATATATAATCTTTTTTCCTATTTCCAACAAAACACAAACATCACGCTCAGGCGATTTAGAGCCAGAACCAAAAATAAGAGCCTTTGTCTCACTAACCATTTCCATCGCCTCAAAATCAGGCTTATCGATTTTAGGAATTATAGCTCCCTTTAGTTTTTCAGAAGAATAAATCAGGCTTTTTGAAAGAAGATCAAAGTTCTTGTTGATGTGAAATAAATAAGGAGAATCATCCCCAATCACATAAAAATTCTCTTTAAGCTTAACAATGCCCGATGCACTCGGAACCGAATCCAAGATCTGCAAGCTTAATATTTCAATATCTAATTCAGTTTTTGACAAAGAATTTGCTTTTTAAAATGATTGAATCAATATTAAAAGTAATAATTAGTTTGAACACACGATCGCTATTAATTCAATGCTAATAACAGGACCTAAAAGATAACCGAATTTCTAATGATATTTACATTTTCAAGTTAAACTAGTTGATGAAAATGAAGGTCAAATCAGTATATCTCACAAAGATCTCTTTCAAAATAGGGGTCCGATTAGGGGTCCTATTAGATGTTTTCGAACCAAATTTAATGACTTTTCGCAATGTGTCAGAAAACAATAAAACCCTGCAAATCATATGATTTACAGGGTTTTGGTGTCAAATGGTGTTTGACTTGGTCGGGATGACAAAACGACCACTCGCCTAGTAGAATACTGATAATCAACCACCTATGTAATTATTTTTCTAATGGGTGTCCGATTAGGGTACATTTATTTTAAAGATCTTTGTACTGATTTCAACTTCACGCTGAGTATAAAGATACGAATTATTAGGAATTTTTCCACCATAGGATTTGATACGTTTTGTTAATCTTTAAGGAATTCATTCACGGTCTGAATATTGACTCCTGTGAACTCTGCGAATTCTTCCGCAGTGATGAATTGATGAGGTTGTTTGTCAAAATGCTTTCTTATTTGGTGGAGGAGTAACCTTCCGTATCGCTCACTTCTTCCAGTGATGCGTTGGACGTCTTTGGGGAATATGCACACGCGGTCTGACTTCATAATATAATTTTCATACTCTATCCATACTTCATCCATACAGTATCTATACTACATCTATGCTAGAGATATGGAATCTTTTACCGACTGTTTCGGTAAAAAAATACTTTTTCGGAATGGGTGACGGGTCAAAATCGTGCAGTGGTTTAAAAATACGGTGTTTTGTTGAGAACTTAAAATTTTATTGCAATGGCAAGACAAAAAGGTATTATCAAGTTGAAAGGAACTATCGGAGATATTTCTTTTTACAAAACGACAGACGGTCACCTGGCCCGGGAAAAGGGTGGGATCGAAAAGGATCGTATTATGACCGATCCTGCATTTCAAAGAACTCGTGAGAACGGTTCTGAATTTGGAAGAGCTGGGAAGGGTGGAAAGCTAATCCGAAACGCTATTCGGCTATTGTTGCAGAATGCGAAGGATAAAAGAGTTACGAGCAGACTTACCAAGGATTTGGTGGCTGTGGTGAAATCTGATTTAATCAACGAAAGAGGAGCGCGAACCATCCAAGATGGGGATTTGGGTCTCATCAATGGATTTGATTTTAATATCAGAGGAAAGTTGGGAACTACTCTTTTTGCGCCCTTCATTGTAGTCTTTGATCGAATCACTGGAAATGTTACGGCTGATTTGGCTGCTTTCAGTCCGATTGTTCGGATTGCGGCTCCTGGTGGAACCACGCATTTCAAAATTGTGATGGGGGCAGCGGAATTGGATTTTGTGAACGAATCTTTTGTTTTCGAAATGGATGATTCTGGAATTCTTCCTTATTCTGCTCCGGATACTGTGCCGTTAAATTTAGCGGGAGTTTTGACTCCGAACTCTACATTGCCAGTTTTGGAGGTGTTGGGAGTGGAGTTTTACCAGGAAGTCAACGGAGAAATGTATCCATTGAAAAACGGATCTTTTAACGCGTTGGCGGTTGTGCTCACCGATACTCTATAAGAAATGGAATTGATCCTAGAGCGAAGTTATCATCTAGAGGGGACCCACGGTTCCCTCTTTTTGAATTCCCGGTTCCTGTGCTTCACTATTGAGCTTCCTTGGTTGGAGAATCAACGATCTAAATCTTGTATTCCAGAAGGTTCTTATGAGTTGGAAGCTCGGTATTCAAAAAAGTTTGGGAATCATCTATTGGTTAAGAATGTGCCCAATCGGCATTTGATTCTGTTGCATCCTGCAAATTATGCCAAGGATGAGCTTTTAGGGTGTATTGCTCCTGTATCGGAACTGACATCGATTGGAGTTGGGACTAATTCTCGAAGGGCTATGCAAAAGGTTCTTTCCTTGTGTCATCAAGTGTTTGAACGAAAAGAAACTGTTTTATTAACTATTAAAAGTATTAGTTATGAATTTAATCGAACGATATAAAAAACCAACCCCAAAATTCTTTAAGACATTACGAAATATTGGAATCGTATTGGGATCTACGGGAGCGGCTATTTTGGCTGCACCAGTTGCTATTCCTGCCGTTTTAATAACTGTGGCAACTTACCTAACTATTGCCGGAACAGTTGTTACTGCTGTCAGTCAGGCGGTGGTTAGCGATGAAGGTAAAGAAGAAACCAATTCGGATTTAAATCAAAAATTCTGATGATGCCTTTTAGATCTTTTTCGACCATTATGGGAACCTGTGGAGGGACGGTCTTGGCCACTTTGCCAGTCATTGGTTCGGATGATTTGATTAGGACTGGGATACTGGCGTTAGTGGGAGCAGTGGTGAGTTTTTCGGTTTCCTTCTCATTAAAAATAGTGGTGAAAAATGTCTTTTCGGCTAAGTTGAAATCTTTTGCAAACCTTCGAAGGAAAGAAGATAAGGAAGAGGAGAAGAAATTTTAGTAATTATAGAAAAAGACTATAATTGTACTGAAAATTAAACAGTTTTCCTGTTCTTTTTTCCATTGATGAAAACCCTTCGACTACGCTCAGGATAAACCAAGCCAAAAAAATCTAGGCTGACGAAAAGGTATCTAAATTTTTCATTCGGCGCCATCCTTCTCCTAAATATTAATTATGTTCTTTTTTCCATTGATGAAAAAAGAACCAAAAAAATCTAGGCTGATGAAACTTTATCTAAATTTTTTGTTTGCCCCTAAATTTTAGAAACTCGCCTTTAAAGATGGTTCTTGGAGGACTATTTCGTCTGGCTCAGACAGTCTAAAATTTTGACGCGGGCTTCACTTCAAATTTTACGATAAACTTTCAATAGGCCGGGGTTAACAACATTGAAAATTAGTCACTATTAAATCCTACGGTTTAATTGGGATGTTAGTTTTCGGAAGAATATTGAAGAGGAATAAAAGTAATTCACATAAAATTATAAATTGAGAAAGCCCGAGATTAGATCCCGGGCTTTTCTGTTTTTAGAGAGGGAGGCTATTCTCTTCCGAGGTTATATGACTGCATCAGGGCAATCTTATACTCATTTAAGCACTGTTGTTGATGTTTGAGACGTTCGGTCAAACGTTCGAGCTTCTCAAGGGCTGTAAATCGGCCGTTCCAGTGGTGGCCTTCGTAGTTTCGAATCATTTTCTTAAGTAATGATCGAACTTCTCCAATGTGGACAAAGGGGATTACAGAACCACAGAGGTAGGTTTTAAAGTAGCTTCCGCAATAGAGAATGTTGCAAATCCAGAATAACTGTTGCGCTTCCTCGGCTGAATTTGCAAAGACTACAAATGAATTTGTAAAGGGGCAAACGTTTGGTTTTCCGGCATTGTTTCCTTTATTCAGGATGAAGAAATGAGGGGTTTGGTATGTTTCCCCTGGTTGATGTGTTTTGATTTTGAATGCTTTCATAATCATCATTTTTAAATTAAACATTGTTTGAATTGCTTCCCTTCCCATATATTTTTTTCGGATTAATTGAAATGAAGAAAAGAGAAAGCACTCGAACAGGCGGGTTTGCCAGGGTTGTCAAGGTTTTTGAATGAAAATACTACCCAGAGGGTGGAGATTTTCATCAAAACCCGGAGGGCTTGACCTTGAAAACCCGTGGTGGCTGGAGTGGTGGGAGCAACCCGCCTAACTTTGCTGAACTCTTTTATAAATTTTCGGAAACGATTAAAAAAAAGAGCCCCCTAAAAAGGGAGCTCTGTGAGGCAGCACTCTAGCCAAAGGATGCGCAACGTATACTCCTTGAAGCCTACGTGATGCACACCATAGAAGAATGGACTGCCCGAGGTGCGTATGCCCGCCAGCAACCACCAGCTGCTTAAACGGACTCTAAATAAAAACTTGAACATAATGCCTTATGCCACAGGATCGGTGCGACTGATGCAAGGGCTGTTAAAAAAAATACTACCCGTATTTTAAGAACGGAATTGACAGGCGCAGACTAGAGTGTAAATAACAGTGAGAAGCATAATTCAAGCTAAAGGCGAGGGTGGAGATTTTTTTTTAAAACAGGCGAAGCGAACCCTTGCAGCTCTCGCATCCGCACGCCTGTATCTTTGCTTTATGTTGGAGTTTTTACTTCTCTCTAACGGAAGGTTGATTCAATTCGGAATTTAAAGTGGGGTTATTGTCTTTATGTAGATCGGATGAATCGGAAGGAGGGTTTTGATTGTTGAAGTCGGATACTATTATGCTTCTTATCAATCTTATTCTGAATGATTTAACATGTTCTTTTTTCCATTGCTGCAAAAAGAACCAAAAAAATCTAGTCTGACGAAAACTTATCTAAATTTTTCATTCGGCGCCTAAATTTTAGGAACTCGCTTTAAAGATTTTTGATTTCGTATAAGATTTGGATTGCTCAAACAGCCTAAAATTTTGACGGCGCTCTCATTTCAATTTATTACGATAAGTTTTCGATAGGCCCAAAAAGGGGCTTTTATAAAAACAACCCTAAAGTTCGTAAGCTATATAAAGCTTCTTAAACAAAGAACTTCAAGGCTTATTCAGAAATTATTTAGGACGTTGCTGCTTACTTATTTAAGTCGGATGTAAAATTATGAATTGGAATTATTGTAAAATCAGTAAGGGTTATCAGATGTCTTTTCTTTAAAAGTCTAGTGGGATTTGGATTGTTATTGGAGTGAAGTTTATTAGGCAGGTAAACGAAAGCGGAGCTATAGTGGAAGCAAGGAATGGAGAGCAGCGAAATGGATTGCTGGAACTATAATGCGAGCCGTCTGCGAGCGGAGCAAGGGTGGTGGATGCATAAGCCCGAGGAAGGAGGGCGGCAGACGCCTACCGTTTACGGCAGGGCTGGCGCGAATTTTTGCTTCAGGATAGGGAAAGGCAAGTGTGGCGATTGAATGTAACGAAACGATGCCGGAGCCGGAATGGAGCAATGCCTGAGGAAGATGGATTGTGATGGTATATACTATTTTTCAGGGGTAGTGGATGGAAGGTGAAACTAACTAGGTGGCATTGCGAAATGAAGGTACGTAGGCTCGTGTAGTGGAGGGAAGGAGCTACTCTTGCGCGGGTTGCCGAAAGTGGCTGAGTTGAGGGAATGAGGCACGAATGAGGGAAACGAAGCGACTGTAGGCACATGGGGAAATGCAAAAATCGTGACAGCCCGATCAGCCCGCAGCGACCCCGCAGGCTCGCACAATTAACAAGTGGCGGCGACCCCCAATAAAAAAGTGGTGAGCGATAGCGAACACCTTATTAGGGCTTGGGGGGATGGAGTAGCCACGGGTGAGGAAGGAGAGGAGTGTGTGGAGCAAAACAAATAAATAGTGCCAGCGAGGACGTGTCGCCGCAGCGGTGCTATTTATGGTCCCGACAAGGGCAGCTATTCCTTTTAAAATATTAAAGTATAGCTGCTTGTATACCCTTGTCGGGATGTTTTGCGGAACGAAACGGAACGACTGACGAACACCTATTTACCTGCCTTCCGTGTGGTTAATGGTTTAACTAAGTGTTCTGAGGCGTTCTGAGGTGAGGGCAATGGCAAAAAGTATAGGCAATAATTTGATGTTACTTTAATGTAAAGTTCTAATCCATAATAAATTATTGCTTATGCTGTGGGGAACCGAAGGCTCTTGCGATTGAGGGAGTGTAGCCTGCGGAACGAGAGAAAGCGTAAGTGCCGGAGGTGGGGGGATTGAATATTTACCGATAGCTTCATTTCTTCGATTAATTGAGATATTTATTCGTTCTTGATGTTTTGAAGCATTCGGTGGCTATTTCGGAGGGGGATTTATAATTTTTGGATGGATTTGTCATTAAATGTGACTTCTATGCGGATTTACGTAAAAAAATATGATTTATTTATTTTATGTTTGAAGGTGATGATGAGGTATAAACCTAATGCTCTTAAATAGATGTTTTAGGATTTAAGTTTAATTAAGAAGGAACGCGAGAGGACTCGCGCACCAGCCGGGGGGTATTTTTACTAAAAATTAAGAAATCTCAAATAGATGATGGCAGAAAATTATATAGAAAAACGACTTGAAGAAAGTCAAGTTATTAGTTTTATTATTGAAAATACACAATGCCATTTTGGAAATCTTGACTTTTTTTATGACGTTACAAATGTACCTAGAACAGCAGATTTTAAGTTTGACAGATTTTATATTGCAAAAGAAATTTTAAGACAAGATATGACTCTTGAATTAGGTAAGAAACCTGGCGATATTGATATTTTGATCATTCCGGCTTTTAAAGACACTTTATTTTATGAATATTCAAGTGCATTTGAACTTAAAGTCGTGAGACCGACGAAAAAGAATTTTAGAAAAAACTCCAATTCACTTGGAACAACTCAAACATTGGGATTAATAGAAGATGGATTCCCACTTGTTGGTCTTGTACAAGTTTGTATGAATGAACCTGTTAATCCAGTTCATTTACAACACTTACCAAGTCTTGATAATTTAAATAAAATTCTTACCTATGACCCTTTCCCAATTTATAGTGTTGAAAATCAATATAAACGTGTTTTGAAAACTAGTTTACCAAAATATGTCGGTATTAACATATTTGGACTTAGTTTTGATCAAAACAATCAATTTATAATTCAAGAATCAAGTAAATTTTTAAATTTTAAAAGTGCTTATTTTAACCCTAAAATATCGGAAACAACTATTAAAAGAATAAAAATGCACTATGAAACAAATCGAGATATTTACATTGAGAAAGTTAATAGTAAATAAAAGCTGGCAACTAGGTTGATGATTTATTATTAGGTAAATACGTTGATGAAGAGGTTGGAGTTTGTGTTACTTTTGGAGATGAAATATATTCATAAATAAAATAGATATCGCTGGTGTATTTATTCCAAATCTTATTAATACGAACAAATGAAAATAGTTTTTGAAATTCTACAATATATTGGTCCTTTTGTTGGGGTTTTTATTGGATGGTATTTAAGTAGAAGAAGTGAGAACAGGAAAATTCAATACGATGAAAAGAAGAAAGTAAATCATACTCTTTTCCTACTATTGGAAATAAGAACTGAATTGACTAATATAGTAAAGGAAGATAAATTTTTACGAACATACATAGACAAGATAAAGCTAAAGCTAAATGTTGCCGAACCAACAATTGAAGAAAGGGCAACATTAAAAAGATTTATGAAAAATCTTAACCACAAAATGAAATCAGATAATCAAATCTCTATTATAGCAAACCAATTTACTGTCTGCGTCCGTAATTTGTCTGAAATAAATCCCTTGCTAGCCCATAGAATTAATGGCAAACAACATTTGTCAAAATATATTGAAGATTGGGAAGAACAAACAGAGCAAACTTTGAGTTTAGAAGATTTCAATCAAGCTGAAGAAATGCTAAAATTCTTCAAACCGAAGATCATAAATGAATTAGAAATCGATATAAATGAAATTATTTTAAAAGTTGCAGAATTGACAGATGACGATCAAACAATTAAAGGGGCTATCGAATTAATTGAAAGAAAATTTGAGGAAGAATGTGAAAAGGATGTTGCAAATTTAGTGGACAAAATGTTTGACAGTGATTACATAAAAAATAATTTGAATAACCAAGCATAGTTAAACTTTAGGGGGTAGTGTAATTAAGAACTTGACATATTTTATTCTATAATAAGTACTTATAATAAATTTCTGAAAGGGTAGGGTTAAATTCTCTCTTTAATTCTGCCTCAACTGCATTTTGGATTTTTTCGATTCCTTTGAGACTATTTAGAATATGAATTTTATCAGATGCCAATATCCATTTTACATCGAAATTTGAATAGTCGAATTTTAAAGGATTTAAGAGCCATGCTTGAAAAGGAGAAATATTATTAAAATTCTTCAGTAAGTCTGATTCTCTATCTATTTTCAATATATTTATTAAAAGAATGAAATTGAAAAAGGTATAGCCAGTAAAAATAGGTTCGCCATCTTTAAAAACATTTGTAAAACCAACCTCTTCGCAGGTTTTAATTTTCTCCACCAATCTCTCAAAATAATCTTTTCTTCTATAATCAAATAATTTTTTCCTAATCAGATGTTCATATAGATCAAAGTCCAATTTGAGATCAAACATTTCCTCGATTTCACCACTAATGATGGTTCTACAAGAATCATCAGTAACTAATAATAAATATGAGACATAAATCCATTTTGAGACCGAAGCGCAATTACCTATTGCTTTTTTCACAAGCTGCTTGTTACTGATTTTGATATCTGGATAGAATTTATTTAAGGCTTCGGAAGAACTTTTAATCAGCTCCTCATATTTGTGATTATTCGGTTCATCTCTTTCAATTGCTATTTGGAAAATCTCCGTTAATTGATCTGATGTAAAAACTTGTCCTTTTTTTATGAGAAGCACACAGAACTCTTTTAAGTGATTCCAGGCTAAATCATTCTCGATTCTTAAATAGTTAATTATTACTTTGGTTAAGGGACCATAGAATTCTTTAGAAAGATCAATTTTTGACAATAAGCTAAATGAGTTTGATACTAAAGATGTGTATTTATCATTGAACCTCAAATCAAGTAAATATTCTTGAAGTATTCTGTTCCGGTGGGGAGTGGAAAAAAAGCCATCATCCATATATGATTCCAAAAGGTTTGTGATGTTTTGGGCGATTTTTTTTTTCATCATCTTTATGGATGGGGATACTTTCTACATCAGCCAAAGACTCCTTGAATTGGGTGGGATTGAGATTAATAATAAATTCAATTATAAAATATGAGTTAAAAGTAATTAATCCTTCACCTTTTGTTTGGTAACTTGTAATTAGTCCTTTCAGGACCTTGTTAGCCATTAACTTATATCTTGTAAAAACATTATATATTATTCGATTCTTATCGAAATGTAGTTGTAATTCATAATATGTATTTGCCAATTCGTTGACATAATTTGATCCATATTGTTGACCGCCGTTATCATATAAGTTTTTTAGAGAATGAATATCTTTAATCAATTCATCAATTTTAAATTGGGCCGAGATTAATAATTTTTTATCCTTTATTTTAAGCAGATATTCTCTTACATCATCGCTAATACTGTATTCGATCTCGTCATTGAGAATTCTATTCAGATCTATATTTTTTGCTGCTTCTCTTATTTCAAAGCTATCTCTCATTTCTTCATCCTCCCAAACTAAATTGTGGAGATATTTCATATTGAGCTTTGAAATAAAATATTCAATTTCGAAACCTTCTTTCCCCTTAATCCTATCACTTAGTTTCCTGTAAATATTGAAGGCTGTTTTGTAATTATTTGAGGAAACAAGATAGTTGGCATAAGCATATTCCAAATTCAAATAGTCATCATTGTGTTCGGCAACCTTAAGTTTATTTAAAAGATGTTTAAATTCAAAGTTTTTGAAATTACAGGAGGTACAATCACATGGTTTATATTTCAGAATATTAATATTTTTTGAATAACCTTCCATATCAGAGAAACTGAATTTATGTTTATGTGAAAACCCAATACCATGAGATCTTCTTTTAATTATTTTCTTATAATCTTTCACACAACTAATTTCAATTACTCCAGAATGATTTAGAATTCTTATAAATGAGTTTATTTTATCGCGATACTCAATTACTTTATTGTCTTCTAATTCTTTTATAAGTGCATCTGAAATATTAATTGATCCTTCATCTATTTCTAAATGCATAAGAAGGTCATATATTTTTGGATTTAATGTAAGAATGCATCCATTAGAATAATGCCATACGTACTCATTTAAAATATTGAAGGGTTTTATGCTTGCCAAGAAATTTGGATCCACATAACTGAGACCTTTAAATCTCATTAGAGAAGTATATAGAACATCAACAATATGCTTAGGTATCTCATCTTCTTTTAACTCTAACTTAGTTTGTTTATATAACTGTTCAGTCCTTGAAAAAGAACCCTTTGTGATGAACCTATCCTTATGGAAGAGAAACAATAATTCCTTTAATTTGTCCTCATTCGATAATTCTTCAAGATAAAAGACCTGATATTTACCTTGAAAATTTGAAGCATAGAACCTTATTTCTTTGATATTTGAAACGATAGCCCATTTACAATCTTCACCTATCTTGGTGGCGTATTCAAACACCTGACTGACAGCGGATTTAGCGTCTTTTCTTTTTTGTTTTTTGTCTAAATCTACTCTAGTGTCTTTAATTTCTATTACAGCTCTTACATCATCTTTCTCTTTATTTTTACTAAAATAACCTAATGCTCCATCAGCCTTAGTTCCATCTACTTTTGTTTTTTTCTCTTCTCTTAAAGTCCAAAAAGTTGAATTGCCATAATTGAAACCCAAAACATCTCCAAAGAATTCATTTAGAAATCTCGATTTAAATTCTTCCTCTTTTAAACTTTTCAGTTTGCCTTTTTTAAGTTCGTCAATTAAATTGTCAATGATATATCTTATTGATCTAATATTTGGGACATTGGATAATTTAAAATCCGGCAGATAATGTGAAAGGAAATTTTGAGTAAATAACGGTTGCATACAGTTGATATTTATAAGGCTTGAAAAAAACTATCGATTTCTGATGATATTCAATGCAGCCTTTGAACGATTTACATTAAATCTAGGTTTTTAAATTTAACAAAGAATTGCGGTAAATTGTATGTTTTCATAAACATTTAAATGTTATTTGAAATCCTACTTTGGTTTCGATCAAGAACCACTGCTCAGGGAACTTGGATAGTAAAGGGTAAATGATTTTTTTATTGACGAATTAGAAGATGGCTTAGTTTTCCATTTATCATTCAGATTAACGTCACTAAATTAAAAAAACGTCTGAGAGACTTTGGGAGAATGAGTGGGTTCTGATTCGAAATTAATTAATCAGAATATTTTAAGATAATTGAGGAATCCCTTAATTCAATGACTTTTTGTTTTTGTAAATCCAGATTTTTGTGAAGCTTATTGGATAGACTCCTTCCGTCCCCCGAATGTAAATTTTCAGTTTGATTGATGATTGGTTGCGGGGGCCACCTTCCCCTATAAGATCCATATTGCATTTGAATAGAGATGAGTTGGAGGAGAAGGAGCGTGTGATACTCTAAAAGGATGAACTTAAATTTAAGATAATTGGGGAATCCCGCAATTTATTGACTTTTAGTTTTTGTAAATTGATCAAAATTTGTCAATTAAAAGATGGAGTTTTGTTGCGGGAGCTGTCGAACCCGAGAAATCCACCGATGTAATCGCTCGTGAGGGGGGTGAGATAAATTAGGAATGCCACACGATGCCCCCGAAGTTTCGGGAGTGCGGGAGCGCGGGAGCGCGGGAGCGCGGAATAATGTTAAATTAACTTTTTTTAGTAATAGTAGAATTGGCGGAGGAGTTGACGGAGGAGTTGACGGAGCAACAAAGGGAGTTAAAGAAAGATTATCAGCTCTTCTTAAAGGTATAGTTACCCAAGAAGGAAATAGAGCGCCTGAATATATTACTGCACTTGGAGTTTCGAATAGAACATTGGAAAGATATTTACAACAATTAAAAGAAGCAGGATTAATTGAATTTAGGGGGGAAGCTTCTCAAACTGGCGGGTATTATTTAACTAATGAAATGAGAGCAAAATTGAAGGGGAAATAAAGCATAGAGGCACGAAAAAAACTATTAAGGTATTTTCATTTCACCGTGGCATAGTTACCAGCCTGCCGGCCCCATTTATCGCACTAAAAAAGTAAAAAAATGATTAAAGTATATTATGACAAGGTAAAATTTTTAACTTCCAAACGCTAGTTCCAGCGTCTCGCTCGTGACGGTTGCCTTCTCACGGTTGCGGAGGGCACGGGCAGGACGCCAGCGCCAGCGGAGAAACCAGTCCTTTTCGCAATTAAATTAATTCACAAAATCGTGTTCAAAAGCATTCCTTGACAAATACAGCATAAAATTCTGTAGTAAATCCTCGGCATAAGGAGACTTGTAGTGTCGTGTCCTTTTTATATCAAAAGAAAATATTCGATGTTCAACGCAATAATTTTCTATTTGATTCAGATTTAGGGAATCAAAATTTTCAATAGAATAAATGTTTTCTTCTAATATCTTTAAATGACTTTCTAGTTCTTTTTTCTCCGCTTTAATTGGATTCAGCTTTTCAATGACACGTTCTCTTTCTTCTTTTTCCAACTTCCCCATATCCTTTGTTAGTTCTCTTATATTTTCAGAAAGCTCTGCTATTCGCGGATTCATTAGGTTCTTTAGATGATTAAACGAATTGATTTGACCTTCTAATATCCCCAGCTTTTCAACAATATATCGATAGCGCATTTTCCATGGAAAATGAATGACATTGTTTTCGAGTTCTGGCTTTTTCATATCGAGAAATGATTCCCCTTTTTCATTGAAAACAGTTAAATCAAGATAATCCAAGGAAAATATTTTAAATTCCGCAAAGTATGCACAAAGAGTTTTCTCTAATTTATTTATCGGTGACAAGACTTCCTGTTTAGTATGATTTAACTGTTCTTTCGAAAATTCTCTGAGAGGTACTAAAAATGCATTATTATAATTCTTACTACGTACTCCACATTCATTGCCTTTCGCTCTTATTGCTAGATTACAAGGCTGAACCAATAAAATATAAGACTTACCCTTAATACTGAATATGTCTCCATTAGAAACTGGCAAGTGAAGTTTGTTAATAATATCACCCTCTAAATACAACTCACTGTCTCTTAGGTCAATAATTTGTTGATTAGTTACGCTTGAAGAATATCCTGTTTCATGCTCATCAATTTGTCTAATTCGTTTTATTGAATCATTAAATCTTTGCCTTACCGTAGAATCAGAAATAAATTTAAGATTTTCTTCTTTTGATAGTATTCCATACAGTCTGAAGAGTGTGCTGATTTCCCAGACTCCCTCGTTTAAAGAAGATTTTTGTATGATTTGATTAAAAGTTTTTGGAGTTATATTCTCAATTCTCATTTTTGCCTTGACGTGTGATTCTGAAAGGACCTCCAAAGATTCATTTTTTAATTGTTCAACATAAGGATGTAGTAATAAATTTTTAATCCCTTCGGCAAAACCTGTGATTTGAGGATCAAACGCAAATCTGTATTTGGATATGGTATAAAATTTCCCTTTTGGAATATCATAGTCCTTTGAATATTTCACCCTATACTCATCTTCCATTTCTTCATTAAATATATGAGAAAAAATTCCACAGATAATTCGATCTGAATAATTTTCTTCATCAATAAGCATTTTGGCTAACTGAGCTCCGTTTCGACCCTCGATTAATTTATTCCCACTTTGAAATTGATAGTCAAATAGACACAAAGCCTTTTTTCCATTTTCAAGATCTTTTATTAGTTGATATTGATCTGAAAACCATTCGTCTGGAGTCATTAATTTTATTCGATCTCCATAACAATTCTGGATTTCCAATGCAGGAATAACATTTGCACTATCTTCATCCCTAAATTCAGTACACACCTCATATAACAACTCTGATTTATTTTCAGAATCATCCCAGAACTTTGTAATTAAAGCCTCCGGACCCTCCCAATTAAATCCATTAAATATTTTACTTTCTATAAGTTGATTTTCGAATCTTAATTTTTTTATTCTACCAACAAATTCTTCTTTTTGACTGTTAATGTCGAACTTATCATCAATATAAATAATATAAGCAACATCCTCAGCATTCAATAGATCATAAGTAGTTTGAATGGCCTGAGCACGTAAATCTACCGTGGGTATACTTTTTGGAACGATTTCCAATGAATCACCACCACTTTTTATGATAATTTTTTCATTCATTCTCCAATAATTATATTTGACAAGTTTATGGCAAAAATATATTTTCTTTTATTTTCATTTTTGATTGGTTCCAATGCAATAGTACATCCTGAAGAATCTAATAATTGCTGAATAATAAACAGCCCTAACCCTCGTCCTTCTCCCTTTGGTTTTGTAGTTACAAATGGCTCAAATATTTGGCTTTCCACTGCTGGAGAAATACCATGACCATTATCAGAAATATAAATCCAAGGAGATTCTACTTTGATTGTAATTGAAGGATTAAAGTTTGGTTCCAGTTTCTTTCTCTCTAAAAGCCAATATTCTGAATTATTTAGAAGGTTATCAACAATTTGAACCAATTTACCTCGATTCACCTTTATTGAAAAATCATCTTCAATTATTGTTATAAATTCAATCGTCTGTTTTTTAAATCTGTTCTCATAATATTCTTTTTCATCCTTAAGAAAATCAGAAAGACTAAAAGAAGATTTTTTATCTCTTGTATATTTAAGAGCAGGATCAAGATGCTTTAATTGTACTTTCAACCCGTTAACTGTAGAGTTTATGTACTCCAAGAGCACAAATATATCAGAATCCTTTAATGTTTTACTTTGTAGCTTAGATGAATAAAATAAAGCTTTTTCCGATAATCTATCTGCTATAGAGGAAAATTCATGGCTAACCGATTCAGCCGTTAATCCCAAACCTGCCAGCTCGGAAAAATCACTTAATTGTTCTTCTAAAATTTGTATTTTAGGTTCGAGGATGTCTATAACCTCATTTAATTTTTCGGTCTTTTCAATCACTTTTTCGAGCTTACTCAAAGTGATTTGAATTGCTTTTAATTCATCAAGAAGATCATCTACCTTTATAACTATCTCTTTTTCCAAATCTGAAGAAAACATTGGATTGCTCTTAACAGATTTGACGATAAAACTGGAATCTAGAATGGCTTTCTCCACAGTTACTATCGCATCCCTGAATTCTTGTTTTACATCTTCTGACTTAGATTTAGTTTCTTTTAACTGATTAAATGCCTGCGATACAGTTTTTATGCCACTATTTTCGATTTTATAGATGTTTAAAAACTTGTTATAATTTTTTCTAATTGATCTTTGATATAAATTAATTTGGTCTTTCGCAAAGTGTACTAAGGTGAAGAAATTTCTAGAATAGGGATTTGATATTAAGCCTGATCTATCGGTTTTATCTTTCAATTCATAATTTTTGCCCTCATCAATAGATACATAGCCAATTACATTATCAGGCCTTAAATCATAAAAAGAAGTCTTGGTTTGTGAACTAGAAAGACCCAACCAATCTTTGTTGTTATCATCAATGCCGTAAGGAAGAACTGCAAAGCCATTTCGATAAATTTTCACACCTATTTGAGCTTGAGCGAAATCTTTATAATTTTTAAATCTACCAAAAATATTACTAATCGAGACTTCCTCTTTTAATTGTTCTTCTTTGTAAGAAAACTCATTAATAATTCCTGTAAAAGGACCAGGGTAGGCTTTTTCTCCATTTAAGATTTCAAGACTTATATCCTTGTCAATCTCAAATTTTCTTTCAAAATTTATGAAGTAAGGGTTTTTAGCCTGTTCTAAATCATTAATCTTAGTTTTTAAAAATTCATATAACTTTTTTCCATTATCAACATCAACGAAATTATGATAAGCCTCTTTTGGTTCTCGATCATTGCCTAAAAATTTAGTTAATCTTGTTTTACCTGAAATAATAAGGTTATTCCCTTCAAAACTAAAAGAAAAACTAGAGATAGCTAAATCAGATAATCCCTCATTAAACTTATCTAATTCTATCGATTGTCCATTTACTTTAAGATAAACTTCAAAAGGTCTATTTTCTTTATACGGTGATATTACCTGAAGAATCTGACCTTTAAATTTTTCTAAGTTTTTTCCCTGCCAAACTTCAGCGTTATTTAAACTGGTCAGTAGTAATGTGGTGCCTTTCTTTTTTTTACTGTCGTAAGATTGATATTTAACTTCTACATCAGTTAGGGCCTCTTCCTTTTCAAAATCCTTCCAGTTAAATGCAATATGAGTTCCTTCCTTGTTTAATTTCTTAGTGAATATTTCACAAATATCAGCCAATCGTTGTGTGCTTAATCTTCCTAAACCTTTTTCTCCAAGAGGTGTGCGTCCTTCAGGGGTTTTTTCTTTTGCACCATTTAATGCTCTTTTTTTTGAGTAGGATATTAATAGCCAGGACTTCAAAATAGTTTTTTCATCCATTCCAAATCCATCATCCTCCACTAAAATAAAACCCTTTTGATTGGGGTAAAAAAGGTTATCCCTTATGTACTCTCCATTGGTATTAATTTCAATAGAAACATAAGAGGCGTCCGCATCATAAGAGTTTTTAATCAACTCAAGAAGCGCAGTTACTTCGTCAGGAACTAATTGTTCACCGAGCTGCTTGACAATATGAGGAGTTATGTCGAAATGGTATCTCTGTCTAACCATTATTTAGTTTTCTTGAAAATAAGGATTTTCTCTTTGCTCATCATATTCGAAAAGTTGTTTCTGCTTGGCATTCTTTTACTTAAAATATCTCTTTCTAAGTCAGTGAATAGACTTACACCCTTAGATGTAAATAGTTCTTTCAAGATAAGATCGTTTTGTACTACCTGCTTATTTACATTTCGGTTGCCAATTGTCCACACTAAAAAAGAATCATTTCTCATTTTAGGCAGAATCTTGTCTATGCTATTATCTAAATCATTAATAAACCTTGTTACTTTTTCAGCCTTTTTTCTCTCATCATCCTTGAATTGAGTGACAAATTTTTTCAATGTTTTAGATTTCTCAAAAATATTTTCCTCAATCTCGTTAATATCACTTTTACTTCTTCCACCTAAACTTTTATTATCAATTGATTGAGCCGTTTTTAGATAATCAATTGATATTGTACGATCAATATCTCCTAATGGTATCCATTGTAATGGTAAATAGGAGAATTGACCGTATGTTACCGTCGTATGATTATCTCCATATGGCGGTGATGTTACGAGTAAGTTAAAATTCTTATTCGTTTTAATTTCTTTATTGGTATCACCCCAAACGACTTCAGCACTATTTACATACTCTCCTTGTTTTATGTGCCCATTTTGTATCAGAACAGAAATATACTCACTGATGTTTTTAATGTTCTTCTTACAAACAGAAATAAAAGTCTTAATTGCGGACACCCGTCTTAAATTTATTTCCTCAGGAGAACGCATATGCATCTTAAAAGTCGATGTCCTATCATTGCTGGTCAATCTGATAGTTTCAGCTAATGCTACCCAAAAAAACTTCCGTATATATAAATTAGGCTCTCCACAGACAGCTCTGTGTATTTTTGATAATTCAATCTGGATATCTCTAGTAAACCATTTATCGATATTTGCAAATGATATCTCCACGTCATCAGAAGTATCAGAACTAATTTGTTTCATCAGTCTTATCTCTACGTTAACCAACTCTTCAATTTGATAAAAGCTTGTTTTTACCTGACTCAATAATATCGAAAGGGGATTGATATCCTGCCCAAAAACATTCATGCCATATTTCATTCCTGTGACAAGCGAATTTGAGGCTCCCATAAAAGGATCCAATAAACAAACATCATCATTTAAGGCCAATGAGAGTTTTGCGATAATCGGCTCCTGAACAGAAGGAACCATCATAGCGGGATAGTTCATTATACTTCTGGCAAAATCACTTCTTGAATAATTCTGTCCATTCAAAGTCTCTGAACTTATTGATTTAATATTTCTCTTTGTTTGTCTGTCCATTAAATTTATTATAATCCTACAAACTTATTACATAAAATTTTTCAATTGACCACTTGCGCTATTCTTGAAAATAACACTAAAATGTCTATTTAAAATATGACATTATTGCATAAAATTTATTTGATAATAATTCTCGAAGTAAACTACAAGTTTTCCAATTATAATAAGCTAACAATTCTATTGGTTTTAGTTTGATCGAGGGGTTGTCCAAATATAGTTTTTTAATTTTAACAGACCAACTGGAAGGACACTTTTGGATGGTAAGAATATATACAACGCTAGTGCGCAAATTCATCGCGTTCCATCCCAAATTCAATATCTATAATATGTCCCCCGTTTATTTCTAAATCATATCGCATAAAAAAAGTCTGTAACCAATTAGTTCACAGGCTTATATAGGAAAGGATGACGTTATAAAGCATTACTCAAAAGGTTTTACTTCACCCCAATCAACTTCTCCAACCGCGCCATCATCTCATCCTTCTCTTCCAACATGCGTTCGTAGAGGGTGATTTTTTCTTCGTGAAGTTTTACAATTTGTTCAATTGGGTGAAATGTGGGATTATGATTTATCCCATTCAGGATTGAACCATTATCGAAAGTATTAGAAATAATATTCACGGCCTGCTCCTCATCAAAATTCTTAAAAGCCTCGACGGGGATGTGAAGTACTTGTGATATTTGTTTGAGTAGGGGAGTTTCGATGTTTTCTTTTTGTTCCAGTAAGGAGATTTTCTTTTGGTTCCAATCTTCTCCCAGTTCATAGGCAAGTGCCTCTTGCTTTATGCCCAGCATCTCGCGAAAGCGTTTTACATTGCGGCCTTGGTGTATTTTGGTCTCCATTGGGGGTTGTTGGTTAAAGGTTACGGGTTACGGGTTACAGGTTACAGGTTACGGGTTACAGGTTACAGGTTAAAGGTTACGGGTTAATTGTTAATCAGTTATTAGTTAATGGTTATTGGTTAATGAGTTAATGGTTAATGGTTAATGGTTAATGGTTAATGGTTAATGGTTAATGGTTATTTGTTTGGTTATCAAATTTAACACTTATTTTTATAATTACCCTTTTTGGAGGTTCTAGATTATCCCAATTGTGGGAATAAATTATCCTAACCAAGGCATACGATATTCCATTAGAAACTTGAATATACCCCTAATGTAAGTGAGCTTTGGGGTGTAACCTTTTAAAAAGTTCATCATGGAAACTATTCAAAAACTATCATTCCAGGCTATGCCCCAAGAGTTAGACACAAAACTACAACAACTTATTGCGGAACTTTCCATAGAGAAAATCTTCTTTCATCCAGCTACCGTCAAAGACCCGGGCCATCTTATAATAATAGCCACAATTAAAAAGAGCGTAGAGGTCATTTATGCGCGGAAATGGCTTCGGAATGTTTTTAGGGAGCATCGAGTGTTGCTTCACGTTCTATATTCACAGCAATTGCGATTTATTTATAAGAATGGCAATCCGTTTGTGCCAAGTTACTGTGTTGCTTCGGCAAAAGTGTATCAAAATCCCAACTATAAGTATAGGTTATCAACCTCTTGGAAGGATTTTAAAAAGAGATATAAATATTACGAGAACGAATATTTTCATCATCACGATGTTTTGAAGACTCTTGCTAATGAGTTTCATGCGTTGGATGCGCGTACCTCCGTGTTTATAACCTATTTATCCATTTTAGAGCATCATATTTCCTTTTTGGAAAATCTTTTAATAGGGCATAGCTTTTATTATAAAAATCTTACAGAGCGTATAAAATATCTAGGACAGCATCTGCCTGAAATTGAAGGCTTGTTTGTGAAACAGAATGCTGAAACGTATTATCTCTTAGAACAACTAGAAAAAGCACGAGCAGGAGAGGGGCAGGTAGATGAAATAAATATCCATTATGAATTATATAACGCCCTGACTGAAGTGGAGGAGCATTTATATAATCTGGTTTCAGAAAGATTTCAGGAATTAAAAAGACGTATCAAGGTCTATAGTAAAACAAATCATTCAAAAGTTACCCCATCCTCTTTACCTCTTGTAGAAACTCATTTATCCATGCTAGTACCTCAAATTATAAAGATAAGGCAAGTAGAGGAAATTTATCTATTTCACAAAGTCCAAACTGCTACAACCACCTGTTACTATCTAATGCTGATAGGGGATGGTTTAAGCACGGAACTATTAAACCGCATGCAACAATCTGTGGTTGATAGATTGCAGAGTGCTTATTCGGTACTGATTCTTGGTCACAGTAGAATGTGGATTCAAAAAGAACTATTTATCCATCAATTGTTTTTTAGAAACATAATGACGGAAGAAAATAAGGTTTATCAAGCTCCGAACAAGCATTACACGCTCCATTGGGAAAAGCCATATACTCCAAATTATCCAGACTTAGACTATTTGTATAATGCCGCCAATACAATGAGTTTCCAATATCTTTTGTTACGCCAAAATTTGGAAGAAGGAAATGTAGAAGGTTTAAATGTATTGTTTTCAAATGCTGTACTCAGAATCTTTAGAACCTATGTATTTGCTGGGACCTCCTACCTGCCAAATTATCTATCGGCTTACAATCTCTGGATGTTATGTCTGTACGCTCAGCCCAATATTAAAAAACTGGAATATTTGTTTGAAAAGCTAAGCGGCGACAGCTTTTTTAAGGAGGTGGATTACAACAGCAGGTTTCAACATCGTCTAAGTCGATTAACAGAGGAGAAATTGTTGATAATGGACGAAATTTTGAATGTCTTGACGCTTGAACTTAAAACCACCTTCAAAAGAACTTCAGAATCAAATTAACAAATCTGAGATGGTCTAATATTCGTTCCAGGCAATATCCTGTGCCAACCCCTGGGCACGGGTATCGAATCTGTCACCGGCCGGTGCTAGATTCATCTGCCTCTGGGTTTGGGAATGTCAGGCATTTGCCCCCAGCTCGCGTGCGACGGCTTCGCGGGGCTTGCGGAGGTTCCTAATTTTTTTCCGATAACGCGAGCTTCTCTCTCGTAACGATTGTTTGCTCAGGGAGGAGGAGGGCACGGGCAGGACGCCCGCGCCAGCGGCAGTATCTTTTTGGAATCGAAGTTATTTTATCCGTTTTGATAATTCTAAATTCAGCTTATCTGCATTTAAATCAATTCTTATTATTTCAATTAATTTTTCTAATTGGATTCCCAGCTTATCATATCCATTACCTATTATTTCACTATCGCAATGGGAGGCTGTTGTAACATATTGTGTTAGTATAAAAGATAATTCTTCACAAATATTATAGATTTGACTTGGAATAATTACCATATATTTTGATACAGTATTTTCAAATTCAAATGCTTTACTATAATATACTCCAGAAAATTTAGGAAATTCTTTTTCCCAGTTTTCTGGCTTTCCCTCGTAAAATTGAACATTATTCACTACGTCAAAAAATTCACGATACACTTTATTTCCTAAATACGAAATGTCTTTATAGGCATTTATTTTTTCTTGGAACAGTAAATCTTGATTGGCTTTCTTTTTTTCTCTTTGAAAAGTCGAATATGTAATAAGAAGTGCGATTAATGATAGTCCAAGTGCCATTATTGATATTTTTTCCGATGGTGTCAATTCATTTCAGTCTTTTATTAATTTACAATACTTTAAAATATGGACCCCAGATAGCACGAGTGCATTGCTCAATACGAATGCAAGTGTAACCTTCCATCCTAGCTTCCTTATTAATAGCAAGGTATGTTAAAACCTTTTTATAAAATATTTTAGATAATAGTTATTCTCAACAATCTATTAACAATCAAAATAATTAACGTGCCGAATCTCAAGTATTTATTCTATTAAATTGTTATATGCTATCTTGATAATTTTCGCAGGTCCGCTAGCGCGGTCGCCTTGCTCGTGAGGGTTACCTGCTCACGGTTGCGGGGGACACGGCCAGGAAGCCCCCGCTAGCTGGGGCTATTATTCAATAGATTCAAAAGCTTTGTTTGGATTCTCCAAAAATAGTTTGATTAAGCCGCCCATTCTCTTTAATCTCTCATCAGAAACATATCTACTCATTTGATGAGTGTTTATAACAAGTTGAGGAAACCCATTGCCTTTGTGAATCCAAATAGGTTGTTTTTTGTTCTCGCCTATGTCTTTTACAAATGTTGCATCAAATATTTTTTCAATTTCATTTTTGTTCTCAGCAATTTCGAAGTAGCCTACCCCATCAATGATAACAACAGGAAATTTTTTAAAGAATTCTGATTTAGAAATAAACTCTTTACGATTCTTTATAGAGGTAGTATCTGCATCCTTTGTTTTAGGAGATGGACTAGAGTTTACTTCAGTTGTAAATATATTTTCGTGGAAATTAATTACGTCACTTTCCCCAAAAATATGATTGTGGATTTTTTGATAATTATACCACGTTTTACTTGTTCCCAAATTAGAACCATCGTTTTTTTTATGTTTTTGGTATTTGTATGGGTACATGGGTGAAAAGTTGTCATTATTCCAATTAGCAATTTGATCAATAGACTTTTCTTTATCCCTATCCCATAATTCGATATTCTTCTTTAGTAATTCCATGTGGTCTTTATTATCTGGTTTTGTTTCATCTAATGACGATTCTTTGCCGATAATTAAAATTTTAGCGTCGGGATTTCCCGTTCCTATATACTTGATGTCCGACTCCTTTGCACTATAAAGCATTTCCAAAAAAGATTCTCTTGTTGTCATTTGGTTTTCATTTATTTACAAATTAGGATAATAAAAATAGATAATGCAAACTGAAAGAATGGTTTTTCTTGTTTAGTTAGATTCATTGGCATTCTGGTATCTCGATTTTTTTCGTTTGATCCGGTCAGCTTGCTGACGGTTGCGGAGAGCACGGGCGGGACGCCCGCGCCAGCGGGGCTGTAGATTTTTAGGTTTTTGCTGTTTTAGAGGAATACCTAGTGGTTTTAGTATGAGTGAATGGCAAACCTTTTGAAATGATGTTTCGTAGGGATGAGAGAAATTGGGATTGTCACACGATGCTCCCGAATTTTCGGGAGTGCGGGAGCGGGTGAAAACAATATCCAATATTTTAAACAGTTATGGTTGATTGCAGGGCTCAATCTTCCCCTTGCTTTTAATTGCCCTGATTAATTTAATAACCTCATTATTGACGGATTCCCGTTTAGGCTTAGGAAGGGTAATGTAAATCAATATCACCACTATCAAAAAAAGAAAAGGAGACGATATTAATTTATAGATTAGATCAGTTATTAATTTCGCTGTTGTTGGCTCGTACGTTAAACTTTCCATACTTACATTGTTAGGTTATTATATTTTAAAACGACAAGGTAATACCCGTGCCTTGGATTCACTGTGACATCTATTTTTACATGACATAAAAATTCAATTTTGTTGTGTCGTATTTATTTGATTTACAGTGAGTTATTTTTCGTCAAAATCCTTTTTTAAAAATTTAGTTGACTTTTGTCACACTATTACATTACCTCCATATCCACATAAAAAATCAATATCATTAACTTTGAAAATCGAAGGTAAGGGCTCACCTTTTAATAAAAAAGGACATCGTTTTAACCCTTTTGAAATGCAAGATGAGACATTGGGGTTTTATAAAAAATTACAGTTTTATAAATGCTGATTTCTTCCGAAGTTTGAAGAGTATTTTTATTGTTTTTGTAATTCAAGATTTTGCGATTCTTATTGGATAGACCCCTTCCGACCCCCGAATGTAAATTTTTAGTTTGATAGAGTATTGGTTGCGGGGGCCACCTTCCCCTAAAAGATCCATATTGCATTTGAATTGAAATAAGTATGAGGGGAAGGAGCGTTTGACACTCTAAATGGCAAAATAAAATTTAAGATAATTGAGGAATCCCACAATTGAATGACTTTTTGTTTTTGTAATTCCAGACTTTGCGAAGCTTATTGGATAGACCCCTTCCGTCCCCCGAATGTAAATTTTTAGTTTGATAGAGTATTGGTTGCGGGGGCGACCTTCCCCTAAAAGATCCATATTGCATTTGAAATAAGATTCTTGTGAGGGGAAGGGGCTAGGAGAATTTTTTGTTTTTCGTTTCAGCCCTTCGACTTCCCTTCGGCTCCTCTCAGGCCAGGCTGCTCAGGGTGACAGTTTCACGTTTCAGGTTTTTTTGATTTCCCCCTTCCGTCAGCTGGATTGTAAACTTAGCGGTTCAATCTATTTATTTCCCAGCTGCCACCTTCCCCTTGAATGAGAATTGTGCTTTTGATTTAAGATTGTTATAAGGGGAAGGAGGTAAAATGAATAATTAATTCAAAATTTATTTTAGTAAACTTTCAAGAAAACGACTAATATTCACTATATTTCTCGAAAATTTACTACAATTGAATTTATCTGATTTTATAAAAGAACGATTATCATTTGAAAGCTATGCTTTTAGTTGGGGCGAACTTCTTATTGCTCAATCGGATAAGTCAGAAAAATCAATACAGAGTCAATTATCTTACGCCATACAAAAAGGCGACATCATTCCTTTGCGTCATCATTTTTATCTGATTATTCCACCACGATATTCAAAATTCGGGAAATTACCCATCGAGCTATACGTTAACAGCCTATTTGAGTTTTTAGACCGTAACTATTATGTTGGTCTATACTCGGCAGCAAAATCTTATGGAGCTGGGCATCAGCAAATTCAGAAGGAATATGTTTTTCATAACAAAGCACCTTTGCTATCCATCTCTAAAAACTCCATCAATCTTGATTTTTTTACCGTTTCTAATTGGCCAACCAAAAATATAGTGTCGAAAAAAGGAGATGCAGGAATGTACAATATATCCAGTCCTTGCCTAACAGCTGTGGACTTGATTTACCATCAAACCAAAATAGGAGGATTAAATAGAATGCTCTCTGTTTTAGAAGAGTTGTCTGAAGAAATCAAATTGGCAGACGCAAAAGAATTGTTGTCTTGGTATTCTCAAAAAAGTGTCTTACAGCGTTTTGGATATTTGTTGAATGAATTTGATCCAGAATCTGATATAGCAAATCTCATATTTGAACATCTAAAACTTGAGAAATTCTATCCAGTTTTGTTAAGTCCAAGATCAAATGAAAAGCCTGGATCCGTTGAAAATAGATGGAAAGTTGATGTGAATATTAAAATGGAAAGTGATTTATGATCCCAAGACCCGATATAGCGAAATGGCAGATGAATGCACCTTGGAGAGAGTTTTCACAGGTAGAACAAGATTTAGTAATCAGTCGTGCCCTTGTTGCCATATTTTCTGATGAATTTTTAAATGAAAATCTGGCATTCAGAGGAGGTACGGCACTTCATAAGTTGTATCTAAACCCTGCGCCACGCTATTCGGAAGATATAGATCTGGTTCAAGTTAAACCAGGACCGATAAAACCTATAATGCAACGCATCGCTGAAGTGGTTACTTTTTTTGAAGAAAAAAGAAGCACTAAAATAGGTGGTCACGGTGCAAAGGCGATGTATCGATTTACATCGGAGTATGAGAATATTCGACTGCGCTTAAAATTGGAAATTAATTGCAAAGAACATTTTAACGTGTTGCCTTGGGTAGAATTCCCATTTGAAGTAAAAAGTAATTGGTTTGAAGGTAAAGCCAATATCAGAACCTATGACATCAATGAATTATTGGGCACAAAACTAAGAGCATTGTATCAAAGAAGTAAAGGAAGGGATTTGTTTGATTTGGATTATTCCAGATTAAACCACAAGTTACACATCCCAACAATTATCGATTGTTTCTATGAGTATATGAGTGTTTCCGTTGGAAAACCGCCCACAAAAAAAGAGTTTTTACTCAATATGGAAGAAAAGGAAAACGATCCTAATTTTATTGGTGATATGGAAGCCTTATTACGGCCCGAAATTACATACAACCAAGAAGCCGCTTTTCAATGGCTAAAAAATGAACTAGTTGAGAAGCTTAAATAAAATAAGAACGGTAGTTATTACAAAAGAATAATGGCAATAAAAAAATCAGAATTATACAGTTCACTTTGGAAAAGTTGTGACGAATTAAGAGGCGGTATGGATGCTTCTCAATACAAAGATTACATACTTCCCTTATTATTTATAAAATACGTTTCAGACAAATATGCTGATGATGAAGATGCACTAATTACCATTCCAGAAGGTGCAAGTTTTGCGGACTTGGTTAAAATGAAAGGTAAAGATGGTATTGGCGATTATATCAACAAAAAAGTGTTAGCACCAATTGATAGGGAAAACGGATTTGATATGCTGTCTAAAATGGCAGATTTTAATGACGAAGACAAGTTGGGTAAAGGCAAAGAGCTGATTGAAAAATTAAGTAAGCTCATTGCCATTTTTGAAAACCCTGCTTTGAATTTTAGTAACAACCGAGCGGAAGATGACGACCTTTTAGGCGATGCCTATGAATATTTGATGCAGCATTTCGCAAAAGAAGCTGGCAAAAGTAAAGGGCAATTCTATACGCCATCGGAAGTGTCTCGAATAATGGCAAAAATTATAGGTGTTGATAGTGCAACGTCACAGTCACAAACTGTATATGACCCTGCGTGTGGTTCGGCCTCTTTGCTTCTGAAAGTCAACGACGAAGCACCTCACGGCTTAACAATTTACGGTCAAGAAAAAGATAATGCCACGGTAGCATTGGCGAAAATGAATATGGTATTGCATAACAATCCCGAAGCAGTGCAAGATATTGTGCAAGGAAATACCTTGGCAGACCCAATTCATAAAGATGGAGACTTCTTAAAACGCTTCGATTTCTGTGTGGCAAATCCGCCATTTTCGGTTAAATCTTGGAGCAATGGCTTTCATCCAGAGAGTGATATTTACAAACGTTTTGATGGTTTTGGTATTCCGCCAAATAAAAATGGGGATTATGCTTTTTTATTGCACATCATCCGCTCGTTAAAAACCAAAGGAAAAGGTGCGGTTATTTTGCCTCACGGTGTTTTGTTTCGTGGAAATGCAGAAGCTACTATAAGAACCAATATAGTAAAACGTGGATTGATAAAAGGCATTATTGGTCTGCCTGCCAACTTGTTTTTTGGTACTGGTATTCCTGCTTGCATTATTGTAATTGATAAAGAAAATGCAGGAACTCGCAAAGGATTGTTTATGATTGATGCCAGTAAAGGCTACATCAAAGACGGAAACAAAAACCGTTTAAGGGAGCAAGATTTACACAAAATCGTTGATGTGTTCAATAACCAAATGGAGGTTGCCAAATTTTCAAGAATGGTATCGTATGAAGAAATTGAAACTAACGAATACAACCTCAATATCCCAAGATATATTGACAGTCAAGATGAAGAAGATATACAGGATATTCAAGCCCATTTATTAGGCGATATTCCTAATAGAGATGTAGATGCCTTGAATAGCTACTGGGAAATTTACCCAAATTTACAAGAGCATTTGTTTCATCCTGCAAAACGTAAATCGTATTACAGTTTGGTCGTTCCTAAAGCAAACATTAAAGAAACCATTTTTAACCACGCTGAATTTATAGAATACCGAGAAACATTAGATAAAGTGTATTCCGCCTGGGAAAGTGAAACCAAACCAAAACTTTGGAACATTAATGATACCACAAAACCAAAGGAACTCATTTTTGAAATTTCTGAAAGTCTTTTAAAACAGTATAAAAACAAAGCTTTAATCAATCCGTATGACATCTACCAACATTTGATGGATTACTGGAATGACATTCTAAAGGACGATAGCTTTTTAATCAAAGAAGATGGTTGGATTGCCACATTAACACCAATAAAAGACAAAAACGGAAAAATTAAAAAAGGCGAATTTGAAAGCGAATTAATTCCTTTTGAATTGGTTATCAATCGCTTTTTTAAAAAGGAGCAAACCGAAGTTAAAACCATTGAAGCCTATTTAGACACTTTGTCTGCTGAGATGACCGAACTCATTGAGGAACATTCTGGCGATGAAGGATTGTTGAATGAAATAATAAACGATAAGGGTAATATTACCAAGGGCGACATTGCCAAACGCTTAAAAGAAATCAAAGGGGATGAAGAATATGCCGAGGAATATGATATCATCCATAGCTACGAAAAACTGATGACTTTAGAGGCTGCCAATAAAAAAACTTTGAAAGAAGCAGAGGCAAAGTTGAAGCAACAAATTTATGCAAAATACCCACAATTAAATGAACAGGAAATTAAAACTCTAATTGTCGAAGATAAATGGTTAGTAGTTTTAAAAAATAATATTGATATCGAAATAGACCGAATAAGTCAACGCTTAACCAACCGTATTACCGAATTGGCAAACCGTTACGAATATCCATTACCAAAAGTAGAGCAACAGGTACAAGAGTTACAAACCAAGGTTGAGCAACATTTACAAAAAATGGGAATGGTATGGAATTAAAGGATTCTTGGAAAGAGATTAATCTTGGTAATTCTGCAACACTAAAGGCAAGGATAGGTTGGCAAGGTTTGACAACTGCTGAATATTTAAGTTCAGGAGATTATTTTTTGGTTACTGGCACAGACTTTTTAAATGGATTTATTGATTGGAATAATTGCGTTCACGTTGAGAAAGAACGCTATGACCAAGACAAAAATATTCAACTACAAGTAGATGATATTCTTGTAACAAAAGACGGAACAATAGGAAAAGTTGCTATTGTAGACAAGATTGTGAAACCAACCACTTTAAATAGTGGTGTTTTTGTTATTAGACCTTTAGGAAAGAGTTTTTACCCAAAATACCTTTATTACATCTTGAGGTCAGGACATTTTGCAGATTTCCTTTCTAAACTTACAGCAGGTTCTACAATCAATCATTTGTATCAAAAAGATTTTGTTCATTATACCTTTCCTGCACCACCTACTTTAGAGGAGCAAAGATTAGTTGCTGACACATTAAGTGACACAGATATATTAATACAAAATTTAAAAACAACTATTGTAAAAAAGAAAGCTATTAAGAAAGGTGCAATGCAAGAATTGTTGACTGGTAAAAAAAGATTAAGAGGGTTTACTGGAGAGTGGACCACAAAATCTTTAGAAAAGGTTACTGAAAATCTTGTTAGAGGCCCATTCGGAGGAGCACTGAAAAAGGAGTTTTTTGTAAAAGATGGTTATAAGGTTTACGAACAAAAAAATGCAATTTATAAAAGCATCTCATTAGGTAAGTATTATATAGATGAAAATAAATTTAAAGAATTAAAAAGATTTGAACTAAAATCCAGAGACTTTATTGTTAGTTGTTCTGGTACAATTGGAGAAATTTTTCAGCTTCCACTTAAGTTTAAAAAGGGTATAATTAATCAAGCATTATTAAAAATAACATTGGATAACTCTATAATTGACGATGACTATTTCTATTATCAGTTTACATCAAAACCATTCCAGAGTAAAATAATAGATGATATTCAAGGTGGTGCGATGAAAAACTTGGTTGGTATGTCTGTTTTTAAAGAAACGGAAATTGAAATGCCTTCAAATATTAAAGAACAAAAAGCCATCGCTCAAATATTAAGCGATATGGATTCCGAGATTGAAGCTTTAGAAATCCAGTTACAAAAAACGCAAAACCTAAAACAAGGGATGATGCAGGAGTTGTTAACTGGGAAGATTAGATTAATTGAACCAGATTGCCAATCAACCAAAAAAGAAAATAGAAGTATTTGTATTGCTGCTGAACCAGAAACGGTTTATAAAAGAAATTAAAAAGCTATTAGTTATGAGACAAGAACACGCAAAAGATGTTTATAAATGCTATGACCAATTTATTAACGAATTTCTTTTGAAAGGCAATAGCATTTTAACGATTGAGCATCAAGATATTCTTAATATAACCAATATAAACAACTGTTTTAAAAATTTCGTAGAAAATTTCAATGATGAACAAGGAAGTAATTTCGATTCAAAAATCACACAACAATTTAGTAATGCAGATTTAGAAACACGATTAGTCTTTTCGCACGCTGAATGGTTGTGGGCGTTTGCAGTAGATGATATAAGTTATCATAAGAAATTACATTACACTCAAAGAACAACAGAGTTAAGTGATGATAAATTGGTTAAAGATATTTATCCAAGAGGATTTGGTAGCGCTGGACAATGGCACACAAATAACAAGTATTTTGAAATCACTTTTTGTTTATTGCTAATCCAATTCATCAAAGTAAAGGTAGATGAAAATGAAATTAGTGAATTACAAGAGATCAAAGATTGGATTGAAAATATTTGTCTATATCACAAATACGGAAATGAAGTTGATGGTTATGAGTTGTCATCAGAATTTAAAGAGGCACTACCAAAAAGCAAACTGGCGCTAACTAATATTTTAACATATACCAGTAATCCTGATAACTATGAGCGAATTGCGTCTGATAATCATAAAAACCAAATCATTGTTTCTTTCAATGGTTTATTAAATGATGAAGAGAAAGACAATCTAAATGCTGATGAAAAGATATTTGCAATCAGACAAAAATTAGGTGAGTACACAAGACAGGATTTTGACTTTTATGAAAGAGAATACTCTCAAATTTGGAATTACTCGTTGACAGAAGAAGGCTTTTCAGAAGTTCAAGGACTGCAATATAAAAAGGCTATTATATTATATGGTCCACCAGGAACAAGTAAAACACATACGGCGAAGCATTTAGCCGAAGCCTTAATTTCCCATAACTTTTTAAAAGACAGGCAGAATGTAGTCAAATACTTTAAAGACAAATCCGATTTTACAGCTAATCGAATACATCATTTACAGCTTCATCCAAATTACACTTACGAAGATTTTATTGCAGGTTATCAATTAAAAGATGGTAATACAGTTAAAACCGAAGGAACATTGTTCAAAATCTGTAAAGAATCAGCAGAAGACCCAGAGGGTCTGCCTCACGTTTTAATATTAGATGAAATAAACAGAATTGATTTGTCAAGACTATTTGGCGAAGTGTTTTCAGCACTCGAAAACAGAGATGAACCTATTGAAGTAGGAGTTGGCGAGCTAATGCTCATAATACCAAATAATTTATATGTAATCGGGACAATGAATGAGATTGACTTTTCATTGGAGCGCATTGATTTTGCTTTAAGAAGACGTTTTTTATGGTTCTTTTATGGATATAACAAGGATATTCTATGGCAAATAATACATAAGAAAAATGATGTTTTAGCTACAAGATTAAAGATGGGCGAAGAAATGGAAAGGTATATTAGGAATGTGACAGCTCTTAACGACAAAATTTCAACTATTCCAGAACTTGGTAAGCAATATCAAATCGGACATACCTTTTTTGGAGAAATCGTAGAGATTTATAAAAGCTATAAAGAAATTGGTGGCTATACCAATTTACAAAATCAGCTTTATAGAAATGATGGAGGTGCAACAGGCATTTTATGGAATATCTCTATTGAGCCAATGCTTATATCATTTTTAGGAAATATGGAATTTGACCTACGAGATGAAATATTGAATGAACTCAAAAATATATTTTTTAGTAAATAATGTCAGCATCGCCAATTATAATTAAAGCTAAAGATTGCTTTCCTTTTGAAAATCAAGAAGGAAATGGCGAGGCAATCCAATACTTTATTTCCAATCAACAAAAGTTAAATATATTCCACATTGGAGACCACCAAAAAAATGATGATTTAGAGATAGCATACTTCAATTCAAAGGATGCAAAATGGTATGCAGGAAGATTGGTTGGAGAGGCTCGTTTTAAGTTTAAGGATGTTGAATATAAAATAGTAATTAAGCCAAGATTTGGAAACCTACAGCTATTTAGGATGTTAGAAGAAGTTTTTAACATCAAGTTAACCAGCTCTAAAAGTTCCATTAAAAAACAGGAGGACTATCAATATTTAATTAAGCAACTGATAGCTTTTTTATGGCTAAATCTTTTATCAAAAGCAAATAAGCACGGAATTCCAAAGCACAATAAAGTAAGGCATTACAAAGGAGCAATTGTTAGAGGTCGGTTAGATGTAAGGAAAAGTATTATACCACTAAAGGTTGAAGAAAAAATTGTGAGCAGATATACGGAAAAGGTAGTTGATTCTAACATTGCTAAAGTCCTGATTAAAGCTTATCAAATTTTAAAAACCGACTATAAATTATCTTCAATTAAAGTGTCATTAGGTGCTAAAAATGCCATTGAACAATTGTTAACTTCCGATACGAGAGAAACTTATTTAACTGAATTAGATTTTAAAAGCATAAAGTACAATGATATTTATAAATCATTTAAACCTGTTGTTGACTTATCTTGGGACATTATTAAAAAGAAAAATTTCAGTAACAATGATGATGATTCTTCAGATAGTTTTAGCTTTTTTATTGATATGGCAGAAGTTTGGGAAATTTATTTAAGGTCAATTTTAAAAAGGCATTTTTCTAAATTCGGATGGAGACTGAAAAAGGATAAAATACAGACGTATGACGACAAAGATTTTAAAAGATTGCTCATTCCAGATATTATTTTAGAAAAAGATAACGATGTGATGGTATGGGACGCAAAGTACAAGAGAATGGAGTTTGATTATTATGACTATGACAGAGCCGATTTCTTTCAAATACACACCTATATTAATTACTATCATCAGAATAAAAATGTTATTGCAGGTGGACTTTTATATCCTTTATCAAAAGATTTTAGTGCAGAAAGACAATTCAGAAATAAATCCGAAACACTTTTTAATCAACAAGCTACAAAGACTAAATATCTAATTGACGGAATTGATTACACAGATGTAAACGAAGAAAAAGTTAAGCGAGAAGAACTAAATTTTTTAAGTAGAATAGCGGAATTACAAATACATTAAATATGAGCAACGTAGGTCAAATAGAGCGCATCACACAAAAAAAAGTAGTTCAGTTTTTTGAATTGGGCTTGAAGTATGACTATTTAGGTGACTGGAAAGACAGAGCCGAAAACAGTAACATTGAACCACAGTATTTAATTCCCTTTTTGAAGAAACAAGGCTATGCGGATACGCTCATTACCAAAGCCATAGACAAACTTTACAAAGATACGAGTGATTTGGGTAAGAGCTTGTATGATGTCAACAAAGACACCTACAGTTTGCTTCGTTATGGCGTAAAAGTTCGTCCAGACGTGGGGGAAAATAAAGAAACTGTTTGGCTTATAGACTGGGAAAAACCAACTAACAATCATTTCGCCATTGCAGAAGAAGTTACAATCTCTGGACACCACACCAAAAGACCAGATATCGTTATTTACGTAAATGGTATCGCTCTTGGCGTTATCGAACTGAAAAGAAGTACGGTAGGAGTTACAGAGGGCATAAGGCAAAACTTATTGAATCAAGAAAAAGATGTAATTGGTTCGTTCTACACGACGATGCAATTTGTAATGGCAGGAAATGATACGGAAGGATTGCGTTACGGAACTATTGAAACTTCAGAAAAATATTATCTGCAATGGAAAGAAAATAGCGATGAAGAAAACAAGCTGTTAAAACACATTTCCCAATTATGTAATAAAGAACGATTTTTAGAGCTCATTCACGATTTCATAGTATTTGATAAAGGAGTAAAAAAATTGTGCCGACATAATCAATATTTCGGTGTAAAAGCAGCACAAGAGCGAGTTCAGAAACGAGAAGGTGGTATCATTTGGCATACCCAAGGTAGTGGGAAAAGTTTGACTATGGTTTGGCTTACCAAATGGTTGCGAGAAAATGTTGATGATGCGAGAGTACTGATAATTACTGATAGAGAAGAACTTGACAGTCAAATTGAAAAAGTTTTCAAAGGCGTTCAAGAGGATATTTACAGAACAACAAGTGGTCGGGATTTAATTGATACGCTGAATCAAAAAAACGAATGGCTCATTGGCTCATTAGTCCATAAATTTGGAGGTAAGGATGAAGCCAATTTTGATGCGTTTGCCGATGAGTTGATACATAGTTTGCCTAAAGATTTCAAGGCAAAAGGGAATCTGTTCGTATTTGTAGATGAATGTCATAGAACACAATCGGGCAGTTTGAATAAAGCAATGCGACAAATACTTCCCAATGCGCTATTCGTCGGTTTTACCGGAACGCCTTTATTAAAAAAGGACAAGCAAAAAAGTATTGAGATTTTTGGCTCTTACATTCATACTTACAAATTTGACGAAGCAGTAAATGATAAGGTGGTATTGGATTTGAGATATGAAGCTCGTGATGTAGAACAAAATATAACTTCACAATCTAAAATCGACCAATGGTTTGATTCAAAAACGAGAGGTTTAACCGATATCGCAAAACAAAAATTAAAACGACGTTGGGGAACAATGCAAAAGGTATTGAGTTCCCAGGACCGATTGAATAGAATTGTCGATGATGTTTTAATGGATTTTGAAATTAAGGATAGATTACAGAACGGAACAGGAAATGCGATGTTGGTTTCTGGAAGTATTTATCAAGCGTGTCGTTATTATGAAATATTTCAACAAAAAGGCTTTAAACGCTGTGCCATTATTACCTCTTACAATCCTACGCTTCAAAGCATAAAAGACGAAACAACTGGAGAGGAAGGTTATACTGAAAAATTGATGCAGTATGAAACCTATAAAAAAATGCTTGATGGAAAAACAATCGAAGATTTTGAATTAGAGGCCAAAACAAAATTTATAGAAGAGCCTGCCCAAATGAAATTGCTCATTGTGGTTGACAAACTGCTTACTGGTTTTGATGCACCATCTGCTACTTATTTATACATTGATAAACAGATGCGTGACCACGGTTTATTTCAAGCCATTTGTAGAGTCAATCGATTAGATGGAGAAAGCAAAGAGTATGGTTATATCATTGATTACAAAGATTTATTTAAAAGTTTAGAAAACTCAATCAATGATTATACAAAAGAAGCCTTTGGAGAATTTGAAAATGATGATGTACAAGGACTTTTAGATAATAGATTGGGAAAAGCAAAAGAACGATTAGAAGAAGCAAGGGAAACCATTAAAGCATTATGCGAGCCAGTGTTTCCGCAGACTACAATTAACTTTCAGCGTTTCTTCTGTGGCAAGTCTGAAAATAAGGATGATTTAAAGAATACCGAATCATTGAGAGTTCATTTGTATAAATATACGGTAAGCTTAATTCGTTCGTATGCTAATATTGCTAACGAAATGGCGGAAGCAGGGTATTCAGCTCTTGAAATCGAAACCATAAAGCAAGAAGTTAAATTCTACACCAATTTAAGAGACGAAATTGAAAAAGCAAGTGGCGATTACATCGATTTAAAACGATTTGAACCTGCAATGCGACATCTAATTGACAGTTATATCAGAGCAGAAGAAAGTGAAAAGATTTCTGCCTTTGATGATTTGTCATTAATCCAATTGATTGTCGAGCGAGGCGAAGAAGCTATTGAATTATTGCCCGAAGGAATAAGAAAAGATAAGGAAGCGGTTGCGGAAACCATCGAAAATAATTTGCGTAAAGTCATCATTGAAGAAGCACCAACTAATCCACGTTATTTCGAAAAAATGTCCGTTATTTTAGATGAGCTGATAATGGAGCGGAAAAAGGAAGCTTATGATTATAAAAAATATCTCAAAAAAATAACTGACCTAACAATAAAGGTTACAAGGCCAAACAAGACTAATGATTATCCGAGTGTATTAGATACCAATGCAAAAAGGGCATTATATGATAATCTTGGAAAAGATGAAACCTTGGCCGTTTTTATGGATGAGACCATTAAGTATAATAAACAAGCTGATTTTAGGGGGAATAAACTAAAAGAGAAGAAAATAAAAATTGCTATAAAGCACATACTGCCTGATGGCTATAGTGTAGATGAAATCTTTGAAATTATAAAAAATCAAAATGAGTATTAAACAGAAACAAATACAAGTTTTGGATTTAACTATTGATGTGGTCAAAAAAGACATCAAGAATATGCACTTGGCTGTTTATCCACCAACAGGAAGAATCCGTATTGCTACGCCTAAGGATTTAAATGACGAAGCCATAAGGTTATTTGCCATTAGCAAGATTAGATGGATTAAAAAGCATCAAAAAAACTTCTACGAGCAGTTAAGAGAAACACCAAGAGAATATATTGATGGAGAAAGTCACTATTTTGATGGAAAGCGATATTTACTGCGAGTTATTGATCGTTACGGTAAACCCGAATTAAAAATAAAAAACAAAACCTATATAGAATTACACGTTAGTCCAAAAGCTACAATTGCCGCCAAAGAAAAAGTCTTTAATGAATGGTACAGAGACCATTTAAAAGAAATCGTTCCGGATATTGTTAAAACCTGGGAAGAAAAGACTAGTTTAAATTGTGAACATTGGGATATCAAAAAAATGCGAACAAAATGGGGTTCGTGCAATATTGAAAAACGTAAAATATTATTGAATCTTGAATTAGCAAAAAAGCCAAGACATTGTTTGGAGTATGTTATCGTTCACGAGTTAATGCATTTTTTTGAACGTTACCATAATGATAACTTTAGAAGCCTTTTAGACAAGTTTATGCCTAATTGGAAAACTTATAAACGGGAATTGGATGATTTGCCTGTGGCTTATTAAAATTAATATTTAAAAGAATGGATTCAGATAAGATTAATGATGAAATGATTGAAATGCGCAAGCAATTCAATAGAATTCAGAGTAAAATTCGCTCTGAAGCTAATATAAAAGACTGTTTTCATCCAAATAAAGAAGAATGTGTCCTTCCGATTAAAAGTGCTCATAGTCTTCAGCGTCAAGGGTCATTAAAATTTTTGGAAAAAGACGTTGATGGGAATAGATATTTATACATTCATACAGAAAGAGAACATAATTTCAAACACGATTTTTTTGACCTTAAGAAAACAGGCAGAAAAGTTGCCACAACCTTTGATGGGTTTTGTTCATTCCACGATACTGAATTATTTAAATCTATAGAGAATGAGCCAGAAATAACCGATATTAATAATGATGAACACTTATTTCTTCATAGTTATAGGTCATTTGCAATAGCAGCTCATCGAAAGTTTGAAGAAGCTAAATATTATCAATCAGAGGATCCAGAGATTAAATCTATATTAAGTAATATGTTTAATCCTTTCCAATTAGCAGAATCAAAATTAGGGGTTCGAGCAGCTTTAAATGATTTTATTGAGCCGAAGAAGAGAATGGATGAATGGCTATTGAATAAAGAATATTCAAACTTGGAGTATTTAGTGATTGAGTATCCACATACCAGTCCTGTAGGATGTGCTGCTTATATTACTCCACACCAGCTACCAAATAGTAGAAGTATACAAATGAGCCCATTAGATGAATTTCAAAGCAGTATTTTCGTCACAGTGTTGCCATTTTCCAATCGTACAGTAATTATACTTGCAGCGTTTCCTGATGACCCAATTGGGTGTAAGTTTTTAGACCAAATAGATTCTATTCGTTTTGAATTAAAACAACAAAAATTTTTAAGTTTTTTTCTTTTTGAAGGTGCAGAAAATGTTGTTGTGTCCCCTCATTTTATTGAAAGATTAAGTATCAAGAAAAGAAAGGAATATTGCCACTTAATAAATTTTATACAGGATAACAGAACACCATTTCTAAAATACAACGAGAAAAATTTTCCAATCAATTATTTTGACGCTTCAAATGCCATAAAGTAATTTCTTTTGCCAATGAACATTAACTAATTAATTCTATAGTAGTTTATTGTTAACATATGGTTCAAAATTCTAACAAACAACACCTAATTCAACACCCATAAAAAGAAAGCCCCGTCATCACTACGATAACGGGGCTTTTTGCGGAGAAAGAGGAGCTATCCATTTTAAAAATTTTATCGTCTTTATTGGCACTCCGAAAGCAACAAAATTTTATACGCACCGTATTGCGCACCTCTTATTAAACTTTAACATATTTCCTCTATTCCATGTTGGATTTTTTGGATTACTCTTTTTTTTAACTTCAATTCTCATTTTACTACTTTAAAGAATAAATATTCAATGCGTATGGAAAAATTGGTAATCACACTTCCGTAAGTTAGCCTCGTCTCTCTAATATTGGAATTTCAAATATTATTTAGTGTTTGACCAAACAAGGTTGTTACGTTTATTTACGATCGGTTGTTTCCAACTATATAGTATCGGGTCGGCATCTTCAACATTCATCGCTCTTTGTAGTTATCTTATAGTTAATATCTCGACTTTAGATTTGGGTTAGTTATCAATAGGTGCAACACTTGGTTGGTCTTTTTTACTTTTGTAGGGGTTCTTAAGAAAGAACACAAGGCCAATAGCAACCAAGGTAATGCTTCCAGAAATTACGAATGGATAGTAAATCCCACCAGCAAGAAGCCAAGTTCCTAAAACGGGACCTAAAATTTGACCAATACTACTGGTCGAGCTCTGTATGGATATATTTCGACCCGTATTTTCTTTAGAAGTTAATGAAACGGCTGATAATAAATTAGGTGTTACCATAGCAGCGCCAGCAGCAAAAACAACAATTAGTCCATACACGAAAAATTCATTCTTAAAAAATGGAAAGATAATCAAGGATATCCCAGAAATGAATAATCCTAGAGCGATTTGTTTCTTTGTGGATAAAAATTTCTCTCCGTAAGTAGCAAAAACGGGCTGCAGGACAGCCATTATAGCTCCACATAACATAAAGCCAATACCCAATTGATTACTGTTAAAACCTAAATCATCTTTTCCGTAAATTGAAAAAACCGTTTCAAATAAGGTCACTATAAATTGGATTACAAAGGATAGTATCAATAATACGATGAAGTATTTGGGAAATATGAATCGTAAGCTCACCTTATGTGCCGTTAATTTCTGTACACGAGCGGTGTTTTTAAGCCGTTTTATCACGATGGATAGAACAATCAATCCGAGTAGGGCAGCGAATAAAAATGGTATTGAAAATCGGTCTAAATGCAGTAGACCCATAGAATATTGTAAATGAAAATCCGTCTGAGAAAGAAAGCTTCCAATAACGGGGCCGAAAATAACTCCTGAACTAATGGCAACACCAGACCAGGCCATTATTTTTGTTCTTCGTTTTTCTGAAGTAATGTCGCTTAAATATGCGTTGCTGACAGGAATAACCGAAGATGTGAATATACCGCCAAAAATTCGAGCGACATATAGCATTGTCAGAGATGTGGCTAGTCCCGTAAGTAATTGCATAATTACAAAACCAATGAGTCCACAGATGATAATAGGTTTGCGACCATATTTATCTGAAAGCTTTCCCCAAACTACTACAAAGAGAAGCTGAAAAAAGGGATAAATGCTTGTAAGCAATCCTATATGAAAATTGATACGGTCCGGATCGACATTATCGGCAAATGCTAATCTTTCGGTATAGTAGGGAAGGGTTGGCAACAAAATACCATACCCCAACATCACTACAAATAAACTCAACAGGATTATAAATATCCTGTTGAGTTTTATACTTCTATTCATTTATTTTTTACCGATTTTTCGCTTTAATAATTGTGCATTAATAGCCACTATAATTGTACTTAAACTCATTAGTACGGCTCCCACAGCTGGTCCTAAAACAAAGCCTGAGGAATATAGAACACCAGCAGCTAGTGGAATGGCCACCACATTATATCCTGTTGCCCATATCAAGTTCTGAATCATTTTATTGTAGGTTGCTTTACCAAATAATATTAGGTTGGCAATATCCTGAGGGTTGCTATTCACCAAAATAATATCGGCTGTTTCGGCGGCTACATCTGTACCTGACCCAACGGCAATACCAACGTTTGCTTGTGCCAAGGCAGGCGCATCGTTTACACCATCTCCCGTCATAGCCACGAATTCGCCTTTTCCTTGTAATTCTTTAACTAGTTCAACTTTCTGATGAGGTAAAACTTCTGCATAGTAGCCGTCTAAACCAAGCTTATCGCTCACTGCTTTTGCTGTTATTTCGTTGTCTCCTGTTGCCATTATGACTTTAATGTTATTCTTTTTGAATATCTGAATAGCTTCAGCAGATTCTGGTCTTATTTCGTCGGCTAGAGCTATATATCCTGCTAATTTTCCATCAATCAAAACGAAAACAACCGTTTCAGCAGCATCACTAAAAGCATCTTTTGGAATTTCTATTTTTTCATCTCTTAAGAAGCCTGGACTAACTACTTTTACTTGCTTTCCTTCTACATTTGCCTCAACACCTTTACCAGTAATCGCATTAAAGTTTTCAAGTTTTGGGATGTCAATTTTGTCCTCTCTGACTTTTTTAATAATTCCTACAGCAATAGGATGTTCTGAACTTTGTTCCAAGGCACTGGACAGTCTCAAAATTTCTTCGGTTGAATACGCTGTGTTTACAGATTCAATACGGGTTACCCCGAAATCTCCTTTCGTCAATGTTCCTGTTTTATCAAAAAGCAGCACTGAAATTTTACGTGATTCTTCAAAGGCCGTTCTATTACGAATCAATAATCCATTTTGTGCGGATACTGAGGTAGAAATAGCAACCACTAACGGAATTGCGAGACCTAAAGCGTGTGGACAAGCGATGACCATAACGGTAACCATTCGTTCTAACGCAAATACAAACGGGAAGCCTAAAAGCAACCAAACAGCTAATGTTCCAAAACCAATGCCCAAGGCAATGTAAGTTAACCACTTTGCAGCCCTATCTGAAAGGTTTTGCATTTTGGACTTGGTTTTTTGAGCTTCCTCGACCATGGTGATTACTTTGTTAAGATAACTGTCTTTACCTGTATGCTCCACTTTTACCTTTATACTACCATTGCCGTTTACTGATCCTCCAATTACTTTATCTTTTTCTTCTTTTTTTACTGGCTTGGATTCCCCAGTAAGCATTGATTCATTTAGATAACTTGTACCTTCTATTATAATACCATCCGCAGGAACTTTCTCGCCGGGTTTTACCAATATCACATCATCTTTTAATAAATCTTCAAGTGCAATATCTTCGATATTGCCGTCTTTTACCCTGTGAGCTTCGGCAGGCATCATACTTACCAGTAATTGTAAGGCTTTTGAAGCACCCAAAACACTCTTCATTTCTATCCAATGCCCAATGAGCATAATTGCGATAAGGGTAGCAAGTTCCCAGAAAAAGTCAACACCTTCTAAACCAAATACCGTGGCGGAACTATATACATAAGCTACGGTAATTGCCATTGCAATAAGAGTCATCATTCCAGGTGAAGCCTTTTTTACTTCGGACCAGAATCCTTTTAAAAACGGCCAACCACCATAGAAATAAACAATACTAGAGAGCGCAAACAGTATATAGGGATTTCCAGGAAGCAGGAGCTCGTACCCGAGAAATCCCTGAATCATCGGCGAGAAGATCAGTATTGGGATAGTGAGTACAAGCGTTACCCAAAAGCGTTTCTTGAAATCGGCAATCATCATTTTATGATGGTCGTGGCCAGCCATACCCATAGGAATAGCATCGTGATCTCCATGATCCATTTTACTGTGGTCCATCTTACTATGGTCGTCTGATTTTGGATCTTTCATCTTCGAGTGGTCCATCTTTGAATGATCCATCTTTGAATGATCCATTTTACTGTGATCAACACCGGCAGTATCTGCCTTTTTCTTCTCACTAATTGTTGTTGATTTGGCTTCAGGTTTCTCTGCCGTTCCACTTGGTGGAGTAGCATCTAGACTTTCGGTCTCTGAAGTTGGTTTGGCTTCAGGTATGTCTTTTTCTTCAGTTTGTTTTACCTCAGATGAATTCGCTTCCTCTTTTTCTTCTTCTTTTTCTGCTGAATCGGTCGGCGGAATGGTATCAGGATTCTCCTCCTTTGAAATTGGTTTGGTTTCAGGCTCCTCTTTTTCTTTTTGATCGAAGGACTCATAGCTTCTTTGCCGTACAGCGGATTTGATATCCGCAACATCCAGACGGGTTTCGTCATAACGAATCGTGGCGGTTTCTGTATCGTAATTCATTGTGACACTTTCAACACCTGGTACCTCGCTAATGTGTTTTTCTACTTCTTCTACACTCCATACTGATAGCATGTCGTGTACATTAATATTGCTTGTTTTCATATTCTTTGGTTGTTTTATTGTTTTAAATATTTTTTTGGTCCCTGTATTATTGGGTGTGATTTTCTATCATATAGTGTGGTTTAAGTGTTATCGTAATTTTCTTCGCATTGTTTCTGAAATGTTTTCTGCGTACATCCCGTAGGCATCTACCAAAAGACCCTTAATTCCGTTTTTAGATGAAATGGCGTATAAAATGCTATTGTCATCAGTACTGCTCATTCCTTCAAAGCGATAGGTTTTATCTACTTTAAAATCTTCTGGATGTATTTCAATTTTCAAGGAAGGGCATTCCAAGCATTCGGGCTTTAAGTTGAAATCATAGGGATATTCATTTGCCTGTAAATCATTAATAGCTTCTGAAAGTGTATCGTAATTTTCCATTTGTTTTTATTTATAAGTCATTGTGAAATAACTGTTGTCTTCTTCGGTAAATTTCTGAAAGGTCAATAAGCCGTTTGCATTTAATTTCTCGTTAACGATATAGTTGAGTTGCTTAATGCGAATTCCCCACGCATAGGCCTTGATATTGACTTTTGATTTAATATTGTTTTTGTTACTATTCAATTTTCGGTCGTAAATTTTTATCGTGCTTTTTGAACCAAAAAAATTCAATAAGCCCGAATCAAAACTCATTTCCAGTTCTATATCTTCAAGGTTATTTAAATCATACAGTTCTTTAAAATTTTTGGAAGTCGTGCTGATTTCGGTTTCCTTGGACTTTGGAATGAAAAATGGAAAAGCTATGATCATTATATTTCCTTCATCTGGTTTACAGCGGTAGGTTGTGGTGTATTTGTCCGTAGATTTTTTGTACTTGTCAAACAGCTCGGTGATTACTTCAATTTCATAATATCCATTTTTAGCGATAATCTTTCCTGCTTCAAAGGTTTGTTTATTCAAAAAAGCACCTTCTTCATCAAAATTCTCCCGAATGACAACTCTGTCTGAAATCTGCCCAATGAGCATTTCGGTTTGTGCCATTATACTTGTACAGCCCAAAATAAAATAGAACAATAGAACCTGAGTCATCTTAAATTTAGTAGATGTTTTATGGGTTTGTTGATTGAAAGTACCAAGAGTTTTCTTCATTATTTGAAACTATTGTGGTTAGAGATTACATACAAATACATTGTTGCCATTGCCATTATATATTGTTTAAAATAAATTCTACACGTTCAGTTGGTGGCAAAACAGGAACAGTAACTATCGGAAACCCTAAAGAGGTGTAAACATCTATTATTAATTGGTGTATTTTCTTTTGGTCTTCCTCATCTTCGGTTCGGGCGTAATCTTTGGTAAATGGCAATCGGTCTAAAACGAAGATTTTTTTATATGAAGTGTTTTTAACTGCGTTGAGCAGTTTTTCATCATAATCAAGCATTAAAAATTGATAGTATGCCATAGCATCTGGAATCGCCCTATCCAAGAAAACCAAGTCTTGAGGCCGGATTGCGGCTTCTTGTTCTATTTGCATATCCAGAACTCCTAATTGAAATTGCCTTTTATTGTTTCTTATTTCTTCAACCGTATGTCCTTCAATACGCATAGTGTCTATATAGTGCCTCGCGTGTTCAATGGTTGTTTTATGACCTCTTTCAGCCAACATATTTATCACAGTAGTTTTTCCAGTGCTCGGACCACCAGTTATCACATACCAATTGGTGTTTGCTCCTTTCGTTTCCATTTTAGCTGATTAAAGCGTTATACATTTTCTATGCTGTATAGCTGTGGGATTTCAGCATCCCACCCATAGGTTTCCTTTATTCCTTTTTGAAGTGCTTCCGCACCTTCTTTTTCTCCGTGTACAATAAAAATTCGTGATGGTTTGTTTTTTATTTTGCTCATCCAATCAATAAGTTCAGCGTGGTCTGCGTGGGCCGAGAGACCTTGAATTTCGGCTACTTCCATTTGAAAGGATACCGTTTTCCCGTACACTTTTAATTCTTTTTCGCCTTCCAATAATTTTCTACCACGAGTGCCTTCCGCTTGATATCCTACAAAAAGCAAGGTGTTATTTGGATTTTGTGCTTGGGTTTCTAGATAGTTGAGCATTCTCCCCCCTGTAAGCATTCCGCTTCCTGCAATCACGATTTTTGGTTTATTATCAGTTCGTAATTCCATAGTTTCGCGATAACTGCTCACGACCGTAAAGTGGGAACACATTTCTTCACATTCATTGTCTTCCAATCTGTGCCAATCCCTTGTACGATGAAACAATTCCAATACACTAGCTCCCATTGGGCTGTCCATTATCATTTGTACTTTAGGAATTTTGTTCTCTTTAAGTAATTTCCAAAAAATCAGCATCATCAGTTGGGCACGTTCTACTGAAAAACTTGGGACAAATAGACTGCCTCCTCTATTAATGGTGTCGTTGACCAATTTTTCAATCTGCGGAAGAGCCTCTACTTCATCTGGATGAAACCTTCCACCATAAGTAGATTCTATAAAAAGGACATCCGCTTTTTTAGGTTTTAGCGGTGGATAGAGCAATAAATCATTGGTTCTTCCAATATCGCCCGAAAAAACAAAACGTTTTCCTTGAACGTCCAACTCGATGAAAGTTGCACCAAGGATATGTCCGTTATACTGAAATCGTGTCTTGATACCATCAAATAGTGGAATCCATTGGGATTGTGGAACGTTCTTAAAATGTGGAATGGTTTTTTCTACATCCTTTAAATCGTACAATGGTTCTGCCGGACTGTGTTTGGAATAACCTTCCTTATTGGCACGTTCCGCTTCTTGTTCCTGAATTTTTCCGCTATCGTTCAAAATGATTTTAGCGATATCCAAGGTGGGATTGGTACCGTAGATGGGACCATTAAATCCTTGTTTTACTAATCGCGGTAGATAACCTGTGTGGTCCAAATGGCCGTGAGTAAGCAATACTGCGTCAATTTCTGAAACTTTCACGGGTGGATATTCCCAGTTTTTAAGCCGTAATTCTTTCAATCCTTGGAATAGTCCGCAGTCAATGAGTATTTTTCTCTCTCCTGTGTCCACTAAATATTTTGAGCCGGTTACTGTACCTGCCGCTCCCAAAAAGTGGATGTTTATTTTATCGTTTTTCATTTTTATGTTATTTATTAATGTCCACCACAACAAGAAGTTGGGGTTCCTATGTCTTGTTTCGAGTTGCTTAATTCCGCTATTTCATTATATAGATTGCGGGAGTCTTCTTTGATAAAAAGCGCCAACTTCTTTATAGCTTCGGGGCTCGAAGTTTACCATCCCCAATAATATTTCAAGTGCCTCTTCAAGTAGTTTAAGGTCATCTTCCAATGCTTGGTAAAATGGCTCTAAATCCATACTGTGCTGTGGTTTTAATTCTTCAGTTTTCATAAGTTTTGTTTTTAGGATTGCTACTTTTTTTATCATTATTCATTAAGCACTTTTACAAAGTGCTTCAGAATCTTCTAAAACTTTTTTATGTCTCTTTTCACTAATTCCTATATGGTTTAATAGCATTGGGTTTTCGTGAAGCTCTTTGCAAAGCACAATGCCTTTATCCAATAATTTTATTTTTTCGGCTTTTGTGAGCGTTGTTAAAGCGGTTAGTGGGTGGAAGCCAGACTTATCTATGCGTTCTTTAAGTCCATTTCCCTTTGGATAATCCCAACTTGTCAATAACAACCCCACGCACTTACCGTATTGTATCGCATCTGTTGTAAATCGCGTATTGGTGTATACACCTCCTTTATGAAGTTTAGTCTCGTGGCCTTTTTGATGTTCCCACTTCGTTTTAACATCCAAAAATCTAGACTGGATATAGAGTGGGATTTTCACATTACAAGTTCTTCTTTGATCGCTATGATATTTACATTCAATCATAAAATGTTTGTTATCTTTTTGCGCTATCACATCTATTTCGTGTTGGACACAATTCCCTTGTAAAATCACACCCACTTTTGTTGTATATCCTTCGTGCGCGTATAATTTTCCCACAAGGTTTTCAAAAGGAAAACCTGTTGGACCCAGTTCCATCAAGGCTTTTTTGAGTTTGTACTTTGAGGCACTTACTCTAGATTTAGCTTTTAGCATCTTGAATGCCAATTGATAGATTTTTTTGGTGGTCATCCCTTCTTCGAGTTGCTCTTGTATCTTGCGGGCTATATCCTGAACAATGTCTTCCTCTGCTTTTGAACGGCGTAAGGAGTTGATGAGTTTGTTGACATCAAATGCCTGAAGCTCACCGGAATATTTTGTTATTAAGACTGATTTGTTCATTGTTATACTTTAATGGTCATCACAGGCAATTCGGAATGATTGGTTACACCTTCTGCGATACTTTTGGAGAATAGGCTTAAAAAACCTGTTCGTCCGCTAGTACACATAGCGATCAAATCGGCATCCTTATACTGTAAAAAATTGTTGATACCTGTTTCTACGTTAGTCTCGTTATATACATTCATTGAGTAGTTATCTAAATCGGGGAATTTTTTCACGAACTCCTTAATAGGGTCTAAACCTTGCCCAATACTATTAAAGTCTGTTTCAGTATTGATCCTTAATAAGTGAATATGAGCACCGCATTTTTCAGCAATAGAAATAACCTGCTTAAAAGCATTGCTTACATCTTCCTTAAAATCTGAAACAAAAACAACATCCTTGAATGGAAAGGAGACTTTTTCATCTTTGACCACAATTACAGGGACATCGGCTTTTCTTACAATTTTATCAACATTACTTCCTGTTATCTCCCTCACTCGGCCCTTTGTTCCGCTACTACCTGTAATGATAAAGTCGTGATCAAAATGACCGGAATGTTCCAAAATATTTTTTTGTCCCGAATCAAACTGAAGAAAGGTTCTAACCTTAAGCCCTTCGGGTTCTGCCATTCTTTCCAGTTCACGTAATTTTGCTTTGGCTATACCAATTTGCTTTACAGTCTCGGGATACTGCATTTCTTTTTGTTTATCTAACTTTACCCAGTCAACCGGGGTTTTCATTAAATGAAAAAAATGGATTTCGGAATTATAAAGTTTAGCTAATTTAGTTCCAAGTTCTGCTGCCTTGTTGCAGTTTTCAGAGAAGTCGGTGGGTACTAGTATGTTTTTCATAGTGTTTTGTTTTTATATCAATTTTTGATTTAGGTCTTATTTTAAAATTAATGAATTGCTAAAAGATGCTTTTTAGTTTTTCCATTTCCAGTTTCTAATTTCGGGCATATCAATACCGTTCTTACGGATGAAATATTTGTGCTCAATCAACTTGTCCAGCATTTCCTGTTTTAGATAGGCTACTGGGTCGCCCAAGTTCGGTAGGCGATCCAGAACATCTTGTACTAAGTGAAAACGATCCATATCGTTTAGTACGGTCATATCAAAGGCGGTTGTTATGGTGCCTTCTTCCTTATAACCCCTTACATGGATATTGCCATGGTTGGTACGGTTGTACGTAAGTCTGTGGATAAGCCAAGGATAACCGTGAAAAGCGAATATTACAGGCTTGTTTTTTGTGAATAGCATATCAAAATCGGCATCGTTTAATCCATGGGGATGTTCTGTTTCCCGCTGTAGTTTCATCAGATCGACAACGTTTACCACACGCACTTTCAGATGGGGTAATTTTTCGCGAAGAATGGAAACTGCGGCAAGGGTTTCCAATGTAGGCACGTCGCCTGCACAGGCCATCACTACATCTGGTTCTACATCCCTGTCATTGCTTGCCCATTCCCATATACCAATCCCTTTCGTACAATGTATTACAGCTTCATCCATACTTAACCATTGCGGCGCAGGATGTTTGCCGGCCACTATTACATTTATATAATGCTTGCTGCGGAAACAATGATCCATTACAGATAACATGCAATTGGCATCGGGTGGCAAATAAACCCGCACGACCGATGCTTTTTTATTCAGAACTACATCCAGAAATCCGGGATCCTGATGCGTAAAACCGTTATGATCCTGCCGCCAAACGTGCGATGCCAAGAGAATATTGAGAGAAGCAATTTTTCTGCGCCATGGCAGATGCGACGTTACTTCCAGCCATTTGGCATGCTGGTTAAACATGCTGTCAATAATATGAATAAAAGCTTCATAGCAATTAAAAAGACCATGCCTTCCAGTTAGTAAGTAACCTTCCAGCCAGCCTTCACATTGGTGTTCGCTGAGCATCTCCATCACTCGGCCTTCCTTTTTAAGAAATTCGTCCGTATCAATTACCGGTGCTTCCCATTGGCGGTCGGTCGCTTCAAAAACAAAATTTAATTTGTTGGAAAGTGTCTCATCAGGACCAAAAAGGCGGAAGTTTTTTTGCTCCATATTCTCTTTAATGATATCTCTGATAAATTTTCCAAGCACTAAAGTATCACCCGGTCCCATTTCACCACGCGACATTTTAATTCCGTAATTTTTAAAATCCGGCATATGAAGGTTATGAAGTAAAAGCCCTCCGTTCGCGTGTGGATTATCACCCATGCGTCGTTTGCCCGATGGTGCCAGTTCTTGCAATTCACTTTTGAAACGGCCGTTTTCATCAAATAATTCTTCTGGCTTGTAGCTTCTCAGCCAGTCTTCCAGTTGTTTTAGGTGTTCGGGATTAGTTGCCGGGTCTGTGATAGGTACCTGATGTGCACGAAAATTGCCTTCTATCTTGAATCCGTCCACATATTTAGGGCCTGTCCATCCTTTGGGTGTTTTCAAAATAATCATAGGCCATTGCGGGCGTTCTGCATCTTTATTTTGCGCAGCATTTTGTTTTATCTGTTTTATTTCTTCTATAACCTTTTCCAGTAAAACTGCCATTTTTTGATGCATCTCCATTGGGTCATCACCTTCAATTAGATACGGTTTCCATCCATACCCTAAGAAAAGTTGCTCTAGTTCAACATCTCCAATGCGTGCAAGAATTGTGGGGTTAGCGATTTTATATCCATTGAGATGAAGGATAGGGAGCACTGCGCCATCGGTTACAGGGTTTAAAAATTTATTTGAATGCCAAGCGGTCGCCAAAGGACCTGTTTCCGCTTCGCCATCTCCAATTACACAGGAAACAATTAAGTCCGGATTATCAAAAGCAGCGCCGAAAGCATGGCTCAGCGAATAACCTAATTCCCCACCTTCATGGATAGAGCCGGGGCATTCAGGTGAAACATGGCTGGGTATTCCTCCGGGAAACGAAAATTGCGTAAAGAGTTTTCTTAAGCCTTTCTCATCTTGGCTTATATGCGGGTACACCTCACTGTAAGTGCCTTCAAGGTAAACATTGCCTACAATTGCAGGTCCGCCGTGGCCAGGACCTGAAATGTAGATCATATTAAGGTCATACTTTTTTATAATCCTGTTTAGGTGAACATAAATAAAGTTCTGTCCGGGCGTAGTGCCCCAATGGCCAAGTAACATTGGTTTAATATGTTCAGGTTTTAGAGGTTTTTGCATCAAGGGATTGTCCCATAAATAAATCTGACCAACGGAGAGATAATTTGCTGCTCGCCAATAGGCATTTATTTTTTGCAATAGATCTTCAGATAAATTCTCTTCAGTATCGAATGACTGTTTTTCCATGATTTCATTTTTTAATTAAGTATTTAATTGCGCATTTATAAAAAGCTTTCTTGTGTCTCGTGCAATCATTATTTCTTCATCAGTTGGAATTACAAGGACTGTCACTTTACTGTTTATGGTTGAAATAATAGTTGCATTTTTTTTGTTTTCTTCTTCATGAATTTCAATTCCGAGGTACTCAAAACCTTTACAGATTCGTGATCGTATCAGCGGTGCATTTTCACCAATGCCGCCGGATAAAACAAGGGTATCAAGACCCTCCAAAGCTGCGGTGTACGCACCGATGTATTTTTTGATTTGATAACAGAAAATTTCAATGGCCAAGGCAGCATCTTTATTGTTCTTTTCCTGTTGGAGCAGGTCCCGCATGTTAGAGCTTAGGCCCGATATGCCAAGTAAACCGGATTTTTGGTTAATCAGGGCATTAAATGTCTGCGCATTCATCCCGTTCTGTATTAAATACCAGGCTACGCCTGGATCCAGATCTCCGCTTCTGGTGCTCATTACTAAACCGCCTGCAGGTGTAAAGCCCATTGAGGTATCCAGACATTTACCATTTTTAACTGCTGCAAGACTGGCTCCATTGCCAAGGTGGGCAAGGATAATTCGTCCCTTAGCTTCAGTTTTATTATTCTTTCTTAATTCATCCATTAAATAGCTGTATGAAATGCCATGAAATCCATAGCGTTTGACACCTTCATCATAATATTTCTTTGGAAGGGCAAAAGTCTTTGCAATTTTAGGTAGGGTTGTATGGAAGGATGTATCAAAACAGGCTACCTGTAATAATTTCGGAAATTGTCTTTTGAATAATTCAATCATTTCAATTTCCGCAGGAAGATGATTTGGATCGTAATTACTTATTTTATACAACTCCTTTACAAGGTCATCATCAATAATTTCCGGATGTGTGTGCTCCAGACCATGAACAATGCGATGCCCGATACATTTAATGGCTTCAAAAAATTCTTGTTCTTTTAACCATCCCAATAAAACCTCTGCCGCTTCTTTGAAATTTGTTCCATCTATTTTGATTTCATTTTTCTCATTGGTGAGAATATTGGTAATGATAAATTCAGGATTGTCCAGACCAATTCTTTTTATTTCTCCCGAAATCATTTTATTCAACTTTATATCCATGCCATATACAGCGAATTTGATGCTGGAAGAACCGCCATTGATTGTTAAGAGATATGAATTTTCTGGAACCATTGTTTATGCTTTTTTTTTTCGACTTTAGGGTTGTCTTCTATTGTGAATTTTTAAATGTTTTCATGATTTTACGGTCTTTTTTAACTCACCCAATAAACGTTTAAGGCTTACCTTGGCCACTGCAATATGCTTATCTGCCGCCCCGTAATAGATATGGAGATCGTCGCCAAACAAAGCTGTCCCCGTTGGGAATACCACGTGGTTCACCACGCCTTTCAGTTCCCAATCTTCTGAAGGGGAGAATAGGGGATAGGGCAACCTCCCGATTACTTTTGAAGGGTCTTTGATATCCAATAGCGCGGCAGCTGCGTGATACGTTTTTCCAATGATGGTTTCGCAGACACCGTGGTATATCATAAGCCAGCCATCTTCTGTTTCTACGGGAGGACAGCCGGCTCCCAGATAATTCACTTCAAAATCGAAGAACGGATCCATAAGGATATGATCGGTAAGGTTCTTTATGTGATCTTCCCAAAATTCCTTGGTAAGGTCTTCCCACTTTTCAAACTGTGCTATTTGTATTCCCGGCCATATACGGTGAAGCATTACAAACTTGTTGTTTATCTTTCTGGGGAATAGTACAACATCCTTATCTCGCAAGAGCCTGTGTTTTTCGGATACCACGCCTATTTCGGCAAAAAGGTTGTAGTAATGGTAATATTTTGGATTGAGCTTATCCTGATTGCAATGCTCTAAATGGAATTTATATTCCATATAATTTATAGGTGGGGTAATGATTCCTTTTTTCTCGAAGTGGTTCATATCTTTGGAAGTGGCCACTGCTCCCAAAGCATTTGCACCATCGTAGGCCGTATAGGTTAAATAAAAAGTATCTTCAATTTTAACGATACGTGCATCTTCCACGCCTTGCTTTTCAGTGTCTAAATCGCGGTAAATAATAGGGTGTTCAAGCCTTTCAACAATGGTGGCCGGTCCTTTGGACTTGGCATATCCTATGGTGGAAAAGTTACCATCTTCCACAGCGCGGTAAAAGATATGCACATCTTGCCCTTCTTGAAATATTCCTGGATTCAATACGCCGTAGTTTTCAAATTCCAATTTAGTGGGACTAAGTAGGATCCCTAATTTTTCTATTGGTATTGCGGTATTAATCTGAATAGTATGTTCCATTGTTTCTGTGTTTATTTTGGATCTTCTCGATTATATTTATTCTTTGCCCAACAAGATCTTTCCATAATAATTTCTAAAGACTATTTATTAAAGTGCAGCATTCATTTCCGAGCTATTGGCTCCAGATATAAATAAGTCTATATGTTTGATTTTATTCGTACTCATTAGCTATGGCTTTTTGTAATTTTTTTTCAGAAATAGTAAAGTCTTGAATTGTGTTCCAAACAAATTCTGCTTCTATCAGAAAGAACTGATGGTCTCCTTCGGATGAAATAATTATTTTTGCGTTTTTAAATTCCCTTGATAATTTTAAGACATTCTCTAAAGGTGCAGTCTTGTCTTTTTCTCCGTGAATAAAAAGCACGTCTTTATCCTTAATTTTCTTTGCAATCGCATATAAATCTGTTTTCAAGATGACTTCTGTAAGCGAATAATAATAACTCATCCAATGATGCTTTTTTGCATCTTCATAAACATCATCGGTAAGGTTATCCGGTTTAAATGCACGCGACATAAAAATGGGATGAATCATACAAATGTATTTAGAGAGTTTACTTGATGTCATTCTATCCACAAAGGAATGTGTGGACATAATTTTTTTAAATTCATTTGCATCCTTATAAACAGGTATGTTTATAAATATTCCAGCCTTGAACCAAGTTGGCTGCTTTTCTAATAGTGCCAATGATATTATTGCACCCATAGAATGTCCTCCAATAATCGTCTTTCCATCATTGAAGCCTTCTTTTTTGAGTATCATTTTAACAGCGTCCAATTGAATAGAAAGCGTATAATTATTTTTTGGTTTTGGCGAATCCCCAAATCCGAGAAGATCTATTAGAAGCAACGAATGTGTTTTTGTTATATCTTTTAAATCACGTTTCCAATAATTTAAAGAGCCTGTTAAACCGTGTAACAGAACGAGTTTGTTTTCGCCAGAACCTATTATTTCATAGTTCAAGAGCGATTTATTGACATCAAAGGCTGGTTGCTTAATAATTTTATAGTGTTGATAGCCTGCTATTGCGACAACAGGAAAAAAGATTAATATGGCTATGAATAATAATGACATTATTATAATTAAATTTAATACTGTTTGTTAATTATGCAATAGTGATGGTATTATCCAAATAGACATTTTGTACGGCTTTGATTAATTCAACCCCTTCACCAAATGGTTTTTGAAATGCCTTTCTTCCCATTATCAATCCAGAACCGCCAGCTCTTTTATTGATAACTGCTGTTGTTATCGCATCAGCTAAATCAGACTTGCCTTTAGAACCACCACCAGAATTTATCAATCCAATTTTACCCATATAGCAATTCGCTACCTGTAACCTGCATAGGTCAATGGGATGGTCTGTGGTTAACGCTTCATACATCGCATCATCGTATTTGCCAAAACCGATATTTTTAAAACCAAAGTTGTTTGTCGGCAATTTTTGTTTGATGATATCTGCCTGAATGGTTACCCCTATATGGTTGGCCTGCCCGGTTAAATCTGCTGCTGTGTGGTAATCTTCTTTTTCAGTTTTGAAAGCTTCGTTGCGCAAATAGCACCAAAGGATGGCTGCCATCCCCAAATTGTGTGCTTCTTCAAAGGCTTCGGCTATTTCTTTGAGTTGCCTGTTGCTTTCCTTGGAACCAAAATAGATAGTTGCACCCACGGCAACGGCTCCCATATCCCACGCATTTTTAACTTTTCCAAATAAGGTTTGGTCATACTTGCTGGGATAAGTGAGCAACTCGTTGTGGTTGATCTTTACGATAAAGGGGATTTTATGGGCGTATTTTCTTGCGTTCAGTCCCAATACCCCAAAGGAGGAAGCTACGCCATTGCAACCTGCTTCCATCGCCAATTTTATAATATTCTCTGGATCAAAATAGTCAGGGTTTTTATAGAATGAAAAGGCTGCGCTATGCTCAATCCCTTGGTCTACTGGAAGGATACTCAAGTAGCCTGTACCTCCCAGATTTCCGTGGTTGTACAATTGGGCGAGACTTCGCAGTACCTGCGGATTCCTATTGCTATTGCCAAACACCTTGTCAAGACTGTTCTTGCTGGGGGTTTGCAATTCATCCTTGGTTATTTTTTCACAAACGTGGTCTAAATAGAAGGACGCTTTTTCTCCTAAAAGTTCTGTAATATTTATGTTTGTTTTCATCTGTCTATAATATTTGTTTTTTAAAGGACATACTTCGACTTCGCTCAGCACAGGTATGGAACATCCAATTAGTCATTCCGCTGTGTGTTTAAAAATTAATAATGGATGTTTCATTTTATAAACAATTAATAAATTCCTAAACTCTGATTGGTTTTAGCGATAGATTTTGCGCCATCTGTTTCAATTCCTGTAAGAGCTCTAATGGCATCGATTGTTTCTGGGATTACAATGGCTTGGTTATCCACCACGTAGGCATAAAAAAGTTCGTCGCCTACTACTTTTAGCATATCTTCCCAAAGGGCTACTTCGTACATATCGCCCCAAGGTCTACCCATATCCAAAAACATTTCCTTAATGGTATTGTTGGAGACCAAACCTTGATCATATTGAATTAGCTTAATGCGACTGGACGTTTTGAAAGCGTTCAACACTTCTTCTTTCGAGGCTTGTTTTTTTAACTTCACGTTCCAGTAGTGCATATGACTTAGGGTTTGGGGTACCTTTATTGCGGTAGTGATGACATCCAAATCAGGATCGACACTTTGAGCGTCAGGACCTTGATGGCTTGGAATATCTCTTTCAGGAACCATAGTGTTCATAATCCCACCGAGATGGCTTTCCCAAGGATCTGTAGCTCTTCTTAATAAAGTTCCTCTGGCATAATCCAATAAATTGGCTCTTTTTAAAGCTGTTAATGTTCTTAAAATAGAGGTGGTGTTGCAGGAAACAACCCTGGTTGAATTTATATTTATAGCCGATTGATAATTGTTTTCTGCACTAAAAGAATGGCCTGTGGTTTTATGTTTGTCACCACCTTGCACAATAAACTTGACGCCCATCTTTTTATAGTGAGGCACATTTAATACTGAAATTGCTTTAGGCGTACAATCCACTACGAGGTCAACTTTTTCCAATAAATCCTGCAAGTTGCCCTTTACCGTAATGCCAGAAGCCTTCATTTCAGCTTCGGCTTCGGCGGTTGCGGCATAGATATCGTACTCTTTTCTCACGGCGTTCTGTATACGCCAATCACTGATGACGTCGCAAACCCCTACAAGGTTCATATCGTCCTGTAGCTTGATTGCATCTGCCACTCGTTTTCCAATGACTCCGTATCCTATAACTGCTATATTTTTCATTTTCTAGTTTATAAATATGTTGTTTAATAAATCTTGTTTTTTTATTTTATTCCGGGTTTTAAATAGGTTTTTAACTGCAACAGGATCCGCCTGATTTTTTTTGATTTTTATCGTCTTCTGCACCCGCGATACTATAGCCACCTGCTTTTGCCAAGGCTTGATTAAGTTGCGTATTGCTGATAGAGTTATTTGCTTCAATAACTGCTTGGGGAGGATCCAGACTTACTTCTACCGTTTGTACTCCCTCAACTTGTTCTAATGCTTCTTTAACATTTTTAACAAAACCTCCGCAGGTCATTCCTGTAATTTCAATTTGATTTTTCATTTTTTTAAATTTTAAATTAATTAATTTGATTTTCTATTATGTTTGATTTATCCTAGCCCATTCCCATTGGCATATTCCCTTCATCGTCTGTATGCGAAATCATAAAAAGACGTTCCGCAACAATTATTAAAATAATCCCAATTGCTGCAACGATAAGCACCAATGGGTCATTCAGATATTTTATATAAAGAAAGGCTGATAGCACTGCTATATCCATCACAATGGCAATTAGCGGAATGAGAGAATTAAATTTCACTTCTTTTTTAAGATGTCTATAAAGCCCCCAATGAATAGCAATATCCATAATGAGATAAAAAATAGCTCCTATGGAAGCGATTCTTGTTAAATCGAACAGCACGGTCAATAAAATAGCTAGGGAAACCGTGAATATAAGGGCGGGATTTTTTAAATTCCCCATTCTTTTTAAGGACGGTACTTGCTTCATATTACTTAACATAGCCAACAATCGTGAAGCTGAAAAAACACTTGCAATAACGCCTGAAAAGGTTGCTATAATCGCTATTGCAATGGTAATCCAAGAACCCCATTCCCCAAAAACGGGTTGTGCAGCAGCAGCCAAGGCATAATCTTTAGCTTCGATTATTTCTGGGATGCTTAAACCTCCTGCAACTGCCAAAGCCAGAGCAACATAAATGACTGTACAGATAAGAATGGAAAACACAATTGATCTGCCAAGGTTTTTGTGTGGATTTTTAATGTCTGCACCTTGATTTGTAATTGTTGTGAACCCTTTATAGGCGAGGATTGCCAAGGCCAGTGCAGCTACAAAACCAAGTCCTTGTGGCAAGGCTTCGGCATTTTGTGGGATATACTCTCCTGTAATATCTGAAAATCCAGAAGCTACTAGACCTGCAATGGCAAGCAAAGCAATACCAGCTACTTTAATAATTGCGGTAAAGGTGGCTGTTGCGCCAATTACTTTGTTTCCTAAAATGTTTACGATATAGGCTGTTACCAACAACAAAATACCAAGAACGGATGCGTAACCAGCAGAACTCTCTGGGAACAGCCGAAGCGTATAGGCTCCGAAAGTACCCGCCACCAAACTTTCTGAAACTACCATTGAAACATACATCAACAAAGAAAAAACACCGGTTGTCGTTCCAGGTCCGTAAGATTTATTTAAAAATTTGACCACACCTCCAGAAGAAGGAAAAGCATTGGAAAACTTGACGTAGGAATATGAACTGAAACCAACCACAACGGCACCAGCTATAAAAGCAATTGGGAATAAATCGCCCACCAGCTCGGCTATTTGGCCCATAAGGACAAATATACCGGCACCAATCATTACACCCGTGCCAAGAGATATGGAACCTATTAGGGAAAGCTTATTATTTTTGCCTGTGGTGTTTTTCATTTTTCTAACTCTAGATTACTTCTTATCTTTTTTCGGAGCAATAATTACCAAACAATAGGTGTGCAGTGCTATATGGCCTCTTTGCTTAAGTCTTTGCCGTCTATTGCCACACTATCTTCATTTTTTTTAGTTTTAAATTGATTACGGGCTGTATTTTATTTTATAAGTTTTCGCCAATACCGATGTTCATTTACTCCAGAGATTCTGCGTAATTATAAAATGGTTTTTCTATTCTTTTACTTTTATTTGTGCGTTATAAAATGCTCCAATACAAGCTCCTATAAGCCATCCTAGAATAAAGGTTTGAACAATGCCTAATAAAGCCTCCAATAATGGGACATCCATCCTGATAATATTGGTAGTGTCTAAGCCGTGTAAGAGGCTGTTAAAAAAGGCGATACTACCTTCTTTTCCTGCTGTGGCCATCACAATCATACAGCCCAAATAAATTATGGCTCCTGTGAGTCCAAAGGCGAAACCGAGTTTTTTTACGTTTAATCGATACATAGTTTTATAGTTTTGGATTAATTTTCCGAGTTTAAAATCTTTTTAGATTCTTCAAATTCTTCCTTGGATAATTCGCCTTTTGCAAAGCGTTTTTTAAGAATATCGAGTGGGCTCTCCTTCTTTGTTTTTTGATACGGGATATCTGCTGGAATAAAGAATATCCAAGCAATTAAAACAACCCATATAATCCACCATATAAGGTGCATTCCTCCAAAACTTCCGTCGTAATAGTGCATAATTTTTAAGTTTAGATGTTATTAATTTATTTCTTCGATTGTGTATCCATTTAGTTCATTGAGTTGATTTTGTAACTCATCTAAAGTAAGAGCTTCCTTCATTGTGATAATTGTAGCTCCTTTTGGTGCGAGAAAAATCTCTGCTTTTTCGATGTTGGGATGTTCTTCCAAGGTCTTCTTTACTCTTGCCACACATCCACCACAACTAATTCCGTTTATTTGAAATTTTTGTTTCATTGTGTTGAAATTTTAATGATGTTGTTGCCCTTTTTGATTTTCTTTTTTCTTCTTCTTATTTAAGTTCTCCTCGGATAATCCGTGAGTATGGTTCCCGTGCCGCATTGGCATCATTAAGTGTATGGCGAACATTATAATGATAAATGTAAAAAGCCAAGTTCCACTTCCCATTCCAAGTGAAGGTGCCAAAAAGATGAGCAGAAGTGGTAGTCCACAACCGATGACCATCCATATCCAGTGATGTTTTTTCATTGTTTTTATTTTTTCATTGTTAAAAATTAGTGATGGTCGTTATGATCATTCTTGGTGGAAGAATCCATATTGTCCTTTTTCATACCCTGCATACCTGGATTGCCGGCAGGCATATCCATTCCTTTTTCGCCCATCATTTTTGTGCAGGATTCCATACAGTCCTCGCTCATCATTCCTTTTTCGTGCATCATTTTCATCATCGTTCCCATCATTTTTCCGTCATTCATCATACGGTTCATCATTGAGTTCATCATAGGTTTGTTGTCCATCATATTTTTCATCATCATACTGTCTTTGATCATCCTTTGCATTCCTTCACCTTGCATCATTTGCATTGCGGATTCGCTTTTATGCATATCTTCCATAAACTCCGACATATAGTCGTGATTTTCGCTAATGGCATTGAAGACCTCTGTGCGTGTCTCGGGGTTCTTCAATAATGCCTCTGCGCTTTTTTGCTGATTGCAACTGTTTAGGCTTACAAGCCCAATTATCGATAAAATAATAGTTAGTGTTTTCATAGGTGTTTGTTTTAAATTAATTACTTAAAATTATTGGTTTTGCAGTATTATGTTCTGCATAACTTTCGTTGTTATCTATATAATTTCATCATAGAAATTTCGCTTCCAACCATCTGTATTTTTATAATCTGTCATACTCATACCAACTATTTCCTTGAACTGTCTGGAAAGATGGTTGACACTACTGTAGTCTAATAAGTATCCGATTTCTGAAAAGGAATGCTGTTTAAGTTGGATGAGTTCCTTCACTTTCTCTATCTTCAATTTGATAAAGTACTTTTCAATGGTCGTTTTTTCATTGACAGAAAACAGTTTGCTTAATGTTTTGTAATCCTTCTGAAGACTCGATGCCAATAGTTCAGATGTTTTTACCTTAATATGTAAGGGTAGCTCTTGCAATTGTTCAATTAAAATAATCTTGATTCTTTCTGTGAGCATTTCTTCCTCGTTCTGAACGATTTCAAAATCATTGGCGTGAAGTACAGTTGATACTGCATTGACAATTTCGATGTTGGTTTTTTTTGGTGCTTCTACCAACAACCTTCCAAGTTCCAATGAAAGAACGGTTACATCGAGTTTCTGCAATTCCTGCGTAATTACTTTTAAGCAGCGATTACAGACCATATTTTTAATCCAAAATTCTATTGGGTTGCTCATAGACGTGAAAATATTGCCATCAGGTTTTGGCCTAATAGCTTGAATTATTTGTAACCAAGAGGGTTAGCTCTGTATGGTTTTATTGTATGATGTGTGGTGTAGTTGAAAACAGGGTACAACAAATGTTAGCCAGAAGTTAAACTGTGGCTATAGAGGTAATGCAGATTAAATTCAATCTGCGATGTAGATTCTAAATTAAAAAGGTCTCGTTGAGAATAATTATATCCGTAGAAAGTAGAGGTGGCCTGTAGGTCTGAAAAGAAGTTGCTTTATTCTCTAAACCTTTAAAAAGGTCGATATAAGTGTAAAGGTAAGTATTTAAGAAAACCAGAGTTTCGATTTCCGATATGGTATTGGTTTTTTTTAAAGTATCATCTCCTTGTTTCAAAAAAGTGTGATTGTCGCAGCAGTCTTTTTCTTGTATCGAATTGCATTGCTTGGACTTATTATCTGTTTTGTATGCCATTTCCGTACAGGATTCTGCCTTACTAAAAAAAGACATAGCTACCAATTCATTACAACAAAAGTGCATATCTACCGAAAAAGAAGAGGTAGAAAACAGTATAAAAACTGCTAAAAAGAAGGATAATATTCTAGTAAATAAAGGTTTCACGTTTTAAAGGTATGGAATTTTATTTAATATTCAGCTTGTTTAAATTTCCGAATAATTTTTTAATTAATTAGTTGTAAGGTGTTTATGATTAGTTTGTGAAATTAGTGTCTGCTAAATTAATTTTAAAGTTTCAACTGTACTATGACTTACGTCATATAAACCTCATTTAGCAAATTTATAGAGGCCTCACGACAGCATATCTAAATTCCTAAATCCGAAAAAATTGTTAAACGCACGCTGGTATTTTTTTTATGTATATATTTGTGGCATTAATGAAAAAGGTTATCCATAAAATATTGTCTTTTTGTATGGCGCTAATAGTGTTATTATCAACTGTTTCTTTTACAGTTGATAGTCATTACTGTGGCGATATTTTAGTGGATTCTTCTTTATTTGGACACGTTGAGACCTGTGGCATGGAGAAACAACAATCCAAAAATGATTGTAAAAGTGAGGTTCAGGATGATTCTTGCTGTTCGGATAAGCAAATAGTTGTAGAAGGTCAAGACGACTTAAAAATAACTTTTGATACATTAAATTTTGAGCAACAAGTCTTTGTTGCTACTTTTTTTCATTCTTATATTAATCTCTTCGATGTTCTTGATTCGAACATTGTTCCTTTTAGAGATTATGCTCCTCCCTATCTCATACGGGATATACAAAAGCTTCACGAGACGTATTTAATTTGATTTTAAACAGTTTCCGATAACTATCGGAAAGATTAGCCCAATGGTTAGAGCCATTTCGGGCTCATTTTGTTGTGTTTAATTTTCTGACATCATCAGAATCTTATTCAATGTTTAACTGTTTAACAATCATTACACATGCTGAATAAAAGCATAAAATTTCTCATAGAGAACAAGTTGGTCGCCGTCTTGATGCTCGCACTTTTCATAGGGATGGGCGTTGTAAATGCCCCTTTTAACTGGGATACGGGTTTTTTACCTTCCAACCCTGTCGCCGTTGATGCCATTCCCGACATTGGTGAAAACCAGCAAATTGTCTATACAAAATGGGAGGGCCGTTCCCCTCAGGATATTGAGGACCAAATAAGCTACCCCCTTACTACAACACTTTTGGGAATTCCCGGGGTAAAGACCATTCGTAGTTCTTCCATGTTTGGATTTTCAAGTATCTATATCATTTTTGAAGAGGATATAGAGTTTTATTGGAGCCGAAGCCGCATTTTAGAGAAGCTTAATTCTTTGCCTGCGGGTTTGCTTCCCGAGGGCGTTAATCCGTCCTTAGGTCCTGACGCCACTGGATTGGGTCAAGTTTACTGGTACACGCTGGAAGGCCGCGATAAAGATGGAAATGTAACCGGAGGATGGGATCTGCACGAATTGCGGAGCATCCAGGATTACTATGTGAAATATGCCCTTTCCTCGGCAAGTGGCGTTTCTGAAGTAGCATCGATTGGAGGTTATGTACAGGAATATCAAATTGATGTAAAACCCGAGTTGATGCGCCAATACAATATCAGCCTCGCGGAAATTGTGAAAGCAGTTAAGGAAAGCAACAAGGATATCGGTGCCCAAACGATGGAAATCAATCAGGCAGAATATTTGGTTAGAGGTCTGGGATATATTAAGTCTGTTGCCGATATTGAAGACGCGGTTGTTACCTCGGAAAATTATACTTCCATACGGATTAAGGATATCGCAAATGTAAGCTTGGGGCCTGCACCGCGAAGAGGGATTTTGGACAAAGAAGGTGCTGAGGTTGTGGGCGGAGTTGTCACGGCGCGATACGGTGCAAACCCAATGGAGGTTATTAACAACGTAAAGGAAAAGCTTGCGGAACTTAGTGCTGGGCTACCTTCCAAAGAACTTTCAGACGGCACGGTATCGCAACTTACCGTAGTCCCTTTTTATGACCGTTCGCTACTTATCCAAGAAACCTTGGATACACTTGACGAGGCATTAAGTCTGGAAATACTCATTACCATATTTGTGATTGTTGTTATGGTCTTTAACCTAAGAGCCTCCATACTTATCTCGGGTCTCTTGCCCGTTGCAGTATTAATGGTATTTATTGCGATGAAGTTCTTTAACGTGGATGCCAATATTGTCGCATTATCGGGTATTGCGATTGCAATTGGGACCATGGTGGATATTGGTATCATACTCACTGAAAATATTATCAGGCATCTTGATGAGGAAGAGGAACGTTCTGGCGAAACTGGTGTAATGCAACCAATTAATACGGTTGTCTATAATGCAAGTGCCGAAGTTTCAGGAGCTATCCTTACCGCTGTTCTAACAACAATTATCAGCTTTATTCCAGTATTTACAATGATTGGTGCGGAAGGTAAATTATTCCGTCCCCTGGCCTTTACCAAAACAATGGCATTGGTAGCTGCATTTATGGTGGCGTTATTTCTTATTCCTCCCTTTGCAGCCTTTTTATTCAAAAGAAAGAGTATTCGAAAAACTACAGGCAATCTAGTAAACGGAATTCTTATAATTATTGGAATTGCATCAATCGTTTTTGGATATTGGTTAGGGCTTCTTTTAATTGGTTTTGGTATCACAGGCTTATTAAAAGATGAGAAGTTTGCTTCTAAAATCTCCGACAGATTAACGCTATCGGATAAACGCGCAAATAGCATAAACATATTTATTTCTGCTTTGGCCGTTGTCTTCTTATTGGCGGAATTCTGGCGACCCCTTGGTGTGGATAGAAGTATCTTTTGGAACCTGTTATTTGTAGGACTCATTTGTTTTGGACTATTAGGAGTATTTTGGTTGTTCCAACGTTATTATACCCGGATTCTTGGGTGGGCACTTCGCAATAAAATTTTATTTCTTTCGGTGCCGACCGTTATTGTCATTCTTGGAGTCTTGATTATGCAAAACACGGGCAAGGAGTTTATGCCCTCCTTAAATGAAGGTTCCTTTCTATTGATGCCTACCTCTATGCCCCATGCAGGGGTAGAAGAGAATAAACGCATATTGCAGCAACTGGATATGGCAGTGGCGAGTATTCCTGAGATTAGGACTGTGGTAGGAAAGTCTGGACGTACCGAATCTGCTCTTGACCCTGCGCCTTTATCAATGTATGAAAACATCATAGAATATAAGTCGGAATATGCGCTGAATGAAAACGGAAAGCGCCAAAGGTTTAAAGTGAATAAGGATGGATTATTTATACTAAGAGATGGTGATCTAGTACTGAACCCCAATAGTGAGGTGGAAAATGAGGTCAATTATAAAGAGTCAGAAATTGCAGATCCATTTTTTATTAAAGACCAAAATCTTATTCCAGATGACGATGGTGAATTCTACAGGAACTGGAGACCGGAAATAAAGTCTCCAGATGACATTTGGAATGAAATAGTACGTGTAACCAGAATGCCGGGTATAACCTCCGCACCAAAGTTGCAGCCCATTGAAACAAGATTGGTAATGCTGCAAACAGGGATGCGCGCGCCTATGGGGATTAAGGTAAAAGGCCAAGATCTTCGACAGATTGAAGCTTTTGGTTTGGAATTAGAAGAGATTATAAAACACGCCGAAGGGGTAAAGGTGGAAGCCGTTTTTGCAGATCGCATTGTCGGGAAACCCTATCTTTTAATAGATATTAAAAGAGAGCGTCTTGCCCGTTATGGTGTCACCATTGAGAATGTGCAGCAAATCCTACAAGTTGCGGTAGGAGGGATGCCCTTGACGCAAACGGTGGAAGGGAGAGAACGCTATGGCGTGAGGGTTCGGTATCCGCGTGAACTGCGATCGGATCCCGAAGATCTTAAAAAGATCTATGTGCCTGTAGAAAAAGGTAATCCGGTACCCTTGGGGGAACTTGTGGATATAAAATATGAGCAGGGACCACAAGTTATAAAAAGTGAGGATACTTTCTTGGTAGGATATGTATTGTTCGATAAACTCGATGGTTTCGCAGAAGTTGACGTGGTAGAAAATGCCCAGGCCTTGATCAAAGAAAAAATTGATACTGGAGAACTTATAGTCCCCAAAGGAATAAACTATCAGTTTACTGGGACGTATGAAAACCAGTTGCGGGCGGAGAAAACACTTTCCGTAATTGTACCCTTGGCATTGGGGATTATCTTTTTGATCCTTTATTTCCAATTCCGCTCTGTATCCACTTCATTAATGGTGTTTACGGGAATCGCCGTCGCTTTTGCAGGTGGTTTTCTGATGATTTGGTTTTACGGACAGGATTGGTTTTTAAACTTCAATTTTTTTGGAGAAAACTTACGGGAAATGTTTCAGATGCACACCATTAATTTAAGTGTCGCTGTTTGGGTTGGTTTTATTGCCCTTTTCGGAATTGCAACCGATGATGGTGTGGTAATGGCCACTTATCTTACGCAAACCTTTGATAGGAATGATCCTGAAACTGTAAAGGAAATTCGAGCTTCCGTAGTAGAGGCAGGAATGAAGCGGATACGTCCCTGTTTGATGACCACTGCAACAACCATGTTAGCACTATTGCCGATTTTAACGTCTACAGGACGTGGAAGCGATATAATGATCCCAATGGCCATTCCGAGTTTTGGCGGGATGTTGATTGCCTTGATGACACTCTTTGTTGTTCCTGTATTGTTTAGTTGGAGAAGAGAGTCAAAATTGAAGAAAAATTTAAGAATCCATAAAGAAAACTAGAAATAATGAATCTAAATTTTAATACAATAATCCGTGGACGAAAACCACAGTTCCGCATTAGAGGGATATTTGTTGTTTCGCTGCTATTTTTTAGCTGGTCTTCACAAGGGCAACAGTTAGAAACTCTTATTGAGGAAGCGATAAGCAATAGTCCGGAGATTCAAAAGTTTGATCTTCAGTATAAGATTGCTTCTGAAAAAGTAAATGAAGCCAACAGCTTGCCAAATACCGAATTTAACGCTGGTGTTATGGCTATAGCTCCAGAGATGGATATGCCTATGGAGCGTTTTAAAGTCTCTGTAATGCAAATGTTACCTTGGTTTGGGACAATATCCGCAAGGGAAAATTATGCCACATCAATGGCGGACGCTCAATTTGTGGAAGTAACCATTGCTAAACGGAAGCTTGCCCTCTCGGTATCCGAATTCTATTACCTGCTCTATGAAATCAGGGCCAAACAGCTTGTGCTTGATCAGAATATAGCACTCTTGGAAACCTATGAACGTCTTGCCCTCACTTCGGTAGAAGTGGGCAAGGCATCGGCAGTGGATGTATTGCGGTTGCAGATTAGGCAGAACGAACTAAAACAGGAAATAGATGTTTTGATTCAGCAAAATAAAGGCATACAAGCAGCTTTAAATAGTTTGATGAACCGACAATATGATAAAGATGTATCAGTGGCCTCTTCCCTGAACATTCCAGAAGACGACAGTTTTTATAGCTACGAGGGCCTGTCCATTAATCCAGAATTGCTCAAATATGACAAACTTTATGAGTCTGTGGAACAGTCAGAGTTGTTAAACCAAAAAGAAAGTGGCCCGATGATTGGTTTTGGGGTGGAGTATATAAATCAAGAAAATAGCCCAATGATAACCAGTTCTTTTAAAGATATGGTAATGCCAATGGTCTCCGTGTCGATACCAATTTTTAACAATAAATATAAATCCGTTACCAAGCAAAATGAATTGCGCAAACAGGAGATACAATCCCAAAAAGAAGAGCGCTTGAATGCGCTTAAAGCTGATTTGTCTAAAGCAATATCGCAGCGCAATCAGGCAAGGATTAAATTCAACACACAGGCAAACAACCTGAAACAGGCCAAAGATGCCGAAGAGATCCTAATTAAGAACTATGAAACGGGAACTATTAATTTTAATGACGTACTTGATATACAGGAATTACAGTTAAAGTTTCAAACGGCACAGATCGAGACGCTAAAACTTTATTATGTTCAATCCGCTCTTATTAATTATTTAACGAATTAATCAAAGTAGGCATCCCTAAAAGAGTCAAACATCAAAAACAGCGTAAATTTATAATCTTGATAAAAACCTCAAAATGAAAAACATACAGTTTATTATCTTTCTTATAGTAATCACGGGTCAGACACTTTTTGGACAATCTGTTGAAGGTAACGTTGATAATCTTCCCGTGCGTGAATACACGTTGACCCTCAAAGAAGAAATGGTCAATAAAACCGGCAAACAGGTAATGGGAATGACCGTTAACGGTACTGTTCCAGGGCCAACCCTGACATTTACCGAGGGCGAGTATGCGGTTATCTACGTAAAAAACGAAATGAGCGTTGAAACTTCCATTCACTGGCACGGACTTTTATTGCCCAATTTTATGGATGGGGTACCCTATTTAACAACACCTCCAATAAAACCGGGAACTACTTTTAAATATGAATTTCCATTAAGGCAAAATGGAACCTATTGGTACCATTCGCATACAATGTTTCAGGAACAAAGTGGAGTTTTTGGGTCTATATTGATTAATCCGAAGGAAAAGACCTTGGACTATGATAAGGATTTGATCCTGATGCTGTCCGATTGGACGAATGAAAAACCTAAAAACGTAATGCGTAACCTGAAACGTGGCAATGAGTGGTACCAAATGAAGAAAGGTACTTCAACCCCATTAAATAAAGTGATCGCAAGGGGAGCATTCGGTGCGCAGCTCGATTTCTGGCGCCAGCGGATGGAAGGCGCAGACATTGCCGATGTATATTATCCGGCATTTTTGATCAACGGAGAAAAAACTGTAGAATATCCTGATTACACACCTGGAGAGAAGGTGCGCTTGCGCATTATCAACGGGTCTGCCTCTTCCCAATTTTGGATGACATTTGGTGGGGAATCCCCATTGTTGGTTTCTGCTGATGGAAAGGATGTTGTTCCGGTAGAACACAGTAAAACCTTTATAGCTACGGCCGAAACTTTTGATTTTATAATCACCATCCCTCAAGATGGAAAGATTGAACTGCGGGCAATGGCACAGGATGGCTCGGGAACTACCACAGCCTATTTCGGAAATGGAGAAATTCTTCCAGCGGAAATTATTGCAAAGCCGGATAAGATAGAAATGATGCAGGAAATGGCGAAAATGGATATGAAAATGGGTGCGCACGCTTTAAAATTCCGTCCAAAAAAAGATGAGCGTTTCGAGATGAAGGAGGAATACGGTATGAAGATGGGGGACATGGACCCGCCTGCCGGACGGGCAGGGATGGATCATTCAAAAATGAACCCGCCTGCGGAACGGGCAGGTATGAATATTCCGAAGGATTCGATGAAAAACGAAAAAATGGATCATTCAAAAATGGATCATTCCAAAATGGAGATGGGTGATGAAAAGATGAACCCGCCTGCGGAACGGGCAGGTATGAATATGCCAGAAGATTCAATGAAGAACGAAAAGATGGATCATTCCAAAATGAAAATGGATGGAATGGATATGGACGGAATGGATATGTTTTCCGAATATAATTATGATTATCTAAAGTCTCCTGAGAAAACTTCATTCGATGAAAGCCTTCCTGTAAAGGAAGTCCTGCTCAACCTTACCGGCAATATGAACAGGTATATCTGGAGTATGAACGGGGTTCCCTTAAGCGAGACTGATAAAATAAAGATCAGTGGAAAGGAAGTAACCAGGATCACCTTCAACAACCTCACGATGATGCACCACCCCATGCACTTGCACGGCCATTTTTTCAGGGTTATCAATAAAAATGGAGAATATTCCCCCTTAAAACACACGGTGAACGTACCGCCAATGGAGCAAGTTACCATTGAATTTCACGGGAATGATGGCGATGAATATGGTGATTGGTTTTTGCATTGTCACATTCTTTATCATATGAATGCCGGGATGGACAGAATCTTCAGTTACGACACGCCGCGCGATTCGAGGATGGCAAAATACCCTGTTTCCAAATTGGTCAATGAAACAGATCGGTTCTACGCTTGGTCATTGGTGGATATGGCTTCGCATATGGCTTCATTTAATTTTGTGGCATCAAACATCCGCAATCAGTTCAACGTGTCCGCGGAATATGGGTGGAACCAGAATCTTGAAGCCGAAGTGACCTACGAAAGATATTTGCATGATTATTTTAGAGTGTTCGGAGGTGTGAATATGGAAAATGATGTGAGGGATAGTATGGACAATATAACAACAACAGCCATTGCGGGAATTCGATTTTTGACCCCCTATCTCTTCAATCTCGACGTACGTATGGATAGTAAACTGCGACCCGAAGTAAGTTTGAGTCGTGAGATTTTCATATTTCCACGAACGGCGATATTCGGAAAGTATGAATACCAAGCAGATTTTGGCTGGGTGAACGACCTTCCCGCAGGAGACAATTTCAGCGAGGAAACCACTTGGAGTGCTGGTGTAGAATATTATTTATCACGCAACTTTTCTTTAATGGCAAGCTACGATAATCGGTTTGGAGCCGGTGGCGGGCTTTCCGCAAGATTTTAAAACCAACTATTATGATGTACGAATGGGATTGGCTGATTTTACTGGGAATTATAATACTCTGTATTGTTATTTATTCTGGCAGAAAACAGCAAAAGATAAAAAAACGTAAAGATGCCCTCGAAATTTTGGATGAGCGGTATGCAAAAGGAGAAATAACCAAAGAGGAATATGAAGAAATTAAGCAAAACATAGACTCAAAATAAATAGAGCCAAGAAGATAATTATGTTGTACAAACAGTTATAATTATAAATTTAAATCAAATATTAATAACTAAAATCAAAAACAAAATGAACAAATTAAAATCAACATTAGGTATAGTTGCGATAGCATTTATAACCTTAACCGTAATGTCTTGTAAAGACAACAACAAAGAAGAAAATAGTACTGATGGAAACCATTCAGAAATGAATCACGATAACAGTGACGGTCATCACCATAGTGATAAAAAAGAAATGGCAATGAGTGGAGAGGGTAATTCAGAAGCCATCCTAAATGATTACTTCAATCTTAAAGATGCCTTGGTAGCAGATGATAATGCTAAGGCAAAAGAACTTGGTGCAACACTGGCAACGAGTTTAGGCAATCTTGATGTTGCAAATTATACAGATGCTCAAAAAGCAGATTTAAAAGATATAGTTGAAGACGCTGTAGAACACGCAGAACATATTTCTGAAAGCGATATAGACCATCAGCGAGAGCATTTTAAAATATTGAGCAAAGATGTAACCGATATGGTTGGCATTACTGGAACAAAGAATACCCTATACCAACTTTTTTGTCCAATGTATGATGGGGGTAGTGCTTGGTTAAGTAGGAGCAAAGAAATTAAAAATCCTTACTACGGAAGTAAAATGTTGGACTGCGGGGAGGTGCAAAAGGAGATCAACTAAATGAGAATTGTAAAGATCATAGCACTAATAGTACTGGTAGCGTTTGTGGGGATTCAATTTGTTCCCACGACTCGCAACCAAAGCGACACTGTTCCGCCAACAGATTTTATGGTGGTTCATAATGTCCCCGAAACTATTCAAAAAAAGTTACAGGTATCCTGCTACGATTGCCACAGTAATAATACACAGTACCCCTGGTATAATAAGATTCAGCCAGCAGCTTGGTTTTTGGAAGACCATATAAAAGAAGGAAAGGCCGAACTTAATTTTAGTGAATGGGATTCCTTATCCAATCGAAGAAAGAAAAGTAAGTTACGGTCTATTGTCAAGCAAATTGAAAATGGCGAAATGCCTTTGGAATCTTACACTTTGATTCATAAAGATGCACTATTATCAGAAGGTGAAGCAGAAGAAATTATTGGTTTTATCACCCAATTAAAAGACAGTTTATAAACAATAATTAAATATAATAAAAATGAAAAACTTAAAAATGAGTATAGCAGGAATGCTATTGTTAGCAATTTCTTTTACCAATGCACAGGAAAAGGGAAAAATGAATCACAATCAGGGTGATATGAAAATGGACCATAGCGCTATGAAAATGGACAAGATGAACAATCCAACAGCAGAAGCAGTTTTGGCAGATTATTTTACAATGAAAGATGCTTTGGTAGGAGATGATTCAAAAAAAGCGGCACAGGCGGGGACTAAATTAATGGTATCTCTAAAGGCTTTTGATATGAAAAACTATAGCAAAGAGGATCAAAAAGAGCTGGCCGATATCATAGAGGATGCTACAGAACACGCAGAACATATTTCTGAAAGTGCCATAGATCATCAACGCGAGCACTTTAAAACGTTAAGTAAGGATATTGCTGATATGGTAGCCATTACAGGAACAAAAAGCGCGCTTTACGAACAATTTTGCCCCATGTATGATAAAGGTAGCGCGTGGTTAAGTACAAGTAAGGAAGTTAGAAATCCGTATTACGGTAGTGGAATGCTTAAATGCGGAAAAGTTCAAAAAACTATTCAATAGATAATCCTTTCTATAATAATCCTTTTCGATGATCTGGTTTTTAGTTAACAGAAGGTTGTAAAGTGATAAAGATATCTGAATAGTTAAGCCCTGTTGTGGGAAGGGAAATATGGTTAATAGTTAGTGAGATCCTTCCCATATCAGGCACAATAAATTTTGAAAAAGAAAAGTTGATTTGGTTAATAGTTGCCTGTACAAGGGGAGAGATTAAATCCCTAAAAGAATAACATCTCTCTTCCTCTGTCAGGTAATTAAAAATTTTTGAAAAAGAGAAGTTTAGTGAAGAGCACTTGATTTTGAGGGGTGGATGTCTTTGTTCATTGGTTAGTAATAGTTCATCTCTCATTTTCAAGTATAGTTGATAGGATTTAGTGCAATAAAAAGAATTTATAACCATGAAAGAATGTTGCAAAAACGGGAGTCAAAATACGACGGAAAAGTCTGTTGTTAAAAAATGGTTGAATTATATAATATATACCATACTAATCTTAATAGTTGGTGGTGCGTTGGCGCTTCAATTGTTCGATTAATAAAAAAACGCATTCGTCATCACGGAATAAAAAATAATGGTAGTTAGAAAAACAGCGCCTAAAATTTAAAAGACACATCAGTACCTACAATTAGAAAAAGAACAAAATAAGTAACACTAAAATCAACATAAAATGGAAAATTCACATCAAAATTCGAAGAAAAGCAACTACACAAAATTTGTAGGGATGCTCGCAGCATCCTTCGTAGCTATGTACATTACCATGTATTTAAACACGTATCAATTAGATCACGTCTATTTTAGTCTAACGCGATTTTATATGAGTTGCTTGGGGATTGCCGCTATGGCCATAATCATGTTTGTAGCTATGCGTAGCATGTATCAAAACAAAAAGAAGAATATAGCAATTGTTTTGGGTAGCATTATTCTTTTTGCGGGGGCATTAGGTCTTGTGAGAGCACAAGCTCCAATTATCGGCGATGTTCTCTGGATGAAGGCTATGATTCCGCACCACTCGATTGCTATTTTAACGAGTGAAAGAGCCGCCATAAAAGATCCAGAAGTTAAGAAACTGGCTAATGATATTATAGAGGCTCAACGAAAGGAAATTGAAGAAATGAAAACAATGATAAAAAGATTAGAGAATAATAAATAAAAATATAACAATGAAAAAGAATATCATTTACATGGGTGTTGCCTTGGTTATTGGCCTGGTAGGAGGTTTTCTGCTGTTTGGTGGTGAGACGACAAATAATTCCAAAGACAACCACAACCATTCAGAAGAAATTGCTGCTAACCAAATGTGGACCTGCTCAATGCATCCACAAATTATGCAACCAGAACCGGGAGATTGCCCTATTTGTGGGATGGATTTAATCCCGGCTGAATCAGGAGGAGAAGGTCTAGCATTAAACGAGATAAAAATGACTGATAACGCAATGGCGTTGGCTAATATTCAAACGGTTACTGTTGGGAATGCATCAGAAGCAGATGGAAATTCAATGTTGCTTTCAGGGAAAATTATGGCCAACGAGGAGGCCAATGCGGTACAAGCTAGTTATTTTGAAGGCCGAATTGAAAAACTCAATGTCAATTTTACGGGAGAAGAAGTTCGAAAAGGTCAATTATTGGCTACCATTTATGCGCCGGCACTTGTTGCCGCACAACAGGAACTTTTAACAGCGGCATCTATGAAGGAGTCGCAACCAGGTTTATATAAGGCAGTTCGAAATAAATTGAAATTGTGGAAGCTCTCAGAGAACCAAATCGATCAAATTGAGTCTTCGGGAAAAGTACGTGAGAATTTTCCAATTTACGCCACAGTTTCTGGGACGGTTTCCGAAAAAATGGCAGAGGAAGGCGACTACGTTAAACAAGGACAGCCAATTGTAAAGGTCAGTAATTTAGGAACGGTATGGGCAATGTTTGATGCTTATGAAAACCAAATTTCTCAACTAAAAGAAGGGCAAAAAATAACCGTTACCACCAATGCCTATCCCAATAAGGAATTCGAAGCAAAAGTATCTTTTATCGATCCAAGTTTGAATACCCAATCCAGAACCATTACCGTAAGGGCAACCTTAAACAATAAGGAGGGGCTTTTTAAACCTGGAATGTTTGTTACTTCCAAAGTCCAACTTTCGAAAAGCACAGAAAATCAATCGCAAATAAGCGTTCCAGCTTCCGCAGTCCTTTGGACTGGAGTCAGGTCTTTGGTTTATGTGAAAACCAATCCTAATGAACCCATTTTTGAAATGCGTGAGGTGACTTTAGGAGCTAAAAACGGAGATAATTATACAATAGTTGACGGCCTGTCCAATGGAGAAGAAGTGGTAACCAATGGCACTTTTACCGTAGATGCAGCAGCACAATTACAGGGCAAAAAAAGTATGATGAATGCGTCAGGTGGTAAAACAATGACTGGTCACGAAGGCCATTTGGGAATGCAGGAAGGTAGCTCTGGAGGAGATGCAGCTACAACCGATCATTCAGAAATGAAAGAAAGAATAGTCGTTTCAGAAAAATTTCAAAATCAATTGAAACAGGTTTTTGAGGATTATATCCTTTTGAAGGATGCATTGGTAAATGATGATGCCAAGGGAGCTCAACAAGCTGGAAAACAAATAAACCAATCTTTGAAAAAAGTAGATATGAAGTTGTTATCCGATGAAAAAGCACACAACCATTGGATGACCATTCAGAAGGAGTTAACAACGTCTGCTAATGCTATAGAGAGCAATGCTGATATAGCAACTCAAAGAGGGCATTTCAACCATCTTTCCGCCCATATGATAAGTGGTGTGCAACTTTTTGGGATTAACGAGAAGGTTTATATTGAGTTCTGTCCAATGGTGGATGGTAACAAAGGTGCTTATTGGTTAAGTTTAGAAACAGAAATTCGCAACCCCTATTACGGAGAATCAATGCTAAAATGTGGTGAGGTAAGTGCGACTTTGGAATAAAAACAATTCTGAATTAATCGGATATTCTGAATAAGACCACAAAGTAATCTTGGTTTTTAAAAGGAGAGCGATGATGAGTGAAAGCAGAAGAAAAAGAAGGCGAAATAAAAAGTTAAAGAATCAACCTAAAGTTGATATTACGAAAAAAGATAAAATCATAGCTTTGGTAGTGATAGTCTTAATTTTTATGGCTGCCGCATTATTAGCCGTTTATTATTCTTTTTACAAATCCGGATTGACATTATTTTAGTAAAGATAAAATATGAGTGAGATTATCCATATAAAAAATATGGTCTGCCCAAGATGTATTTCGGCGGTATCTAATATTTTGGAACAACTTGAAATACCTTATGTTTCTGTCAAATTGGGGGCGGTTAGATTATTTTCATCATTAAATGCCCAGACCAAAAATGGTCTTTCCAATGCGCTTCAAAATTCAGGATTTAGTTTGATTGACGACCGTAAAAGTCAACTTATTGAGCAAATGAAAACTTTAGTTGTAGATAAAATCCATCATTCTTCCGAAGAATTGGATTTCAAATGGGCAGATTATATAAGCGAAAATATTCATCTTGATTACAAATACTTAAGTTCACTGTTCTCGTCCGTAGAAAGTATCACATTTGAGCAATATATCATCAATCAAAAGATTGAAAGGGTCAAAGAACTCATAGTTTATGATGAATTAACTTTAAGTGAGATTGCTTTTCAGCTACATTATAGTAGTGTTGGATATTTGAGTAATCAGTTTAAAAAGGTAACGGGAATGACACCTACACAGTTTAAAAAAAGCACAAATCGCAATCGTAAATCACTGGATGAGATATGATGTTAAACTGTGTTAATCCGAAAATTTTACAAAACATTCGGCGTATAGCGTAATACATTAAAGTCCTTTAATCCTGAAAGTTGTAGTGTACAATTAAAATCATTTTATTTCAGATATGCGAAAGTTAATTGTAAATAAATAGTCATATAAGGTGAATGGTATTCAAAATTTATATATATTTGTTTAGAATCAGTCTAAATAGAAGCGAGGTTGTTATAGCTATACAAATGCGGTTACCCCAACGCTAAAATAGTAGTTTTTGAAATGCTGTTCAACTTTTGAAACATAGTTGGCTCACCATTGATTACGTTTAGAGAGTAATCAATAACATAAGTGCATAACTTAAAAAAATATGACTGTATTTATAATCAAGCGGAATGCAAAATGAGCCTTGGTTAAAAATACTGCAAATCCTAAAATATTCGTTATGAAAAGATACACACTTCCCTTTTTTCTGATGGTCCTTTTGCTCTTGCTTTCTACACTTTTAATTTCAAGTTATAAGGATAATTCAGAAGGCGTGTCTGCCAGTGGACTTGAAAATATTATCCAAGAAGAAAATGGAAAAATGGAATATCCCGCGGAGTGGATGTATAATCAGCGTGCCTATCCGAACAATTATATAAATAAAGAAGCCTATAAAGAAGCCATTCTTCAAACAAAACAAATTCTTGCCAACAGATCGCCTGAAGTTGCCGGCGAATGGGAATTCGTAGGGCCCTTAAACACGGGCGGAAGAATTACAGATGTTGCAATAGCTCCCGATAACGATGACCATCTTTACGTTGCCACCGCTACAGGTGGAATTTTTAGAAGTTATGACCGCGGTGCAAACTGGATTCCAATTTTTGACGATGAAGCAAAACTATCCATTGGAGACATTGCTATTGCACCTTCTAACCCGCAACGGATTTATGCAGGAACGGGTGAAGCAAATGGAAGTGCGACGGACGGTGCTTTTTTTGGCGATGGAATTTATAGGAGCGACAACGCAGGCGATACGTGGTCAAACATAGGTTTGCCTGAAAGCAATCATATTGGCCGAATTGTAGTGGATTCCGTAGATCCAGACCGTGTTTTTGTGGCTGCTACGGGTCAATTATACGGTACAAATAGCGAGCGGGGAATTTATAGAACCCTAAACGGAGGTGGAAGTTGGGAGCAGGTGCTGTTTGTGACTGATTCAACAGCAGCAATAGATGTTGCGATGAACGTGGCAAATACCAACATTCTTTACGCTGCAATGTGGGAACGCACCCGTAAGCCTTGGGAACGTGATTACGCTGGGGTAACCTCCACGATTCATCGCTCTATGGACGGTGGCACCACGTGGACACAGTTGGGAGAGGCCAACGGACTCCCTGCTCCAAATATACATACGGGAAGAATAGGAATTGCTGTTTCGGAATCCGATCCTTCTACGGTTTATGCACGTTACACCACTAATGAAATAACTAACAAATTCGATGGTCTGTATAAAAGCACCGACAATGGCAACAATTGGACATTGGTAACTCCTGCAGGTGCTTTAAGTGGCATTGATGCCAATTTTGGTTGGTATTTTGGAAATCTTCGTGTAAATCCAACCAATTCATCAGAAGTATATATTGTAGGTCTTGAGATTGCAAAATCTACCGATAGCGGTGTTTCTTGGGAGACTTTACAAGGTATGCACGTCGATCATCACGCGCTGGAGTTTTCAAGAACCAACAGCGATTTTATGCTCGCCGGTAACGATGGCGGTGCTTATATTTCAAATGATGGTGGCAACAGTTGGACAAAGTACTTAAACCTTCCCATAACTCAATTTTACAATATTGAAGTTGACAGAACCCAACCGGAAAGACTTTACGGAGGAACCCAGGACAACAATACGATAAGAACTGTTACTGGTGGAGCGAGTGACTGGAACTCAATTTGGGGTGGTGATGGTTTTCACGTAAATGTTGATCCGGTGGATAATAATTACATTTACGTGGAGTCGCAATATGGAAACTTAGGTCGAAGCACCGATGGGGGAGACAGTTTTAATTATGCCACCAATGGGATTAGTGGCAGCGACAGGAACAACTGGAACACACCAGTGATAATTTCGCCTTTTGACCACGAAATTCTTTATTACGGAACAAATAGATTATATACTTCCAATAAAGCTTCCAACTGGACTGTAATCAGTCCAGATTTAACAGATGGCGTTCATCCCAGCGGTTCTTTGGCTTTCGGAACGCTTACCGCAATCGCCTCTTCTTATAACAATCTCGACGTAATTTATACCGGAAGCGACGACGGAAACGTAAATGTAACTTTTGATGGCGGTACTACTTGGACAAATATAAGCACTGGCCTTCCGGATCAATATATTACTTCTATCGCGATGGTTCCAAATGATGATATGATTGCCTATGTTACAGTTTCCGGTTTTAAATATCTGGAATATACCCCTCACGTTTTCAAAACCACGGATGGAGGAGAAAACTGGACGGACATATCTTCTAACTTGCCCAACTTGCCAGTAAACGACATTATTGCCTACCCAGAGAAAGAAATACTTTTTGTAGCGACAGATCTCAATGTATGGTTTTCGATAAATGATGGTGCAAGTTGGGATATTCTCGGCAATGGGCTGCCCCTTACCGTTGTTATGGACTTGAAATTCCACGAACCAACGCAAACACTTTATGCGGGAACTTTTGGAAGGGGAATGTTCAGCTTTGACAATGTGATTAACTTTTGTCTGGGGATTCTGGAGGTTGGTGATAATGAGCTATCAGCGAGTCCCATCATATTATATCCCAATCCAGCGACCTCGGAATTTACCATTTCGCAAACTTTAACCTCGGAAGGAAGTATTCAACTTTTTGATATTTCCGGCAAGAAGATAAAGGAGTTGTTCAATGGAAATTTTGGAGCACACAAAAACATCAGAATAACGACTGACGGAATTGCCTCTGGGATTTACTTAGTGAAGGTGAGTGTTGGGAATCAATTTGTTGCGAAGAGGCTTGTGGTGAGTAATTGAATCATATGAAATGTTAGTAGAGGGGCACGATGGGGGTTTTGATTTCTCTTTGGGGATGCGATTCTACTTTTGTCCATCGTTGTCTAGCTTTGGATTATTCGCAGAAACCCATTGGAGCAGTCGTGGCACGCGCTCTTTTATTCGAAAAAAATCCAGAGGGTCTTATATGATAACACATTTATATTTTTTCAGAAGCTTAATTCGTCTTACAGAGATACAAAATGGCTGTTTCTAACTCTTACCACGAAATAATTTACAGCAAAGAAACCAATAAAAAATTTTATATTTGCAACAGATGCAAAAGCACAATCACATAAAAGCAATTTTCTTTTTGGGCATATTCAGCCTATTGCTTTTGCATAACATCGCTCCACACACGCATCACCAACACGAAGTTGAACACTCGCATAAAGCTGTTGCGCATACTGGGGGGCATAGTCATCATCACGATGTTCCAGTAAAAGAAAGTTCTCAAAGAGGGTTTTTAGATTTCTTTTTTGAGGTACATACACATACGGTAGTTGCTAATGAAATATTAGTAGCACACGAAAGTAGTGTCAAACAAATCAATGTTAAAAAGGATGTAAAAACATCTATCTTTCTTAATCGTTATAGTGTTTCTATAAACTATGATGAAGACGAAAAGGTTACGGGGTATCATCCACCCAGCGCATATTTTAATTCTTATCTTTCTTCCCTCGACTCTCGAGGCCCACCATCTTTAGGTTAATCGTTTAGGAATACTTTACGGCTACGTTAGTATTCCATATTACAAATTCAGATTAAACCTAAAATTTCAAACAATGAATAAACACATCGTGTTCGCAATTTGCGGATGCCTGTTCTTTGTTTCTGGTTTCTCACAAATTGTAACTGTTGAGGAAGTTTTGAACGAAATAGAACAGAATAATACAGAGTTAAAAGGCTACCAATCATTTATTGAAAGTCAGCAACTCGAAAACAAGAGCACCAATAATTTACCCGACCCACAGCTTTCTGGCTATTATTTGCCCTTTGGCGATAATGCAACCGGAGATTATACCGAATATCAAATTTCACAATCTTTTGAATTTCCTTCTGTATATGGTTCTCGTAACAAGTGGAACGCATCTAAATCGCAACAGTTAGCGTTAGCCTATTCAAGAAAAAGACAAGAAGTCTTATTGCAAGCAAAGGACATTCTTTTGGAACTTACCTTCTTACAAAAACAAAAAGTGATTGAAACCGAAAGAAGAACCCAAAGCAAGCAGGTTTTCGATCAAATTCAAGAACTTTTTGACAAAGAGCAAGTAGGCATTTTAGACTTGAATAAGGCGAAAATTGCTTGGATTCAAGAGCAGTTCGTTGTTCAACAGATAGAAAGCGATATCCAAATTCAACTGTCTAAACTCCAAACTTTGAACGGTGGAAATCCTATTGACGGAATCTCATCACAAATAGTTTTGACCGCCGAAATTGGAACAATTGAAAATCTTTGGCGGGAAAAATTGACAAATGACCCTCAATTGCAAGAATTGAAAGCCAATGAAGAAGCTTCGCTTCAAAAAATAAAATTGGAAAAAAACAAGGTGTTGCCCAATGTGGCACTTGGCTATAACTACCAAGGGGTTGCCGGTAGCAATTATTCTGGTTTTTATGGCGGTCTTTCCATTCCGCTTTGGAGTAGCAAGAACAAAGTAAAAGCTGCCGAAGCTGATTATGACTATCAGCAATCGAACACTCAAGTGATTACTGCCTCGCTTTACGCACAATTTCAGCAAACATATAATCGATACGAATTGATGCTCGAAAAATTTAATGAGTATCGAACCACTATGGGCAATTTAAATAGCGAACAACTGCTTTTTAAGGCTTATATGTTGGGCGAGTTTTCGTTTATGGATTACTACGTTGAGCTTCAGTTTTACAGAAATGCTTCAGATAAAATGCTGCAAATGGAAAAGGAATTACAACTTCTTCAAGCACAGCTATTAAAACATCAATTATAAACTTAAAAATATACACAAATGAAAATTTCAAAAATATTATTCACAATAGCAATCGCATCAACTTTTCTTGTAACCTCTTGCAGAGAAACAAAAACCGAAAGTAATGACGATCACGGTCACGAACACAACGCCGATGGTAGTCATATGAATGATGAAACCGTAGAGCAAGAGGAATTTCAAGTAGGAAAAGATTCTAAGGAAACAAAGACAAAGGACCACGGGCCCGACCACGATTCAAACGGTAATCATTCAGATGAAGATTCAAAATCTCATAAACACGATGATGGTGCTGAGCACCACGACCACTAAAAAACAAAAAGACAAAGATGATGAAATACATAATAATAGTGCTTGCCTTTTTGGCAATGTCCTGTAATAACAAGGCAGAAGACGCACACGCACATAATCCTGATGGAACGCACGCTGGTGAAGAAATGCCACGTTTAGATTATACCATTTGGACGGATAGAACTGAACTATTTGTAGAGTTCCCTGCCTTAATAGTTGGTAATTCAAGCAGATTTGCAGCCCACTTTACGGTGTTGGATAAACACCAGCCAGTTCGCGAAGGTTCAGTTACCGTAAGTTTGATTAAAGGAGATAAAGGTATTCGCAGTACAGTCGAAGCACCTTCATCCCCAGGTATATTTTCGCCTACCATTCAACCGAAAGAAGCCGGAAACTATCAATTGGTTTTTGAATTAACGACACCCGAATTTTCAGATAAAATTACGATAGATGATGTTACTGTCTATGCCAATACAGACGAAGCCATAAAAGCTTTGGGTGTAGCCGAAGATGATGGGACTATTTCGTTTTTGAAAGAACAGGCTTGGAAAATTGATTTTCAGACTGCACCTGTTGTTTCCGGTAAAATTTACGATGTCATCAACACATCCGGTGTTTGGATGCCCTCGTCAGGTTCAACAAAGTCCTTGGCGGCAAAATCCAATGGTGTCGTAGACTTTAAAGTGGATAACCTCACGGAAGGCACAGCGGTAAAACAAGGTCAGCTGTTGATGAGTTTAAATAGTCAAGGTTTGGCTTCAAACAATTTGAGTACAGATATCGCTTCCGCGAAAGCGAAATTCCAACAGGCCAAATCTGAATATGAAAGAAAGAAGGAGCTATACGAATCTAAAATTGTCCCCAAATCTGAATTTGAAAAAGTGGAAAGTAGTTTTGAGATATCCAAGGCTAATTATCAATCCTTGGTGGCTGGCGTTTCAGGAGGCAGTAAACAAATTCGTGCACCATTTGATGGATTTATAAAATCCATAAGCGTTTCCAATGGCGATTATGTAGACCAAGGTGTGTCTTTGGTAACTATTGGTACACATCAGTCCAAAGTATTAAAAACCCAATTAGCACCCAACTACGGACTTACAATGGATAATGTACAGGGTATTTGGTATCAGACGAGCGATGGACAATGGAAAGACGTAACTGATGCCGAAGGCAAAATCCTATCTATTGGTAAAGATGTGGAACGTGAAAACCCACTGATTTCTGTTTTTGCTCAAGTAAATATAGAAGTCGATATGCCAGAGGGAAGCCTAACGTCAGTTCAAATAGCGATGGGAGACGCAACCCAAAACACTATGATTCCTGTTAATGCCTTATTAGAGGACTATGGAAGTTATTCCGTTATCGTGCAACTTTCAGGCGAAAGCTTTGAAAGAAGACCTGTGAAAATTGGAAAACGCAATGGTGAGAATGTAGAAATTATACAAGGTTTGGAAGTAGGCGAGGTGGTTGTCACAAAAGGAGCCTATCAAGTTAAAATGGCTTCAATGTCAGGCTCAACACCTGCTCACGGTCACGAACATTAACGAAATGTTGAATTATGAATTATAAATTTTGAATGATGGAAAACAGAAAAGACAATATCATTTTAAATAGATCCTTTGAATTTGCATTGCAAATTATTGAGCTTTATAAACAGATGAAAGCTCAAAATGAATATGTGCTTTCCAAACAAGTATTAAGAAGTGGGACAAGTATTGGAGCCAATGTGGAAGAAGCGACTGCAGGGATTAGCAAGCGTGATTTTACACACAAAATGTCAATAGCATCAAAGGAAGCACGGGAAACAAAATATTGGTTAAGGCTCATTCAACATAGTAAAATTGTGAATGCTGATGTTTCAAATCTATTGATTCAAGTAGAAGAATTAATCAGAATCCTTACATCCATCGTTAAAACCTCTCAAGACTCAATCAAATAAATTGTGAATTGTGAATCGTTAATTATGAATACGGGTTCTATTCAAAATTCATCATTCAACATTCAACATTTAAAATTCAACATTCAACATTTCAAATTCAGCATTTAAAATTCAACATTTAAAATTTCTTATATGTTAAACAAAATATTATCAATTTCACTTCATAATAGATTGCTCATTCTGTTGGGCGCGGTTGCATTGAGCGTATTGGGCATTTATTATGCGCGCACTATGAATGTGGACGTATTCCCAGACCTTACAGCACCAACGGTAACAATCCTTACCGAAGCACACGGAATGGAATCTGAAGAAGTAGAAAAATTAGTAACCTATCAACTGGAAACAGCCTTAAATGGTTCGCCAAATGTGAGACGGATTCGTTCGTCATCGGCAGCAGGAGTTTCTATTGTTTGGATAGAATTTGAATGGGGAACCGATATTTATCGGGCACGACAAATTGTTAGTGAACGTATCCCAATGGTTCGTGAAAACCTTCCCGAAGGCATCGGAGCCCCAACAATGGCACCTATTTCTTCCATTATGGGCGAAATAATGCTCTTGGGTGTAACATCGGATAGTTTATCGCCAATGGAATTAAGAACATTGTCTGATTGGACAATCAGACCACGAATAAAAGCGATTGGCGGTATTGCAAATGTGGTGGTCATTGGTGGCGATTATAAACAATACCAAGTATTTGCCAATCCTGAAAAGCTGAAGCATTATAACATTAGTCTTTCAGAACTCGTAGAGAAGGTTAAGGAAGCAAACACAAATGCACCTGGTGGTGTGATAAACCAATATGGTAATCAATACATCATTAAAGGTAGCGGTAGAGCTTATGCTTTAGAAGATTTGCAAGAAGCGGTTTTAAAACAAGTCAATGGGCAAACTATAAAGATTAAGGACGTAGCAACTGTACAAATTGGTGCTGCTGATAAAATTGGCGATGGTTCTTTGAATGGCAAGCCAGCTGTTATTCTAACCATTGCAAAACAACCCGATGTCAACACCTTGGAATTGACAGACCGATTGGATGAAGCCATTGCCGATTTAGAAAAAACCTTACCAAAAGGCGTTCAGATTAAAAATCACATCTTTAGGCAAGCTGATTTTATTAATGCTTCCATCAGCAATTTAAATCAAACTTTGTTGGAAGGAGCCTTCTTTGTAATGATTATCCTTTTCATCTTTTTAATGAATTGGAGAACAACCGTTATTTCTTTATTGGCAATTCCCATATCATTGTTAGTATCCATCATTATTTTAAAATGGATGGGTTATACCATAAATACAATGAGTTTAGGAGGTATGGCAATTGCCATTGGAGCCTTGGTAGATGATGCGATTATCGATGTAGAAAATGTGTATAAACGCTTACGAGAAAATATTCGAAAGCCAAAAGAGGAACGTGCTTCCACATTAACTGTTGTACGTGATGCATCGGTGGAAATACGAAGTTCAATCATTATTGCAACCTTGATTATTATTGTTTCATTTATCCCCTTATTCTTTTTAAGTGGAATGGAAGGACGTTTGCTACAACCATTGGGAATTGCTTTTGTAACGTCGGTCTTAACGTCATTAGTAGTTGCAGTAACGGTAACGCCAATTTTATGTTCTTATTTATTGAATAACGAAAAGCTGTTGAACAAGCAGGCAGATGGTACACGTGTGGAACGTTGGTTACAGAAACATTATGGCAACCTCTTGGAACGTGCTACAAAAATTCCAAAAACCATAATTGGAGTCACAATTGTAGCCTTTATAATCAGTCTTTTGGTGTTGACCCAATTAGGAAGAAGTTTTCTTCCAGAATTTAACGAAGGTTCTTTGGTGATTAGCGTGGTTGGTCCGCCAGCAATGTCTTTGGAAGAAAGTAACAAAACGGGAAATTTGATAGAAACTATTTTATTGGATTTACCTGAAGTGGAAGTTGTTACTCGAAGACAAGGTCGTGCCGAATTGGACGAACACGCACAAGGCGTAAATGCTTCGGAAATTGACGTACCCTTTATTTTGAAAGACAAAACCAAAGAAGAATTCTTTGAAGAAGTCCGAAATAAATTGAGTATTGCGCCAGGTGTTAATATAACCTTGGGACAACCCATCGCACACCGTATTGACCATATGCTTTCGGGAACACGTGCAAATATTGCGATAAAGATTTTTGGTTCAGATTTGCAACGTTTGTTTGAAGTAGGTAAAAGTGTAGAGCAGAACATCAAAGATATTGATGGCTTGGCAGATGTAGCAGTAGACCAACAGATTGAAGTGCCGCAAATACGCATTCAACCGAAACGCCAAATTTTATCGGCGTATGGAATGACGGTCGGCAATTTAATGGAACAAGTAGATATTGCTTTTGCTGGCGAAGAAGCTGGTGAGATTTACGAAGGACAACAATATTTTGATTTGGTGGTTCGGTATGAAAAACCATTTCGAGATAATATTGAAAACATCGGTAATACCTTAATCAGTTTACCAAATGGCGGACAAACCACTTTGGGCGAATTGGCAACGGTAGCTTCTGTGAGCAGTCCAAACACTATTAATCGTGAGGATGTACAACGTAAAATTGTAGTGGCTGCCAATGTTCAAGGTAGAGATTTACGAAGCGCGGTAAACGAAATAAAGGAAGTGGTTGCAAACAATGTGAATATGCCAGAAGGCTATCGTGTGGAATATGGAGGACAATTTGAAAGCGAATCCAAAGCATCACAATTGCTTTTGGGAACAGCAATTATCGCCATAGCTATAATTTTCCTTTTGCTGTATTATGAATTTAAGGATGTGAAATTGGCTTTTGTAGTATTGATAAATCTGCCATTAGCGCTAATTGGAGGTATCTTGATTGTGTATTTCACGTCAGGAATCATCAGTATTGCAGCAACCATTGGTTTTATTAGTTTGTTTGGAATAGCCACTCGTAACGGAATCTTATTGGTTTCTCGTTATGAAGATTTGAGAAAGGAAGGAATGAAAGGATTTCAGTTGATCAAGACTGGAGCCTTGGACAGATTGAATCCAATCCTTATGACAGCCTTTACAACAGGTTTGGCGCTTATTCCTTTAGCTTTAAAAGGCGGAGAGCCAGGAAGTGAAATTCAAAGTCCGATGGCGGTGGTTATTTTGGGTGGTTTGCTTTCGGCTACGGTTTTAAACTTGGTGGTTATTCCTTGTGTTTATCAATTGGTGATTCTTAAGAAACACAATCCGAATGAAGAAAACGTTATTTCTTAAAGAAGATGAAACTGTCAAAACTATTAGAGCCATTTCAAGCTTTACGTAACCGTTTATTTGCTAAACTTTATTTGGCACAGACCATCAGTTTGTTAGGCGATGCTTTTGCGTGGGTTGGATTGGCTCTTTTGGCATATCAGTTTGGTGAAGAGAGGGCTGCGGTCATATTGGCAACAGCTCTTACTTTACGGGTTACTGCATTCATTATATTTTCGCACTTTGCAGGCGTATTGGCAGATAGGATAAGCCGAAAGAAAATACTCTATACCACACATTTTATTAGAATGGCCATAGTGGGTTGTTTGCCTTTTGTAACGGAAGAATGGCAAATTTATCTTCTTATGTTTTTGATGAATGTTTTTAATGCTTTTTTTAGTCCGACGTATCGGTCTATTATTCCGCAGATTGTAGACAAATCCTTATACCGACAGGCTATAGGCTTATCGGCAGCTACGTATCAGCTTTTAGGAGTTTTAGGTCCAGGATTAGCAGGAATTTTAGCCATCTGGTTAGGGGTAAGGGAAATATTTTTTGTAGATGCCGCCACTTTTGTCGTCGCAGGTATTTTATTGTTAAGTCTTCCAAAAAGTAAGCTGGATGTTGTTCCGGACGAAATAGAAGGTGAGATTAAAGCAACCACCTGGCAAGATGTTTTAAAAGGAATGAGACTACTTTTTTCCAATCAATACGTGCGGTTTGCATTATTTATTGAATTGGTTTCTGCAGTTGCTGGTGCACTTATTTTGGTCAATACCATCGTATTAATCAAAGGTGGATTGGATCTTACCGATAAGGATTATGGAATTATAATGGCAGCTTTCGCTATTGGTGCAATGGTAGCAGCATTTGTTTCAGGGGCAATTGATAAATCCAAATCAAGACGCGTCTCACTTATTATTGGCGCTCTTGTTTTAGGCGTCGCCATAAGTTTTGCCAATTATCTCGATTTTTCAATGCTATTCCTTGTATGGATTGTTGCAGGACTTGGTCAAAGTCTTGCAGAGATTCCATCCGAAACGCTGATAGGTGAAACTGTTCCTATTGAAGAACAGGGTAAAGTCTATGGTTCTCATTTTGCCTTTTCTCATTTATGGTGGGCATTTGCATATCCATTAGCAGGATTTTTGGGAACGACATTCCCAAACCAAAGTTTCCTTTATGGAGGCATTATTACATTAGCAATATTAGTGCTGGTGGTCATCTTTTTAAAACCTAAAAAACACTCATTAAAATATTAATATTATGGAAAATTCTAAAAATAATAAACCTGTCATTTATCAATGTAACGGTGTAAACTGCCGAAAGAAAAAAGGAAAGCTTTTAGATTACTATATAAAAAAATACAAACTGAAAAACAAAATAGAAGTTGAACAAATGGATTGCAATAATAAATGCGAACAAGCCCCTGTTCTTCATCTTCATCCAGAGGATATTTGGTTTTCGGAAAAAGATTTAGGGACAATAGTTAAAAAGCATATTTTGAATAAATAATCGTTTTTGCGTTTGATAGGGGTACTATTTCTGGTTTAAAACCAAACGATAATTAGCAAAAAACATTAGTTGCAATTATAACATTAGTCTATTACTCTACAAACACATAGAATCTCTAAAAATTTTAAATAAATTATAGTTTACAGCTATAATCTTTGCACTGCCTGTGCATCCATTATTTTGTATCTTTGTCAAACTTTATGAAAATATTCGTTTCCATATCAATGTCGTTTCTGTTCCTTTTTCAAGGGATAGCCGCTAATATGGAAGTTTGTGAACTGATTGAAGAAATATCCCATTTTATTGCCCACTATCAAGACCATAAACAAGAAGATGGATATTCTTTTTTTGAATATGTTTATGAAGATTATATAAACGACGATGGAAAAGTGGACAACCACCATCCAGATTCGGAACACGAAGATGCACCCGTACATATAAACCACCAATGTTGTCAACACTTTGTGTTCTTTACACCTTTTCAACCTACGTTAATAAATACGGTTTCCCCCGAGGCTAAAAATCAGTATAATCATTACACTTTCCAATTAAATTCCAGATATCTGGAATCCCCATTCCAACCCCCAAAAGTATAATTCAGTTTTTTTAAGGACAGCTATGTCCTAACGTGATGCTTTTCAAAGTAGGCATTGCTTTATAAATACGTTGCACCTATACGCATCGTAAGTTTTCAACTGAATTAATACATATTTATGATTAATAAAATCATCTCATTTTCCATTAATAATAAATTTATTATTGGGCTCTTTATAGTGGTACTTATAGGTACTGGTATTTGGTCTATGGCCACTATAAAATTGGGTTCCGTACCCGATATTACCAACAATCAAGTTCAAGTAATTACAACTGCCCCTAATTTGGGAACGGAGGATATTGAGCAATTTGTAACCTTTCCAGTAGAATTGGCAATGGCCAACCTACCCGATGTAATCGAGCTGCGTTCGGTCTCTCGTTTTGGTCTGTCCGTAGTAACCATTGTCTTTAAAGATGAAGCAGGGACTTATCTTCCCCGGCAATTGGTACAAGAAAAGTTAGCCGAAGTAAAGGGAGAAATCCCCGAAGGCTTTGGAACACCGTTCATGGCACCTATAACCACAGGTCTGGGCGAAATCTATCAATACACCCTAAAGGTAAAAGAAGGCTATGAAGATAAATACGATGCTATGGAGCTTCGTACCATCCAAGATTGGATTGTAAAACGTCAAATGGCATTAGTCCCCGGAGTAGTTGAAGTAAATGCTTTTGGTGGTTATGTAAAACAATATGAAGTAGCTCTTAATCCCGATAAACTTAAAAGCTTTGGTCTCACTATGAGCCAGGTCTTTGAAGCATTAAAGGTTAATAATGCCAACACTGGAGGTGCCTATATTGAAAAAAATCATCAGGCCAATTTTATACGAGGCGAAGGCTTGGCGCGTAGCATTTCAGATTTGGAAAATACTGTGGTCTCTACACAAAATGGTAATCCTGTATTGATCCGAGATGTGGCTGAAAAGGTTGGATATGGCAGTCAAGTGCGTTATGGCGCTTTTACACAGGATGGCCACGAAACTGTAGGTGGACAAATATTAATGCTGAAAGGCGAAAGTCCAAGCACCGTTATAGACAATGTTGAAAAGCGTATAACGGAAATTCAAAAATCCTTGCCTGACGGCGTGTATATCGATACGTTTTTAAGCCAAAGCGAGCTTATTGAGAGAACTACAAGTACCGTAAGAACAAATCTAATTGAAGGGGCGCTTATCGTCATATTCGTTTTGGTGCTCCTTTTGGGAAGCTTTCGTGGTGGATTGATAGCTGCTTCGATAATTCCCTTATGCTTATTATTTGCATTTATTTTAATGAAACAATTTGGCATTTGGGCGAATTTAATGTCCTTGGGAGCAATAGATTTCGGAATTATTGTAGATGGTGCGGTGATTATCGTGGAAGGAACGGTTTTTCACATTCATCAACGGATGAAAAAATCCAATGCGATCATAGGACAGTCCGAGATGGATGAAATCGCCTATGACTCTTCAAGTAAAATGATGAATTCTGCCTTCTTCGGTCAACTAATTGTTCTTATTGTTTTTACACCTATTCTGTTTTTGACCGGTGTGGAAGGGAAAATGTTCCGACCAATGGCGTTTACATTTGGTTTTGCCGTTTTAGGGGCAATTATCCTTTGTCTTACCTACGTACCAGTGATGTCGTCATTATTTTTAAAACCTGCCAAAAACCAAAATAGTTGGTTTGCTAAATTTGAAAATAAGATTGATAGAATCAGTAATAAAATTATGGGTGCTTTGAATCGTGCCTATCTTCCCATATTAAATTTTGCACTTCGTTTTAAAGCAGGAGTCGTTATAGGCGCGGTTGCGCTATTCTTGATTGCAGGATTTCTTTTCAGTAATATGGGAGCAGAATTTGTCCCGAAATTTGATGAAGGCGATATTGCCTTTCAAGCATTGATAAAACCGGGGAGCAGTCTTACAGAATCGATTGAAGCTTCAGAGAAACTTCAGGATTTAATCAATGAGTTTCCGGAAGTAAAAACGGTAGTTTCAAGAATTGGTGTGGCAGAAATACCGACAGACCCAATGCCTATGGATATTGCAGATAGTTACATTATTCTTGAAAAGGACAAGAGTAAATGGACATCCGCAGAAAGTAAAGAAGAACTCATAGAAAAGATTCAAGAAAAAATTTCAGTAGTTCCCGGCGTAAATTTCGTGTTTACCCAACCTGTAGAACTTCGTTTTAATGAATTGCTGACTGGCGTTCGTGAGGACGTGGCAATCAAATTGTACGGAGAAGATTTGGACGTGTTGGCAGACAAGATACAGGAAATCGCTGCGGTAATACGTAAAGTTCCGGGTGCAGCAGACCTTAATGTAGAGGCTACAAGTGGTTTACCCCAAATGACCGTGGTTTACAACCGTGCAAAAATGGCACAATACGGTGTTACTGTCAATAAACTGAATGATTACGTAAGTGCTGCATTTGCTGGAGAAAAGGCAGGTGTCATATTTGAAGGGGAAAAGCGCTTTGATGTGGTCATTCGTTTGGCAGAAGAATATCGACAAGATATCAACAGCTTAAAAGATCTTTATATCGATTTGCCAAACGGTGCGCAAGTACCATTAAAGGAAGTGGCTGATATTAGCTACAAACCCGGGCCAATGCAGATTTCAAGGGATAATACCTCGCGGCGTATTTCGGTAGGGGTCAATGTTCGTGGACGCGATGTAAAATCGATGGTCGAGGAAATTCAGCAAAAACTGGAAACGGAAGTAAAACTGCCCCCAGGTTATTATGTTACTTACGGAGGGTCATTTGAAAACCTGCAACGAGCGTCAGACCGATTGATGATTGTAGTCCCAATCGTTCTATTAACAATATTTGTTCTGCTCTACTTTGCTTTGAAATCATTTAAACAAGCCATGATGATTTATATGGCAGTGCCTTTGGCGGCCATTGGTGGCGTGTTCGTCTTGTTGATTCGTGGAATGCCTTTCAGTATTTCTGCGGGAGTCGGGTTTATCGTGCTCTTCGGAGTTGCCGTATTAAACGGACTCATACTGATAAACAAATTCAATGAATTAAAGGATAGTGGAATGACAGATATAAAAAAACGTATATACGAAGCTACGCACGAACGTTTACGTCCAATTTTATTAACAGCCATTACAACAATTATGGGTTTTATCCCAATGGCGGTTTCCACCTCTGGAGGTGCAGAAGTACAACGCCCCTTGGCAACAGTAGTCATTGGAGGAATGATTACGGCAACATTTCTGACCTTGGTGGTTATACCTATTCTTTATTATTGGCTTGAATCGAGAAAGGAACGAAACAATACTGGTGGAGATGTAAGCTATATCAACAAATCAACGAACATTGTAACCGTACTACTATTGATGGTTGGTGGTTTGATGGCTTCGGGAACTGCTTTTGCCCAAAACACCAGTCCAAATGGCACAATTCCAAAAACCTTGACCGTAGATGAGGCTATTGCGATGGCAAAGCAGAATTATCCATCGCTTAAGGAGAGTCAGGCATTTATTGAACGGGAAAAGGCACTAAAGGGAACGAGTTTTGACCTTGGTAGCACACAAGTTTTCACGGGCAAAGAAGAATATGGCAATAATCTTCCTGGCGTACAGACAACCGTTGGTGTGCAACAAGGCAACATTGATTTGCTTTCAGGATTTTCAAAATCCAAGTTTTACAAAGAGCGTATTGTCTTGGGAGAAAAGTTTTATGTAGCCAATGAACAACAGTTGGTGCGCAATGTGATGCAAGCCTACGATCAAATTAATTATTACAAGGCACAGTTGCGTTTTGCGGACCAATTGGACAGTACTTATGCCAATTTTAAGTCCGCTGCCCAACTTCGGTATGACACTGGAGAAACAGGCAAGTTGGAATTTATTGCAGCCTCTTCCGAATTTCAACAGATTCAAGTGTTAAGACAACAAGCTTTTGATGATATTGAAATTGCCAAACGTGCCTTAAAACAATATTTGGGAACGGATGAATCCATTGAAACGGTAGATGGTTCTTACGAGCCATTGGATTTTATAGCAACATTGGACTCAACTTCGGTTGCCAATAACCCAATGTTGCAATATGCGTGGCAGAATGCCGAAGTAAGTAAAGCAAATGTGGGCGTTGAAAAATCGCAATTCCTACCAAAATTCAGTTTATCGTATGGTAGGCAGGTTGTGGATGATGTTTCAGGGTTTAATACCTATCAGGCAGGTATTAGTATTCCGTTATGGTTTTTTCCGCAGAAGTCAAGAGTCAAGGCAGCCAAGGCAGATGCAATGGTAGCAGAGAGTCAATATTTGGAGCAAAAGGTAACAACCGAAAGCAGGGTGTCGCAATTGTTCAAATCACTTGATAAAACGAAGAACATATTGCAGTATTACGAAGAAGGCGCGTTGCTTTTGGCAGATGAACAAATTACCACTGCGGAACTGGCTTCTAAAGAGGGCGAAATAGATTATGTCAATTACATCACCATTCTCAATAGTGCCATCCGCATTAAACAAACCCATTTACAATACATCAATCAGTATAACCAGCAGTCTATTGAGGTACAATATCAGTTGGGCAATCTATAATATTAAAAAGATAAAAATGAAGAATATACTATTAGCAAGTACCGTACTATTTACACTTATGTTTATGAGTTGTAATGATGCCCAAAAATCTGAACTTGGACATAACGAAGCTGAAGGCGTATCAAAAACCGAATCTGGTGGAGAAGATGCGCACGGCGAAGAAGAAGGCGTTGTGGAACTTACAAAGCAACAGGCCGAAACCATCGGTTTGGAAACGAAACCTCTGGAGGAACGGAATTTAGGGAACAACATTAAGGTAACAGGAACGCTGGAACTTTTCCCACAGGATAAGGCGAACATCAGTCCGTTTGTTGGTGGAAATGTGAGTTCCATAAAAGTAGTACCTGGAGATAATGTAAGCAAAGGACAGGTATTGGCATATATTGAGCATCCCGATATCATAGCAATGCAACAGGAATATCAGGAAAAAAATGACGAACTGGTCTTTTTGAAACAGGATTTTGAGCGCAAACAGACCCTTTATGATAAAGGTGTTTCTTCTGGAAAGGAATTTCAGATGTCGCAGTCAAAATTTCGTTCCACAACATCCAGCGTCAATGGTTTGCGGTCCCAATTGAGACTGTTGGGCATTAATGCCGATAAAGTGGCAGAAGGCCAAATATATTCCGCTGTTCCCATTACCACACCCATAAGTGGCTATGTGGATGAAGTAATGATTAGCCTTGGCGATTACGTGGCGCAACAATCCAAAATGTTCTCAATAAGCGATAATTCAAAGATTTATGTCAACTTCAAAATATATGAGAAGGACATAAAGCAAATCAAGAAAGGGCAAGATATATATTTTTCAACGGCCTCTCGTCCAGGTGAACTGCTTAAAGCAACCGTTCGGTCTGTGGGTAAAACCTTCAACACCGACCCAAAAGCCTTGGAAGTTCTGGCAGATATTGAAAACAAGGATAAAAACCTATTGCCGGGTATGTACGTACAAGGACGAATAGTGCAGGGCGAGAAAAAGGGTTTTGCCGTCCCCGAAGCTGCCATTATAAAAGAAGGCGAGCAATCATTCATTTTCATTTTGGATGAAGATGAAGAAATGGAAGCGGGCAAAATGAAATTTAAAATGATATCCGTAACGGTCGGTATTACTGATTTAGGCTTTGTTGAAGTCAATCTTCCTGCCGAAGTTTCAAAGGATGCCAAAGTTGTCATCAAAGGAGCTTATAACCTGTCTTCGGAAATGATTAAAGGCGAACTGGAGCACGGACATTAATTCAATAATAATCAAAGGTTTTGATTCCGGGTTTGTTTATCGTCTTAATTTAGTTAGTTAAAAATTAGAAAACAGGCTCGGTTCAAAATCTATTAATACAAGTTTAAAAATTTATATTATGAAAGAAATAAAAGCATTTGTAAAACCGAACCGAATCCAAAGAGTCATTGAAGCACTATCAGATAACGGGTTTAAGAGTATGACACTTTCGCAGGCAGAAGGCACTGGCGCATTTAAGGCTAAAGGAGCAAGACCGTCGCTGGATTTTTACGTGACAAATAGTCCAGTGGTTAAATTGGAACTGGTCTGCCAAAATGAGGAGGCCCAAGCGGCCATTGAAACAATTATAGCCAACGCCAATACCGACGGGCCTGGAGATGGTATTATTTATATAGCAAATATTGAAGATGCCTTTCAGATTAAAACTGGAGATTCCTTAAAACGGTACGACCTATAAAACACTTTAGTACAAATGGAAAAAATAGTCCAACTACTTGAAAGCAAAGGGATACGGCCTACGGCTATGCGCCTTATGACTTATAAGCGTTTAGCAGAATTAGAGGTGGCCATCAGTCTTGGCGATTTGGAAAAGGATTTTAAGGTCAGTGAAAGAAGCACCCTATTTAGGACTATGAAAGCGTTTGAGGAAAAAGGGATTGTGCATCAAATCGAGGATGGAACAGGAGTCATAAAATACGCCCTTTGCGAAGAGAATTGTGAGTGCGAGGTCGGCAACGACCTTCATTTGCACTTTCATTGCAACAATTGTAATGAAACGGTCTGTTTAACTGAACATAAAATTCCTTATATCAACTTACCCGACGGCTACATTGCGGAGAATGTTAACTTGGTAATAACGGGAATCTGTGAGAAGTGTAGCGGCCAATAAATGCACTTCTATTGCATTGTATTATGTCGCACCTTTGTAGTTGTTAAATATAATTCTAATGAAAAATAAATTAATTGGAACAGGATTGCTCACCGCTATTACAGCTTCATTATGCTGCATTACACCTGTGTTGGCACTCATTGCAGGAACAAGCGGAATTGCTTCTACATTTTCTTGGATAGAACCATTTAGACCTTATTTAATAGGACTGACCATTTTAGTTCTTGGTTTTGCTTGGTATCAAAAACTGATTCCGATAGCTATCGGAACTCAAAAGGAAATTGACTGTGCATGCGATGCGGACGACCTGCCTGCCGGCAAGACAGGGAAACCAAAATTCATACAGTCAAAAACTTTTTTGGTAATCGTAACCGGCTTTGCAATTGTAATGTTGGCTTTTCCATACTATTCAGGAATTTTTTACCCAAACACAGAAAAACAAATAATCGTAGTTGACAAAGCGGATATTAAAACAACAGAATTTAAAATCAAGGGAATGACCTGTGCAAGTTGTGAAGAGCACGTCATCCACGAAGTAAATAAACTCAACGGAATTGTAAACTCAAAAGCGTCCTACGAAAATGGGAACGCCATCATTGAATTTGACAGGACCAAATCTAATGAAATGGAAATTGAGAAAGTAATTAACTCAACAGGTTATAAAGTAACCGACAAAAAAGAAAACTAATGGAAGTCAAGTTAGAATCGGAAATCACCTGTCCAATTTGTGGACATAAAAAAGTAGAAGAGATGCCTACAAATGCTTGCCAATTCTTTTACGAATGTGAGAATTGCAAGACGGTTCTCAAACCAAAAGATGGAGATTGTTGTGTTTATTGTTCATACGGTACAGTTCCTTGCCCACCAATCCAGCAAAGTAAAAGTTGTTGTTAGCTTATAGAATATACGAGTTTTATAAGCTAAAAAAGTAGTAATTCAATAATAAATGAAGAAATATGAGCAAGAAAAAACAAAATCTTCGGGATATCAATACCGAAGAACATAAAGGAGAACACAGCCACGACGATGGCCATAGTCATAGCGACCCAGAAAGTGTAGGAAAATTTAAGACCTATCTACCAGCAATTTTCAGTTTTACGATGCTGATTATTGGTATTGCGATGGATTACTTTAATGTGGCTTTCTTCAAAGATTGGATACGCATTGTTTGGTACGCCGTAGCATATCTTCCAGTAGGTTTTCCTGTGATGAAGGAAGGATGGAACAGCATCATAAACGGCGATTTCTTTACCGAATTTTTATTGATGTCCATCGCAACCATCGGAGCATTTGCCATTGGCGAATATCCCGAAGGCGTTGCAGTAATGCTATTTTACGCGGTTGGCGAATTGTTCCAAAATGCAGCAGTCAATAAAGCTAAAAGCAATATCAAAGCCTTGCTCGATGTAAGACCTAATGAAGCTTTGGTTTATCGGGACAACAATTATGTTTCCGTAAATCCCGAAACCGTTGAAATTGGCGAAAAAGTCCAAGTTCGTGTAGGCGAAAAAATTCCTTTGGATGGTATTTTACTTTCCGACAAAGGCTCATTCAATACCGCAGCCTTGACAGGCGAAAGCAAACCCGATACCATTGCAAAAGGCGAAAAGGTTTTTGCGGGAAGCATCAATCTGGATGGCGTTATTGAGATTGAAACGACCAAAGAATTTAAGGACAGTTCCATTGCGCGTATCCTTGATATGGTGCAAAACGCCACCGCTCGTAAATCGAAAACCGAACTGTTCATTAGAAAGTTTGCAAGAATCTATACACCTATTGTAGTCTTCTTGGCGATTGGACTGACGTTTCTACCTTATTTTTTTGTAAATGATTATGTCTTTAGCGAATGGTTATACAGAGCCTTGATTTTCTTGGTTATTTCCTGTCCGTGTGCTTTGGTAATCTCAATTCCGTTGGGTTATTTCGGTGGTTTGGGAGCGGCTTCAAAAAATGGGATTCTATTTAAAGGTGCTTCGTTTTTGGATGAAATGACAAAGGTTAATACCGTTGTTATGGATAAAACCGGAACCGTGACCAAAGGTGTTTTCAAAATCAAGGAAATAAAAGCCATTGATTGGGAAGAAGCCGAATTTATGAAATACCTAATGGCGATGGAAGAACAATCTACCCATCCCATTGCCAAGGCAATTATGGAATATAAAGCTGACGGCGAAGATTTTCAAGCTTCCGAAGTAACTGAAATAGCAGGAAAAGGTTTAAAGGGAACAGTTAACGGTAAAACCGTGCTGGTTGGCAACAAACCATTGATGACTTCAAACAACATCGAAATTCCACCTGAAACTGACAACATTGTAGAATCTATCGTAATGGTTTCCATTGAAGGCAAATTTGCAGGCTATGTAATTATTGCAGATGAGTTGAAGGATGATGCACACGAAGCCATCAAACAAATTCGGGAATCCGGTATTTCCAAAATTATAATGCTTTCAGGCGATAAGGATTCCATTACCCAACAAGTCGCAAAAGAAATGGGCGTAGATTGGGCAAAAGGCGGTTTGCTTCCAGAAGATAAATTGAAAGAAGTAGAAAAATTGATGTCAGAAAATGAGGGAAGAGTAGCTTTTATAGGCGACGGTATCAACGATGCACCCGTATTGGCAGCGAGCGATGTTGGTATAGCAATGGGCGGATTGGGTAGTGATGTGGCCATAGAAACGGCAGACGTTATCATCCAAACAGACCAACCGAGCAAAATTGCAAAAGCTATCAAAATAGGTAAGTCCACACGTCGCATCGTTTGGCAGAATATTGGGTTGGCGTTCGGAGTAAAAGCAGTTGTTCTGGTATTGGGGGCAGGTGGTTTGGCAACGATGTGGGAAGCTGTATTTGCGGATGTGGGCGTGGCTTTATTGGCAATATTGAATGCGGTTAGGTTGCAGAAGATGAAGTGGAAATAATAGAAGGAAATTAATTAATATGACATTGTATGTCAGAAAATCGAAGAAAAAAGCGTCAGAAAAAGCAAAACAAGTTACCATCCAGAAAAAAGTAGCGTTCCTAAAAAAGACAAAATAATTTGGATTGGTATTATAATCATAGTTGTGTTGTTTATCTCCTTTTTTCTATTCTTGCTATTCTTGAGATACTTCATAGCAATTGATTAATACGTATTAAATATAACTAATAATTACCTCTAAAACTTTATGCGTTGGCCCAAAATTCCATTAAATTTACCCTTCATTAATTATTTAACTCAAATCAATTATTATGAAAAAAGTCGTTTTTACAACCATTATTGCGTTTGTTGCACTTATCTCACTACAATCTTGTGGGGAAAACAAAAAAACTGATGTGCTTCCATCGGGAACCTACGAAGGAGTTGCAGAAACGGTTGAGCCCGCTGAAAAGGAAATTTATGTGCGCACCTCAGATAACAAACTGCTCGAGCTTTATTTTACCGATAACACAAAATTGACCAAGAACGGAGAAATGGTTGACTTTAGTGAACTTTCCGATGGTATTCCTGTAGAGGTTACTGTGGAAAAGAAAGGAAAAAAGATGGAGCCTATAGCTGTTAAAATTAAGTAATTTACAATGGAGGAGATTCCTTCTTTTTGGCGAACAGAGGTCTGGCACGCATTATCAATACATTTTCCTATTGTTTTGTTGAGCTTGGCTTCTATTGCTTATCCCTTGCAGCTTCTCATTAAAGATTCTAGTTGGACACAGTTCATTTCAAGGTTTGTCTTTCTGTTATTGATTTTAGGAGTTGCGGGAGCTTGGATATCTATCCTTTTGGGCGATCGTGCCTATAATGTTGTAGTTAGGACACTCTGTGACCCCGATGTACTTCAAGAGCATCAATGGTGGTCTTATTTCGCAACGATTACTTATTCCGTCGCCTTACTGATTTTTGGTTTTCTTCAATTCAAGCTTATAACAAAAAATAAGCTGTGGATGTTTTTCCTTTGTCTTATCCTTTTAGTTGGTATAGGTGGATTGGGTTATTCTGGTCATTTGGGTGCTTCAGTGGTTTATCAACAGAGTGGGGGTACATATGTTCCATCAGAAAATTGTGTGGAATTTGAATAGTAACACTTAGAAAAATAGAAATCGCAATACAACTTCATAAAGGGAATTAAAGACCGCACTGTTTAGCATAGCTTAATTTGTTACATGCAATAATTATTATCACTAAGTATATTAGGACGCTTGAATTAAAAATCCTTGAACTCATATTTTCTGCTTCCATGAGGAAGAAATACTGATATGCCGTAAGTGACCATAAGATAATCATCAAAATCTCCCGAAATGTGTAGCATGTTTAAAACGAAATGAATAACGAACAAACTGCAATACGAACCACATATTTCAGTATAATTGGAAATACCGCTCTGGCAATAATAAAAGGTCTGGCAGGTTTTTTCGGAAATTCATACGCTTTAATTGCGGATGCCATAGAATCCACAACAGACATTTTTGCATCGTTTTTGGTTTTGTTAGGCTTTAAATATGCCAAACGGCCTGCAGATGAAAACCATCCCTATGGGCACGGTAAGATTGAACCCTTGATTACATTTGGAGTTGTTGCGTTTCTGGTTATTTCGGCCACGATTATAGCTTCTACGAGTATTCAGAATATTCAAACTCCCCATGAAACTCCAGAGCCTTGGACTTTAATAGTTTTAGGACTAATCATTATTTGGAAAGAAATCTCATTTCAAATTGTTATTAGGAAAAGTAAACAAACCCATAGTTCTTCCCTTAAAGCAGATGCGTGGCATCATAGAAGCGATGCTATTACTTCTATAATGGCTTTTATTGGAATCTCTATAGCCCTTATATTTGGTGAAGGATATGAAAATGCTGATGATTGGGCCGCGCTTTTTGCGTCCGCTTTTATTTTGTACAATAGCTACTTGATTTTAAGACCAGCATTGGGTGAAATTATGGACGAACAGCTATATGACGACCTTATACTCGAAATTCGTGCTAAATCTATTGATGTTCCCGGGGTTATGGCCACAGAGAAGTGCCGGATAAGGAAATCCGGGATGCAATTCCACGTTGATTTGCACGCCACTGTTGATGGGGATATATCTGTTAAACAGGGACATTATGTATCACATAAGCTAAAGGACTATTTACAAAAGGAAATACCGAATTTGGGGGAGGTGTTAATTCATATTGAGCCAAATGAATATGATTGATGATGAATGATTTTTTTACTTTATGATGTAAGATAACATTGATGACTTTTTTTATTTCTTTCAAAACCTCCTCCTTCGGCGGACAGGTCCTCCTTCGGCAGACAGGTTTAGGCATCTTTGAAGTGTTCAGGCCTTCGATACTTTTTCTCTTGCGCTGTCGCGCCTGAGAAAACACTCAGGCACCTACGCTCAGTATGTATTAATAAGGATAGTAATCTGCTTGAAATAGTTATAAGTCTTCCAAATATAATTTTAAATCTTTTAATTCAAATAGTTCTTCATTTTCGGGGATTTCTGATTGGATTATAAAGTCTTCTATGTAGTGCTCATAGCGTTCTTCTCCTAAGGTTTCTTTTAATATTCCGGCTACTGTTGAGTGTAGTATTTCATGGTCAATTTTAAATGTGGGGAAACTGGGAACGATTCCTAAAGTAATTTTATTTGTTAGTGGATCAGTTAGTTGACGCCAAAATTTTAAATTGGAAACGTTGCAGCTAAATTTGTTTAAGCGGAATTCATTTTCAAAATATTCTGATTCTTCTTCAGATAGTGTTGATATGGTGGCTGTGATAATCCAATTGTGAGTTTTTGGGGCTGCTTCTATTAGATTTAAAATGAGCTGACGTACTTCATAATCACCACAGGTTGAAAAAGAAAGAGTTGATAGTTTTTTGGAACTCGTTGAGATAATTAATTGGAATCCAATTTTAGGGCTGTAGTAACGAAGATGCTGGTGAAACCAATATAATAATTGGTTGCCTTCACTTTCAGAAAGAGTGTGAATGGTTCGTAGTTTTTTTTCGTTGGCTTGGAACCAGGACCAGAAGGGTTGAGTGTTCATTAGTTAAGAGTTATGTGGGATGCTTGATGACGGGTGACGGGTGTTGATGCCGCTTCGACTCCGCTCAGCATAGGGTTTATTTTCGTTTGTCTTTTGTGGTTTTGTCGAAGCCTATTACGTTTACCATTTCACGGAGGCGGCTGCGGACGCGGTTGCCGTAGCGGTCTTCGATTTCTTCGGCGTTGAGGTTTGTGGTTATGTGGGTTACCCCTCGGCTTCGCTCGGGGACCGGGTTTTTTAGAAATAATTCGTGACGTGAGAGGAGGATTTCTCCCATTACGTTGCAGTCTTTGCCAAAGTGTTTGCCTTCGGGTTCTACGCCTAGGTCGTCAAAACAGTAGAAATTGCTGTTGCCATATTGTTCGATAATGGAATATCCGAGGTTGTTGAAGCCGAATACGATATTTCTTGTGGGGATGATATCGTAGGGACGGCGATGGGGGACTAGGTGTCGCATTAATTTCATTAAGGTTGTTTTGCCACAGCCTACTGGACCGCTGAGTAAAATTCCTTTGGTGGGATCGATGTTGAATTTTGGGCAATTGACTTCATCTTTGATGAAGTAGAGGCAGAGCTGATAAATTATTTGACGGTCTTCTTCGTGGATTTTGAATTCTTTTCCGAAGAGTAGTTTGCCTTTTGCGTTGAGGTAAATGAGCATTTTTGAAAAATCGTAATTGATGGTGTCGCCTTTCATTTTGCCCAAATGAAATTCTACGCCACCTTCGATGAGGATGTGAGGGCTGGTTGGGTGGTATTTGGGTAGGGTTTTCATTGTTGGTTGTCTGTTGTCGGTTGTCTGTTGTCTGTTGTGGCCCTTCGGTACTTTTTCTTTTGCTCTAACGAGCTAAAGAAAACACTCAGGGAACTTTGTTTTGTCTTTCGGTACTTTTTCTTTAGCTCTCCGAGCTAAAGAAAACACTCAAGAACCTTTGTTTGTGACTGATATTAATACTTCGATTTTCGATTAAAGGGGTTCTTTGTAATTTTTGGATTTGGTTGTTTTTAGGTTGTCTTGATTTTGGGACGGTGGGGATAAGGTTTGTTTTAGGTTGAATTCTTCGGCTTTTAGCATCCAGCTTTTTGCGGAGGCGTGCCAGTCGGTCATTTTGATTTTTCCGCCTATTCTCCAGCCGATGGCTGAGTAGTGGGAGTAGAATTTTTGGGCTTCGATTTCTGGCCACTTATTTTCTAAAAAAAATGAAATAACTTCTTTTTCATTTTGCGGGAGCTCTCGTTTATATATGTTTTCTTTATGTTTATTATTGTTTATATATGATACCAACGGTTGTCCCTGATTTGGGACACCTAAGTCCAACGGTTGTCCTTGATTTGGGACACCTAAGTCCAACGGTTGTCCCGATTTTGGGATAGCTGTTTCCAGAGGTTGTCCAGAGGTTGTCCCAAAAATGAGCAACCTAATTCGGCTGCCTGTAAAGGAATTGTGGGAGGGAAAATAACAGATATATTTCCAGTTATTGAGTTGGTTTAGGCAACGATGGTAGGTGGATTTTGAACCGATCTTGGAGAGTTTCATGACCTCATCCCGGATTATGATAAAGTCCTCCGGAAATCGGTTGATGTTCCAAATATTGAAGAGTGCCATATATAAACTGATATGGGTTGGATTGAGTCTGGAGTCTTTTGAAATGGTCATAAAAAAAGCATTTAAGTGAGCGATGTAATTGACATTGGCCATGGGCTTATGTTATAAAGTATTTGCATACTAATGATATTAGGGTCTAGCGCCCTGAGACTTTGTTTTCCTCCATTACGCGTTCGATTTCTCGTTCTTCGTACAGGATTATTCCGCCAATTTTAGAATAGGGCAGGGTTCCGTTTATTCTTAGGTTCTGCAATGTGCCCGGGCTGATGGAGAGCATTTCCATAACCTCGGAAGATTTTAAATATCTTTTTGACTCACGGGGCTTTGGTGTTATAAGCTTTTTGATTTCTTCGAGAAGTTCTAGTTTGAAGTCGTATAGATCGTCGGTTGTAAGAATGGTTACTGGCATACTGATTTTATTAAGGGTTAGAAAATAATCCCCGTGGGGAGACGGGGATTTAAAAAGCTGTCAAAGAGTTATGGCTTTTTAGATTGACAACTTTTTGCACGATTTGACCTTCGTACTGCAAAGATTTAAAGAATGGAAGAAAGGTTTTCACAAGGTGTACCCAAGGTGGGTGTTTTTTTTAATACTTCCCTTTATTTATGCGGGTTTAGAGCGTTTTCATTTTTTGTAGTTTTTGCCTATGAACTTAATTAGGGTTAAAAGTGATAAAACCGAAGGTGTGAGATTCTAGTACTCTTTGGTGTGGTAATGCATTCAATTTATATCTCATTGTCATTAATGATAGGGGTTTGGGGAGCTTAGGTTAAAATTTTTATGGAAAATTTATAGAAGGTTTTATGAGTTGGAAAAAGAATAATTGGAATAAATTCCCAAGTTGTTCCCAAGTTGGGTGTTTTTTACCTCGGTACTTTTTGAATTTCTCTAACGAGCTATTGAAAACATCCTCCTTCGGCGGACAGGTCCTCCTTCGGTGGACAGGTCCTCCTTCGGCGGACAGGCTCGAGAACCTTTGTATTAAAAAATTTTATTAATTTTTGAAGTGGAGCTTCGGAGGATGTAGGTTATTGGTCTGCTTGATCCATTTTACTTAGTAGGATTTTTGTCATTCGATCCAAGAATTTTGTTCGTTTTGTTTTTCGACTACAGATATCTGTGTAATTACGGTAGCAATCTCCGAGATCGACGTTAAGCACTTGTTGGAATATTGCAACCAATTCTTTTATACTGACTTTACCGTGGTTAATAGAACCGGTTTCGTGAAGTGCGTAGATTAATTCCGTCAGGTCTACAATCTTGTCTGTCCACTGTAATTGTGTAGGAATTTGAATTCCGGAATTTGCATTAGGGTTTTCTAATACTTTCAATTCGTTATATAGACGTTCGATGAGCAATTTATGAGCAAAAATCTTTGCTGCAATATAATCATGGGAGGTTGAGAAATCTCCATCCATAAAGAATGACAAACTATCGGGATGAAAAATCACATAGTCATTAGACCTTAAGAAATACTTTTTATCCTTATCGGTTTTGTTGCGTTCCAAATACTGATAAAAGTGCTGATGTACTTTGTAGTAACTTTGATATATTGTTATATGATCTTGGATGTATCTTTTGACTTTTTTCTGAACGTTTTTGGGTCTATTTAATTCAAACTCTGCTAGGGAGAGGAAATATATTAAATACCCTGAAGGCTTTGTTTTGATGGATTTAAAGAAAAGACATTCATCTTCTGGAGTTAAGAATCCCTCTGCTAGAATCCTAGTTCGAAGCTTACTTAATGTCCTTTTACTATTGAAGATTCCCAACTCGATTTCTTCAAACACATTATTGCTTCGGAAATTTATTGTTCGAATTTTCCGTTCCAAATTGGTCACTATTTGGTTACAGTATTTCATATCCTCGACAGATTTGAAAAATTCCTTGGGGAGAATTGAATTGGAAAGAGTTAGGGCGGGTAAATTAAATAAAATTAAATATTGAGAGTTCTGTTTTACCATAAAGAATTTATGGTTTTCCCATACAAAGTTTATGGTTTTCCCGTACTTATATTATGGGAAGTCATTGCTCATCCCTTTTATATCGCGCTTTTTGCTTGTAAAATTTGTTTTTTGAAAAAATCCTCGTGATTTACGGAATCCCTCTTTTTTAATTGAAAGGTCCTATTTATGTTCGTTTTCAGTAGACAGTTCGTTTTATTTGACAATAATATAATATCAAGAATTTATGGAAACAAAATATATAAAAACCGTAATTATTGACAATCATCCTTTACTAGTTGACGACTATCGAGCGACTTTGAGGAAAATTGAATCTACTTCTAAAAAATTTAATTTTATAATCGAAGAAATTAAAAGTTATGAAGGAGCCTTGGCATTAATAACCAAAAAAGTTGAGAGAGAGGAAAACATTGATTTAGCATTTTTAGACCTACATATTTCAACGACAAGAAGAAGGTCCTATCAGAATGGAGAGGCAATTGGGATTAAAATAAGAAGTCTATATCCACAATCTAAAATTATTATAAAGGCGGATTCTAAAGATAATTTCCAAATTAATAGGATGCTCAGAATTGTGAAGCCTGAGGGTTTTTTAATTATGACTGATGTAGATAAAGAAGTGCTTAAAAACACAATAATTGATGTTTTAAACGACCCTCCATTCTACAGCAAAAGTGTTCTGAAATCTTTTTATAAATCCAAAGGACATAATATTTCATTAAATGAATTGGATGAAAGATTATTATATGAACTTTCCTGTGGTATTAAAATGAAAGATCTTCCCGAAATCCTGCCACTTACTCTTGCTGCCCTTGAAAAACGTAAACAGAATATAAAATCTCTTTTTGGAATTGAGGGAAGAGATAATAGTATGCTTTTGAAAAAAGCGCGGGAATATGGGTTTATTTAGCTTCTTTTTCTTTCTTCTTTTTCTGTTGGTATAGAATGTTTTTCAAATTCCCAATATCATCACTAATCCTACTTTCAAGAACCCTGGCATAAATCTGAGTTGTCGATAGTTTGCTATGTCCTAACAATTTTGAGACTGTTTCAATTGGCACTCCGTTACTAAGTGTTATGGTTGTTGCGAACGTATGCCGGGCGCAGTGGAAGGTTAGGTTTTTATGGATTTTGGTTTTGGTAGCTATTTTCTTTAAATATTCATTTATTTTCTGATTTGAGTAGACTGGCAGTAGCCGTTCATCTGATTTCATTTCTTCTTTATACTTTTCGATTATAAACTGTGCCGTATCTAGGATTGGGATTTTTACTGGCTGATCTGTCTTTTGGCGTGAGGTATAAATCCAGTTACTTCCATCGATTCCTCTTACGATATTATCCTTTGTTAAATTTTTTACGTCGATATATGATAGACCGGTATAACAGGCGAAGATGAAAATATCTCTTGTTTTGCTGAGACTGTTTTTTTCGAAATGGAAATTAAGAATTGAATCAACTTCGTTTTGGGTTAGGTAAGGCCGTTCAGTTTTATTAAACTTCAGAGAGAATTTTACAAATGGGTCGCGGGTGATCCATTCCAGTTTTTGTGCAAGATTGAGAAGTTTTTTTAAACGTTCCAGGTGTTTCATCAATCCGTTATTGGTAAGGGGTCTTGACTGTAGCTGCGCGACATTGTTTCGCAAGAAGTTTTCGAAGTCGATTATGAAGGCATAGTTGAGGTTTTCTAAGTAAATATCGTCCGTTTTTCTTTCTATCTGGAGGAACTTTTTCAAGTATTTTTCTGTGGTAAAATAGTTTTTTAATGTTCCTGGCTTTAGCACGGACTTCATGTTGGAGTTGTGGTAGGTGCTGAGTTGGAGTAGGGTTTTGTTGATTTCGTCTTCTCCAAGATAGCGAGCTTTCACAATATGTGGAGTTATTAGCTTCTTTTCTTTTAGCAGCTGTCGATAAGCATCGTTGATCTCGATTAGAACCTGATCCAGATAAGTGTTGATTTGTCGGGCTTCTATGCTGGATCCTTTGAGTCGGGACTTGGTGGAATCCCATAAGGGTGTGGTGAAGCTTCGCTTAAGACTAAATCTAGTCATCTTCCCATTAGCAGTTATTCTGACGTACAAAGGTGTTTTTCCTTTAGATTCCTTTTGGAATCGTGGTAAAAGGGTGACCGAAAAGGTGTTGGAATTTCTCATGATATTTACATTTTCAAGTTGAACTAATTGATGAAAATGAAGGTCAAATCAGAGGTTTCGCAAAAAGGGACCCCATTAAAAAGGGTGTCCGATTAGGTGTCATTTAAGATGGTTTAAGACCAAATTTAATGGTTTTTTGCTATGAATCAGAAAACGAAAAAACCCTGTAAACAATACAGTTTACAAGGTTTTAGTGTCAAATGGTGTTTGATTTGGTCGGGATGACAAGATTTGAACTTGCGACCCCACGCCCCCCAGACGTGTACGCTACCAGGCTGCGCTACATCCCGATTCTCTCCAATTATAAAAATTGGCAACGGCAAAAATAGTCAAATTATAAAGTTTAGCAACTTGGTTTTTGAATAATTGATATAATTTTGAAAAGGTTCTCAGATTAATTTGAAGTATTATTATTTTTTTAAGTACAAAGCCATTTTTCATTGTTTAATTTTGATAAAAACTACAGAGATGAGTGATAAAACTATCAAAGACCATTACGATTTAATTTGTGTTGGAGGAGGGATAATGAGTGCCACACTGGCACTAATGTTAAAACTGATAGATAAAAACCAAAAAATACTTATTCTGGAAAGATTGGACAGGGTGGCACTCGAAAGTTCCGCAGCATGGAATAATGCTGGTACCGGGCACTCGGCTTTTTGTGAGATGAATTATACTCCGGAAATGGAAGACGGTTCCATTGATATTTCCAAAGCAATTAAAGTGTGCACCCAATTTGAAAAATCGAAACAGTTTTGGTCCTTTTTAATTAACAATAATCTAATGGATAACCCCAAGGATTTCATTCATCCCGTACCTCACCACAGTTGGGTGGAGGGAGAGGATAATGTCGAATTTTTAAAGAGAAGGGTTGAAGAAATGACCAAGCATCCAATGTTTGAGGGAATGCAATTTTCTAATGATATCTCTGAAATGACAGAGTGGTTTCCGTTAATGATGGATGGAAGAAATAAAACTGAGAAAATCGCCGCTACAAGAATGGAACTGGGGACCGAAGTAAATTACGGCGTCCTTACCCGTACATTTTTTAAAATCCTGGAAGAAAAGTTTGACACACCCGTTTACACAAGCTTCGAAGTAAAGGACGTAGATCCTGCCAAAGGCAAGGATTGGGTTGTTAAAATAAAAAACTTGGAGACTAAGGAAAAAGTAAACTCTGATGCCGAACACGTTTTTATTGGCGCAGGAGGTGGTGCCTTGCCATTACTTCAAAAGGTTGAAATCGAAGAAAAAGAAGGATACGGCGGCTTCCCCGTCAGCGGTGAATGGCTCATCTGCAAAAACGAGGAGGTTATTAAAAAACACCACGCCAAAGTTTACGGGAAGGCCGAGGTAGGAGCGCCCCCAATGTCGATGCCTCATTTAGACACGCGTTATATCGATGGAAAACAGGAGCTGTTATTCGGACCTTTCGCAGGGTTCAGTACTAAATTTTTAAAGGAAGGCTCATTTCTTGACCTCTTCAAAAGTATTAAACTTGATAACATCCCATCTATGTGGGGTGTTTTCTGGCACAATATCCCACTTACCAAATATTTGATAGAACAAGTAAGGATGGGCCATGAGGATAGGATGAAGGAACTACAGAAGTTTATTAAGGATGCCAAAAGTGGAGACTGGGAATTGAAAGTGGCAGGACAGCGAGTCCAAATAATTAAACGAGACGAAAAGGAGGGAGGTATCCTCGAATTTGGAACTGAGGTTGTGCATAGCAAAGACGGTAAGATAACGGCACTTTTAGGAGCTTCTCCTGGGGCGTCGGTAGCAGTTGATATTATGATAAAACTCTTGCACTTTGCTTATCCAGAGAAAGCTAAATCTCAAGAATGGGATAAAAAGCTCTCCGAGATGGTTCCTTTCTGGAATAAGGAAATTGAAAAGAATATAGATGAGTTTAAAAATATCCGAATGAAATGCTCGGAAACCCTTCAAATAAACCTTCCAAAATAAGCGAATAGAGATGCCCAATGCAGATATAATAATTCTTCATAACTTTTAAAGGCACATTCTTCTGAAAGTTGTTATTTTTACCGTTCGAAAAATTTATTGAAGAGATTATCATGAGCGAAACTATTGAAAGAATAAAATGCTTAATTATTGGATCCGGTCCAGCTGGATATACTGCTGCTATTTATGCTGCACGTGCAGATCTAAAACCTATTCTTTATACAGGAATGGAACCAGGAGGACAGTTGACCACAACTACTGAAGTCGACAATTTCCCCGGTTATCCCGATGGTATTGATGGACCAACTATGATGGTTCAACTTCAACAGCAAGCTGAGCGCTTTGGAACCCAAGTTCGAATTGGAATGGTTACAAATGTAGAGTTTAGTGATAAAGTTGGTGGTATCCATAAAATAACAGTAGATAATAGTACCAAACTTGAAGCAGAAACAGTTATCATATCAACAGGAGCCACTGCAAAATATCTAGGGATTCCTAGCGAACAAAAATTGCGTGGAGGCGGAGTGTCTGCTTGTGCTGTTTGTGATGGGTTTTTCTACAAAGGTCAAGATGTTGCTATTGTTGGGGCTGGAGATACTGCTGCTGAAGAGGCTACTTATCTGTCTAATATTTGCAATAAAGTGACAATGCTTGTGCGTAAAGATTATATGCGTGCCTCAAAAGCGATGCAGCACCGTGTTAACAATACTAAAAATCTTGTGGTACATTATAACACTGAGGTTGATGAGGTTTTGGGAGATACAGTTGTTGAAGGTCTAAGAATGGTGAATAATGAAACTGGAGAAAAGACCGAAATAGAAATTACGGGTCTCTTTATTGCAATTGGCCACAAACCGAATACTGAAATATTCAAGGGCCAATTAGATATGGACGAAACCGGATATATAATTACAAAAGGGAAGACGACAAGAACAAATATGCCTGGCGTTTTTGCCAGCGGTGATGTTCAGGATAAAGATTATCGCCAAGCGGTTACCGCCGCTGGAACGGGTTGTATGGCTGCTCTAGATGCTGAAACGCTATTTAGCAACCATTGAAACGGAAGTTACTGCATAATCACTATAAATTATTACCACAAAAAAATGCCACTACTGCAGTGGCATTTTTTTTTGTGATATAATATCTGAAAGCCAGCTTATATCTTTGTAAAACTTAAAAGCTTGATGTTTCCATTTCCGTCGTCATCAGAAAGCTCAACTTTCGAATTGTTTAGTGAAACAATATCCCAATCATCATTGATTTCATTAAACGGATTTATTTCGCCAAACAGTAAAACTAATTTCTCAGAAGCACTGGAAGTATTGTCATATGCCCAAGTTCCGCTTTCAGTAAACAAATCTGTTTTTCCTTCAACCGTACCGTCCGCGTCAAAGATGAAAATAAAACTTTCAAAAGTGGAGGTTTTGTCTTCTTCACCGTCAATAAATGTACTGATATTCCATTCACCTTGAGGCAGTGTCGCGTTTATTTCTTCAAATTCACTAGTGTAAATATCGCCCGCATCATCATCAGAACTGCAAGAGGCAAAAACTACTACTGTTAATAATAAAAGTATACGTTTCATAATATATGTTTTGTCAAAGATGGATTATTGAGAAAGAAATCATCTTAAATTTATTATAAATATTAAAAGGCCTAACAGTGTTTTGTGATACTGTTAAGCCTTTTTGGCAATTCAGGTAATTTTTTAAAATATAAATTTCGTCGATAGCTCTACATTTTTCTTACACTACCTGAATGACTTTTGTTTGAGTTTACCGATATTGGATCTCCATAATAGTTTATATCTGCCCCGCTACTAACGTTGGCATCCAATTTCTCTTTCACATTTACAGTTATTTCAGCTCCGCTAGAGGCTTCGGCATTGCAATTAATAACTAACAATTCTTTTGCATCAATTTCACTTCCACTAGATGCATCTGCTCTAAGGGAAGAAGCTTTTCCTGAAACTTCTACATCAGAACCACTACTGGCTTTTATGACAAGTTCTTGGGAAAATACTTCAACTTTCAAGTCTGCACCGCTACTGCTTTTTAGTGATAGATTTTGACTTTTTATAACAGAATTTCCATAGACATCAGCACCGCTGCTCGCTTCTATAGTGTTGAGTTCTTTAAAAGTCACATACACTTTTCTAGCTTTTGAGCGGCCAATACTACTAGAAGTTGTAACGTGAAGCTTTCCATTTGATATATCTGTTTTAATATATTGTAATAGATTCTCATCGGCTTCAACCACTATTTTGTTTTCGCTGCCTTGGGTCAGATAGACGTCCATACCTGAACTGCCTTTCACTTCAGTGAAATCTCCAGAAACATCTCTTTCTTGGGTCACTACATTTCCGTTTCCGTTTTCACCATTATTAAAATTTACGTTGCAAGAGCTTAATATAAGTGCTGCAAGTGAAACGATTATAAAGTTTATTGGTTTCATATCTTTTGATAATTATTGGTTATGATGTCTTATTGATTGTTCTAAAATGCAATTTAGTTTCCAAAATCTTCTTTTACTTTTTGATCCCACGTCTTATTCTGAACGGTTTTCACAGTATCTGAAACTTTTTCAGAAGTAATTGTTTCTAAAGTATCTATCTCTTTAATAGCTTTTACTTTTTCTTGACAATCAAGGCATTCAAACTTATTTCTTAAAACTCTGAAATAATGAGCATCGTTGTCCCAATTGCTCAATTCATTAAAATCTGAATTGAAACCGTAATATGAAGTGGTGTTTTCTTCGGAATAAAGTACGGTACCTTCTGGCAAATAAATCGTTATCTCTATTTGCTGATCGCGATATTTATTAGCGGTATTGGTTGTGAAGAATCCATCTAGTAAAATACTTCCATTATCTATCGTAAAATTGTAGTTTATAGCTTCTGCACGTTTTTTTGCATCCAAAGTATTATTGCCTTGGGCCGATTTATCAATTACAATTTTGCCAACAGCATCTTTTGTGGATTTTATATTCACCGTGATGTCATTTGAGTAAATCACGCGTTTATTATTCTTGTCATATTTTAGCTCCAGGTCGCTGTTGCGGCCCACCTCATAGCTAAACTGATTATCAGCCTGCATTGCAAGATGCAATGTATCTCCAGTATTTATCACCAGCGCCTGCTCTTCAATATAATCTCCGTCGTATGCTTGTTCGGTGGCTTGTTTAATACCTAGGATTGACAAACCTATTATGGAAAGCGCCCAAATAACAATCAAGGATATCTTCAACGTTGGACTCATCGACTTTAGGTTGCTTATCAATAATTTCAGCCCTAAAACAAACAATGCGAAAAATGGTATACCTACTACGAAAAAGATCAACAAAGCTAGTAACCAGATAGGGGCATTGGTTGTATCAACCATAGCAATCTTTTCCATTATTTCATTATTCCCCCAAAAGTCAATGGAACCGAAGGTGAAAAATCCAATAACCAGTCCAATTATCGTTGAGAGTGAAACAATTATAATGAGTACTCCAATTAGCTTGGCGAATACTTTAAATAATGTCACGATTACCTCTCCTAAAGAGTCGAAAAAATTTGATGCTCCTGTTTTAACTTTGTTGCCGTATTTGTCATAATCAACATTCTTTACCCTGTCAGCAACATTGTCAAATCCTTCTTTAAACTTTCTTTCAATGTTTGAAATGTTCACAGGCTCGCCTGTCATTTTTAGTTTATCGGAAGTTGTGATAGCTGCGGGAACTAAAATCCAAAGCAGTATATAAACTATTACGGGAGAACCGAATCCTGCAACCACTAGAAGTACCCATAAGAGACGGATCCAAATGGCATCTATACCCAAATAGTGCCCGATTCCCGAGGAAACCCCTGATATGTATTTATCGTCAATATCTCGAAAAAGCTGTTTGCGTTTGTGAGACCCGCTCGATTTTGCATAAGTATCAGAAGTAGGGGGGGTATCTTCAAAAATTTCATCGTCAACTTCATAATCTTCTGGCTGTCCCATTACACCTATGACTTCGTCAAGCATTTTTAACGTTATCACTTGTGATGGAGCTTCCGTCTTTTCAGAAAAAAGTTCCCCAATACGAGCTTCAATATCTTGCATTATTTCTTCGCTTCCGTCAGCATTTTTCAATGATTTTCGAATGGCATCGAGATAGCGCGAAAGTTTACCAAAGGCATCTTCGTCTACGTGAAATGAAATGCCGGCCAAATTAATATTTACTGTCTTGTTCATTTTGTGTTTTTTTCGCTGGTTACTTTGGTGACTGCCTCTTGCAATTCGCTCCAGGTGTCGTTCAATTCAGTTAAAAATAGCTTACCTTTTTCGGTAAGACTGTAATACTTCCGCGGTGGTCCGCCGGTTGATTCTTCCCAGCGATAGGAAAGCAGCCCCGCATTTTTTAGCCTTGTGAGCAACGGGTAGATGGTGCCTTCCACGACAAGCATTTTAGCGTCTTTAAGGGTTTCGAGAATGTCCGAAGTGTATGCCTCGCCGTCCTTGAGAACGGAAAGGATACAGAACTCCAAAACCCCTTTTCGCATTTGCGCTTTTGTGTTTTCGATTTTCATTTTTTCTTAATTGTTTGTTTTTAATTCCTGCTCATTATTGATGATGAATGAATACGGAAGTACCTCCGTAGTTTCTTCGCATTGTTGATTAGTCAATGCGCTAATAGTGTCCAGTTGCGTTGGCATACTTACGTTAATAAACTGCAAAATAGCAGCCAACAGATAGCTAGCTAATGTGCTCATTTTGAATTTGATTTTGAAGATTCGTTTTTATGAATGGTATAGAAAGCGGATAGTTATAAAGTTGCCCACGGGAAGCGTGAATGGAAGCATTTATTACCGAGTAAAGCTCAAAAACGAATAGACCGAGCAATAAAACAATAACCAAACCAAACAAGAGGATATATCCCGAAAGATTTTGAATGTTATTCACTGAGAAATTTCCGGTATTGTGATCAAGTGCTTCTATCAACGAAATGAAATCAGTTGCAAAAACGATGAAAAATGGAAGGCAGATCAATCCTATTAATATGGTATAAACCAAAATACTCAACTGAAAATTAATCGCCTGTTTTCCGTGTTCATCGACAAAGGGTTTGTCTTTGTTGAAAGTCCAAATTAGAAGTGGAGCAATATAATTCGCGAAAGGAAAAAAGTATTTTAAAAAAGTTGACAAATGTATAAATGCACTTGTGTTTTTTTGGTTTTCTGAAGGTGTAGTTTCCATAGCTTGTTATTTTCTTATACAAATATATGTCTAAAAGATAGTAGTGTGTTACGCATAGTACTGTAATTAACATTTATTTAACAGATAGGATGTGTCCTATTTATTGAATATATTCGCTTTATACTTTGTAATTATGGAACTGAAACCAAGTAAAATCAACCTTTTCTTATCGTACAAACTACCAGCGGCTTACATTACGGGTGTACGTGTAAAATCTATATCAGAAAATTTTTGTGAGACAACAGTAAGGTATCGCTGGATAAACCAGAATCCATTTAGATCTATGTTTTGGGCAGTACAGGGAATGGCTGCGGAATTAAGTACAGGAGCGATGGTAATGTCAAAAATCCAGAAAAGCAAGAGGAAGATTTCTATGCTCGTGGCAAGTAACAAAGCCACATTTTCAAAAAAGGCGCGTGGAAGAATAATCTTTTCTTGTACAGATGGAGAACTGGTCGATTCAGCAATTCAAAAGGCAATAGACTCAGGAGAAGGACAGACTATTTGGATGAAATCTGAAGGAAAAGATACTGAAGAAAATGTGGTTTCGGTTTTTGAGTTTGAATGGACTATTAAAGTAAAATAATTTCAACCATCGGAATTAGAAAGCTTTGCAGGCTTGTTAATTTCATTAACAAATCTTTAACAAGGTTAATTATACATCAAATCGAATTAAGTTGGAATAAATTGGTTATATTTATTTCAAATTAAACTAAAAGATCTTCGCCTATTGATTAAAATCTACCTACTCTAATTTAATAAAACCTTAATTAGCTATGGCAAGAGCAATGTTTGATTACACCAAAGCCGTGCTTGCAAAAGTAAGTTTTGATGTTAATTTGTTCTGTAAGGAATTGAAAAAAGCGTTAACCAGATTGCTTCCTTATGAAGTAGAGGAACTCAAACTCTGGATTGATTCGCTTATCAAGCAGAACCCACAATTAAATCAGTGTCTAATTTATCTAAACCCATAAAAAAATCCCCCTGAGAAATCAGGGGGATTTTTAGTTATAATGTCAGTGTAAACCACTACTGCGACTGTTTACTTTTTCGTTGGACTAATAATTTTTATATCTTGGAAAGTTATTGCCCCCCGGATCACTCCTGCTATAATATCGTAAAGTGAGTTTATGATTTGTAGTTTCAGTTCGCTTTTGCTGTAGATTAAACTTACTTCGCGTGCCGGAGAGGGTTCTTTAAAGAATTTTAGATTTTTTGAAAATGACGAATCAATATCTAGAGTATGAAGATAGGGCAGGAGAGTCATTCCCAAACCTTCATTGGAGAGTTTTACCAAAGTCTCAAAACTTCCACTTGCTAGCTGAAATTTATCATTATTTCCGTGTTTAGAGGCCTTGCAAAGATTTATTATTCCGTCCCGAAAGCAATGCCCGTCTTCCAGTAATAAGATATCATCAATATCTAAATCTCCTACTTCCAGTTTCTCCTTTAATGCCAATCTGTGATTTTCAGGAATGTAACCTACAAACGGCTCATAATATAAAGGTCTTTCCTTGATCTTTTCCAGTTTCAAAGGGGTAGCAGCAATAGCAGCATCCAAATAACCATCATTTATCTTTGTGATTATTTCGTCTGTGTTTAATTCTTCGATCTTTAACTGAACCTTTGGATATCGGTTTGAAAAACTCTTTAAAAACATAGGAAGTAGTGTCGGCATTACTGTAGGGATAATACCTAGTTTAAAAGTTCCCCCAACAAAGCCCTTTTCTTGATCAACTACATCCTGCATTCGCTCTGCTTCGTTTACAATGTTCCGTGCTTGCTCAACTATCTTTTTTCCGATACCCGTAAGTTCGATTGGTTTCTTACTTCTATCGAAAATAAGTATGTCCAATTCATCCTCAAGTTTTTGGATTTGCATACTGAGTGTAGGCTGTGTAACAAAAGCCTTTTGAGCAGCTTTCGTGAAATTTTGATTTTCGGCTACTGCCAAAACATATTTAAGTTGAGTGATTGTCATTGACAAATAAATTAACTACAAATATAGATTTTATATCAATAAAGATTATCAAAATCAGGACTAACAAAGGTTTTTCTTATCATAGAAAGCCCGAACGAACTTCAGGCTTCTCAGAAATGCTGTTATTAAAAGTTTACATTTTTATTTCCATCTCAATTGGGTCGGTGCCTACCTCAAATTTCGCATCGGTCCACTGTGGTGGCCCGTAGCTCATAACGTTATTTGAAACTCCATAAGCTTCCATCGGCATTCCATTCATATCAAAATCCATTTGCTTATTTCCGTTTTTATCGTGGAAAAGAATTACAGCATACGTCCCAGGAGTAACATTGGTAAATGTAATTATAGATTTACCATTTTCTATAATTCCTTCTCGACTCTGTAATCCATTCTTCATAAAATGTTCTTCATCGTCAAGAGCAGCAAGAATACTACCTCCTTCGGTTTGTACAGGTACAGTAACAGTTATAGTTGTTCCTTCAGTAACTGCTATGGTGTCGTTTTGTGCGATTAATAAATTTGAGACTAATGTTAAACTGATAGCAAAAATAATCGTCTTCATAATTATAGGTTTTAGTGAATAATAAATACTTACTCAAAGTTAGGACATTCGTTTTCGAAAATTTAAAATCAGTTTCCCAATTGTTAAATCTTTATGATGAAGTGTTATAAGAGTCCTCTCGCCTTGATTTCCAAATATTTATTGATCGTGTTTACCGTAAGATTTTCAGGAGCTGTAAGAATGGATTGGATTCCATATTTATGGAGTTCGTTGACGATCAATTTCTTTTCATAAATAAACTTTTCAGCTATTGTTTTTTCAAATACCTGATGTGTTGTGGTGGCTTTTTTATCTATAAAAGATTTCAGTTCAGTATTTTCAAAAAAGATTACCACGAGGAGATGTGTTTTGTTTATGGCTTGCAAATAGCGCAATTGGCGGTGAAGCGCATCCATAGTTTCAAAATTCGTGTATAACAACAACAAGCTTCTTTGTTTAATGTGCCGTTTCACGTCAACATAAAGTCTGGAGAAATCACTTTCTGAAAAATCTGTTTTGACATTATAGAGTGTTTCCAATATGAGGTGCATTTGTGCACTTCTTCTTTGGGCAATTATACGATCGTCTACTTTTCTTGAGAAAGTAAACATTCCTGCCTTATCATGTTTTTTTAATACTATATTCGAGATAACCAAGGTGGCATTTATAGCGTAATCTAAAAGACTCAGGTTGTTAAAAGGCATTTTCATTACCCTTCCTTTATCAATAACAGAATAAACCGGTTGTGATTTTTCATCCTGAAATTGGTTTACCATCAGGTTGCTGCGCTTTGCTGTTGCTTTCCAGTTTATATTGCGAACGTCATCACCCGAAGTGTAATCCTTAATTTGCTCAAACTCCATGGTATTGCCGATCCTTCTGATTTTTTTTAAACCAAAAAGTTTTAATTTATTGGTAAAAGCAAGAAAGTCGTATTTCTTTAGCTGAAGAAACGATGGGTAATTAGGGACCATCTGTTCTGCTGAAAATTGTTGTTTCCGTGAAATCAATCCCAGAACTGAAGAAGAGAATACGTTTAGATTTCCAAAGTGATATTCGCCACGCTCAGTAGGACGAACTTGATAGGTAAATCTTTTTTCTTCGGAAGAATTTAAAAGCGACTCTATCTTAAAGTCTCGTATTTGCCATTGAATGGGCAACTCGTCAATTATTTTGACGGAAATTTTAAATTGAAATCTATTAACAACTTTTATTTCCACCGTATTATCATCCCCGTTGGATAGTTTTTCAGGTAAGACGCGTTGTGCCTGTACACCCATTTTATTGCGATACAATAACAAAATATCAAAAATAAAAGCAACCAAAAGGAAATAAAATAAAAGCTTTGATACGCCAAACAATCCTTGAAAAAAATAGGAGACCACAAACAGGATTGCAAGTGAAAACAGAACGATAAAAAATCGCTTTGTCAGATATAAGTTTTTAAGAAATTTTCTCACTTTTGAAATGGTTCATTATTCATGTTTAAAATTATTGTCTTTATAATCCCAAATTAACCAATTACAAATCGCTATCGCGGAATCTCTATTGTTTCTATAATCTGTTGTACTACTTTATCAGCTGTTATTCCTTCCATTTCGCGCTCGGGTGTTAACATTATTCTATGTCGTAAAACCGAGGGCGCAATCTTTTTAATATCATCTGGAGTTACAAAATCACGACCACTCATTGCCGCCAAAGCCTTGGAAGCGTTCATAATCGCCAAAGATGCTCGTGGTGATGCTCCTAAATATAGATTTGAATTGGTTCGTGTGTTGTCAACAATCGCTGCAATGTATTTCAGCAGATTGCTTTCAATAACTATTTGTTTTATGGTATGTTGATATTCTGCTATTTGCTTTGCATTCAATATTGGCTTAATATCATCGAGAATAAATTTGTCTTTTCTATTATGTTCATTTTCCAAAATATGAATTTCCTCTTCTAGACTTGGATAGGGAACATTGATTTTGAAGAGAAAACGATCTAATTGCGCCTCGGGAAGGGCGTAGGTCCCTTCTTGTTCCACTGGGTTTTGCGTTGCAAAAACTAAAAATGGAGGTGGCATTTTATACTCTGTCCCGTCCATAGTTACTTGTCGTTCTTCCATAACTTCAAAAAGTGCAGCTTGCGTTTTTGCGGGAGCACGATTTATTTCATCAATTAAAACGATGTTAGAAAATATTGGACCTTTTTTGAATTCGAACTCACTGTTCTTTACATTAAAAATAGAAGTTCCTAAAATATCACTCGGCATTAGATCAGGTGTAAACTGGATTCTGCTGAATTCTACTGCCAGTGTTTTTGCCAATAATTTCGCGGTCAATGTTTTGGCAACTCCGGGAACACCTTCAATAAGGGAATGACCATCTGTTAATATTGAAATGATGAGCATTTCTAACATATCATGCTGCCCCACGATAACTTTTCCTAATTCAGTTTTAATTTGCTGAACGGCCTCTTGTAGATTTTTTAAATCGATTCTTGAATTGAATTCCAACGGACTTTCTTGTGTTTCTTCCATGATTTATAGTCTAAATACTTCTATTTTTTTGTTAAGTTCCAGCAAATCGACTTCACTGTGAACTGATTTTTCTTTTAAATGTCTTATTAATAGCATCAATTCTTGAGTCTTTTCTAAGGTATTCCCACTTTTTAATGCTAGTTTTTTGATGAAATCTTCAGAGATCTCATTCGTATTTATAAAATATTTTGAACGAAGTGTTTCTAAAAAATAAGTGATTTTTTTCGCAATTATATCACTGTAATCTTTATGTTGAAAATACAAATCTCCAATAGTTTGCGTGAATTCAACTGAAGTGTTTTTTAATGGCTCTATCACTTCAACTATACGTTGTTCTCGTTTTCCCTTAAAAAGTACAAAGATTAATAATCCTCCAATTAAAACGTAATATGCCCAAATCAATGGAGCTTGTTCAAGTATAAAGCGCATTGGTGATGTTATCACCTTTCTACCGGACTTTAGATATTCATCCCAGTAAATTTCGTCTGCATTAATATAAGACAGGACATTGGCTGCATATTGCTCATTGCCTTTGAGCAAGTAATAGTTCGAAAATGCTTCAGGCATATTATGAAGTAAAAACTGACCTGCTCCAAATTTCACCTTTATATAATTTAGCTCTTCCAACTCTGGATTTTTAGTGCCGAAATACCCAAGAGCCTTAGTTTGCAGTGTATCTATTTTTGAGAATGTGGATTTAAAAACACCTTTTTTAAAAGTTGGAACTGAATCTTGTTTCAAGTTTTTATTGAAGAACTTTGGGTGTAATTCTTCTTCCAAAATATTATAATTGGTGGATGCAAAAAGCTTTAATGTATCTCTCAAGATATAACTTACGCTTCGGGAGGAGATAAAAACTGTATTCCCACTTTCGGCATATTTTAAAATTTCCTCAACTTGTCTTTTATCCAGCGATACCTCATCATTGAAAAATACGTATGCTGAATTTTTTGAATAAGTGCTATCCTTTAAAAACTCATACGGATCTTTCTCAACTTTCTTTATTATAGAATTTTCGAATAGGGAAGATGCTTCATTAAAAAACACAAAACTACCAAAAGGAATTTTATCAAAAGAAGTATAACTAGCACGCCAATCTATAGGCTTTGGCCTAACCAACTCGGTAATCACAATTGCTAGTAGAGCAATTCCGAAAATCCATAGAACTCTTTTTGAACGTTTATCAAGCATTTTTCAAGTGTTGGTTTAATCGTTCAAAATCTTTTCGGGCATTTTCAAAACCTACTTTATCCAATGCAAATTCTCCGTACCAGATATTGTCGTAGAGATAGGAAGCTATTTTGAAGCTTTCCTTCAAACTTATACTTTCAATTTCGCGATAGTAATCGGTATTTGTTTTTTCATAATGCCATTCAATTATATTATTTAATGATAGTAACTTTAATGATTTCAAATACATATAACGAATTGCCAAGCGGTAATTTTCTTCTTTTAAAGCGTTTTTGATATATCCGTCCAAGTCAATATTTTCAATATGATCCTCTTGAATATTCAAAGGCGCTACTAGTTTGCTTTGTCGCCCGAAAAATGATGAGGCATTGTCGCCAACAAGAAGTTTTACCAAAATATAAAGTGCGAAAACAATAAGTAGAACATAAATTAAAACCTTTATGACTTGATACATTCCGGGCGGTAAATTGACTCCGAACAGTTGACCGATTTTATCAAAAAACCAACTAATTGCCCGCCCAAGAAAGTTTTCAGCCTCTCCTTCCATGGAATCATAATCATAATCACTATCTGAATACTTTTGTGATAAATCCTCTGAAAAATGTTTTTGTTCAATCTTCTCGCTGTCAACGGCAACAGCCAAACTATCCTTTCCCGATGCGGTAACCGCTAAGGCATTAAGAAGAAATAACAATATGAGAATTAATCTATTCACCAACGCCTATATTATCAATGCGTTCACGGGTCGCTTCATTATAAGTTTCTTCGTGAAGGGAATAGTAGAGGATTCCGTTTACAAATTGTGCTAGCGATTGGTTTATGGTATAAAGTATCAAAACCAATGAAAGTGCAAGTGTCCAAATTACGTTTGCAATTGGTGAGGTCGCAAGATCTATACCTGTGTCTAAGGAATGAAAAGCGTAAATACCTATTAGGATTCCGGGAATCATTAAAACGACCATCATCAAAATACCAAGCAACATTCCAATCACCAAATTTGAAAGTACACTTTTCCAAAAGTATTTCTTTAGTAAGTTCCATCCTTCTCCAAAAGCATCTGTTACTTCTTTATTATCATTTATCATTGACATAAATGAAAGGCCCATCCAACTTGTATATGCCAGAATCATTAAATAATACGCTATAGACCCCAAAATAGGAATGAATGAAATGATTACTCCAACAACCATCAAAACAATATACATTATCATCATTAAAATGATGAAGAGAATAATTTTACCTAGATTCTGCTTTACTAATTCCCAAACCTTTCTCTTTTCAACAGCAGTGCCTTTGTTCTGTTCGTATTGAATCATATAAACTGCAGCTAGACTGTAATTAAGAACAGCTGTAATTATGAAGAGAATTAAAAACCCTACTAAACCAAGAATGAAATAAATTTGATAAGTAGACGTGTCAGTACTAATTCCAAAAGTGGGAGTAGCCACAAAAGCCCCTACAAAACCTGTAACTAAGAGATAGCTCACTCCTAGGAAAGCTAATATAAATAGTCCATTATAAGTAATGAAAATATTTAGAAACGGTTTGAAATTCTTCTTTAAAAACTCGAAATAAGTAGAGATCATTTCACCTACGTCGCGTTGTCTTTTAAGCGGTATATATTTGTTTTGCATGAATTTTATTGAGGATGATAGGATAAATAATGTAATAATAAATAATAAGCGCCAAGGAACTAAAAATAATGGTCATAGCCAACCAAACAGGCATATTACTATAACGTGTTATAAACCCTTCTATAAATCCTGCGATTATAAAAAACGGAATTGTGCTTACCACAATTTTGAGCCCATCCTTTGCACCTTTTAGAAAAGAGACTTTTCTTGAATAGGTTTTTGGAAAAAGAATACTGTTTCCCATAACAAGACCGGCGCAACCAGCTATTACAATTACTGAAATTTCGATAGTTCCATGAAGCCAAATATTTTTTGAGGCTTCAAAAAGCAAATCACGATTATAGAAGAATGTAAAGAATGCACCGAGCATCACTCCATTGCTGAAGAGTAAATAAGCTGTTCCCAATGAAGTGATTACGCCAAATGAATAGGCGAGAAATGCCACACGAATATTGTTGATAGTAATGCCTAAAAAAGTGCCGATTTCACCCCCGCTCTTATAAATAGCTGTAGGATCACCCTTTTCAATATTGTTTAAAGTCTCGTTTACATAGGCGTCACTCAAAATTAAGCGTACAAATGAATCATCATTCAAAGCTGAAATAACCCCTATAGCCGTAGCAACTGCAAATATTAAAAATGAAATGAGCAAAGTGCGATGATATTGCTTAAAAAACAGTGGAAACTCATATTTCCAGTAACTAACAAGACGATTTTTAGTTTCTTTTTTATTCTTATATATTTTTTGATGCGCCTGAGAAGCGAGCGAATTTAAATATAAAAGTGCCTTGCTATCAGGATAGTAGGTCTGAGCATAAGCGAGGTCATTTGTAAGTTGTATATAATGGTCGGCAAGCTGGTCTGGACTTATTTTTGAATTTAATGTAATTGCCTTTTCAAATGCAATCCATTTTTCCTTATTTTGCTTGACGAATGCTGCTTCGCGCATGTTTTTAAATTTCGATAAATATAATCACTTGCTTTTACATGGCAAACTTAGAAATCAATACGACTCAAAACGTAAACCTCGACTATAAAATAGTTAGTGTTGGCGAACGTATTCTCGCATTTTTAATAGATGTTTTTCTGTTTTTCATTTACTTCTATCTTGTCGAACTCGCTACTGAGGCAATGAATATGGCTTTTAGCGACCACTGGACAGTTTTCGGCCTTCAGCAATTATTGCTATTGCCAGTAATGTTTTATTCGCTTTATATGCACATCCTTTTCAATGGGAGAACTATTGGGAAAATGGCGATGCAGACTAGAGTGGTAAAGATAGATGGTAAACCCGCAAGATGGAGTGATTATATGGTTTTGTGGATGCTGAGATTAGTGGATATTTGGATATTTTTAGGATCTATTGGATTGTTATCCATAATCTTTTCAGATAAAAGACAACGTGTTGGAGACCACGCCGCCGGAACAGTTGTCATAAGTACAAAAAACAAAGTAAAAATCAGTCACACAATTTTAGAAGAAATTTCAGAAGATTATCAGCCAAAATTTTTGAATGTAACCAAACTTACTGATAAAGATGCTAGGCTTATTAAAGAGACATATCTTATCGCTATGAAATCTAACGATTTTAAGACTTTGAATTTGCTTCGAATTAAGGTGGAGTCTATTTTGGAAACATCATCAGATTTGTACGACAAACAATATTTAGATACCGTAATGCGAGATTATAACCATTTTACACAGAACATGTGAAGCTAATATTAGTAATAGATATTTTAGGGACCATTGCGTTCGCTATTTCAGGAGTGCTAACCGCACTCAATAAGCGATTGGATCCCTTTGGGATATTGATAATAGCTTTTGTGGCAGCAGTAGGCGGTGGAACTTTACGCGACATTCTCATCGATGCTCCAGTAGCCTGGATGAGAAACCTGACGTATGTGTATGTAATTTTTGGTTCTACCTTGTTTGCGGTAATTTTTAGAAAGAGACTTAACTACATTCGCCGTTCGCTGTTTTTGTTTGATACTATTGGAATTGCCCTTTATACTATTGTGGGAGTAGAGAAGGGTATAGCTGCAGGTTTTGCACCTATAATTTGTATTGCATTGGGAACAATGACCGCTTGTTTTGGTGGGGTAATTCGTGATATTCTTTGTAATGAAATTCCAATCATCTTCAGGAAGGAAATCTATGCGACTGCTTGTATCTTGGGAGCTTCCGCATATTTCCTTCTATTGCAAACATCCTTGTCTACTGATTTTATTGTGATTATTTCTGGAGCAATTGTGATGACGGTTAGATTGTTGGCTGTTTATTTCAATCTTTCGTTACCCAGTATTTATAGGAAGGATGAATTATAGATGGATTTACTGAATAACCGCGGCAGAAATATAAATATTCTCCAATGGCCAATCTCCCTCATCGGCCTTCACTTTTGAAATTTCCTCAACTACATCCATACCTTTAATCACTTTACCGAAGATGGTGTATTTTCCGTTTAAATGCGCTGTTGAAGATTTTGGACCGAGGAAGATAAAAAACTCGTATGGAGCCGTTCTATTATCTGGGTTTTCCCGATATTCCTTGGCTCCGGAAACCGTTCCGTACTCGTGAATGCGACCGGGAATTATTTCGGCGGGAAGTAAATAGTTGTTTCCAAGTTTTACACGTTTTTTCGGAGTTGATTTAAGATCGCTACTCCCAGCTTGTATAATGAAGTTAGGCACAACGCGGTGAAAAAAGGTTTCGTCAAAATAATGTTGTTTCACTAAATAGATAAAATTGGCGCGATGCAGCGGAGTGTCTTTGTAAAGTTCTATTTCAATATCACCAAAACGACTCTTTATTAAAACCTTTGTTTCGGGATTTTTCTTACCATAATCAGTTAAAAAAGAAACCACATTTTCATTAGTGATTTCGGGATAATCTGTAGAATCTTTCGTCTCGGGTTCATCATCAACTTCGGTTTCAATTTTTCTGTCGGCTTTGATTTCGTTTTCGATTTCAAGTTCACTTTGGGAAGCCTTTTCCTTATCTTTACAGCTTCCTAAGAACAGTGCTATTCCTAAGCAATAAATAAATAACTTTGTCATAAATGGATTTTCACGATTTTGAAAAACGGATTGTAAAAGTAACAAAATTGAAACTTCCAGGAGAATCAGTCCAGTTTAAAATGGCGCCGATGGAACGTTTACAAGAAATGAAACGCGTTGCTACAAATATAAACCTTGCCAGGAGAGCAGGTGTAATGTCATTGTTTTATCCTTCTCAAAATAACGAAACCAGATTGATTTTGATTCTTCGGAAAACCTATAATGGTGTTCATTCAGCACAAGTTAGTTTCCCAGGAGGAAAGTTGGAAATTGGCGATAATACAATTCAAGATGCCGCTATTCGCGAAACCGAAGAAGAGCTTGGTGTTTCCAGAAGAAACATTTCGGTCATAAAAAAACTTACGGAAATCTATATTCCTCCAAGTAATTTTTTTGTACAGCCTTTTTTGGGGATAACCAAAGAGCTTCCCAAATTTGTTCCCCAAGAAGATGAGGTAGAAGCATTGATAGAGGTTAGGTTACAGGATTTTATGAACGATATGAACATCACAACTCAAATTTTATCCACATCATACGCTACTAATCTTGAAGTACCTGCGTTCAAACTTAATGGACATATAGTTTGGGGAGCTACTGCAATGATGCTTAACGAGGTACGCGAATTGCTGAAGATGGTATTGTAAAAGCATATTTTAGTATCTTTGTCCCTGTAAAATATGAAATTTGAACTCCAAATTTTGTAAATTAAAATTGAAAGTACTTCGCTAAGGTTACTGAGCTTTCCGATGTACTGAAAACTGACCACTGAAAACTGATCACTAAAGAATGAGTCTCTTCAAAAAAAACCCTTTTGGGCATATCCTTTTTTTTAAACTTTGGTTGATACGGATCGCTGGCGTTTTAACCCACAGACGTTTTAAAGGTTTTAACGATTTAAAGATTCATGGAAGTGAGATTTTAAAAACACTTCCGGAAACAAATGTACTCTTCGTGAGCAACCATCAAACCTATTTTGCAGACGTTGCAGCTATGCTTCACGTTTTTAACGCTAGTTTAAGCGGTAGAGAAGATAGCATAAAGAACGTAGGCTATTTGTGGCGTCCCAAACTCAATATTTACTATGTAGCTGCAAAGGAAACAATGAAAGCTAGTTTGCTAACAAAGATTTTAGCATATACAGGTTCTGTTAGCATTGAACGTACCTGGCGAGAAAAAGGACAAGATGTAAATAAGCAGGTAAAAATGAGTGATGTGAGCAATATAACCAAAGCTTTGAACGATGGTTGGGTTATCACATTTCCACAAGGAACTACGAAACCTTGGAAGCCTATTAGACGTGGAACGGCACATATTATTAAAAGAAATAAACCGATAGTCGTCCCTATTGTAATTGATGGTTTCAGAAGATCTTTTGATAAAAAGGGAATACGCATTAAAAAGCGTGGTATTCTTCAAACCATGGAGATAAAACCACCTTTGGAAATTGATTATGAAAATGACTCTATGGAAAAAATCGTAGAACAATTGGAGTACGCAATAGAGCAGCATCCATCCTTCCTAAAAGTTATTCCCTCTTCGGTATTAAAGAGTGAGGAAGAGCTGAATAAAGAACGTCAATGGAAATATTAAAAAGTGCTCATTTTTCGGTGATTACTATTGAAATACTGCATACAGATACTTTAAACTGCAACTTGTCTAAATCTCTATTTTTTTGAGTTCTTTATAATTTCTATAAAGTTTTCTCATTAAAATCCCATAAACAAGTCTGTAAAATAGAAGAATAGCGACTATCATTATAATTCCAAAGAACATTTGAATTACAAAAAACATATTCATAAATTTTTCTTGTGATATGTTTATAATTCCATAATCTTCAGTCATATACCTAAAAACCGTATCTTGATTTAAGTAGTAATAGATATTTAAAACTGCAATTAAAACAACGAAGGTCGAAACGTTATAGATTACAAAATACTTAACAGTTTTTCGGGTTTGTAGAATGTTCTTCATCAATTCCTTTATAGAATCTGTAGTCGATATTTTTCTATAGTTTCTGTAGAATAATATGATGAAAACCCCAAAAATAGTATAGTTAACAACATTAGCGCCAATCAATATATTGTGCAGCCCAATATCATCAGTAAACCTAGTGCTAGATTCTGGAACAAAGAATGCCAGAATGGTCCAAAATAAAATTTCTGCAATACTGATATAAAATATCCACTTCACGATGGAGGAGGATTTTTTCAAGAGCATTTTATAAATATCATTATAGGACAGATGCGGAAGCTCCTGCTCTTGACTTTGCCATTGTTTTTTTAATAATTCTAATTGATCCATAATAGACTACGGATTTAAAATTGTTCGTAATTTTTCCTTTATCCTGTTCATTTTCACGCGGGCATTAACTTCGGTAATACCCAAAGTTTCTGAAATCTCTTTATAGTTTTTGTCTTCCAAGTATAGAAAAACTAAGGCCTTATCAATATCGTTCAAATCTTTGACTGCACTGTACATCAAATTTAATTGTTGTTCTATTGTATCATCATAGGGTTCTGATGAGATTTTAAAACTTATCCCTTCAAAATCTTGTGTTGTTATACTTCGTTTTGATTTTCTGTAAAGTGTAATAGCGGTATTAAGTGCTACGCGATACATCCAAGTACTGAATTTGGAATCTCCCCTAAATTTTGGATATGCGCGCCAAAGCTGAATGGTTATTTCCTGAAACAGATCATTGTGTGCGTCGCTGTCGTTGGTGTATAACCTACAGATTTTATGTACAATGTTTTGATTTTTCTCCAAATGAGATACAAAACTATGTTCGAGTTCCTTGTTCAATGGTTTTTCGATTGGCACCTAGTTAGTAGCCTTAATAGGTACTTTGTTACAAAAGTGATAAAAATTAAAAGAACTCGTCCCACATTGATTAATTTTACATTAAAATTTTTTAGATGAATATTCCTGAAACTGGTAAACCAAGAATTATTGTAATAGGCGGAGGGTTTGCCGGTATTTCTTTTATAAAAAAACTTCAAAAGGAAAATGTACAAATTGTTCTTTTTGATCGCAATAACTACCACACTTTTCAACCATTGCTCTATCAAGTCTCAACCGCAGGGCTGGAGCCAGATTCGATTGCATATCCGCTTCGGAAGATTTTTAGAAAGAATATGGATTTTCACTTTAGACTTGCTGAAGTGGAAAATATAGACACACAGAATAATAGCATTGATACATCTATTGGAAGTTTGCGATATGATTATTTGATTGTTGCAACTGGGACGCGCACTAATTTCTTCGGAAATGAAAGCATAGCAAAATATAGTATGCCCATGAAAACGGTGCCCCAAGCCCTCAATATTAGAAGTTTGATACTTCAAAATATTGAAAAAGCAGATATCACTTCAGATGAAGTTGAGCGAAGAAGTTTGTTGAATTTCGTAATTGCTGGTGCAGGCCCCACAGGAGTTGAACTCGCAGGAGCTTTGGCAGAATTCCGAAAAGGAATTTTAGAAAATGATTATCCCGAACTAGACGAAGAAGAGATGCATGTACATCTTATTGAAGGACAAAATAGAGTATTGCCTCCAATGAGTGAAAAGGTTTCTAAAAAGGCTCTCAAATTTCTTTCAAAACTAGGGGTTCAGGTGCACCTTGAGACTTTTATAAATGATTATGACGGAAAAACCGTTACTACAAAGGATGGTAGAAAGTTTCAGACCGCTACATTTATATGGGCTGCTGGTGTTACTGGCGCACCAATTAAAGGTATAAACGGCGAAGCTCTTATACAAAAGGCAAACCGCTACAATGTTGACGAATTCAACAAATTGGTAGGTTTTGAAAATATTTATGCTTTGGGCGATGTAGCTTTAATGCAATCTAACAAGTATCCAAAAGGACATCCACAGGTTGCCCAACCCGCAATTCAACAAGGAAAGCAATTAGGCAAGAATTTGAAGAAAATGCTCAAAGGAAACAAAATGGAGCCTTTTAAATACTTTGATAAAGGCACCATGGCAACGGTGGGTCGAAATAAAGCAGTTGTCGATATAGGCAAAATGCATTTTGGAGGCGCAATCGCTTGGTTTTTATGGATGTTCGTTCACCTTTGGTTTTTGGTAGGGTTTAGAAACAGAGTAATAACTTTTTTTAATTGGACCTATAGTTATATAAATTATGATAGGGCTGCACGCCTGATAATTAGACCGTATGACAAATCCGCTCCTAGTATTCCTGAAGTGAAGGAGGAGTAAATTCCCTCGTTGGAGTTTAAAAGGGTTTTACAGAATTAGCGAGCTAAAACCTTAACAGGTAGTGGTCCACCACTTGAAACCCAACTACCTCCAAGACTATGCAGGTTTACGTTTAAAAGATCTTTAGTGTCGATTTTATTGACGTTTACCTTCAATTCATTATAAGTATCAATACCTTTTATGTTGACATTCAGTTTATCAGAAGTATTGATATTCACCAAGCGAACGTCCATAACTTGATTCGCTGGAACTATTACATGACCATCAGGAATTTTCGATATTTTTTCTGAATTATTTGCATGAGCCGAAGGTATAATATCAAAATCCTTTGCAACATTCATAGTTAGGCAAATCGCGATAACTGTCAATATAACTTTTGTATACGTTTCTGTTTTCATAACTTAAAGTTTAAGGGGTTAAAAGTGTTTAAGATACACAAAAATGAAACAGTTGTTGAATACGTTATCTCGTTATTTTCTTATTCATTATATAGTTAAGGTCATTATTCTATATTTTTTCCTTCAGCACTTTATTTCTTACTTTCTAAAAGATATAATTTTCAATTATTGACACTTAAGAATTTTATGCTGATTTCTTTAAATTTCCAGTAAAATATAAAGGTTTCAGAATCTACATGAATAGATCTCAATTCTTTTTGACTTTGTTTATTGAAATTTATAACATATTTATTGTTTATCAATAAATATTTATTTACATTCGTTCTTTTAAACTAATATGTTATGAAAACAAATGCAATAATGAAAGTGATGAATATTATTTTCTGGATAGTATTCATAGGTTTATGTATTAAAACTGGTGCTTTACTTGTTTCTTTTTTTTGTCACTCTTTTTATAAATTCAAATAGTGCGGCGGATACTTATATGGGACTGGATCTTTTAGATATCTACAATTATAATGTAGAATACTACATTGGCGTAGCTAGCTTTTTAATAACCTTGTCAGCCATGAAAGCTTATCTTGCCTACCTTGTTGTAAAACTTTTTCTGAAGTTTAATTTAAATTATCCTTTCAACGAAAAGACAGCTTCAATCATTACACAAATGAGCTATTATGCCCTGAGTATTGGTGTTGTGGCCATAATTGCGGAAAATTACGCAAATCGTATAATAAGACAGGGAGTTACATTGCCAATAGACTGGGGTGCGGAACAATTTCTGTTTTTTGCGGGTATCATATATATAATTGCGTTGGTATTTAAACGAGGAGTGGAAATACAAAACGAAAACGAGCTAACAATCTAAGTATGCCAATAGTCGTAAATCTTGATGTAATGATGGCAAAGCGAAAAATGTCATTAAATGAACTTTCCGAAAAAGTGGGATTGACGCTTTCCAATCTTTCCATTCTCAAAACTGGAAAGGCAAAAGCGGTGCGTTTCAGTACACTGGAAGCTATTTGTGAAGCATTGGAATGCCAACCTGGAGATATTTTAGAATTTGTTGCCTAGGTTTCTTGAACAAAATTCACTCAAAAAATGGAATACAACAGTTGGGTAATTCATTCTTACAATTCGGTTTGTTTTATTCTTAAAAGATAAACTCAAATTTCACCTTTGAACTGAAAATAAAAATTAACGAACTCATGAAAATCTCAGTCATCACTTTGCTACTCCTTATTTTTCCGATTGCGTTTTTTGCGCAAACAATTGTTACAGGAATAGTTATAGATAATAGGGGAACACCTATTGTTGGGGCGAATGTTTATCTGGAAGGCGCTTATGATGGAAGTACTTCAGACGAATATGGAAAGTTTTCCTTTGAAACATCTGAAACTGGAATTCAAACTTTGATCGTTTCGTACGTTTCCTTTGAAACTTCCAAACTTATGGAAGACATTTCAAATATGACGAATCTTAAAATAATTCTGCGTGAAGATGTAAATTCTCTAGAAACTGTAACTATTTCTGCAGGATCATTTTCTGCTGGTGACAATAGTAAGATTTCGGTTTTAAAACCTTTGGATATTGTTACTACGGCTAGTGCCTTGGGTGATTTCGTTGGGGCTTTGCAAACCCTTCCTGGAACAACAACAGTTGCCGAGGACGGCCGTCTTTTTGTACGTGGTGGGGATGCCAGCGAAACACAGATTTTTATTGATGGCATTCGCGTTTTCACACCTTACTCCCCAACAACTAACAATGTTCCTACCCGCGGACGTTATAGTCCGTTTTTATTTGATGGAATCACTTTTTCAACGGGTGGATATTCTGCAGAATATGGACAGGCCCTTTCTTCCGTTTTACTTTTGAATACTATTGATGAACCAACACAGGAAAAGACCGATATTGCTATTATGAGTGTTGGAGTGGGGTTAGGACATACTGAAAAGTGGGAAAAAAGTTCATTGAGTTTAAATGCTTCATATATAAATTTGGCACCGTATATCGCAATTTTGCCAGATAGGAATGATTGGAAAAAACCCTTTGCAACAGCTTCTGGCGAAGCGGTTTATCGTCAGGAGATAGGAGATGGGCTGCTGAAAATTTATGGAGCTTTTGATACTTCTGCTTTTGAACTCACTCAAGAAGACATTAACCAACCGGAAGGAGCAAGGTTTAAACTTAACAATCAAAACTTTTATTCCAATGCGAGTTATAGCAAAAAATTGAATCGCGATTGGTCGATTTTTGGTGGTGGAAGCTATACCTTCGGAAATACAAAAGTAAGAATTGATACGGCAAATATTAAAGATGTTGAAAATTCAGCACATTTTAAATTGAAGTTGAATAAGCGATTCAGCAATCGTTTTAAATTGAATTTTGGAGCTGAACAGTTTGTTACCAACTTCAACGAAGATTATGATGAACCAAATTTTGCTGCGAAACTTGGTTTTAATAATAATATCTCGGCAGCATTTGCAGAGGCTGATATCATTTTCTCGCGAAAACTTGCTCTAAAAATGGGCGTTCGTGGGGAATATAGTGAGCAATTTAAAGAAGTTTCAGTTTCACCAAGAATTTCATTTGCATACAAAACTGGAAGTAAAAGTCAGCTTTCTTTAGCCTACGGCGATTTCTTTCAGCAACCAGATAATGAAATATTGAAATTCACCAATAATATAGAAGCGCAACATACTGAACATTATATTATGAACTACCAATATGCAGCAAATAACAGGATTTTCCGGGCGGAAGTTTATAGAAAAACTTATAGCAATCTAGTGACTTATAGCGATCAATTTCCTGATGTAAACACCGCATTTTCTAATGAGGGAGAAGGATATGCTCAGGGGTTAGATTTGTTTTGGCGCGATAATGAATCTATAAAAAACGTTGACTATTGGTTGAGCTATTCCTATTTGGATACAAAGCGTAAGTACCGGGATTATCCAATTGAAGCCATTCCCAACTTTGCAAACACTCATAATCTTTCAATTGTTGCAAAATATTGGATCAACGAATGGAAAAGCCAAATTGGTTTCAGTTACCAATACGCCAGTGGAAGAACATATACCGATTTGAATACTGCTGGATTCCTGCAGAATAAAACCAAAGGCTATAACAGTGTTAGTTTAAACTGGGCATATTTACTATCACAACAAAAAATACTATATGTCTCGGTAAATAATGTTTTTGCCTTTAAAAATGTAAATGGTTATCAATATGCAAATACCCCAGATGCAAATGGAAACTTTTCCCGAAGAGAATTATTACCTGCAGCAGATCAATTCTTTTTCGTTGGTTTCTTCTGGACTATTAGTGCTGATGGCAAAGACAATCAGTTGGATAATTTATAATTCTGTAAATTTAGTAAGAACATTGATGAAAATAAATAATGTACAGTTCAGCTTACAGATTTGACAATTGGGTTCTTCGGTTTTTTTGGAATAAATATTTTAAAGGAAATTTGAACAACAATTCATATTAATAATAACCACTAAAATAAAAACCATGCAATACGTACTAACTTATCTCAGTCTAATTTTCACCGTTATTGTAATGCAGGCACAGACCGAAACCACAGTTGCAAACTTAGTTGCAGGACCTACAAAGTATCAACAGGGAATGCAAAAAGCTTTTCAACTTTGGCAAGAAGATAAATCTTGGGATGCAGCCAACGTTTTTGAACGCATTGCTATTGCCGAACCTGAGAATTGGTTACCAGCTTACTACGTAGCCCAAATAAATGTAATAAATAGCTTTACTGAAAAGGATAAAGCCAAACTTACAGCTCAATTGAGTAAAGCCCAAAACTTTATAAACGACGCTACCGCAATCTCTAAAGATAATCCTGATCTATTGGTGCTACAGGCACAATTATACACTGCATGGATAGTGTATGATGGGCAGCAATACGGAATGACGTACTCTACTAAAGCTTCAGAACTTTATAACAAAGCTTTGGCGCTTTCTCCGAACAATCCTAGAATGATTTTGGCGAAAGCTGAGTGGGATATGGGTGGAGCAAAATACTTTGGACAATCTGTAGAGCCCTATTGTAAAGACATTCAACGCGCAATTGATCTTTTCGCTACCTTTAAACCGGCAGGTGAATTTTACCCTATTTATGGTGAAGAGCGTGCAAAACAAGTTAAGGCTGAAAATTGTAATTAGTAAAGATTAATCAAGCAGTTATAATGCGTATTCTAATAGATCTAGGGAAGGCTTTTTTTGTAGGAGTTTTAGTATTCATAGTCCTCGGCACAATTCAGTATCTGAATGGTTATGTGTATACTAGCGGTGAGCAATTACTTGTAAACTTTCTATACAATCAGTTGTATGCTGTAGTCCTTTATATTGTAAATGCGCGTTATTTTGGCTATTTACTGAGGATATTTCCAAACCAAGTATTTAAAGCCAGAAATCTTTTAAAGGCACTTTTCGGTGGAATTTTAATCACTCTTATAAGTCTTTTTCTAATTCGTGTTTTCACTGAAATAGTAATTAACGGAAGAAGTTTTTCAGAATTTATTTCTACTGAAAAGGTTGAATATTATTTTATATCATTTATAATTTCGATAGTGATTACCGCTATTTTCTACACGGTCTATTATTACCGAAACAAACAGCAAACTATTGTAACCGAACAAAAAATAATTGCCGGAACAGCTTCAGCAAAATTTGACGCCCTTAAAAATCAGCTTGACCCACATTTTCTTTTTAATAGTTTAAATGTTCTCACCAGTTTGATTGAAGAAAATCCCGAAGCTGCAACACGGTTTACAACCTCGCTTTCAAAAGTATATCGCTATGTTTTGGAACAGAAAAATAAGGAGTTGGTAACGCTGGAGGAAGAGTTGAAATTTGCTGAACTTTATATGTCATTACTGGCAGTTCGGTTTGAAGATAGTATTGTTTTTACAGCACCTTCGAAGCTAAACGATCCACAGGCTAAAGTTGTGCCACTGTCTCTTCAACTTTTATTGGAAAACGCTGTAAAGCACAACCAAGTTATGCCTTCAAAGAAACTTCATATAACTATGACAGAAGTAGATGGTAATCTGATTGTGACCAATAACAGCCAGCCAAAACAGATTTTAAAGGAAAGTACTGGTTTTGGTTTGCAAAATATTCGTGATAGGTATGAACTTTTAACGAGCCGCCCTGTAATTATTAATCAAAATGAAAAAGAATTCAGTGTTGCTATTCCTATTCTAGGAGAACAAATTCAAGTTGTGAGTACATCACAAACATTTATTTCAGAAAAGAAATACAAGCTTGCAAAAAAACGAGTGGAAAAACTGAAAGGTTTTTACATACACTTGGCTATTTTCATAATTTTTATACCAGTACTTATATATTTAAACTTTATTTCACAAGCGGGTTTCCCGTGGGCATTATTTCCTATTTTCGGTTGGGGTTTTGGTATACTGGGGCACGCTTCTGAAACTTTTGATTATCATCCGTTTTTTGGAAAGAACTGGGAAGAGCGTAAGATTCGTGAATTAATGAATAAAGAAGAATAATTTACAATTCATCCTACCAAACTTACAGATCAGGAACTGCATTTTTTTATAGATTTAAATATTGGGTAATTTTAACCTGTACTTTTAAAATCAGAGTAATGGAAATCAATAAGGAGGATAATAAATATTTCAGGGCGAAGAAACGGGTTGAAAATATAAAAAAGTTTTATACCAATGTTATGATGTATTTCTTTTTTATATGTGCCCTTGCCGGCCTTAACTATTATGTAAATGAACTGCGTAATCCTTGGTTTTTATGGGCAGCTTTCGGATGGGGCATTGGAATATTCTTTCAGGCAATAAAAGTGTTCGCTTGGACTCCTTTTATGGGTAAAAATTGGGAAGATAAAAAGATAAAGCAATTTATGGAGGAAGAAAAGAATAAACAAAATCACTGGGATTAACATGGAATCATCTGAAAGGATAATATTGGAAACCAAGAAACGTCTAGCATATTTAAGAGCAAAGAAAAAAGTGGAAATATTAAAAGGGTTTTACAGTCACTTTGTTGTTTTTATAATTGTGAATATTAGTATTATACTCGTTTCTGCAAATGTTTTTAATGATAAGCCAATAGATTTTTCGGAGTGGAGTAACTATGTGACTGCATTTTTCTGGGGCATTGGTTTGGTGTCTCACGGAATATATGTTTTCTTCGTATTGAACGTCGAAAATCACTTTTTAAAACGTTGGGAAGAAAAGAAGATAAAAAAGTTTTTGGAAGAAGATCTTTAAAAAAGTATTCTGTGTTTAGTAGTATTTGGCGATATAGGTCAAGAATTAAATGGAAGCCTCAAAATCATGAATCTCAAACCTTTTTTGTGACAGGTAGATAAACGAATCCTAAATCATGAATTAAAAAATAAATGAACGTACTAATCATTGAAGATGAAAAGCCTTCTGCACGTTATCTTCAGCGTATGCTAAAGAAACTGGAAGTAAACGTAAACCAAATGTTACATAGTGTTGGGGAAGCTGTGGAATGGTTTAAAAACAATGAACATCCTGATTTGATTTTCCTAGATATTCAATTGAGTGACGGGCTTTCCTTTGAAATTTTTGATGCGGTTGAAGTCAAAAGTGCTATTATTTTTACCACTGCTTTTGATGAATATGCACTTCAGGCTTTCAAATTGAATAGCATCGATTATTTATTGAAACCTATTGATGAAGAAGAGTTACAAGCTGCAGTTAAAAAATATAGGTCCTTAAAACCATCTGCCCAGCATGTCCAGTTTAACTTTGAGGATATTAAGAAACTCCTTGTTAACCCAGTTGAGAGGGATTATAAAAAGCGCTTTACCACAAAAATTGGTCAACACATAAAAATGATATCGGTAGATGAGATTGAGTGTTTTTATTCTGAAAACAAAGGTACTTATGCACATACAGTGGATGGGCGTGATTATCTTTTGGAAACTACTTTGGAGCAGTTGGAGCAGGAACTTTCCCCAGAAATATTTTTTAGAATTAGCCGGAAATACTATATCAATATCAATTCAATTAAGGATATAATCTCCTATACGAACTCTAGACTTCAATTGAAATTGAATAGTTATAAGGAACTAGAGGTAATTGTTGCTCGCGAAAAAGTAAAGGATTTCAAACTATGGTTGGAATAATGCTATTGCTTCTTCTTTGAACTTACAATTCTATTCTCTTGAAATGAGGAAGGTAAAAGTTTTGGAATAAACTTAACCAATAAAGGTAAAAGTACGGTGCCACCAGGTAGTATAAAAATAGTGAGCGACGGAATAGTTTTACAAATATCCAATAACTGTTCTTTTACTTTTGTTTTTTCTTCGGAAGAGAGATCTCTTAATGTTGATTGACCCAAGAGCACCACCAATTCCCCACTTTCCTCAAGTTCACGAGTTAATCGATCTTTGTTTCGAATAATCAATAGCTTTACGGTGGAAGCAGATTGCTTATAAAACTGTCTTACTGGATGGGAATATTCGAAAAGCAGGATTTTCTCAGAATATCTTTCAGAAAAAGTATTTAAAGCAATAAGACTTTTGCCTAATTCTTTTTCATTGAAATCCAGTGTCACCAATAATTGTTGTAAAAATTGATGCTCAGTATCGTCCAGTTTTAAATCCTCCCAAACGGTAAGACAACAAAGATCTAACATATATCTCTTCTCCAATGAATCAATATCACTGTCCAAATAATTCAAACTTTCCAGAAAAGTGGCAGAACCAATGTCAGTTTCATCGATAAAATATTCTGAGGAAGTTTCAAATAACTCTATAAGTAATTTATCATATTTTGTTTTTTTCCTTTTTGATTTTAAAGTGTAAAAACATGCAGTAAGAACATTTTTCTCCTTTTGATTATAATAACTTTTAGATGAATCAGGATTTTTTAGCCATTGCTTGTAAACAAGTACATCTAAAAATAATAGTGCGTGCGTTAGAAGAGAAATAGTATTCTTCTTCAACAAAGTATTAGCCTCTTGTAATCGGGCAGAAAAGATATGCTCTAACGAATTTGATGGGCTATGTGTTAATGAAAATTTATGAAAAAATCCTGTTTTCCCCTTTTCTATATGTCTGTAAAAGGAAAGTATATCTGCAATGGAATCTTGTGTGCTCGCCTCCGGATTTTTTTGAAAAAATTGATAAAGTAGCGCATGAAAAAGATTTACCTTGGTTAGCTCTTCCTTCGTAAGTTTTAAATTGCCAAGAGATTTTTTCGTCATTGTTGTCACAGAGACACCGTAAATAAAACCAGTCAGTTTTAAGCAGTCGTAAAAGTTATGGGAATCATCACAAATATCTAAAAGCTCCTTCTTTTCAAAAAGATTTAAAAACTTTAATATCCAATCTGGTGCGGAAGGATTCATTGAATCAGTTGTGATTATTTTAGAAGAAAGGAAACAAATTGTTTTTTTCTTAATGAAACACTGTCGTGCGGTTCAAAACAGGATTTTATATTCAGCCCCAAGTGATTCAATAGCAAGTAAAAGTAATTAATTAATACCAACAAAAAAAGATGGTTAAATCACTAATTCAAAAAATATGATTCATAGATTGTAATGGATAAAGATTTGGAATATAATAGAATAGAATAATTAATGTAAAAACAACAACAGCATTTCAATAATCATTTCACGCCGTTGATGGAAATAAGTCTACAAAATCTTAAAGAGAATGAGAAATTAATTCAAAATAAAAACCAACTTACCCTTATTTACGTAAATAATTTTGAGGTTGGTTATCTATCAAGAAATTGATAGAGTTTATGAGACCGATTATAAATCGGTTTCTCAGAGTTTTTTTGTTAGTTAAAGCGTCTACCTTTCAAGGGGGCGCTTTTTTATTATTAGTATATATTTAAGTAAATTATAAGTCTATCGATTGTTCATTTTAATTAAAACCAATAGTACAAAGTACAGTCAGTTATTTGTTTCAATAATCTATCTAAAAACTTATTTTAGGATGGGTCAAGTTCTGATTAATGGCTAGGTTCATCCGTAAATAAGTCATAGACGAGATTTTGTTGGTTCAACAGAATTTAAGGCTTTTTTTATTTTCCCACAATATTCTGTGGTGAGTGATATCATTTAAACTTCCTTGCTTTCCAATACAGTAATAGTGATATATATCAGACGTCCTTTTAACAAAGATCTATTCTGTCTCGATGGCTCTTCGATTTTTGTAAACGATCCTTTAATCAGAGCAGACAATTATCTTTAATTTACGGAATAAGCCTCAACTATCTAAAGGCCATAAACTTGCGAGATTATTCTATATAGTTATTGTGCCTAAGATATATAATTGTGATAACGTAGGCGTTGCACTACCACCTTCAGGTTCCAAAGTGATTCCAATAGCTTCAGGATCTGGGAAATTTCCAAATTTATACAATCCTTCACCTGTTTGATTCTCTGGAGAAATCAAACCTATACTGGTTGGAGTTAGAGGCTCCATTTTAAGGGACCATACCTGATATACTTTTCCTCGTGGTGGCGAGGGTAGACCTTTCGTATCTATATAAACCACATTTTGTTTTTTGTTTAAATAGACTTTAGCAAATGCTTCTGGTGCTACAGCTTGATTTCCAGGAAGCGTATATGCTTGATACTCTTTTGATCTTAAAACCTCGAGCACTTCAGAATTTTCAGCGAGTTGGCTTTCAACTTTATTTTTTTCTTCCTTTAAGACCGTATTCTCTGTAGTAGTAACTCTAAGTGAATTATTCAAATCATTAGTCTGCTTCAGCATCCACATAATTCCAACCATAAACAAGATAGCAGCGGCCCAGCCTGTAATTGCCGCCAAATTTAAACTGCGCACTTTGCTATTGTCAGTATTTCCCCCATTCCTGATTGTGTTTAGAATATTTGTCCAAGTCATAGCCTGCAATGGAGGCGAAACGGTTTCCGCTAAGTGTAACAATGACTCTTCTATAAGCTCAGCTTCTTGCTTTACTTCGGGATAGGTTTCAATGACTTTTGCGACTTCCAAAGTTTCTTCTTGTGGCAGGGCGCCACATAAGTACATTTCCAGTTTTCCTGACTCTATAATTTCTTCTGGGGTCATAATCTTTATCCTAATACAATAAGCCGTAAATCATTAATGCAGGCTCGGTTCCTTGTTTTTAATGTTCCTAAGGGAATCTCCAATTCTTTGGATGCTTCGGCTTGTGTATATCCCTTAAAAAATAAAAGATCAATAATCTTTATACAAGCCGGTTTAAGCGCATCTACAAACTTTTTTATACCAATTGCGTTGGTTTTTCTGTTCAAACTATCTGATGATGACAATATATCTACGAAGTTTGATGTACTCAGGTTTTTTCTGGAGTTTTTAAAAGCCTTGGAACGTGTTTCATCTATAGCAGTGTTTCTGGCAATGTTTAGAAGCCATGTAAAAAATCGGCCTTTTTCTACGGAATATGATGAAGCGTTATTCCAAACTTTGATAAAAACATCTTGAACAAGTTCTTCTGCTATGTTTTCATCGAGAACAATGCTATTTATGATTCCATAAATAGCTTCGCCATACATGGTATACAAACGGGAAAATGCTTTTTCATTTCCATTTTGCATAGCAATGATGAGATCATTAGGTTGTTCCATTAATTTTTTTAAAAGTAAATGTAATGAAATAATTAACTAATGTTTTAAAACTTAATTCTTGTTTTAGAAATAAACTTCTCTTTTAACTTATAGTATCTATGTTAAATTGTGTAGAGTTTTTAAGAAAATGTTGTGAAAAAGCTATTTTTTAATAGCTTTACAGAAACTTAACCTATTTATAACTAATATTAATTTAAACAAAACCATAAAAATGAAAAAAATTACCCGGAGTATATTTCTGGCGTTGTGTGTATTTTCAGGTACAATGGTTGCGCAAAATATTTCAGGCGCTATCAACAACCAAATGAACCATTTTGTTGAACAAAATGAACTATTGCCTCAAGATGTTCAGTGGCAAATAACCAGTGAAACTTCTAGCCGTGCTAGTGGTATCCAACACATTTATTTTAGACAGCTTTTTAATGACATTGAAATCTTTGGTACGGAATCCAGTATACATACAATGGCCGATGGAAAAGTAGTTTCAAAAAATAGTAAGTTTATTAAAAATACTGCCGATAAACTAAAAGGTTCCATTCAACCTGGGCTTACAGCTCCACAAGCTGTTCAAGCTGCAGCATTGCAGTTAGGCTATACTATTAATGGTTCGCTAGCGGTAATTGAAAAAGCACATGGTGTTGCTAGAGAGACCCTACTTAGCGGTGGTGGAATTTCTTTAAGCCCAATTCCTGCAAAACTTATGTATGCCCTTACAGAAAGTGAAGACCTTGTTTTAACCTGGGATCTTTCAATTGAAGGAAAGACTGATTGGTGGAGTGTAAGGGTGAATGCTACTACTGGTAAAATTGTTAATAGAGCAAATTGGATGGTAAGTTGTGCAACAAATCACGATCATAGCAATGATGTGAAAGAAATGAATTTCAATACAAATTTATATGATATACCCAATTACAACCAAATAATAGCGAATCAACCTACTGCTTGTATCGAATGTTATGAGGTAATTGCATTACCACTCGAAAGCCCTTATTATGGTGCAAGAACTATAGAAGTTAAACCAGCAGATCCTATTGCTTCTCCATATGGTTGGCACGATACTAATGGTGCAGCTGGAGCAGAGTACACGGTAACCAGAGGGAACAACGTAGATGCTTATGAAGACGGGAATAATTCAGGCTATCAACCAGATGGCGGGTCAAATTTAGATTTTACTGGCTATCCATTTAGCCAAATTTATTCCAATGCAAATCAATATGAAGATGCAGCGATTACAAATCTTTTCTATATGAATAATGTTTTTCATGATATTTTATATCAATATGGATTTGATGAGGTGTCAGGTAACTTTCAACAAAACAACTATGGAAACGGTGGTGCCGGGAATGATTATGTACAGGCTGAGGCACAGGATGGTTCTGGAACTTGTAATGCCAATTTTGGTACTCCACCTGATGGCAGTAAACCGAGAATGCAAATGTACATTTGTGGTGATAAGGATGGAGATTTCGACAATTTAGTAATTCTTCATGAATATGGACATGGAGTGTCGAACCGTTTAACCGGTGGGCCAGCTGCTTCCAGCTGTCTTCAGAACACAGAGCAAATGGGTGAGGGATGGAGTGACTTTTTCGGAGTGCTTCTTACTATGGAAGCTGGAGATCTTGGAGCTGATCCTCGTGCAGTTGGAACTTATCTTTTTGGTCAAGGCCAAGGTGGTGCTGGAATTCGTGATTATCCATATAGTACAAGTATGGCTGTAAACCCGCAAACATATGATTTCATTAAGACTGCTGCCGTTCCTCACGGTGTGGGTTCGGTTTGGGCACAAATGCTTTGGGAAGTAACCTGGGCTTTGGTAGATGAACACGGATTTGATGCAAATCCTTACAACTTTACTGGTGATGTAAACCAAGATGCTGGAAATATTATGGCAATGGCTATAGTTATTGAAGGAATGAAATTACAGCCTTGTAGCCCTGGATTCGTAGATGGTCGTAACGCAATTATCGCTGCAGATCAAGCAATTTATGGTGGGGCCAATGAATGTATTATTTGGGACGCTTTTGCAAAACGTGGATTGGGTTATAGCGCAAGTCAGGGCTCCTCAAGTAGTCGAAGCGATGGAATCCAAGCTTTTGACACACCTTCACAGACAGCGTCACTTTCGGTCATTGAAGAAGTGTGTGCTACATCTGGAGTATTGACAGATTTAAGCGGTGGTACTCCAAGTGGAGGTACTTATAGTGGACCAGGCGTTACCGATAATGGAAATGGGTCTACATTTACTTTTGATCCTGTAGCTGCAGGAGTTGGCGTTCACACAATTACCTATGAAGTACAAGCAACTTCATGTTCAGTTGCCTCTTCAGCTACTGATACTCTTGAAGTTCTTGCAGTTCCTGCCGGTCCTGTTACAACGGGAGTTACTGACTTTTGTGTAGGTAATCCAGTAACCGTAACAGCTACCCTAAACGATCCAACAAATGTGATTAGATGGTTTGATGCGCCAAATGGTGGAAACTTTCTTTTCGAAGGTTCACCATATACTTTCACACCAACTGGTTCTATAGATTTATATGCCCAAGAAAATGCTCCTGGACCTTTATCTAAATTGGTGATTTCGGAAATAAGCGTAGAAACTCCTGATAGATTTGAAATACAAAATGTGGGCGATGCAAAAGACTACACGGGTTATAAAGTAGCCGTTAGTGAAACTCCTTATTCAAATATTAATACAGTTAACCCAATTGTAAAACCACTCGGTAACATGGCAGCGAACTCTGTTGTTGACTTTAATGATGATAGTGGTGCTGGCTATTGGGGAAATAATATTTTTTGGGCTAGTGGAAGTGGTAGTACTGGATGGATTCTAATCATTGATCCAAGTGGAAACGTTGTGGATTCAGTATTTTGGAATTTCAGCGTTGCTCAAATAGGGACGTTCAATGTTAACATTGGTACTTTTAACGTAACTGCTGCAGGTCTTGATTGGGCGGGGCCAGGTGCTTCTTTCCTTACAGCTTGTGGATCCAATTCTTATAGAAGGCATGGTGATGTTAATACCTCTGCTGATTGGACAGGAACCTGTGAGCCTTCAGATTTTGGTGTGCCAAACAGTGATTTAAACCTTGGATCATCTGGCTGTGCTGGAGATCGTACGCTTACTGAGGTTATTGCTGAAACTGAAAACCCTGTAATTACTTGTCCTGCCGATGTAATTGTACAAGTGCCAACTGGACAACAATATACCTTGCCTGATTATACCGGTGACGCAACTGCTACAGACAACTGTAACCCAAGTCCAGTTATCACTCAGAGTCCAGTTGCTGGAACAATGGTTGGGGAAGGCGTTACTACAATGACGATGACTGCAACTGATGCTGCAGGTAATGAAGATATCTGTACTTTTACTGTTACGGTTGATGGAGTAATTGGTATCGGTGAGAATGAATTTGCTAATAACCTACTTCTGTATCCAAACCCAACAAATGGTACAATTATCTTGCTGAACAGAACAGCAGTTCAATTGAACAATGCAGTAATTACAGATGTGAAAGGACGAGTTATTAAAACCATAGATCTTAGCGGAGCTAGCATTAAGACGGATTTCTCACTTGAAAGTCTTGCGACAGGTATGTATTTTATTAAGATAAATGCAGAAGATGCAACTGTTGTAAAACGTATTGTAAAACAATAATCAAATTAATTTCAATTTTTAAGAACCCGTGCCACATTATGTGACACGGGTTTTTTTAATAACTTTGACGAATGAAAAAAATCCTCGTATTTGCTGGAAGTAATAGTAGTAAATCAATCAACCAAAAGCTTGCGGACTTTGTATCATCGCAAATCATTGGACACAATGTTGACAACATTAAATTGGTAGATTACGTCTTGCCGCTTTTCAGTGAAGATATAGAACAAGAAAGGGGCTATCCTATAGATTTAAAATTGTTATATAACAAAATAAAAGATGCAGATGCCCTTGTTATTTCTGTTAATGAACACAACAGAATGATTTCGGCATTTTTTAAAAATACCCTAGATTGGTTATCAAGGTTGGATCGAAATTTTTTAGACGGAAAGAAGATATTAATTATGAGTACTTCTAACGGAAAAAACGGTGCTGCAGGAGCCTTGGAATATTCAAAGTATATACTTTCAAAATTTGGCGCCACTATCATTGAGAGTTTTAGTATTCCTTATTTTTCTCACAACTTTTCAGAAGAATCCCAATCAATATCCAATGAAGTCATATTAATGGGCTTTACAGATGTTCTCCAAAATTTCACACATCAAATAGGGCAGCAATGCGTACAATAAGGAAACTTCCTTTTTCTTTAACTGAAGCTGCAAAAAAGCGTATTCTATTCTGGGCACGGCAATTTTCCGAAGTCGTTTGGCTGGATAGTAACAATCATTCTCAAAAATATGGAACCTATCAGGCGATCTTGGCAGTTGATGCTTTTACAAGTCTAAAAACAGACTTCCACCAAGCTTTTAATAAATTAAAGGAATATCAAGAAATCACATCAGACTGGATTTTCGGGTATCTTTCTTATGATCTTAAGAATGATGTTGAAAAGCTGTCTTCAAATAATTATGATGGTTTAAATTTTTCAGAATTATATTTTTTTCAACCTAAAAAAATATTTCTTTTTTCAGAAAACAATGTGGAGATTCATTATTTGAACATGGTTTCAGATGAAATAGAGGAAGATTGGCATTTAATTTCTAAAATTATTTATAGACAAGAGGAAATAGATGCTTCCCAAACTGTTGAAATTTGTGTTCGAACTTCAAAAGATCGCTATATCCAGAAAGTAAATGAGTTGCTTGAGCATATAAAGCGAGGCGATATCTATGAAGCAAATCTTTGTATGGAATTTTATTCGGAAGAATCACAGATAGATCCATTGTCAACATTTCTTCATCTCAACGAAATTTCAAAACCACCATTTTCCGTGTTTATGAAATTGGAAGAACTTTATGCACTTTCCGCCTCTCCTGAACGATATTTAAAAAGAAAGGACAATAAGGTTATTTCTCAACCTATTAAAGGTACGGCAAAGCGTTTACTAAATAAGGAAGAGGATCTTAAAATGGCCCAGAAATTAGCGGTAGATCCAAAAGAACGCAGTGAAAATATAATGATTACAGATTTGGTACGGAACGATCTCTCACGCTTTGCTGAAAAAGGCAGCGTGATTGTGGAAGAACTATGTGCAATATATACTTTCGAGCAAGTACATCAAATGATTTCTACGGTTTGCTGCAAAGTTGCCCCAGCATTATCCAGTGTTGAGGTGTTGAGAAATACCTTCCCAATGGGGAGTATGACCGGTGCTCCAAAAATCTCGGCAATGCAACTAATAGAAGAGATTGAAGATACTAAACGCGGATTATATAGCGGAGCCGTTGGTTATTTTTCGCCCGTAGGGGACTTTGATTTTAATGTTATGATTCGAAGTATTCTATATAACTCAAAAAATGAATACATTAGTTTTTCAGTTGGTAGCGCGATTACGATAAATTCTGTTCCCGAAAAAGAATACGAAGAGTGTTTGTTGAAGGCAAATGCAATGCACCTTGTCTTGAATGCATCGCCCCATCCCTAGAATACCTTCAGTATTAGCTTTTATATTCAATTCATTAGAATAATAACTAATAAATTTGAAGGAAAAGAAATTGGAGTTCTTGAACGAATATTAATTCTTACCTTTATAATTGTTTCTCAATATTTGCCAGATGGTTTTCTAATTCCGCCTAAATCAATCATGTGTAATTGACCTGAAGAACACCTAAAAATAGAATATGTCATAAATCGTTACAGCCCTAAATTTTGAATTGCTGTCAAAATAGGGATTATAATTAATTTTGTATTAAATTGATCTTTAATTTTAAAGAATATATCATCTCCAATTTTCCTTATCTCATAGGAAATAAAATACTCATCGCTTGCAGTGGAGGGTTGGACAGTGTTGTTTTGACCCATTTGATGAAAAATTCTGGGTCAGATATCGCTTTGGCACATTGCAATTTCTCACTTCGGGGAAAGGAAAGTGACGGTGATGAAATGTTTGTTATTGGCTTGGCAAAACAAATGGATATTTCGATTTTCACTGAAACTTTTGATACGCATAAATTTGCTGAAGAACATAAAGTTTCGACTCAAATGGCAGCTCGAACTTTGCGCTATAATTGGTTCGATGAAATTTTAAGAGACTTTAAATTTGACTACCTTCTAACTGCCCATCATCTGGATGATGATTTGGAAACCTTCTTTATAAATCTTTCAAGGGGGACGGGCTTAAATGGTCTCACTGGAATTCCAAAGAAATACAATAAAGTAGTAAGACCAATCCTAGATTTTTCTCGAGATGAAATATTAGGATATGCAGAAAAAAATAAATTGAAATGGCGCGAGGACAGCACAAATCAAAAAACGGATTATCTTAGAAATAAACTACGCCTAGAGGTTTTGCCACAATATAAGAAAACCAATGAAGCAATTTTAAAAAACTTTCAAAAGACTCAAAAGAACCTGCGGTCCTCAAGATCTCTTATTGATGATTATATGGCTTTGGTATATAAACTGGTAATTTCTGAAGAAACGAATACCTATAAAATCAACATTCAAAAACTTAAAGAACTTCCGCATACCAATGAATTACTCTATGAATTACTTAATAGTTTCGGGTTTAAAGATTGGCAGGACATTTCTGATTTACTGGACGCACAAACAGGGAAGCAGATTTTTTCAAATAGCCACCGACTTCTAAAAAACCGTGAAGACTTAATACTTTCTGAAATCGTTACAGAAAAAAGCATTGAAGAGTTTGAAGTTCCAAAAAATGGAATCACTTCGCCAATTCATTTAAATATTGAACCTTCAAAATATATAGGAGAGACTGAGAAAAACTTAGAATATTTTGCTTCTGAAAAATTAAACTTCCCTTTAAAACTTAGGAAGTGGAGGAGTGGAGATACTTTTCAGCCCTTCGGAATGAAAGGAAATAAGAAAATCAGTAAATTTTTAAAGGATGAGAAAATCTCTTTAAATGAAAAAGCAAATATTTGGCTCCTTTTAAGCGACGAAAAGATAGTTTGGGTTATTGGACATCGTATGGATGACAACTTTAAGGTTAGCCCGGATACCAAGCATATAGTAAAAATCAGTTTTAATCCAAAATCGTAATACTTGATGAATCAAATAAAACTAGCATTTATTTTTCTATTTATCGTTGCATTCTCACGCGCACAGGAAGAAAATTACGTAAAAGAAAATTACAATAAAACTGAAACAATGATAGCCATGCGAGATGGCGTAAATCTTTTTACCGTGATTTATTCCCCAAAGGATACATCAACAAAATATCCTATTCTTTTTCAGAGAACGCCATATAGTTGTCAACCTTATGGTGAAGATCAATTTCGTTCTAAAATAAGTCCAAACGAATTTTTAATGAAGGAGGGAAATATTATTGTGTATCAGGACGTAAGAGGACGCTGGATGAGTGAAGGGCTTTATGACAATATGCGCGCCTACATTCCCAATAAAACCAAACAGCAAGTTGACGAGGCAAGTGACACCTATGACTCTATTGATTGGCTAGTGAAAAACACTCCAAACAATAATGGAAACGTGGGAACCTGGGGAATCAGTTACCCTGGTTTTTATGCCACTTATTCTCTTTTGGATGCACATCCTGCCCTAAAAGCAGTTTCCCCACAAGCGTGCATAGGTGATTTCTTTTTTGATGACTTTCATCATAACGGTGCTTATTTACTGAGTTATTGGCGAGCGACTGCACTATTCGGCTATGAAAAAACAAAACCTACAAATAAACCTTGGTTTGCCTTTCCAGAGATTGATTCGAAGGATCAGTATCAATTCTTTTTAGATATTGGTCCTTTGTCAAATCTTGATAAATATTATAAAGAAGACAATGTATTTTGGCGACAACTAAAACAACATCCCAACTATGATGAATTTTGGAAATCTCGTGGAATAATTCAGTATTTAGAAAAAATAAAGCCGGCGGTAATGGTTGTGGGTGGCCTTTTTGATGCTGAAGATCTATATGGCCCCTTTCAAACATATAAAACCATAGAGAAAACGAGTAAAAACTACAATACAATAGTTTTTGGTCCATGGAGTCACGGTGACTGGGCGCAGACACCAGAGAGACAGGCTATTGGAAATGTATATTTTGGAGATAATTTATCCTTGGAATATCAGCGTGATGTAGAAACAAAATTCTTCAATCATTTTTTAAAAAATAACGGTAATGGAGATTCCGGTCTTCCTGAGGCCTATGTATTTAATACAGGTTTAAATAGATGGGATTCATTTGAACAATGGCCTCCAAAGAATAGCCTGACCAAGAGTTATTATCTCCAAGACCAGCAGCGCCTAACTGATAAGATGGAAAAAAGTTTATCTTTTGAGGAATTTATTAGTGATCCTAAGAAACCCGTACCTTATTCCGAAGATATAAAAATGGTTTTCACACCCCGAAAATATATGACAGATGACCAACGTTTTGCAGCACGCCGTCCGGATGTACTTGTTTTTGAAACTTCCATTCTTAATGAAGACTTGACAATGGCTGGTCCAATCCGCGCAAAACTAAATGTATCAACTACAGGAACAGATGCAGATTGGATTGTAAAAGTTATAGATGTGTTTCCTGAAGATGCAGAAGATTATCCCGAAACACAAGAATATTTAAAAATGAGTAACTATTTTATGATGGTGCGCAGTGAGGTAATGCGCGGACGCTTTAGAAATAGTTTCAGTAATCCTGAAGCTTTTATTCCGAATACAAAAACTGAAGTAAGTATAAACCTTCAAGATATAAACCATACGTTTAAAAAAGGGCATAAAATTCAGATTCAGGTTCAGAGTACGTGGTTTCCATTGATTGACTTGAATCCACAAACCTTTGTTCCAAATATTTTTGAAGCCAAGGCAGAAGACTTTAAAAAACAAACGCATAGATTATATAATGATTCCTCGATAGAATTCACAGTATTGAATTAGGAATTGATATAAAACAAGAATCCCGACCATTGGCCGGGATTCTTTAACAAACCTAACTTAGTAAACTTTAAAGTGCACTAAGAATATTTTCTATCCCCACAAAAAATATTACTTTGTACATTATCCACTAATTCTATGATTCAAATATAGAGCGCTTATTAGAGTTCCACAATACGTACTTACACGTATTTTTTCTGATTAATATCATTTTGAATTGCAAACATTAATAGTAACTTTCCCGTTATGAAAATACCACATAAAATAGGCGTACTCACTAGTGGAGGAGATGCTCCAGGAATGAATGCAGCTATAAGGGCAGTAGTGAGGGCCTGTGCGTTTAACAATATAGAATCGGTTGGGGTTTATCGTGGTTTTCAAGGATTGATAGAAGGAGATTTTAAAGAATTGACCGCAAGAACTGTTAAAAATATGATTAACAGGGGAGGTACATTTCTTAAGTCTGCTCGTTCTAAAGATTTTATGACTATTGAAGGGAGAAAAAAAAGCCTTTGACAATCTCAAAAAGGAAAATATAGATTCTTTAGTTGTCATTGGTGGTGACGGAAGTTTTGCTGGAGCTTCAGTGTTTGCCAAGGAATTTAATTTTCCCATTGTGGGTATTCCCGGAACAATCGATAATGATATAAACGGAACTGATTATACTATTGGTTATGACACGGCTCTAAATACAGTAGTTGAAGCGATTGATAAAATTCGTGACACTGCGAATTCGCACAATCGTCTTTTTTTGGTTGAAGTGATGGGCCGTGATGCAGGGGATATTGCGCTGAATGCCGGCATTGGGGCAGGAGCGGAAGAAATTTTAATTCCAGAACAAAATATGGGGCGAGAACGCCTTCTTGAGTCCTTAAGTCGTAGTAAAAAATCTGGCAAGACTTCAAGTATTGTGGTAGTTTCTGAAAGTGATCAAATTGGTAAAAATATTTTTCAACTAGCAAAATATATAGAGGAGAATATGATGGAATACGAAGTGAGAGTTACTGTACTCGGCCATATTCAACGTGGAGGAGCGCCCAGTTGTTACGATCGCGTACTAGCCAGTAGGTTAGGAGTGGGAGCTGTAGATGCGTTATTGCGTGGTGAAACTAACCTGATGATTGGTATCATCCATAATAAAGTAGTATCCGTTCCTTTTTCCGAAGCAATAAAAGAAGATAATGAAATAGATGAAGAATTGATTCGTGTGGCAGATATAATTTCAACATAATTGCTGAAATCCATTAAGTTAATAAGATAAAAATTGTAATTAATGATAAAAATAGGAATTAATGGCTTTGGCCGAATTGGGCGATTAGCCTTTAGGATAGCATCCCAAAGAAAAGACGTAGAAATAGTAGCAATAAATGATTTGCTTGAGGTAGGCCATCTCGCATACTTGTTGACATATGATTCTGTTCACGGGAAATATTCTGAAAACATCGAAGTTAGCGAAGGCGATTTAGTTATAAATGGAAAGAAAATAAGAGTAACTTCAGAAAAAAATCCTGAGAATCTAAAATGGGATACAGTGGGAGCCACAATAATTCTTGACTGTACAGGTGTTTTTAAGGAAATAGATTCTGCTTCAGCACATTTAAAGGCAGGTGCCAAAAAAGTTATTCTTTCTACTCCTTCCAAAACAGCCCCAATGTTTGTGATGGGCGTGAACCATAAAGATGTTAAGAAAACGGATACGATTATTTCGAACGCTTCCTGCACTACAAATTGCCTTGCCCCAATGGTAAAAATAATAAATGATGAATTAGGAATTATTGAAGCGTTGATGACAACTGTGCACGCAGTTACGGCATCGCAGTCTACAGTAGACCAACCTTCAAAGAAAAACTACCGGATAGGTAGAAGTGCACTTAATAATATTATTCCAACGACTACAGGGGCGGCGATCGCGGTTACCAAAGTAATTCCAGAACTGAAAAATAAATTAACAGGTATGGCTTTTCGAGTGCCTACGATAGATGTTTCAGTTGTGGACTTAACAGTGCGTACCAAAAAATCTGCTACTTACGACGAAATTAAAGCACTTTTCAAAAAAGCTTCAGAAAATGAGTATAAAGGAATTGTGAATTATACCGAAGACGAAGTAGTTTCACAAGATTTTGTTTCCGACCCATACAGTTGTACTTTTGACGCTAATGCAGGAATTGCGCTTAATGATAATTTCTTTAAGTTGGTGGCGTGGTATGATAATGAGTACGGCTACTCTGCAAAATTAGTGGACCTGGCTATTCACGTTGCAACTTTATAAACTATGACCCTAATAACCGACGGTGGTTCTACAAAATGTGATTGGGTATTGCTGGATAAATTTGGCAATATTATTTTTAAAACTGATACTTTGGGATTGAATCCCAATGTGATTTCTGAAGAGGAATTGAATCTTCGTATTTCTTCAAATGTGCAATTAAAAAATATTTTTGAGAGTGTTGAATCTCTTGATTTTTATGGAGCTGGTTGTGGAACAGAGTCTCCCAAGAGAATATTAAAAGAAGTTCTAGAAACATTGTTTACCAATGCCATAGTAAGTGTTTCTGAAGATATGTCGGCTGCAGTTTTCGCAGCGACCACAGAACCAGGAATTATCTGTATTTTGGGTACAGGAAGCAACAGTTGCTATTTTGACGGAACCCAAATACACGCGCCAATTCCTGCTCTTGGTTATGTATTGATGGACGAAGCGAGTGGTAATTACTTTGGAAAAAGATTGATCCGTGATTTTTTCTACAATAGAATGCCAAGCGAAATTGCTTTCGAATTCAAAAGACTTTATACTTTGGATGCCGATGCAATTAAAATGAATTTGTATAAAAAATCAAATCCAAACGCATATTTGGCTTCATTTGCACAATTCATATTTACAAGAAAGGAAATATCGCCTTACTTTCATAAATTAATTAAAGAAGGAATCTTAAATTTCATTGAATGCCGAATTCTCTGTTTTGATAAAGCTCATGAAGTTCCAATACATTTTATTGGTTCAATAGCTCACTTTTCTGAAGATATAATCAGGGAATCTTTTGAAGAACACAATCTAAAATTGGGTAATATCGTTCAACGGCCAATCGATGGGTTGGTAGAATATTATAAAAATAAATTTTCCATTAATTTTAAATAATGCCCTTACCTTCTATAGTTCCAATCAATCCTTAGATTATTTTTCCCAAATACCACTTGTTTAATTTCAGAGTTTTTCTGTATCTTTCAATTATAAACCCCAGTTTATAATAATTGAAATATGCTTACAAAAGTTTACGGAAGCGCCGTTTTTGGCGTTGATGCTACAACAATTGCAGTTGAAGTAAATGTGGACAAGGGGATTGGCTACCATCTGGTGGGCCTGCCTGATAACGCCATTCGCGAAAGTAACTATAGAATTGCGGCCGCATTGCAAAATAATGGCTATAGAATTCCTGGTAAAAAATTGATTCTTAATATGTCTCCTGCTGATCTTCGGAAGGAAGGTTCTGCTTATGATCTCCCATTGGCAATGGGAGTGCTTGTTGCTACGGAGCAAATTCAGGAAAGGAATCCGCTGTCGGAATATATTATTATGGGAGAATTGTCATTAGATGGAAATCTCCAGCCTATTCGAGGAGCATTACCAATTTCTCTAAAGGCGAAGGAAGAAGGTTATAAAGGTTTTATTTTGCCGAAGCAAAACGCAAAAGAAGCTGCAATTGTTGAAGGGATTGATGTTTTCGGAATTGAAAATATAAAAGAAGTAATCGATTTTTTCAATGAAAACATTCCACTCGAAAAAACTGAGGTGGATATGGAAGCAGAATTCTACAACCACCTAGAACATCCAGAATTCGATTTTGCCGATGTCAAAGGCCAAGAATCCATTAAACGTTGTATGGAAATTGCTGCTGCAGGAGGTCATAATATCATTTTGATAGGTCCTCCTGGTTCAGGAAAAACAATGCTTGCAAAACGACTGCCAAGTATTCTACCACCAATGACTTTACAGGAAAGCTTGGAAACCACAAAAATACATAGCGTTGCAGGACGCACTATGGAAAAAGGAGGAGTTATGACATCAAGGCCTTTCCGTAGCCCCCATCACACGATTTCGGACGTCGCCCTTGTTGGTGGCGGACAATATCCACAACCTGGTGAAATTTCTTTGGCGCATAACGGCGTTTTATTTTTGGATGAACTACCCGAATTTAAACGCGGTGTTCTTGAAGTAATGCGCCAGCCATTGGAAGATAGAGATGTTACCATATCACGTGCAAAATTTACAGTCACCTATCCGTCCAGTTTTATGTTAGTAGCGAGTATGAATCCAAGTCCAGGCGGGTATTTTAATGACCCAGAGGCGCCAGTAATGTCTTCTCCAGCCGAAATGCAGCGTTACTTAAGTAAGATTTCTGGCCCCTTACTAGATAGAATTGATATTCATATTGAAGTTACGCCAGTTCCTTTTGAAAAGTTGAGTGACGAGCGCAGGGGAGAGTCTAGCATTGTTATTCGTGAACGAGTTACAAATGCTAGAAAACTGCAATCAGCACGGTTCGCGGGTTTTGAAAATGTACACTATAATGCACAAATGGGCGTAAAGCAAATTCGTGAGTTCTGTAAGTTGGATGAAGCATCATTACAACTTTTAAAGACTGCTATGGAACGATTGAATCTTTCGGCTAGGGCATATGATAGAATTTTAAAAGTTGCTAGAACCATTGCTGATCTGGATGCCTCGGAGGAAATAAATGGAAATCACATTTCCGAAGCTATTCAGTATAGAAGTCTTGATCGTGATGGATGGTTTGGATGATAAAAATGACTCTTTGATTTAAGAATAATCTATTGTCGATGAATTTGACACACTTTTTTAGATTGGTGTAATGACAATTTAATAACTAAATATTTTTAAAATTATTTTATAAAATTGATGAACAAATACTATTTCCTTTTTTTGGGTACAGTGCTTTTGTTTGGCTGTAAAAACAATCAGTCCGAAACTCCCATTGTCTCTGACAATACAAAAAATATTATTGAAACTTTCCGAGAACCTATCTTTACTCTGACAGAAGCGAATAAATTGATTGAGATGCCTTTGCATTGTGTGGGCATAGAATATCCTAATAAGCCAGGAGAGACATTAGAGAGTAAAGCAGATTTAGTGGAACCGGTTTCGGTACATCCAATATTTTATGGATGTTTTGATTGGCACAGTGCTGTGCATGGATATTGGTCTATGGTTTCGCTACTTCAACAATTTCCTGAAATGAATAGGGCGGAAGAGGTGAGAAATATTTTAAAGAAAAAAATCACCTCGGAAAATGTTGCGATTGAAGTAGCTTTTTTTGAAAAACCCATTAATAAGTCCTTTGAAAGGACTTATGGATGGGCTTGGCTTTTGAAACTTTCCGAAGAACTTCACAATTGGGATGATCCGTTGGCACAAGAACTAGCAAAAACTCTACAGCCATTGACAGAAATAATCGTATTACGATTTAAGGAATTTCTTCCAAAACTAAATTACCCTATTCGTATTGGAGAACACAGTAATACCGCTTTCGCATTAACTTTAGCTTATGACTATGCTAAAGCAATTGGAGATAATGAATTTGAAGAATTAATTGATAAAAGGGCTAGAGAATTCTATTTTATTGACGAAAATTGCCCGATAACTTGGGAGCCCAGTGGTTATGATTTTCTTTCGCCCTGTCTGGAGGAGGTGGATATTATGCTCCGTGTTCTTTCTTCGGAAGAGTTTATTGGTTGGATGGATTCTTTTCTACCACAACTTGCAGATAAAAACTATCGTTTAGAAGTAGGAATTGTAAGTGACAGAACTGATGGGAAATTGGTGCATCTCGATGGTTTAAATTTTAGCCGTGCCTGGGTTTTATATGGTTTGTCCGAGCGTTATTCCAAATACAGACATCTTCAAAATTTAGCTAATGAACACTTAACATATTCATATCCAAATCTTGTTGGTGATAGTTATGAAGGCGGTCACTGGTTGGGAAGTTTTGCAATTTATGCACTGAACATATTCCATAAAAAATGATGTAAGTAATTATTTTATTTAAAGACGGAGAATTCCTACGACAATCTCAAGGAAAAAACCTTTAAAAAAAAGGTTTTTTCCTGTTTATGTGATCCAAGGAAAACTTATTTGATTGTTTTTACTACATTCGTTTATAATCATTTAAAATAATTATAATTATGTCAAAACCATCAAATTGCATTACTGTATCTGAGGCAAGGCAATTACAGGATAATTGGGTCGCTACACGAGCTGTGGATATTGAGCGGTCTCAAGGATCTGTAGATGCCCGTGAGTTTTTATTCAGTGTAGCCGAACTACAACAATTTTTAGATTATATAAAAGCGGGAAGTGATGTAGGAGCCCAACCTGGCGTTAGAATTTATTTTGCCGCATATGATAATGATGTTTCAGACAAAGCGACCGTTTTTTTGGCACCTACTTTGGGAACGTCTCTCGGAGCGGATAATAATTATAGATTAGAGCCCTTAAATCAAGGTCTTACAGGCTATCCGCCCAAAAATTATTAGATAATTGGTTTTAGCGCTTCTAATAAATTTAGTTGAATTTCTAGCCTTTGTCTTTGGACTCTTTTATTATTTGAGAAACAAATCTAAACCAACTTATTTTTTAGTTTGGTTTTTAGGTATTACTATTTTCACTGAACTTTTTAATTGGTATGCATCCTTTGTAGATTCTGGTTTTTTAAACTTTTTAAAGGGTACAGTATTTCAGAGCAATTATTGGTTAGGAAATATTTATGCTCTAATAAGTTTTTTGTTCTATATCAATTATTTTAAATGGTACTTATTGAATGATAAATCTAGACAAATTATTAATTGGTTATCTATATCTTTTTTGATAGTTAGTTTTTCTGAGATTTTAATTTCAGGTGGTTTTTTTGTTAGGTTTATGCCAATTTCAAATATGACGGGAACCTTATTGGTTCTAACAAGTATTGGTTTTTACTATTTGGAATTACTAAAAAGTGACCAGATTTTGCAGGTACACCGCAGTTTGCCCTTTTATGTTTCGGTAGGGGCGTTGCTTTTCCACTTATGCACCACACCATTATTTATCTATAGTGTTTATTACAGTAATTCAATAGACCCCAGCTTTGTTTATTTATATAGACACGTTATCTTTGGTATTAACATTTTGTTATATTCCATCTATATAGCTGGATTTTTAATATGCTCTCAGACAAAGAACCCTTACTCCGTCAAGAAAAACTACTAATAGTTTATTTCATCGCGGTATTATTGTTCTTTGCAATATTCTCAATTGTCTTTGTAATTGCATTTCAACGTAGAAAGAATAAGTTTCTGAAAGAGCGTTATGAAGCTCAGCAACGATACCAGCGTGAATTGGCAGATTCACAAATAGAAATACAGGAGCAAACTCTTAAAAATATTGCTTGGGAGCTACATGATAATGTGGGGCAGTTACTTTCTGTGGCCAACATACAGTTGAATATTTTAATGAATTCTGCTCCATTGGCCTTCCACGAACAAATAAAGGAAACTAAAGGCGTTGTACAGGAAACAGTACAAGAAATACGTTCGCTTTCAAAAGTTCTCAACAACGATGTGATTCTTAAAAATGGACTTCTGGAATCGTTACAAGTAGAATTGGAACGATTTAAACGTCTCGGGTATCTGAATGTTTCTTTGGAAATATCGGGAGACCCTGTGCCAATAAACAGTGCTAGTGAAATTATAATTTTTCGTATTCTACAAGAATTCCTTTCAAATGTTATTAAGCACGCAAGAGCATCAAATTTATTCGTATATTTAGAATATAATGATAAAACATTGGATATTTCGGCGACTGATGATGGAATTGGCTTTGATGTCTCTCAAAAAACCAATAGTTCTGGAATGGAAACTATGCGAGGTCGGGCGGAACTCCTAAATGCCGAATATTCGATAATTTCAGAAATAGGAAAGGGAACCCAATTGTTCCTAAAATATCCATATAGAAGTTTACAATGAGCCAAAAAGAAGAATATACTGTTGCAATAGTAGATGATCATTCCCTCTTTGCAGGTTCGCTTGAGAAGTTAATCAACTCCTTTGATAATTTTAGAGTCCTTTTTCATGCGAAAAACGGACAAGAACTTCAGCAAATATTATTGAAGGAAAACAAAATTCCTGATGTTATTTTATTGGATATCAATATGCCCGTAATGGATGGTTTTGAAACTGCGGAATGGCTTACGAAAAACTATAGGCAGATAAAAATTTTGGCGCTCTCTATGGAAGATGACGAGCACACTATTCTAAAAATGTTGCGAAAGGGCGCGAAAGGCTATTTGCTTAAAGATATTCACCCAGAAATTTTAAATGTTGCATTGCAAGAACTTGTTGACAGAGGGTACTATCATTCAGATAAGGTGTCAGAAACCTTGTTACATTCTTTAAATCCAGATGAGAATGGATCTATTTTGGATTTTAAGGAGAACGAACTAACCTTTATCCAGTTGGCTTGTTCCGAAATGACTTATAAGGAAATTGCAGAAATAATGAACTTGAGTCCTAAGACAATCGACGGTTACCGGCAAGATCTTTTTAGACGTCTTAAAATAAAAAATAGAGTAGGATTGGTGATTTTCGCTTTGAAAAAGAATTTGATAAAGATTTAAGAACAGGCATTCCACAAAGGATCTTCTGGAGTTGGTGCGGTGATGGTTATTCTTTCTTTTAAGACTGGGTGGTTGAACGTTAATTTTTGGGCGTGAAGATGGATACTGCCATCTTTATTACTTCTGTCTGAACCGTATTTTAAATCTCCTTTAATTGAACAGCCAATGCTAGAAAGTTGTGCACGGATTTGATGGTGTCTTCCGGTTTCCAAAACGATTTCCAATAAATAATAATTTTCCAGATTTTCCAGAAGTTTATAATGAAGAACTGCCTTTTTGCTATCTGGCACTTCCCTTAGATGTGCGTATGATTTGTTTTGCTTAGGGTTTCTTTTTAAAAAATGGACGAGGGTATCTTCCATTTTTGGCGGAGTGTTTTTCACGATAGCCCAATAGATTTTCTCTGTTTCCCGTTCTGAAAACATTTTGTTCAAGCGAGCTAGAGCTTTAGAAGTTCTGGCAAAAATTACAATTCCACTAGTGGGTCGGTCAAGTCTATGCACTACCCCAAGAAAGACTGCGCCTGGTTTATTATATTTTTCACCAATATATTCTTTTACAACCTCCGACAGTGGCGCATCACCAGTTTTATCTCCCTGCACAAGATCACCAGGACGTTTGTTTATGATAATTAAGTGATTGTCTTCAAACAAAACCTGAAGATTATCTTTGGTGCTATGAATTGTGGGAGTTGAAATATTCGTGGAATTTGGTACTTTTAATTTGAATCTTAATATTGCTCGCTCTCATTCGGAAAGTCACCACTTTTAACATCCGCGCTGTATTGGCTAAATGCATTCTTCATCTCAGTATATAAATCGAGATATCTACGGAGAAAACGTGGATTAAACTCGTGAGTCATCCCAATCATATCGTGAACGACGAGAACTTGTCCGTCAACACCGTTTCCAGCGCCAATTCCAATTACCGGAATACTTATTTTTTCGGCAACTTCTTTTGCTAGTTTAGCAGGAACTTTTTCCAAAACAATTGCGAAGCAGCCAGCTTTCTCGAGCAATATAGCGTCATCAATTAGCTTTTCAGCCTCTTCTTCTTCCTTTGCACGAACGGTGTATGTTCCGAATTTATAAATGGACTGAGGTGTCAATCCCAAATGGCCCATTACGGGAATACCCGCGTTTAAAATTCGTTTTATACTTTCCTTTATTTCTTTTCCGCCTTCAAGTTTTACAGCATGGCCACCACTTTCTTTCATTATCCGAATTGCCGATCTAAGGGCTTCTTTAGGATCACTTTGATAACTTCCAAAGGGTAAATCTACAACTACCAAACTACGTTCAATGGCGCGAACTACTGAAGCCGCGTGATAAATCATTTGATCTAATGTAATGGGAAGAGTGGTTTCATGTCCCGCCATAACATTAGAAGCAGAATCACCAACCAATATTACATCAATCCCGGCGCTATCCACGATTTTTGCCATTGTATAATCATAGGCGGTAAGCATAGATATCTTTTCGCCTTTTTTCTTCATATCGACTAATGTTTTGGTAGTGATACGTTTGTAATCTTTTTTTGCTGTTGACATATTTCTAAAAATAAATGCTTTAGTGTGTAAAAATACTACTTTTGAATAGGAACCAATAAAATTTTCAATATGAAATCTATATTAATGATTTTTTCAATACTCTGCTGTTATACTTGTATTGCTCAAGAGCCACTTTCTAAGGAAAATGGAAAAATAATTATTGATATTTATGTCGATGGATATCAATCAGGTGATACATTAAAAATGAAATCGGTAATGCACCCTAATATTTCGATACAAACTGCATACTTGAGTAATGAACAGGAGAATCTAGTACTTTATTTAAATCCTTCTGAATTATTAAAATACGCCGCTGCAAAAGCCAAAGAGCAAAAATGGAGTGAAAGACTTAAAGATTATGTGGTAAATAGCGATGGTAATATTGCCCACGTTTGGACCCCTTATGAATTTTATGCGAATGATAAATTTAGTCATTGTGGGGCCATTTCTTTTAGCTTGGTTTACACCGATGAAAGTTGGAAAATCTTAAACATCATAGATTCACGCCGCATAGGAAGCTGTAAACCCGAATAGCTTCTAACAATCACTTATGTTAACCTGTACAGCTAAGCCTCCTTCACTAGTTTCTTTATACTTGGAAGTCATGTCTTTAGCGGTTTCCCACATGGTTGCAATTACTTTATCTAATGGTACTTTGGCTTTAGCAGGATCGCTATTTAGGGCCATTTCGCAGGCGTTTATGGCTTTTATTGCTCCCATTGCGTTGCGTTCGATACATGGAATCTGTACCAGGCCTGCAATTGGATCACATGTTAGCCCTAGGTGATGTTCCATCGCAATTTCGCTGGCCATTAAACATTGGTCTGGAGTGCCGCCCATTAATTCGCAAAGCGCTCCCGCAGCCATTGAAGACGATACTCCGATTTCTGCCTGACAACCACCCATAGCGGCTGAAATGGTCGCACCTTTCTTGAAGATACTTCCTATTTCCCCAGATGTCAGCAAGAATTTGCGGACATCATCAAAATTTGCATCGTGGTTTTCGATCACCATATAATACATCATTACGGCTGGAATTACACCCGCACTTCCGTTAGTAGGCGCAGTTACCACTCTTCCTAATGAAGCATTCACTTCGTTTACTGCTAAGGCGAAGCATGAAACCCATTTCAGGATTTGACGGAATTTTACTTCGGTATTTCTAATGGCATCTATCCATTCTTCCGCATTGCGGTATGTGGCATCCCCAATAAGATTTTTGTTCATATCGAACGCTCTTCTGGTAACATTGAGCCCACCAGGCAGCGTGCCTTCAGTATGTGCTCCCACGTACATAGAGTCAAGCATTACATTCCAAATTTGTCTTAAACCTTCGTTTATTTCGGTTTCAGTTCTCAGAGATTTTTCATTTTCGAGAACTATTTCTGAAATGCTTTTATTCTCGGTTTTGCAATATGCTGCAAGTTCTGCTCCTTTTTCAATAGGAAATGGAAATTTTGCAAATTTATCGAGCTTAATCTTTTTACTCTTTCGCTCTTCTTTCACGGTAAAACCTCCACCTATTGAATAAAAAGAAGATGATTTAATAGAGCCATCCTTTAATATTGCACTAAAAGTCATTCCATTGGGATGGAAATCGAGAAATTTTCTATTAAATATTATATTTTCCTTCGGAAAAAAGGGAACTTCCAATTCACCGTTTAGTTTCAATTTATTACTTGAATTGATAAAATCAATTTCTTTCTCAATGTTGTCAATAGGAAATGTTACAGGATCGAAGCCTGAGAGACCTAACATTACTGCGATGTCGGTTGCGTGCCCTTTACCAGTTAGTGACAGAGAACCATAGAGATCTACTGTAATTCCAACAACTTCTTCAAATTGATTTTTTTCTTTCAACTCCTCAATCCAGCGTAGGGCTGCACGCCAAGGACCTAAGGTATGTGAACTTGATGGCCCAACGCCAATTGATAACATGTCAAAAACACTGATGCTCTCCATTCTAATATTCTTTTAAAAACAAAGATAGCATCTTATTTAATTCTGAATTCTGAATTCTGAGTTTTGAATTTTTATTTTTGAACATTGAATTTACCTTCTTCTATTTGGCAATAACGGGGGTGGAGCTCCCGTAAATGGATTCCAGCGACCAATACTCGTGACATCCATACCCGCGGCACGCATCACAACACGATCACCGTAGCGGTCTCGCATCTTGTCCATAGCGTGATAGAGGTTGATGATTTTTTCGTTATTGTCAAACAGGTCTATTTGAAATCCACCCTCTACCAAATGACTGAACCGAACACCCACCATACGTACTAAAAGCCTACGTTGATATAGTTTCTTAAAAAGCCCTATCACTATAGGAATAATTTTATGGTCTGCAGAAGTGTATGGTATTTTTTGTTGTATAGTATAGGTTTGGAAATCTGAATATCGTAATTTGAAAGTTACGCAGGCCGTAAGTTTGTTGCCACGCCTAAGTTGGAAGACCAGATTTTCTGCCATTGCAATGATAATTCCTTCTAGTTTTTTTACATCAGTCGTATCACGGTCAAAGCTGCGTTCAGTGGAAATGGATTTGCGTTCGGTGTATTGTTGTACCGGCGTATTGTCTATACCATTCGCTTTCTGCCAGATGGTCTGTCCGTTTTTCCCGAAAACTTTCGTCATCATTTCCACAGGCATTTCCTGTATAGTTTTTATTTTTTTTATGCCGAGATCGCAGAAAGCTCGGTAGGTAACTTCGCCCACCATCGGTATTTTATTGACCGGTAAAGGGGATAGAAATGGTTTTTCGTTTCCTTTTAGAATATGGATTTGATTATTGGGCTTCGCTTCGCCAGTTGCGATTTTTGAAACGGTTTTATTTATGGAAAGCCCAAAGGAAATAGGCAGGCCAGTTTCTTTAATAATACGTTGCCGTAATTCCGAAGCTAATTTTTCACAACCGAAAAACTTGTCCATTCCAGTTAAGTCTATGTAAAATTCGTCCACTGAAGCTTTCTCATAGAGGGGTACACTTTCTTTGATGACATCTGTAACGTTTTCTGAAAATTTGCTATAAGTGCCAGCATCGCCACGAATTACGATAGCTTCTGGACATAATTGTCTGGCTAATTTCATTGGCATTGCAGAGTGGATCCCGAAAGTGCGTGCTTCATAACTGCAGGAGGCCACTACTCCGCGATCACTCGTACCACCAATAAGTACTGGTTTTCCAACCAGCTTGCTATCCAACAGGCGTTCGCAGGACACAAAAAAAGTATCCAAATCCATATGCACTATGTTTCTTTTGTCGTTCATTTTTTGAAAATTGATTTAGGACTAAATAACTTAAGAGGTAAAACAAAATATTTGGATCTTCGGGCTTTATCAATTCTCTGAGTTCTCTGTGTCTTTGTAGCGAAAAATATACAGCAGAGACCAAAGTAGTCTTGTATCCTATGTCTTATAACCAAGCAGTCTTATCTTTATTTCCCGTAACAATTGCTTCTTCGGGGGGTAGGGCGCTATATCTTGGGTCCTGAATAATGGCCAATCGTTTCATCTTTATAACTTCAATATTTATACAATCAAATTCCTCAATTATTTTTCCCGTAATGCTATAGACTCCTTTTCCGCGGAAGCGATATTCATGGGCAACTGGCGGAAAATGTACTGTGTCCACAAAATCGCCATCACGGTCCACAAAGTTTCCGAAATACATATAATCACCTTTTGAAGTCCGAGTTCTTTTGGTAGTTATCAAATAGGCTTCAATAGTTACCAATTTCCCTATAAGTTGAGAGAGATGCGCTGCTCGTAATTTATTTTCCGAAGGATTTATAAGTAAATCAAAAGGACTGCATAATGGAAAACCTAAAAGTTCCATTTCATCAAAAGCATCTTCTAGTGCAGTGTGAGGTAGGGAAGGAGTTTTGTAATCAATCTTTTTTGGTTTGAAAAGAGTGTACACATTTTCTTCAAAACTTACTTTGTTTATTTTCATATACGCTTCCCAAAGTAATTCGCGTTTGTTTCTTCCCGTGAAGCGAAAAGCGTTTATTTTTATAAGAATTGTGACTTGTTCTATCCCGATGGAAACACGTTCCAAAAAATCATCTAAGCTTTCAAAAGCACCGTTTTTGTTGCGTTCTGCAATTATTCTCTCAATAATTTTAGATTCTAGGGATTGTAAGAACCCGAAACCAATATAAATATCCTTTCCCTCGATAACAACTTTGCCATAGCTGTGATTGATGCAGGGTTGCAAAATATTTCCGCCCTGCATTCGCGCTTCGTGTACGTAGAGTTCCACACTATAAAAACCTCCTCCGTTGTTGAGTGTTGCTACCATATATTCCAGAGGAAAATAGGCTTTCAAGAAAAGACTTTGATAGCTTTCCACAGCATAGGATGCAGAATGCCCTTTTGCAAAAGCATAGCCTGCAAAGCTTTCTATCTGCCGCCATACCTCCGCGGTTAATATTTCAGCTTTTCCAGAATTTTTACAATTGTTGAAGAATTGACCCTTCACTTTTTGAAACTCTTCCTGTGAACGGAATTTACCGCTCATTCCACGCCGAAGCATATCTGCTTCGCTCAGATTTAAGCCACCAAAATGGTGTGCCACCTTTATAACATCTTCTTGGTAGACCATCACGCCATAGGTTTCGGGCATAATGTCCAACAAAACAGGATGTGCTTCTTTTCGTTTTTCAGGATTGCGATAGCGTAAAATGTATTCTCGCATCATTCCACTTTTAGCAACACCAGGCCGGATTATCGAGCTGGCCGCCACCAAGCCCAGATAATCATCCACCTGTAGTTTGCGGAGCAACATGCGCATTGCGGGGGATTCTACGTAAAAACAACCGATTGCCTGTGCATTGCGTAATAATGTTTTTATTTTTTCGTCTTTTTTAAAACGTTTGATATCATGAATGTCCAATGGGGGTATCTCGGGATGGTTGTATTTTACGATTTCCACGGTATCCTTTATCTTCCCCAGTCCCCGTTGACTTAGAATATCAAATTTATAAAGCCCGATATCTTCTGCGATTACCATATCAAATTGTGCAGTAGCGTAGCCTTTTGGTGGTATAAAGGTGGCTATATAATGATGAATTGGTTTTTCTGAAATTAAGATTCCTCCTGCGTGAATACCCAGATAATTTGGAAAACCTTGAATATATCGGCTATAAATAAGAACTAATTGCGACAGTTTGTCCAAGGTGCTAAAATTACGATCTTGGGTAGAAAGTTTATCGATTTCTTCTTTCGGCAATCCAAAAACCTTTCCCAGTTCACGTACCGATGCTTTAAATTTAAAAGTGTTGTAAACAGCTATGAGCGCTGTGTTCTTGAATTTTTTGAAAATGAAATCAGTAATATCATCACGGTCTTGCCACGAAAAATCAATATCAAAATCAGGTGGATTCTTACGATGTAGATTTATAAATCGTTCAAAATAAAGATCGAGTTCTACGGGATCCACATCTGTGATTCGCAGGAGATAAGCGATAATGCTGTTGGCGCCACTTCCACGACCTACATAGAAATAGCCTTTACTACGTGCGTATTTCAAGATTTTCCAATTGATTAGAAAATAGGAGATAAAGCCTTTTTTTTTAATTATTTCCAATTCTTTTTCCATCCGTATCATTACGCGTTCGCCTGGGCGTTTGTATCGGTAATTGATTCCGGCATAAGCTAGTTTTTTTAGCAATCGGAAATCTAAATTTTCATTGGCGGTATACGATTTTTGGTTGCAAGTAGTTTGTTTCGAAAAACTGAAGAAAATGTTACAGCGTTTTAAAAGAGTTTCTGTGTTTTCAATAATTTGAGGAAACTCTTCAAAAGCTTTTTTCAGTTTTTTTTCTGAGATAAACACGTCGTTTTCGCTGCCCTGTTCCGAGGTTGGTAATTTGCTGAGCAATGTATTGTTGTCAATTGCACGGAGCAATCGGTGTGTGTTGAAGCTCTTTTTATCCTGAAAAGTGACCGTTTGCATAACAACTAATTTCTTCAGTTGATTCTTCCATTGTGAAAATTTAAGACGGTTAGTATCTTCTGGTTTTATACCGATAAACTCATTTTCTAACAAGGTTTCGCCTTCAAAAGAAGTAAATGGATAAATCACAAACGTATTGGGAAGTTGTTTTGCTTTAGAAGGAATTTCAGCGTTTTCAGTTCCTTCCTTCTGATGAAGAAATGCCGATAGATATTCGTTTATATTCTTAAAACCTTCATTGTTTTCTGCTAGAATTATAAACTGTTGCTTAGCCCCATTTCGAAAATCCACGCCCAAAATTGGTTTCACGCCATAATTAGAAGTAATACGGACAAATTCTAAACAAGCAGATGTCGAATTGATATCTGTGAGTGCCATAGAGGTTGCGCCGTTTTGTTGCCCAATACTCAACAAATCACTGATTTTAAAGGTTCCGTAACGAAGACTGTAATAAGTATGACAATTCAAAAACATTCATATTGGATTTGTTCCAAAATTATGGAAATATTCCAATAATAGAAAACAAATTCTAAATTAAAAATACGAAAGGTAACGCGGTAAGAAGAGGATCAATTGGGAGTAATTATGGAGTATCTATGGAGTGCAGTCGACATATAGTCGGCATGGAGTCGGCATACGGTTGGTGTGTGGAAGAATAAAATCTGAGTATTTGGGATTTCATTACTTTTATAAAAAGACCCCAAGAGAAGAATTACAGACCAGCTAATATACGATATTTCGAGGCTGTTGTCAAGTAGAATAAAAAATTAGTTAAAATATTATTTGGATAGTTACTCTAAAGACGGATACTTTCGATGGCAATATTTTGCTACTTGCATATCTTCAAATTAATTAAAGCGCGCTGGAAATCAAAGAGACAAAATCCTAGGTAGATATTACTATTTTTCGCCGTATGGCACGGTTTAAAGCACCAAATTCTGAAGATTATTTTTTGCAATCTGGTATTTGCAATATTGGTGCTCTATTGCAAATTATGACAGGATGTCATAAATGTCCCGCTGGCACAATCATTGACTTATAGAAGTCGAAAATAAGAGTACACAACATAAACTATAAACAACAAACAATACTATTATGAGTAAAATAATCGGAATCGACTTAGGTACAACCAACTCCTGCGTTGCCGTAATGGAAGGTAGTGAGCCAACGGTTATTCCTAATGCCGAAGGAAAAAGAACTACACCTTCTGTAATCGCATTTGTGGAAGGTGGCGAAATTAAAGTGGGTGATCCTGCAAAACGTCAGGCTGTAACTAACCCTACTAAAACCATTAGCTCTATAAAGAGATTTATGGGGAACAAATATTCCGAGTCTAAAAACGAAGCGGAACATTCAACGTACAAAGTGGTAAAAGGTGATAACGACACTGCCCGTGTTGATATCGACGGCCGCTTATACACACCGCAGGAATTGAGTGCAATGATTCTTCAGAAAATGAAGAAAACCGCTGAAGATTATTTAGGACAAGATGTTACCCGAGCGGTAATTACAGTTCCTGCATATTTTAATGACAGCCAGCGTCACGCAACCAAAGAAGCGGGTGAGATCGCAGGTCTTAAAGTAGAGCGAATCATTAACGAACCAACTGCTGCTGCATTGGCATATGGTCTTGATAAAAAAGGTACCGACCAGAAAGTTGTAGTATTTGACTTTGGTGGTGGTACACATGATGTTAGTATCCTTGAATTAGGAGATGGTGTTTTTGAAGTACTTGCTACTGACGGTGATACTCACTTAGGTGGTGACGACGTTGACCAGAAGATTATCAACTGGTTGGCAGATGACTTTAAAGCTGAAGAAGATTTCGATCTTCGTAAAGACCCAATGGCATTACAACGTTTGAAGGAAGCAGCTGAAAAAGCAAAAATTGAACTTTCTTCTGCAGCGCAAACTGAGATCAACTTGCCATATATTACGGCTACCGCTAGTGGACCAAAACACTTGGTAAAAACGTTGACTCGTGCTAAGTTTGAGCAATTGATTGATGATCTTGTAAAAAGAACGATGAAACCTTGCGAAACTGCAATGAAAGCTGCTGGTTTGAGCAAGAGCGATATTGACGAGGTAATCCTTGTAGGTGGTTCTACTCGTATTCCTGCTGTTCAGGAAGCTGTTGAGAAATTTTTCGGAAAAAAACCACACAAAGGTGTAAACCCAGATGAAGTAGTTGCCGTAGGTGCTGCTATTCAAGGTGGTGTATTAACTGGAGATGTGAAAGACGTACTTCTTTTAGATGTAACGCCACTTTCTCTTGGTATTGAAACTATGGGAAGTGTAATGACCAAGTTGATCGAGGCTAATACAACTATTCCTACTAAGAAAAGTCAGGTATTCTCTACGGCGTCAGATAATCAACCAAGTGTTGAGATTCACGTATTGCAAGGAGAGCGTCCAATGGCAAACGACAACAAGACAATCGGGCGTTTTCACTTAGACGGAATTCCACCAGCACAGCGTGGTACGCCACAAATTGAAGTAACGTTTGATATTGACGCTAACGGTATCATTAAAGTAAGCGCTACTGATAAGGCTACCAACAAAACGCAAGACATCCGTATTGAAGCTTCTTCTGGACTTACCGAAGAGGAAATCAAAAAGATGAGAGCAGATGCGGAAGCAAATGCTGAAAGCGATAAAGCTGCAAAAGAAAAAGTAGATAAATTAAACGAAGCTGATGGAATGATCTTCCAAACAGAAAAGCAATTGAAAGAATTTGGCGAAAAATTATCTGATGATAAAAAGAAACCAATCGAAGATGCTTTGGAAGAATTGAAAAAGGCTTATGATACCAAAGAAGTTGAGACTATTCAACCAGCTTTGGATAAAATAAATGAAGCTTGGAAAATTGCTTCTGAAGAAATGTACAAAGCTCAGGCTGATGGCCAAGGCGCCCCAACCGGCGATGCTGGAGCAGGAGCAGAGCAGGGAGGCACCGCTGAAAATAGCGATGTTGAAGATGTGGATTTTGAAGAAGTAAAATAAGCTTTTTAAAATAGCTTAAAGCGAAAGCCGCAACCTGAGAGGGTTGCGGCTTTTTTTATTAATTGCTTTCAACATACCTCTTAAAATTATCCAAGATTGCTTGCCAACCTGTGCGCTGCATTTCCAAAGAATTTTCGGTGTCGGCGTCAAAAGAAGTATGAACTTTGGTTTTTTTATTTAAAGCTTCAAAAGTAGTTGTTACTGTTCTGCCATCATCCAATACGTAGCGGATTTTCTCTTGGGGAATAACTTCATTATAAACACCTTCAAAATCAAAACCAAAGCTACCGTCCTTTGCTTCCATACGATAGCATAATTTACCACCTGAACGGAGGTCGTTGGTGGCTTTTGGGCAATGCCAATCTTCACTAGCAAAGTTCCATTTGGTAATGTGTTCTGGCTGGTTCCAAAACTCCCAAACTTTTTTGGTGTCTGCATTTATTGTGTTTATCACAATGATTCTTTCTGGACTCGCAGTTTTGAAATTTAATTTAAATTTATTTGTTTCTAAAAAAAGTAAAGATTATTCTATACGAAATTAATTAGCCCAAATACTGTAAAAAAAAGAGCGACCTAAGAAAGGCCGCTCCATTTAAAAGCTCTTTTTTAACCAAATATTAAGCTTTAAGGCCTTTGAGGTGGGTGGGGGCCACTTAGTCAAAGACCTTGGGCAATCTACTACTATTTTTTATTTTAGCAATGTATTTTAACGATAAAATTTGTCTTTTGACGTGGTTTAAAATAAAGCGGCCCATTATAGACCGCTCGGAAATGAGGAAATAGAATAGTGTTAATCTTCAGATTCCCGTTCCACAGCTATTATGGATCGGGCGGGTTCAATATGTGGGGAGTCTTGAAATAAGTCTATTTTTGCGCCGGAATTTGACAATAGGACTACTGAAAAATCTTTCGGATTATTGAAATGATTTTTTGCTACCATTAACTCTCTTAGGTTTTGGCATTTAGCCAATTCCTTGGGTAGCATTCCTGTAAGGTTATTGTCAAAAACATTGAAAACTTCAATGCTTTTAAGATTTCCCAGGCTTTCTGGAACAGTGCCACTTAATTTGTTACTGCTCAAATGCAATTGTCTTAAATTTGAAAGATTACCCAATTCCGCAGGAATTTTCCCCTGAATCTCTGTGCCGTTCAGTGCCAAAATCTCCAAATTTTCGAGTTGCCCCAATTCTACTGGAATATTTCCAGAAATTAAATTGAAGGAGAGCTCTAATTTTTGTAAACTTTTTAGCTGTCCTAAAGATGCAGGAAGAGGACCTTCCAGATTATTGAAAAGTAAATTTATACCTGTTACATTATTATTTTCGACCGTAATGCCGTACCAGTTTTCTACGGGCCCACTAAGGTTCCAGGAGTTAGTCCAAGCTTTGCCATTAGTGGAATTATATAGATCGATAAGAACTTCTTTCTGTTGTTTACTCACTTGTGCTACCATAAGGGTAACCATGAGTAAAAATGTATAGGTTAGAAACGCCTTTTTCATAGTTTGGGGCTATTATTGTTAAAGCGAAGTAAAAGAAACACAAAAGAAGTTAAAACGCAAAACTATTCGATGAAATACATCATAAATGAATAATCTATTGTGATATCTTTAGAATAAATTCTTTATTTACCTCGTGGATCCCCTCGAAAACCTCTATAATTAAGCGTTCTTTGAAAAGTTTATTACTTTTTAAACTTTCTTCGGTTTTTTTTGCTTCGGTAATATATTGATCTTTATCCCCATAAAGATAGATTACCTTTGACGTAGGTTTTAAAAATTCAAAATCTGTTGGTTGGAGTTCACTGGGAATCCCTCCAGAATGTAGAATTAATGTATCACATTGTATTTTTCGGTTTGCCACCCAGCGTGTGGCGATCGAAACTCCTTGGGAATAGCCCAAAACTATTAAATTAGGAACGATCCCAGAAATTTCCTTTTCTATGACTGCATCTATATAATTTAAAATATTTTGGGTTTCTGAAATTGTGTTTTCGCGGGTCAGCCAAGACGCTCCTACATGCTTAAAATTCTTGTCCTGATAATATTTTGAAGGAGCTTGTGGCGCAATTATATAGTTTTCATCTACATTCAATTCTGAAAAATATTTGATGAAATATTTACTCAAATAGCCCATACCGTGAAAAACAATCCAAATGTTCTTTGTTTTTTCAGATATGGTGTTTAAAGTAGAATAGGTATTTGTTGTGTTATAGGATGCTTCTTTTTGGATACTCATTTTGTAAGTTTCAATTTTGTATTTTTACAAAAGTAATTGAATAGAATGAAGTATACCAAAGACCAGATATTGGCTATTTCCAAAAAAATGTGTCAAAACACTTTAATGGAAACCCTCAACATAGAATTTATAGAAGTGGGTGATGATTTTTTAGTGGCCCGCATGCCTGTAACCCCAAGAGTACATCAACCAGATGGTGTTTTGCATGGTGGTGCCTCTGTTGCTTTAGCAGAAAGTGTGGGAAGTGCGGGAGCATATTTTTTCTTAAATTCAGAAGAAATAGTTATCCGTGGAATCGAAATAGCGGCTAATCACGTAAAAAGTGTTCGTGAAGGTTATGTTTACGCGCACGCAAGTATTGTTCATAAAGGAAGAACTACCCAGCTCTGGCAGATAAAAATAACCGATGAAGGAGGTGCTCTTGTCTCTCTCGTCAAACTTACAACCCTTACCTTACCGAAAAATAAATAATGGATTTTAACCTACTCATTCAAAAAGTTTCCGAACACTACAAGAAAAAACTGCCATTCGCGGTGTTTTCATTGTCAGATAGTGAGCTTATCTCCGCAATGTTACAAAACAACGATGCATTGCGCACTCTTGAAAAACTGAACGAAAACGGTTTTGTTCTCACTCCGTTTGATTATAATGACAATGCCGTATTCATTCCTGAAAATGAATCTGAAACCATTGAAACGACTATAATCAAAGATGAAATTGACTTAGCTCCACTTGTGATATCTGAGCCGATTAAAGAAAGAGATGCATATATCAAATTGTTGGACAAAACGGTAGACACTATAAAAAGAAGGAATGCGAAGAAAATTGTGATTTCGCGTCATAAAGATTTTCTACTTCAAAACTTTTCAATTGAAAAATTGATAAAGCAATTATTTTTAGCATATCCCACAGCATTTAGATACGTTTGGTATCATCCACAAACGGGTATTTGGTGTGGGGCCACTCCTGAAATTCTTGTTCAGGTTAAGAATGATTCATTCAAAACAATGGCACTTGCCGGAACACAGCCTTTTGTAAATAAACAGCATATTGTTTGGATGCCTAAAGAGGTAGACGAACAGCAGCTTGTTACCGATGCAGTAACGAATAGCTTGCAACGAGTTACTTCAGTTTTAAAAGTTTCCAATCCTTATACATATCGCGCGGGATCATTATTGCACTTGCGAACTGACATAACAGGTATTTTAAAAAATGGGAAAGCAACATTGACTACAATAGCTGCGGCACTTCATCCAACTCCAGCAATTTGCGGAACCCCGCAGAAAGCTGCAAAGGAATTTATACTTAAAAATGAAAACTATCAACGCGAATTTTATACAGGATTTTTAGGCCCTATTTCCTTAAATGGTGCTTCCGCCTCAATAATGGTGAATTTGCGATGTATGAAGATTGAAAACAATACTGCCCGGATATTTGTTGGTGGTGGAATAACATTGGCCTCCAATTCTCATGACGAATGGAAAGAAACCCAAAATAAAATGCAAACCATGCTACAAGTATTGAAACCAATGTTATAATATTTTTTAGTGACTTCGTACCTTTACACCGCATGAAATTCTCAAATAAAATTCTTTCGCAGACCCTTTTGCAATTATGTATAGCTAAGAGCATTGATCATATAGTCATTTCTCCAGGATCACGTAATGCACCCCTAACTATTGGATTTGGGGAGCATCCTGATTTTAAGTGCTTTAGTGTTGTAGATGAACGTTGTGCAGCTTTTTTTGCAATGGGAATGGCCCAGCAACTAAACAAGCCGGTCGCTGTGGTTTGTACTTCTGGTTCGGCGTTACTCAACTATTATCCTGCTGTTGCCGAGGCGTTTTATAGTGATATTCCGTTGGTAGTTATTTCTGCTGACAGACCTTCAGATAGAATTGATATTGGTGATGGACAGACAATACGTCAAGAAAACGTTTTTGTAAACCATATTCTTTACAGCGCTAATTGTATAGAAGGCGAAGACTTCCAAATAAAAAATGAAACCGAAATAAATACAGCTCTTAATATTGCCATTGAACTAAATGGCCCCGTTCATATCAATATTCCGTTTTCAGAGCCATTATATCAAACAACGGAAAATCAATTGGTTTGGCCTCAAGATGTGCCATCACGGATAGAAGTTGAAACTTTGGAAGAAGACTTAACTCCTTTCATTGAAGCTTGGAACAATAGTAAAAGGAAAATGATTCTAGTTGGCGTACTTAAGCCAAATAGTTTAGAACAGCGTTTTATAGAACAACTTGCAAAAGACCAAAGTGTTTTGGTAATGACTGAAACCACTTCGAATCTTTACAATGAAAATTTTATTTCGGCGATAGACCAACTTATTACTCCATTAACTGATGAAGATTTCAAAAATCTACAACCAGATATTTTGTTGACTTTTGGCGGATTGATAGTGTCTAAAAGAATAAAAGCGTTTTTGCGAAGTTTTTCACCAAAAGAACATTGGCATGTGGATACCAAGAAAGCATATGATACATTTTTTGTGCTGACACATCATTTCAAATTGACTATCAATAATTTTTTATCTGAATTTCTTCCGAACACTACAGGCTTGACTAGTGATTACCAAAAGTATTGGTTAGCAATTAAACAGCATCGATTGCTTCGTCATAGCTCTTATGAAGAAACAATACCTTATTCAGATTTTATGGTTTTCTGTGAAGTGTTTCGTCAACTTCCGAAGAAAGTGCAATTGCAATTGAGTAATAGTGCGACCATTCGGTATGCGCAGTTATTTGATATTGATCCTTCAACCGAAGTGTTCTGTAATCGTGGGACCAGTGGGATTGATGGCAGTACGAGCACCGCTGTTGGGGCCTCGTTCGCTTCAAGACTTCCAACTATTTTTTTGACTGGTGATCTCAGCTTTTTTTATGACAGCAATGCGCTTTGGAACAATTACATTCCGAGGAATTTTAAAATAATTGTTGTCAATAATGGTGGTGGGGGTATTTTCAGAATTCTCCCTGGTGAAAAGGACTCAAAACTTTTTGACACCTATTTTGAAACAAAACACAATCTAAGTGCAAAACAACTTTCCGAAATGTATGGTTTTAAATATGAAACGATTGACAGGAAGGAAGATTTAGCGCCCCTATTAAAAGATTTCTTAGAACAAAATGAGCGGCCTTCTTTACTTGAGATTTTCACACCTTCAACTGTAAACGATGGAGTGCTGATAGATTATTTCAAATTTATTTTATAGAAAAGTTTTAGCCCAGATTGCTGCGTCGTAGATATTATTAAATGTTTTAAACGGTTTGCTAAAGAACCTACCTTCGAGTTCCGCATTCATTTCACTAAATTCAGAATAGTTGATTACCGCTACTGCTTTTAGGGATGGTATGTGGTTTAAGTATTTAATATCATTAGCGTTTAAGGAATAGGAATTTACACGATTGGAAATATAAACCCACGGCTTTGCTTTTAATATGTTTAAACTTTTTAAGAGGATGGAGAAACCAGTTTTGTAGGAAAGTATAATGCCCTCATTTGCTTCAAATACTACAAAATTTCCATAAAAATAGATTGATGCAATATCGGTTTCGAGGATACTTCTAAGCTCGAATTCCGGTGGAAGTTTATGAGGATTAGTTTTTTCCATTTGTTCAACTTGAAATTTACACTTTATGTTTATACTTTATGTACGTGTTCAGCTATTATTTTTTGAGCGTAATATCGTACCTTTGCCGCTATGATAAAATTGGGCGAATACAATACTTTAGAGATTCTTCGGGAAACTGAACCGGGACTATATTTGGGAGATGAAGATGAAAACGTGGTGCTTTTACCACATAGATATAAACCTGAAGAATATGAAATAGGGGATGAGATTTCGGTTTTCATTTATCTTGATAATGAGGAAAGGCCAATTGCAACTACCTTAGATCCTTTTTTGAAACTGAACACTTTTGGTTATTTGCATTGTAGTGATGTTACCGAATACGGTGCATTTATGGATTGGGGCTTAGAAAAGCAACTCTTCGTTCCTTTTAAGGAACAAGCACGCCCAATGAAAAAGGGGAATTGGTATATTGTATATCTGTATATAGATGAAAAAACCAACCGTTTAGTAGGTTCTAGCAAAACAAATCATTTTCTTCAAAATGATACCTTAAGCATTGAACCGTATCAGGAAGTTGATATTTTGGTGACGCATCTAACTGAAAAAGGAGCCAATGTTATTATAAATGGGGTTCACAAAGGATTAATTTACATCGAGGACATTTTTGAGGATATTCGCACAGGTGATAGGATGAAAGCCTTTGTTAAAAATATTCGTCCAGACAATAAAATTGATTTAGTGCTTCAAAAGCCTGGATACAAAAGCATTGAGCCTAATGCTACCTTTATTCGAGAGGAACTGGAAGCTGCTGGTGGATTTTTACCACTTCACGATAAATCTGACCCTGATACAATTAAAAATATGTTAGGGATGAGCAAAAAGAGTTTCAAAAAAGCAATTGGAACACTTTACAAAGACAAGCAGATTAATATAAAGGAAGACGGAATCGAATTGATTTAGTCTTTTAATAATATCTTCTCCCTGTTTTGTATGGTGCGCAACGAGGGCATATGCCGTATGGAGGGCATGAGTCCGCAAAGAAAAATCCTCTAGCGGCATCTTTATAAACCGTGTTTTTAACCATTGTTGCGTCGTCGGAAGTATAGCCGCTGTTACCGCTAAAAACTCCGTATTCTTTTGGATCTAAGGAGATTTTAAGATCAGACTTCACGTAACTCTCTGAAGCAGACATGGCTTCATACATACTCACAGGTTCGCGATAGTTTTCCTTACTCAGTTTAAAAGATGGAAGTTTTTTGGAGTATTTGTTAGAAAAATCTGAATTTGAAGGTAAGGAGTTTGTCATCAAGCTTTCTATTTCGGGAAGCTTGACAAAATCCAACTTAAACTTATTGGTCTCGAAATCCAACTGGGCAGAAGCCATCAGGGGGAATAATACTATAAGCAATAGCAATTTTTTCATTGCAACAAAGATATCAAAATTTGAGCCAAGATTAATAGATTTGAGAAGTTAGGCTTAGGCCTTCTAGGGTTTCAAACGCTGAAAGGGTTTTGATATTATAGGTTTAACTTTTTAGACGTATCTTTTGGAAGTGCATCTTTGTGAATGGTAATGCTGATAGCTTTTAAACGCATATACGCTTCGCTAAAATAGACATAACCTCCATTAGCTACGCGAGATTCATCACTTCCCCAACTGTTTTTTACTTTGTAATATTTAATACCATTTTGATCAAGTAAGATCCCTGTAATATGCATCAAATGGTCATCTGTAGTTTCGTAATTCTCAAATTCCTCTTGACGATATTCCTGTGTTATTTTCTTTTCTGGATAGATTCGGTTGAGGGCTTTTAAGTTATTTTCAGGATTTTCTGGTATTACTGCCAATCCTTCTTTGGAAGAAAAACTTCTCTCGCTCACATCACAATCAAGTTCTACTGTAAATCCGTTTTCTAAGGCATTGTCTATAGTCGCAATCATTTCGTCTAAAGGTACGTTGTAGAAACTTCCATTTCTCCAATTGTCAGCAACGTTAAGAATAAATTTTGAATAGAATGGAGCGTGGGTAAATGAAGTTATACTCAAATAATCCTCAGGTTTTATTTTTGTCATAGCCAAGAATGTCTGTGGAGTGTATTGCTTTCCTTCAAAAGTGAATTTCTGTACGTTTTTACCAATATAGACATCTAGAACGCCGTCAATTGCATCGCGCCATTTGTTACTGAGCTTTCTGCCTGGATTGTCCACATAGGTTTTAAGCATAGCTTCAAGTACAGCAACCAATTCAGCGTGGTTATACTTTGTTTCTCCAACAAAAAGGCCAGTGAAGGCCTCTTCGGGAACCAATCCAAAACTTGCAGCTGAGTTTATCACGTCGTGGGCTAACCCACCTTCACCAAACTGTGCTTTTCCTTGACGCATAATGTAGTTTTCGGCCTTTAAAGGATAAGTATTTCGCACTTGGTACATTTCACTCAAGTCAATACGTTTTCCTGTTAATCGAATGATTTCACTTTCAAAAAATGAAATACTACTAAAACTCCAGCAAGTTCCTGTGACTCCTTGACTAATGACGGGAGTAGTTTCAAGATCTGTGATTACTGTGAATTTATAAGTTTCTTGAGCAGTGAGATTTAGACAGAAGAGAATTGATAGGGAAAGTAGAAAGTGGCGCATTGTTATTATGTATATGATTTAAAATATTTCTTTCTTTGTGTTTTATGTCACTCCTTGGTCAAAAAAAACTAGGAGTTGCAAAATACGCAGAGGTAAAAGGAATTAGAAAGAGAGATTCCTGCCATTGCGGGAATTATTATCTTTGAACACAAAAATAACAATTATGACTTCACCTAACTGGAAAACAGCTAAAAAATATACTGATATAACCTACAAAAAATCAAACGGAGTAGCACGTATTGCATTCAACAGACCAGATGTGCGAAATGCTTTCCGCCCTAAAACTACTGCTGAATTACTTGATGCTTTTCACGATGCCCAAGAAGACATTTCCATCGGAGTTGTGCTGCTTTCCGCGGAAGGACCTTCTTCTAAAGATGGGATTTATAGCTTTTGTAGTGGTGGAGATCAAAAGGCACGCGGTCACCAAGGCTATGTGGGCGATGATGGATATCATCGGTTGAATATTCTTGATGTACAACGATTGATTCGTTTTATGCCAAAAGCTGTGATTTGCGTTGTTCCGGGCTGGGCTGTTGGCGGTGGACATAGTTTGCACGTGGTTTGCGATTTAACATTGGCGAGCAAGGAACACGCTATCTTCAAACAAACAGATGCTGATGTTACTAGCTTTGACGGTGGATACGGGAGTGCTTACTTAGCCAAAATGGTAGGGCAGAAGAGGGCCCGTGAAATCTTTTTCCTTGGAAGAAATTACAGCGCACAGGAAGCCTATGAAATGGGAATGGTAAATGCCGTTATTCCACATACTGAATTAGAAGACACCGCTTATGAATGGGCACAGGAAATTCTTGCTAAAAGTCCAACTTCTATAAAAATGCTAAAGTTCGCAATGAATCTTACAGATGATGGTATGGTTGGTCAACAAGTATTTGCAGGAGAAGCTACAAGACTTGCTTATATGACGGATGAGGCGAAAGAGGGGCGCGATGCTTTTCTTGAAAAACGTAAACCGAATTTTAAAAAGGAGTGGCTGCCGTAGGAAAGTACTCGTTATTCAGTAGGAGTTGGTAGTAAAGTATAAATTTAGACAAGCATCGATTATAATGAGTAAAACATCTAAACTTCGTAATATCTGGTATTCGCTTTCTTCGGAGCAGCGATTTTTTATAAGACGCCTTTATTATTTACCTCAAGACACTTGGGATGGCATTAGTGGAAAACGCCATAAATACGTGCCGCCACGTGGTTATATCTATACAGGCTCCCCAGCTAGTGCAGAGGATTATTTAGCACAAGGCCAGCACCAACTTCAAATGCTAAAGGAACATGCCAACCTACAACCTAGCGATCGTGTTCTGGATATAGGTAGTGGCATAGGCAGAACTGCTATTGCGCTTACGGGCTATTTAGACCAAAACGGAAGTTACGAGGGTTTCGATGTGGTTGAAAGAGGAGTGCAATGGTGCAACTCAGGAATCCATAAAGAAAACACAAATTTCAATTTTAAGTATGTTCCTTTGTTCAATGATCTATACAATACGGCTACACTTAAGGCAACAGAGTTTATTTTTCCTTATGCAGATAATTCCATAGACGTTGCATTTTCTTTTTCTGTATTTACGCACATGCAGATTGAGGAAATTCAGCATTACTTCAATCAGGTTTATCGAGTGTTAAAACCTGGAGGGGTCTGTTTCTCTACCTTTTTTCTTTACGATGAGGCTTCAGAGGCATTTATTTCAACTAAAAAGGATTTTAGTTTTCCCGTGAAAAGGGATGGTTTTAGGTTAATGAACGAAAATGTAAAGTCAGGCAATATTGCCATTGATAAAATGAAACTATCTATAATGCTTACTCAGGAAAATTTTGAGTTGGTAACTATAATTGATGGGTTTTGGAAAGATAAAGTCCGGGATAACAAAAAAGAGGAATACCAAGATATGGTAGTTTTTAAAAAAACAGAAGCTTCATAACAATCATTCAATGCTTAGGGCGCAGTATTCAGTATCAGTTTGGGGGAGTTTAGAACACGTTTCATATTATGCAGATTTACTTTTTAATTTCTTTATATTGTTCAAGTGCCGTCTGCATCAAATTATAAAGCACTTCGTTTTTACACTTTAAAGTACTATTGGCAATTGAAATAGGGGAATTATACTTCTTTAAGTTTCTGCCCATTAAGAAAATTTTTATTTTATTATTTGTCTTACTTATATATTTTTCGGGGTCAGAAACTTCTACTAAGACGAAAAATTCTGATACTACAAACATTGGTCTTAATTCTATTATATCTTCCCATTCTATTAGCCCTACGCTTATAAAAGTTGTGTTGTCTGTTATTCCTTTTGAGTCTATAATTACGCCTTTTCTTTTATCGAGAAGTTTTATGATTGCGACTATTACGCCCAAACCAAAGAATGCTATCGATGCAATACCGATATAGAGTTTTGGAGTTTTCAAGATATAAAAACCTGCGACAACAAAAAGTAAGCAACCGAGAAGCAGTAATACGGCTTTTTTTCTGCTTTGGGGGATTTCTATTTTTTGAATTGGGGAGGTGTTGGTTGCGGGCATTGTTTGCCGGTTTTTTCGACTAATTTAATAATTCATCCAATAGTGTTTTAGTTTTATCAAAAGAAGGTTGCGGTGCTTCAGCATCTACGATCCTGCCTTGTGGATCAATCAAGATAAAACGTGGAATAGAATTTACGGCATAGGCATCCATGAATTCACTGTCAAATGATTTATCTGCAAAGAGTTGAAGTCCGCCAAGTTGCTTGTTAGCTACCATTTGTTTCCAAGTGGTTTTGAACTCTTGCTTATCAACAGAAATACTCACAAATACAACGTTTTTATCATGGTATCTCTTTTCTAATTGCTTAAGATAGGGTACTTGTTTTAAGCAAGGGCCGCACCAAGTTGCCCACACATCTATATAGACATATTTCCCTTTTAAATCGCTTAAATTGATTGTTTTACCCTCAATAGATTCATAACTAAATTGTGGCGAAGTGTCTCCTTGACTTAAACCTTTATATTCAATTACTTCTTGGTACTTTTTTTCAGCAGCTTCAATAAAACGTTGGTTTTTGGTTATCCGTTTAATGAGGTCGAGATAATCTTTTGAACGATTCTTACTTGAAGATATCTTTGAATAAAATCCATTAGCCATCGTATTAGCCAATGCTGGTGATGGTATTTTACGGAAAACATCCAGCATTCCATCTACACTTGGTGCATTTTCTATGCGCTCACTCCATACCGAGTTAACCAAATACCGGTAATACGGCTGCGTTTTATAATCTTTTTCATTATCTAATTTTAGGTCTCTTATTGGTTTGTAAAAATCTTCTGAAGGTGAGATTTCTTCACCGATGTAAAATTTATAATTGGATGTGTAATTCTGAATAGTAAGAAGGCGTTGGTACTCCAAAGACTTTATTTCTTCTTTTTTAAAGAAACTCTCTACATCATAAAGTGATAGTGATGCTAGATGCGTATTTTTAACGTTCTCAATATTTTTAAGATAAGTGTCCTCATCCACTTGATAGAAAGCTTCCAAATCTTCTGTGAGTTTAGCCCCAACCTCCGATTTTTTAGCTAAATAATTATTTCTCTCTGAGCCTTTTCCGCTAAAAACAAGTGTGCTTTCAAATTGATTAGCGTCAAAAATTAGATTGAGTTTGTCGTTTGGATAAAGGTAGATATAGGTAGTATTGCGACCATAATAAAGAATATAATATCCTTCCTCAACTTCAGTAGAAATATTGAAATTTCCCTCAGCATCCATCTCTGCCGCAACCAATTTTTGATTGTCAAGGTGATTTATAATTAGGGAAGGCTCAGTGTGGTTTTGCACTTGGCCAGAGATAACTATTATCCCAGATTTCGCGAAAAGGGAAGTAGTAATGAATATGGTAAGAAATATGCTTATCAGGCTTTTCATACTTTTGATATTAAAAAATAAATATACATATTTTGATATCCAAATCAATTAATTGCCGATTGGATTTCTGGGTTTTTTGAGAATGGCATAGGGGAATTTTTCTAATTTTCAATAAACTTAAAAGTTCTAAAAATTAATTTTGACGCCTCAGTATATTCAGCTTTTTTATCTGGCGTTGTTGAAAATACCAAAGTATATAGCAAGCCATTTCTGTAATAATAATGCATTGTGTGAACTTGGTTTGTAATTGGGGGATTACTACTGTAATCATCATAAATGAAAAGCTCGTTAATATAATGATTCTCTGTAACTCGCTCAATGGTTCCTTCTACATTTGTTGCGTTTTCAATTTTCTTTTCCCTTTCTGCCATAAAACTTTCCAAACTGCCTATCTCTTTCTTTTCAATCGAAATGTTGAATTGATTTTTCGAAAATTCTCTAATATATTTCTTGCGGATGTACTTTCTGTTTTTTGGCTTTACAGAATCTTTATCGACCTCTAATTCTATAAATGTGGAAGTATTTATAGTGCCATCTTCATTGATACTATCAATGATCATATATCTTTTTGAGATTTCATCTTTTGGGGCAATACTGACTACTATGATATTTTCGTCTTCTGCATTAAATATTTTCCAATCTTTTGGGTAATTAAAGCTGAATTGCTTGTTTGAAAATATGGTTACTTTTTTTCCAAGTATTGGATCCAAAACTTCTTTTTGAGCGTTGCAGATGGAGATAGTAAATACAAGAATAATAAAAAAACACTTTTTCATAGTTTGATCAGCTGCATTAAAAGTACAAAACTCTTTAGAATTATTGTACTGTTGGGGAATTGGCATGGGCGAGACACCCGTGTCAACAGGATACTCGATGAATTGTATCAACAGAGTATTATCTACTATAAATCCATTGTAAATACACTATAGATACGCTTTATATACGCTTTATATACGCTGTAAATACACTTTAGATATACTGTAAATTATTTTATGACCCGTCCTAAAATAACTATACAGATTAATAAATAAATCCTGATATAATTATACAACTATAATTGATAATCCTAAAGTAACTATACAACTGTTTTTTCATAGTTAAAAACCTTATTATAGTTCTTCCATCTTTTCTTTAATATTCCTGATTGGAAATGAGCTTGGTCGGGTGTTAAATAATCACAGCTTGCATGAGGTCTTAGTTCGTTATAGGACTTGATACTCTTGCTTATTTGCTTGCTGGTCTGCTCAAAGCCCAAAGGACTGCTGTAGAGATTGAACTCTGACTTGATGATACCGTTTATTCTCTCTGCCAACGCATTCTCATAGGGGTCTCCGTTCTCCGTCATGCTAATGCCGATATCATTTTTCATTAATAGACTTACATAGTTGTGGGAACAGTATTGGGAGCCTCTGTCGGAATGATGAATAATTGGCTGATTATATAGCCTATTGTCTAAAGCCATCTTTAGGGCAGCAATACATCCTTCCGCAGCTAAGTCCTGACGAAAATTATAGCCCACTATTTTTCTTGAATACGCATCTGTTATCAAGCTTAGGTAACCCCACTGATTGGACAATCGGATATACGTGATGTCGCTTACCCAAACTTGCTCTGGTCTTGTTATGGTAAGGTCTTTTACCAAGTTGCTATACTTTCTCATCCAATGTCTGGAATCTGTGGTGATAGCCTTTCTTTTTCTTTGGCGAATCAATAATTTATGCTCCGACAATAAATCAAACAGATAATCCCTGCCGAAGCTTATTTGATGGGAGATCAGCCTTTCCTGTAGTACATAGTGTAGTTTTCTAGTGCCCAAGCGCGGTAGTTCCTTTCTGACATTGGTTACTTCCTGGAGTATAATATCTTCCCTGATCGAACTATTTTCTTTTCGCCATAACGAATCATAATATGCGTGCCTTGTCTTGCCAAACAATCGGCATAAAACGGCTATCCCCAATTGGGGAAAATCCTGTTTCATTTTCATCACTGCTTGGCACCAGACTTTTTTCTGATATCAATTTTAAGCTGTTCTTCAGCCACATCAATTAGCGTGTTCAGTGCCTTTATCTTAAGTTCTGCTTCCCGTAAGGCTTTTTGTAAAGCTTCTTGCTCTACATCTCTTGAAATTGGATTTTTCGTACCCATCGAAGTATTATTATCAATACAAATCTCGACTTTTTCGGATTTATATTGAAATAACCAATCTCGAATGGTTTTTTCGTCCCTAATATTATAAGCCGTTTTGGCCTCTTTGATAGATAGCCTGCCCTGCTCTATAGCTGTAACGATGGTGCGCTTCTGAAGGTTGGTGTAGCTTCTTCGCTTTGTGTGTTCCCGATAGTCAGGGGAACTGAATTTCCTCATCCAGACATCTAAAGTGGACGCTGCCATACCATAGATGCGAATAACTTCTTTTCTGGGAGAACCATTTTCAACTTCTTCGACAATTTTAAAAATCAATCGCTTGTCAAAATGACTAAGTTTATCCTTGCGAAGGGCATAAATCTCTTGTTCTTGATGTTCCATATACACTGTTTTTGTGTATAGCTATTTTAGGACAAGACATTATACTATTTCACATATGCATCATCGTGCACATTCTTAACAGCGCGACCACTTGGATCGTTCATATTCTTAAAGCTTTCGTCCCAATCCAATGCTACCTGACTACTGCAAGCCACGCTAGGCACACTAGGCACTGTTAACGCCGCTGCATCACTTGGGAAATGATCCTCAAAAATAGTTCGGTAGTAGAACTCTTCTTTACTGGTTGGAGTCTGAATTGGGAAACGATATTGGGCGTTTTCTATTTGATCATCACTTACCTCCTTATTTACCATTTCCTTTAGAGAGTCGATCCAGCTATAGCCTACGCCATCGCTAAATTGTTCTTTTTGGCGCCAAGCAACTATTTCTGGCAGCATATCAGCAAAGGCTTCACGAAGCACCCATTTCTCCATCGCCTGTTTGTCTTGTGAGTCTTTTTTTCCAGCAATTATCATTTTATCCTTTGGATTGAGGCGCATGGCAACGTCCATAAATTCTTTGTCGAGGAAAGGAACACGTCCTTCTATGCCCCAAGATGCTAGCGATTTGTTGGCACGTAGGCAATCGTACATATGTAGTTTATCCAGTTTGCGTACGTTTTCTTCATGAAAATCTCTTGCTGAAGGTGCTTTGTGGAAATATAAATAGCCACCAAAAATCTCGTCGGCACCTTCACCCGAAAGTACCATTTTTATACCCATAGCTTTAATGGCACGCGCCAATAAAAACATTGGAGTAGAAGCGCGGATGGTAGTTATATCATAGGTTTCTACGTGATAAATAACATCATGGATTGCATCTAAGCCTTCTTGAATTGTAAAATTGATTTCGTGATGCACAGTGCCCAAGTGGTCTGCGACAATTTTAGCGGCTGCTAAATCTGGGGAGCCTTCTAAACCAACAGCAAAGGAATGTAGCCTAGGGTACCAAGCTCCTTCGGTATCACCAGATTCCACACGTTTATCTGCATATTTTTTTGCTAAAGCTGAGGTTATGGAAGAGTCCAAGCCACCCGATAATAGAACACCATAAGGGACATCGCTCATCAATTGTCTTTTTACCGCGGCATCAAGGGCATTTCGTAAATCTTTAATGCTTGTTTCATTTTCCCTTACGGTATCAAATTCCATCCAATCGCGCGTCCACCATCGTTTTAATTGGCCATCACTACTATGTAAGTAGTGGCCGGGAGGGAAGAGTTCAATTTTGGTACAGAAACCTTCCAATGCCTTCAATTCGCTGGCAATATAGAAAGTGCCGTCTCTGTCCCAACCCATATAAAGCGGGATAATACCCATATGATCACGGGCAATCAGGTATTCGTTTTTTTCAGCATCGTAGAGGGCAAAACCAAAAATTCCATTTAGCTCATCCAAAAACGAAGTGCCTTTTTCTTTGTATAGTGCTAAGATAACTTCACAGTCACTTTTTGTCTGAAAGTTGTATTTTCCTTCAAATTGTTTTCGAAGTTCCAAATGGTTGTAAATTTCGCCATTAGCAGCCAAAACTAGCTTTTTATCCTCTGAGAATAAAGGTTGTTTCCCCGATGTTGGATCTACAATAGCCAAGCGTTCGTGAGCCAGAATGGCATTTTTGTTATTGAAAATTCCACTCCAATCGGGGCCACGATGTCTCAAGCGTTTTGCCATAGTTAATAATTGAGGCCTTAGTTCTTCAGAGGGCCTTTTTAGATCGAATGCACATACTATTCCACACATAATTTCTCATTTTAAGTTTATTAGTTACTTCTTATATTTCTTTCCGTTCCACTTTGAATCGTTCAACAGAAGGCAAAAAAAAAGCCCGCCAGGAAAAAACCTGACGGGCAATATATCGCGACAAGTTTCTGTTACGGCAGCACGTTATTATTATTGTTATTTAGGCTGAAGAAAGACATAAACTTGTTTGTTTTATGATTGAATTGCTAATTTAAAGTAATTAATTCGTGACTTCCAAATATTTATTGAAGAAAGCTCAATTAATAGTTTAAAGAAATAAATTTCCGATGAAATACATTTTTACCTCGGACAGATTTTAAAAGTTGTTGGATTTTTAATTAACGCAGTTTTGGAAACTTTGAAGGATTTGCTTCGTTCATAATTTCATATACTTTTTCATATACATCTTCTACTGAAGGTTTAGTGAAATAATCGCCATCAGTGCCATATGGTGGACGATGATCTTTTGCTGAAAGTGTTTGTGGTTTGCTGTCCATATGATTATAACCACCCTGTACTTCTACGATTTGGTTTAAAATATATGCTGAAGCTCCTCCAGGAACGTCTTCATCAATAACTAAAAGTCGGTTGGTTTTAGCAACGCTCTTTACCATATCGTGATTAATATCTAAAGGAAGCAGGGTTTGTACATCAATCACTTCGGCATCAATACCAGCCTGCTGTAGTTCTTTAGCAGCTTCCTCCACAATCCTTAGAGTACTTCCGTATGAAACTAAGGTAATATCCGACCCTTCTTTTATTGTTTCTACAACGCCAATTGGAGTTCTAAATTCCCCGAGGTTGTATGGCATTTTCTCCTTCAAACGATATCCGTTTAAACATTCGATAACTAGTGCTGGTTCGTCAGTTTCAAGCAGTGTATTGTAAAAGCCAGCTGCTTTGGTCATGTTTCGTGGTACAAGAATGTACATTCCACGAAGCAAATGTATCAACCCGCCCATTTGTGAACCGCTATGCCATATTCCTTCAAGTCTGTGGCCGCGGGTACGCACGATTAAGGGTGCCTTTTGAGTTCCATTAGTTCTATAGCGAACTGTCACCAAATCATCACTCATTATTTGCAGCGCGTATAAGATATAATCCAAATATTGAATTTCAGCAATGGGGCGCAATCCACGCATAGCCATCCCAATTCCTTGTCCAAGAATGGTCGCTTCGCGAATTCCAGCATCTGCAACTCTTAGCTTGCCGTATTTTTCCTGCATTCCTTCTAAGCCTTGGTTTACGTCGCCAATTTCACCGCTATCTTCACCAAAGATTAAAACTTCTGGATGTTTCTCGAATAGAGCATCAAAATTATCTCTAAGCACTACACGTCCATCTACTTCTTCAGAATCACTGGCAAAGGAGGGAAGGACTTCTTTTATAGTCTTGGCATTCTCGTTAGCTTCAGAATAGAGGTGCGCACTGTATTTTGGTTGGATTAGTTCAAAATAGTTGGTGATCCAATCTTGAAGTTGTTTCTTTTCAGAGGAATTTTCATTAATCACATATCGCAATGTCTTTCTAGCAGATGCAATAATGTCTCTTCGAGAAGGTTCCTTGTCAGCGGCAAGTTCGTTCTTTATTTTTTCAATAAAAGTTTTATTTGTACTGTTTTCAGCTAGATTTCCAAGTAACAGAACGGCTTCTCCCTGTTCTTTTTTCTGTGGGGCAACAAATGCTTCCCAAGCTCTTTTTTTCCCATCCAGTACTTGTTTTTTAATATCTTTTTCGATTTCGACAAGTATTTCTTCAGTGGCGATGTCACTACTTATCATCCACTCGCGCATTTTTACGTTACAATCATTTTCTACTTCCCAACTAAGACGTTCTTTACTTTTGTAGCGCTCGTGTGAACCACTAGTACTGTGACCTTGTGGTTGCGTTAATTCTTGTACGTGGATGAGAACTGGAACATGCTCTTCACGGGCAATTTTTGAAGCACGGTTGTAAACGTCTATAAGTTCTGGATAATCCCAACCTTTTACGCGAATAATTTCGTATCCATTTTCTTCTTCATTGCGTTGGAAACCTTTTAAAATTTCAGAGATATTTTCTTTGGTGGTTTGGTATTTGGCGTGAACGGAAATTCCATATTCATCATCCCAAACACTCATAACCATTGGTACTTGCAGAACGCCGGCAGCATTTATTGTTTCCCAAAAAAGACCTTCACTGGTACTAGCATTTCCTATAGTCCCCCAAGCAACTTCATTTCCGTTGATGGAGAAATTTGTTTTGTTTTCAATTCCCTTTACGTTTCTAAAAATTTTTGAAGCCTGAGCTAAGCCCAATAAACGGGGCATTTGCCCTGCAGTAGGTGAGATATCTGCACTGCTGTTTTTTTGTTGCGTTAGGTTTTTCCAACTGCCGTCGTCGTTAAGACTGTGAGTTGAAAAGTGGCCTCCCATTTGCCTCCCGGCACTCATAGGATCCGATTTTATGTCAGTATGCGCATAAAGACCAGCAAAAAACTGTTCAATAGTCAGTTTTCCGATTGCCATCATAAAGGTTTGGTCTCTATAATATCCACTTCGCCAATCGCCGTTTTTAAAAGCTTTGGCCCAAGCTAGTTGCGGCACTTCTTTTCCATCACCAAAAATTCCGAACTTGGCTTTTCCGGTGAGTACTTCACGACGACCCAACAAACTACACTCCCGGCTGGTTACTGCTATTTTATAATCGTTCAGAACGGTTTCTTTGAAATCGTTAAAAGAAATCTCGCCGTTGGTCTTTGGGTCTGTCTGCATTTTAATGAATTTTATATTTGCAAAAGTAACGAAATTGACCGTGTTTCACAACGCAAAATTATAAGTCAGTCTATTCTGCAAGATGAGATTTTAGAAGAGTTATTTCTTTTTTAGGCTGATTATCTTAACAATCAACAATCTAAATAATAGTAAGAAAGGAAAACCATGAAGTAAAACATCAAACCAATCTGCGGCTTTCATTCCTTCGGCGCCGCCAGCAATCCATTTCAATTTCCCCCAAATATGGGGTTCGGGGAAGAAAGGCGCGAGGCCCAAGGTAAGACAGAGCAGAATAATGATACGCCAATTGTTTAGAAATTCCATTTTGTCTGTTATTGATTTGGGAGTTATTTACTTGGAGGTTGAATTGGAAAATATTAGGCGTTTAAAGAACAAAAAAATCCTCGGTGTTCCGAGGATTTTTTTGGAAAGATAAAATTATTCTAACTCTTTCACAGAGGCTCCAGGCGCGTTTTTGCGAACAGATTCTATTCCGTTTTTCGCACCGCTTTCTGCGGCGTACATTTGGCTACTACCGATAATCTGGCCATTTGTAGCTTTAATATTGAAATGTGTTTTACCATTTTTCGCAGTTTTTATCTCAAAACTATCGTCTTTTCCACAATTTTTCTGAACTGACTCGATCCCGTTCATTGCAGATGCCTTTGAGGCATACATTTGGCTGGAAAGAATAACTTGCCCGTTAGCTGCTTTTAGTACAAAGTGAAACTTGTCACCACTTTTCTTTAATTCGAACATGATAAGATATTTAAGTTAATAATATGTTTATGCAATATCGTAAAAAACATTACTTCCTAAAAATTTTAGTAATTATTATTTAAACATATCCATCCCTGGAATGTTTGGCATTCCTTCCTTGGCGACTGCTGCAACCTCGGTTTCGTGTACGTTTGTCGCTTTCTCTATGGCTTTATTTAACGTAAGAATCAAATAATCTTCCAGTTGTTCTTTATCTTCAAGCAAACTGTCATCAATCTCAATGGTTTTGATTTTACGGTTGGCTGTAAGGGTTATTTTTAGTAATCCGTCGCTTGTTACTTCATCAATTAGCACGGTGTCCAATCGTTTTTTCGTCGCTTCGACTTTTTCTTGGGTCTCTTTCAATTTGCCCATCATTCCCATTAAATCTCCAAACATATTTTTGTGTTTTAGTTTGAAGCAAATTTACTACTTTGTATTACTATTTAAAACCCTTCTTTATGAAAAAATTGTCTTTCCTTTCAATTGCTTGTCTTATTTTTGCCGCTTCAACAAATGCGCAGGAAACTTCAAAAGATATTATGACAATCACTCCCCCAAAAGCCGAAAAAATAGCGAAGGAATTAAAAGCTCACGGCGATGTTAGAATAGATAACTATTACTGGCTTAACAAGCCTGAGGATGAAAAAGTAATTGATTACTTAAAGAAAGAGAACAAATATTACGATGAAATGACTGCACATACCAAAAAGTTCAAAGAAGATCTTTTTGAGGAGATGAAAGCGCGCATTAAGGAAGATGATGAATCGGTACCATACAAACTGAACGGTTATTACTATATAACACGTTATGAAACTGGTAGAGATTACCCAATATATACTCGGAAGAAGGGTTCGCTTAACGCAAAAGAGGAAGTTCTTTTTGATGTAAATGAAATGGCAAAAGGCCATTCTTTTTACAATCTCTCAGGCTTAAGCGTTTCTGAAGATAATAAATTGATTTCCTTCGGTGTTGATACCCTGAGTCGAAGAAAATACGACATATTTATTAAAAATCTTGAAACAGGTGAAATCTACTCTGAAAAGATTCCACTTACCACGGGTAGCGCGACATGGGGAAGTGACAATAAAACGCTTTTCTACACTCGAAAGGATGAAAAAACCCTTCGTGCGGATAGAATCTACCGACATACTTTGGGAACCGATCCAGTTACAGATAAATTGATTTTCACTGAAGAAGACGACACTTTTGGAACCTATGTCTACAAAACAAAATCAAAAAAGTATATAATAATAGGTTCATATAGTACGCTTACCTCGGAATATCGAGTTTTGGATGCAAATAATCCAACAGGTGACTTTAAAATTTTTCAACCGCGCGAAAGAGGTTTGGAATACAGTATTTCCCATTATGATACGAGTTGGTATGTCTTGACAAATAAAGACAAAGCACTCAATTTTAAATTGATGAAAACTTCGGAAGACAAGACTTCCAAAGAAAATTGGGTAGATATGATTCCACATCGAAGCGATGTTTTGTTGGAAGATATTGATATTTTTAAGGATTATTTGGTCGTAAGCGAGCGTAATAATGGACTTACCAAAATTCGAATAAAGAAGTGGGTGGGAAGTGAAGATTATTATCTTCCTTTTGACAATGAAACCTACACAGCCTTTGCAACACAAAACCCAGAATTCGATACCAAAATCCTTCGATACGGATATAATTCATTGAACACTCCCGCGTCAGTTCTTGATTTCAATATGGAAACCAAGGAGAAAACTGTTTTGAAAGAAACGGAAGTTTTAGGTGGTAAGTTTAATAAAGATAATTATGAAACTGAACGTCTATGGGCTACGGCTGAGGATGGAACTAAAATACCAATGTCGGTTATTTATAGAAAAGGAATAAAGAAAGACGGAAAAAACCCGTTGCTGGTTTATGGTTATGGTTCCTACGGAGCCACAATCGACCCTTATTTTTCTACGGTTAGATTGAGTCTTTTGGATCGCGGGTTTGTATTTGCTATTGCCCACGTTCGCGGTGGTGAATATATGGGAAGACAATGGTATGAAGATGGAAAATTATTACACAAGAAAAATACATTTACTGATTTTATTGATGCGTCAAAATATTTGATTGCTGAAGGATATACTTCCAGAGAACATCTTTATGCGTCGGGTGGGTCTGCTGGCGGACTCTTAATGGGTGCAATCATAAATATGGCCCCGGAAATCTACAACGGGGTGCTTGCCTCTGTGCCTTTTGTGGATGTTTTAACAACTATGTTGGACGATACAATTCCTTTAACTACAGGAGAATATGATGAATGGGGAAACCCAAATGACTTGGAATATTATAATTATATTAAAAGCTATTCACCTTATGATAATGTAGAAGCCAAAAATTACCCAAATATGCTTGTTACCACAGGCCTGCACGATAGCCAGGTACAATATTGGGAACCAGCAAAGTGGGTCGCAAAGCTAAGAGATTTGAGAATTGACTCTAATATTCTTTTAATGCAAACCAATATGGACGCTGGTCACGGTGGTGCTTCAGGGCGCTTCGAAGCTCTCAAAGAAGTAGCAATGGACTATGCTTTTTTATTGGATTTGGAAGGAATTAAAGAGTAATAAAAATATTTCCGTACCTTTGTGCGGTTAAATATTCAATTTAAAACTCGAATATTTTTTATAACGAACTCCCTCTTTATGAAAGAAGAAATAAAAGCCCACAATAATGTGTTGGAACTAATAGGTAACACACCGTTGATAAAGCTTAACCGAATTACCCAACAAATGAGGGGTAATTATTTCGCAAAAGTTGAAGCGTTCAATCCTGGGCATTCTACCAAAGACCGCATTGCTCTTTATATTATTGAAGAAGCTGAAAAAAAGGGAATCCTTAAGCCAGGTGATACCATAATTGAAACTACCAGTGGGAACACAGGCTTCAGTCTTGCAATGGTTAGCATTATCAAAGGTTATGATTGTATCTTGGCAGTTAGTTCGAAGTCTTCAGCAGATAAGATTGATATGTTGAAAACTATGGGTGCAAAAGTTTATGTGTGCCCAGCCCATGTTAGTGCTGATGATCCTCGTTCGTATTATGAAGTTGCAAAAAGGCTTCACAACGAAGTTAAAGGTTCTGTTTACATCAATCAGTATTTTAATGAGCTGAATGTAGATGCTCATTATCAATCAACAGGTCCTGAAATCTGGGAACAGACAGGGGGTAAAATAACGCATTTGGTTGCTTGTAGTGGGACCGGTGGAACTATTTCTGGAACTGCACGTTTCTTAAAAGAACAAAACCCAGACATACGAGTAATAGGAATTGATGCTTATGGCTCAGTTCTTCAGAAATACCATCAAACTAAGGAGTTTGATGCCAATGAAATTTATCCTTATAGAATTGAGGGTCTAGGAAAAAATCTGATTCCTTCTGCAACAGATTTTGACATAATTGACAAGTTTGAAAAAGTTACTGACGAAAGTAGTGCACACACAGCTCGTGAACTTGCAAAAACCGAAGGACTTTTTGTAGGTTATACTAGCGGTGCTGCGATGCAAGGTTTAAAACAACTTGAAGAAGAAGGTGAATTTAATGAAGATAGTAATATTGTCGTTATTTTCCCTGATCATGGTTCAAGATATATGAGCAAGATTTACAATGATGAATGGATGAGTCAGCAAGGTTTCTTCGACTCTGAATCGGTTGAAATCCAAAAGATCGAGTATATAAAATAGAGCATTAGGTAAATAGTACCTTTAAAACCCGAAAGCAAAGTGTTTTCGGGTTTTTTATTACGAGAAAAACTGTAAAGTCAAAATCTCACGTTCAAAACATAGAATCTAATGATTATTTAATTAATTTTGTCCCGTATTTTAACAGAAAACTTAATGAGAGATTTATTTGATAAAATCTATAAAGATAAAGGTCCATTGGGAAAATGGGCTGAACAAGCGGAAGGCTATTTTGTTTTCCCCAAACTGGAAGGTCCAATCTCAAATAGAATGAAGTTCAAGGGCAAAGATGTTGTGACTTGGAGCATCAATGACTATTTGGGTCTTGCAAATCACCCTGAGGTGCGAAAAGCAGATGCTGAAGCTGGAGTAAAATGGGGTTCTGCATATCCAATGGGTGCTAGAATGATGAGTGGGCATACAGATCTTCATGAGCAATTACAACGCGAACTAGCGGCTTTTGTAAGTAAAGAAGCTGCCTATTTATTGAATTTTGGTTACCAAGGAATGGTTTCTACTATAGATGCACTTGTTTCAAAAGACGATGTTATCGTTTATGATGTTGATGCACATGCTTGTATTATTGATGGAGTTCGTCTTCACTTAGGGCAACGCTTTACATATAAGCATAACGATATGGAAAGTATCGAAAAAAACCTTCAGCGTGCTACTAAAGTGGCTGAGAAAACTGGTGGGGGTATTCTGCTTATATCAGAAGGTGTTTTCGGAATGCGCGGTGAGCAAGGAAGATTGAAAGAAATTATTGATCTTAAGAAAAAATATAACTTCCGCTTTTTTGTGGATGATGCTCACGGTTTCGGAACACTTGGTAAAACTGGTGCTGGAGCAGGCGAGGAGCAAGGCGTTCAAGATGGAATAGACGTCTATTTTGCCACCTTTGCAAAATCAATGGCCAGTACAGGAGCATTTATTGCAGGTGATGAAGAAATAATGAACTATCTAAAATACAATCTACGTTCACAAATGTTTGCTAAATCACTGCAGATGCAGTTGGTAGAAGGAGCCTTAAAACGCTTGGATATGATTCGCACCATGCCTGAATTAAAAGAAAAGCTATGGGAAAATGTGAATGCTCTTCAAGGTGGACTTCGTGAAAGAGGTTTCGATTTAGGAACTACTCAAAGTTGTGTTACTCCTGTTTATTTGAAAGGTAGTATTCCTGAGGCGATGGCACTTGTAAAAGACCTTCGTGAAAACCACGGAATTTTCTGTTCTATTGTAGTTTATCCTGTAATTCCGAAAGGATTAATTCTTTTGAGAATGATTCCTACTGCAACACACGACCTGAATGACATTCAAGAAACTCTAGAGGCGTTTTCAGCTATCAGAGAACGATTGGAGAATGGAACATACAAACGTCTCTCAGCAGCTGTAGCAGAAGCGATGGGAGAAAAGATTTAAATCAGTAAATATTTATATTTTAAAAAATCCACCTTTGCGGGTGGATTTTTGTTTAAATGTCTCTCCTGAAAGTACTGCGTTCCTTATGCTGTACAGGATTGTAGTCCTTCCAAAGCAATTGTACCGCAGTGTTTTCCTTTAACTCGGGGTTGGTCTCTACCGTGTGAATTCCCTTGGAATTGAACAGATGTTGCATTTCTTCAAAAATAATCGCTGTAACACCTTTTCCTTGATACTCAGGATCAATTCCTATTAAATAAAACGCAGCGGTATCATTCTTTTTTTGAGCTTTTAGAATGTGTCTCCAACCCATTGGAAATATTTTACCATTCGCTTTTTTTAAGGCTTTTGAAAATGAAGGCATTACTATTGAAAATGCAATGAGCTTTCCGGTTTCATCCTTTATACAGCAAATATAATCAGGATGAATGAAGTCGAAATATTTCTTTTTATAATAATCGATCTGATATTGCTGAATTGGGACGAAAGTCTGGAGGCTGTCATAGGTCTTATTAAGCAATCCAAACATTTCATCCACATATGGGACGATTTCCTTTTTATTTTTAAAACGAATCACGGAAAGCTTGTAGCGTTCACGCACGATTTTTGAGAATTTGGCTACTTTTTCAAAAATAGTATCAGGAATTTTTAAGGTGTATTCTACCCAAGTCGCTTGCTTTTCGAAGCCGAGTTTTTCCAAATGTCCTGCATAATATGGATAGTGATACCAAGTGATCATGGTGTTCATTTCTTCATAACCCATAGTGAGAATTCCTGCTTTTTCCATATTGCTAAAGCCTACAGGACCTTCGGCATATTCCAAGTTGTATTCACGGCCTTTTTCGTATGCCTTTTCAAGTAAGGCTTTGGTAACTTCAATATCATCAACCATATCCAACCAACCGAAGCGAATTTTTTTCTTTCCTAGCTCGTTTACTTCCAAATGATTAAGGATGACTGCGATACGGCCGACCATCTCATTATTTTTATAGGCGGCATAATACCAAGCTTCAGCGTTTTTAAAGACAGGGTTTTTCTCCGTATCAAGAGTTTCCATTTCGTCTTTAATTAAAGATGGAACCCAATACTTGCTGTCTTTGTATAGTTTAAAGGGAAAAGTGACAAATTTTTTCAAGTCACTTTTTGAGGTTAGTTGTTTTACTGTAATCATATTTAAATGCTATTATTTGCCATCATCTTCCGGGGTCAGTTCTTCTTGGCGTTTCTGTTTCTTGTCCTTTTCTTCGTTTTGTTTCTCTTCTTTTTGTTTCTCTTCTTTAATCTCTTTGTCTTCCAGATATTCGTCCTTATCATGCATATCGAATCTGTAAGCAAATCCAGCTCGTACATAAAATTTTGAAGGAGTATCCTTAAAATTAACTGTAAGGGATAAATCCACTTGCAGGTTAGGATTAATTAATGCAGCAGCTCCACCTCGCAATAACTGGTCTGAGTAGAAGTCACTTTTTAAACCTTGGTTTTCAAGAAATACAGAAAAATAACGATTGGTAGCATGTGTCAGAGTAATGATATATCCATAAGTGGGAAAATCAGTTGTTACTCGATCTACGATAATGTTGGTAACAAAAACCCAGCCGCCAATAAAATTATTCTGAGTGGAAAGAACTAATTTAGGACTTATAGAACTTTCGGCTTCTGGTGTAAATGGATTATCGGCAAAGTCAAAATTGGCTCCTGCGTAAATAGCGATTGCGGGAATTAGATCTTCCCACTGATTTTTATTGTTTGCTTTCCAACTGTAGAGATTAGGTCCTTTTAGTTCTCGTTTTCTGTATGGATCGTAAATTAAATATTTTGCGCCGACAGTATTGCTTTTAAAGTTAGCATTTTTATATTCGTAAGAATTTGTTGAGCGACTGTCCGTAACTGAATTTGATTGGAACTCTCCCATAAAACTCACCTCAAGCCGTTCTTTCCAAAACCCATATCTAATGGAATAGTCAAGAGCTAAGCCGTTGGTTTTAGTTTTTAAAAGTTCGTGTTTTTCTTTTCCATAGCTAATTCCAGACTCCACCTGAAGTACATTTGTTCCTACGGAAAATGCACCTTGTGATCCCCCTGGGCGATTGGTGTTTATCATTTCTGTGTATTGTGCAGAAACGTTTGAAATGGAAAAAAGGCAGAGAAAAATTAGAAAGGGAAGTTTGGTGCGCATGCGATGATGGGTTTAGTCCAAAGATATAAGATTTTACCAATAATTTAATAGTGAATATTCGTCTTTTTCTGCATCAATCCTTATTTTTGGAAAGAATTTTACAGTTATGATGACATTCCTAAAAACGATATTGATCGTTCTTCTGGTATATTTTGGGCTTAAGTTTTTAATTAGGTTCACTACTCCTTATTTGATGCGCTATATTTCAAAGAAAGCTGGACAGCAGTTTGAGCAATTTTTCGGAAATCAGGCAGACACAAACGATCAACGCAACAAAGAAGGAAATATAACCATCGATAAAAATCCTTCTCGCAACCCCAGAACCAGCAAAAAAGTTGGAGAATATGTGGATTATGAGGAAGTGGAGTGATTTTACTTCCATCATCCCACATACCGCATCCTTCAATAATTCTTGCGTTTTTCTTGCTTATTTTTCCTAATTTCCCCGATTCATATTCACAAACCCGATTATGCATTTCGACTATAAAAAATTCCTTCCTCATTTAGTTGTTTTTGTTCTATTTATTGTTGCCGCACTGGTTTATTTTAATCCCGTTTTACAAGGAAAGAAAATATTACAAAGTGATATTGTTCAATACACAGGTATGGCAAAACAGCAAAATGATTTTCGAAAGGCTACGGGCGAAGAAACTTATTGGACTGATGCCGCTTTTGGTGGAATGCCTACCTATCAACTTGGAGCAAAATATCCTAACAACTACATAAAACAACTTGATCTCGCCATTCGCTTTTTACCGCGTCCGGCTGATTATCTATTCCTGTATTTTATAGGAATGTATATCCTATTTTTAGTATTGAAAGTAGATTATAGACTAGCTTTTCTTGGGGCGTTAGCATTTGGTTTTTCTACTTATCTGATAATTATATTAGGAGTTGGGCATAATGCAAAAGCTCACGCAATAGCTTATATGCCATTTGTTTTAAGTGGGATATTTCTCACTTTTAAAGGTAAATATCTATGGGGATTTCTATTGCTAACGGTCTCTATGGCCTTGGAATTGGTGGCCAATCACTTTCAAATGACGTATTATCTGATGCTTTTAGTGGTAGTAATTGGAATTGTTTATTTGATTGATGCTTTCAAAAAGAAATTGTTGTCGCATTATTTTAAAGCAGTTGGAATAATGGCTGTGGGCGTATTGATAGCGGTTGGCTTGAATGCAACAAATATTTTGGCAACAAAGGAATATGCCGATACCTCTACACGTGGGAAAACCGAACTTACAATCAATGCTAACGGTACTCCCAAAGATAATAAGACAGGTCTCGACTTCGATTATATCACTGAATACAGCTACGGAAAACTTGAAAGTTTTAATCTTTTTATCCCACGGTTTATGGGTGGAAGTTCAACAGAAGCACTTCCGAAAGATTCAAAAACTTTTGAAAGTTTAATACGAATGGGAGCTTCTTCACAGGAAGCGAATCAAGTATTAAGTCAGATTCCTATGTATTGGGGGGACCAGAGTTTTGTAGGGGCTCCTGCCTATATTGGTGCTATTGTAATATTCTTAGCGGTTTTGGCTTTGTTTTTAATTAGAGGTAGGTTGAAATGGTGGGCGGTTTCTGCGTTTGTTTTGATGCTGCTTTTATCTTGGGGGAAAAACTTCAGTGGCCTTACAGAGTTTTTTATTAATTATGTTCCAATGTATAATAAGTTTCGGGCTGTTTCCTCAATCCAGGTTATTATAGAATTGGTTCTACCAATTCTTGGCGTCGTTGGGCTCCACCAATTTTTCAATAAATTTGAAAGGGAAGAAGAGAGGAAAAAAGCTCTTCTTTACTCAATGGGTATCGTAGGCGGCCTTACCTTAATTTTTATTCTTTTTAAATCTTCACTTTTTGATTTTGCGAGTCCTTATGATAGTTATTTCAGGGACGAAATGGGTTTGCCTTTTTTGGAAGCCATACGTGAAGATAGAATGTCTTTGTTTACTTCAGATGCAATCCGCTCATTGATATTTGTGATTTTAACTGCTGTTGTCCTCTGGTTTTTTATAAAAGAAAAACTCAAAAAAGGAATTGCAATTGCGGCGCTTTCGGTATTGATTCTAGTCGATTTGGTGGGTGTTGACAGAAGATATGTGAATGAGGACGACTTTGTACAGGCTAAACTGGTAGAGGAGCCTTTTCAGAAAAACGGAGCAGATCTTCAGATTTTGGAAGATGACGGTCATTATCGAGTTTACGATGCAACAACCAATGCTTTTAATAGTGCCCGGGCAAGCTTTTATCATAACGCATTAGGTGGTTATCACGCAGCGAAACCTGGAAGAATGCAAGATTTGTATGAGTTTTATATTAGTCAAGGCAATATTGGGATTTTGAATATGATGAATGTTCGCTATATCATTACCCAAGCCAAAAATGGTGGGGCAGTAGCTCAACGTAATCCCTATGCAAATGGTGATGCTTGGTTTGTTGAGAATGTTCTTCCAGCTGAAAACGCAAATGAGGAAATTCAACTATTGGATAGTTTAGATACTAAAAGAACAGCAATCATAAACAAAGAATTCCTTTCAAAAATACCCAATCAGAAAATTGAAAGAGACAGTACGGCCACCATTGAACTCTTTAGTTATAAACCAAATCACTTGGTTTATGAAGCAGCGACAGATACACCACAATTAGCGGTATTTTCTGAAGTTTACTACCCAAAGGGCTGGAATGCCTACTTAAATGGGAAACCCGCGGAATACTTTAGGGCTGACTATGTTTTAAGAGCAATGGTAATCCCTCCAGGTAATAATAAAATAGAATTTAAATTTGAACCCAAAGTAATTCAAACGGGAAGTGTGATTTCTTTGGGGAGCAGTATAATCTTTCTTTTGGTCTTTTTAAGTGGTATTTATTTCACCTTTGGGAAGAAAAAGGAGGAAGTGTAGTTAAGCCATTAGGGATAAAACATATATAAAACAGCCGTTTTAGATCAAAATCATAATGTTTATAGGTACGTAACATAGTTTGATTATGTTCTTATACCTAACCACTAAAAATCATTAGTTGGAGTTACCAATATAATTTCCCAAAAGGGACCAAAGAACCAAAACAGCAAAACCATTTTGAAACGCGTCCTAATCATCACATACTATTGGCCTCCAGCAGGTGGCCCCGGTGTACAACGATGGTTGAAGTTTGTAAAATATTTCAGGGAATTTGGTGTAGAGCCAATTGTATATGCTCCTGAAAATCCAAATTATCCTTTGGTTGATGAAAATTTCTCATCGGAGATTCCTTCTGATATTGAAATTATAAAACGACCAATTAATGAACCCTATCGTTTGGCGAAGCTTTTTTCAAAAACGAAAACTAAGCAGATAAGTAGTGGAATTATTTCTAAAAAAGATGTTTCTGCCATAGAGAAGCTTATGCTCTATATTCGCGGTAATTTTTTTATCCCTGATGCCCGTATAGGCTGGGTATCACCTTCTGTAAAGTTTCTTTCAGAATATATTTCTAAAAATCCTGTTGACATTATTATTACCACAGGTCCGCCACATAGTCTTCATCTCATCGGATTAGAACTTAAAAAAGAATTGGGAATTAAGTGGATCGCGGATTTTCGTGACCCGTGGACAACTATTCATTATCACAAGTCACTTCGTTTGAATAATGCTTCAGAGAGGAAACACAAGATATTAGAAGCCTCTGTATTGAAATCTGCCGATGCTATTATCGTCACAAGCCCGACGACTAAAAAAGAATTTGAAATGATTACCGAAACACCAATTGAGGTAATTACAAATGGTTATGATGTTTCAGAAATTATCTCATTTGAAATGGATGTCAAATTCTCAATTTCACACATTGGTTCCCTACTAAGTGAGCGGAACCCGCAAGTTCTATGGAAAGTGCTCAGTGAAATCTGTAAAGAAAATATATCCTTTAAAAATGATTTATTACTGAAGTTCGCCGGAGTTGTGAGCGAAGATATCAAAAAAAATATAGAAGATTTTGATCTTAATGAAAACTGTAATTTTTTGGGATATGTTTCTCATTCTGAAGCCTTAAAACTTCAAAATGAAAGTCAGGTGCTTTTGTTGGTCGAAATAAACAGTGCTGAAACACGTGCCATTATTCCGGGAAAAATTTTCGAATATCTTGCTGCCAAACGCCCGATTATCGCTTTAGGACCAAAAGAAAGTGATATTGAAGAAATTATTTCTGAAACTAAATCTGGTAAGTTCTTTGGTTATTGGGATGATAATGAATTAAAATCCGAAATCCTTCAGATGTACGAAAAATTCCTAAGGGGGGATCTCACTATTGCTTCAGAAAGAATTGAAAAATACAGTAGAAAAGAACTAACAAAGCAACTGACATCATTAATCCTGAATTTATAAAAATAAATAAACCTCCGATCTCCGCTAACAGCGAATCACGGAGGTTTAACCAACCAACCAAAAAACTATCTTTATCCTCTTCCTCTAGAACTTACCTCTTTTGAGGAACTACCTCTTGAAGTATTCGTTTGTGCACTGCTTCGTGTGGGCGCACTTGTTTTATTTACTGTACTGCGGCTTGTGGTTTCTCTCCTTGGAGCCGGTGTATTATTTCTTGTAACTGAATTGTTTGGTGTGTTTGATGAAACCTTTCGCGTTTGACTTTGAACAGTTTTATTGTTTGAAATGGTATTTGTAGTATTCGAGCGAACGACACCCTCACTTTTTACAGTTCTCACAGTATTTTGAGAGTTGTTTTGCTGAACACTGTTGTTCGTGTTGTTTTTCACTGGAGTTGCACTTTCCACCCTGGAAGTTACAGTACTTCTAGTTGAGACACTGTTTGAGGTGTTTCCACTATTGCGTGTGTTTCTGTCAATTGTTGCCGCGCCTTTACTGTTGGTACTGCTATTACGAGTGGTTGTAGTGCTTCGAGTATTATTGTCACGGTTCAAATCATTGCTACGTGTATTGTTATTTCGAGTTACCTCATTACGTTGGGAGCTATTGTTTCTTACAGAACTATTGCTTCGAGTGTTGCTTGAAGCTATCATCGTGTTTTCTCTATTCGGATTGTAATTTGCGTTTATAGAAGACCTCCCATTTTTATCATAAGTACGACTCCCTGGACGATAAAATTCTCTACGAGCATTATTGTAGACTACTTGCTGTCTGTTATTGTAATACACTATATGCTGGTGATAACTGTATCTAACAGGTGTATAATATCTTCTGTAAGGCATATCATAAACTACGCAATGGCTATATATTGGTCTGGCATAATAAACGTGCCAAGGGTGATACACATAATATGGGTTATAAATATTTATTGCTCCATTTACGTGGGAAAAATACCCGTAATTGTTATAAATAATGTTCAAACCACCAACTCTTACGATTCGTCTGTTGTTGTATCGAATATCTACATTACCAGCTTGTGCGATCCGTCCATATTCATCATAATATATTGGTACATTTTCTACCTGAATTACTGCACCGTAGTCGTCATATTGTACATAAGCCTCGTAGTTATAACCTGAGTTGAAACTTATATTAACATTTGGTGAACTAATAATTACTTGTGAACCTTTTTGAGGTCCAATGTAAACGAAGTCGAATTGACCATCAGGGAAGACAGAGAATTCTACATCGCCTTCCACGAAGATGTATGCGTTGCCGTCATAACTTCTTCTGTAATTGTTTTCACTTTCGAGGGAATTTGCATTTGCATAAAATCCCATTAAAAGGATGCTGAAGATAAGTGCTATGTTTTTCATAAGTTCAGAATTTAAAAGGTTCGTACTTGCTTTAATTCTTTGGTAGCTTTGGTACACTTATGAGTATTCAACGACCGTGCCATGTTTTTAAAACGCTGATTATCAAACTTCGATTTCAAATTCTCGATTTAATTAGGGCAGTTGGAATTTTAAATATGAATTTATAATCAAATAATTATATACAGGAAGATACGAATAAAAAATCCGCCGAAATGTTTTACCACTTGCGACGGATTTTAAAACCAACCAAAAAAACTAAAAGTCTTATTTTCTATTATTTAGTTTTCAATTAGTGTGCCAAACAAATTACATTAGAGTTTCTCTTTCAAATATTCTGCAGTAAAGGATTTTTTATTTTTAACCACTTCTTCGGGTGTACCTTCAGCAATAACTTTCCCACCGTTTTCACCACCTTCGGGGCCGAGATCAATAATATAATCTGCACATTTTATAAGATCTAAATTATGCTCTACCACAATCACAGTATGACCTCTGTCTAACAGTGCATAAAAGGAAGCAAGCAATTTTTTAATATCGTGAAAATGAAGTCCGGTCGTAGGTTCATCGAAAATAAAAACAGTTTTTTCCTTTGACGTTCCCTTAACCAAAAATGAAGCAAGTTTTATTCGTTGGGCCTCGCCACCCGAAAGAGTAGAGGAGCTCTGACCAAGTTGTACATAACCTAGTCCCACATCTTGCAAAGGTTGTAGTTTAGCGGCAATCTTATCTTGTTTATATTCGCCAAAGAAGGCTACGGCATCATCAACCGTCATTGTTAGGATATCGTCTATATTTTTATTTTGAAATGTGACTTCCAAAACTTCTTTTTTGAAACGTTTTCCGTTACAGGTATCACAAATTAAATGCACATCGGCCATAAACTGCATCTCTACGGTAACCTCGCCTTCGCCTTTACATGTTTCGCAACGTCCTCCATCTACGTTGAAGGAGAAATGCTTCGGCTTATAACCTCGAATATCCGATAGTTTTTGAGAAGCATATAAATTTCGAATATCGTCGTAGGCTTTAATATATGTTACTGGATTACTTCGACTGGAGCGGCCAATAGGGTTTTGATCTATAAACTCAAGACTTTTTATAGTTTTGAAATCACCAGTTATCTCTGAGAACTGGCCTGGTTTTTCTCCATATCCACCAATTTCACGAAGTAGGGCAGGATAAAGAATCTTCTTCACCAACGTACTCTTTCCACTTCCAGATACTCCTGTAACAGCAGTAAAAACATTTAAAGGAAAAGTAACATTTATATTTTTTAAATTGTTTTGTCGCGCACCAGTGATCGAAACTTTATTCTTTGAAGTACGTCGTTTTTTGGGTACTTCGATTTCCATTTCACCATTTAAGTATTTTGCAGTTAGTGAATCGGATTTTAAAATTTCTGAATAGGTACCCTGAGCAACCACTTCACCACCAAAAGTTCCGGCTTCGGGACCGATGTCAATAATTTGGTCGGCGGCTTTCATTATATCTTCGTCGTGTTCTACTACTATCACTGTATTTCCTAAATCACGGAGAGCCTTTAGAACAACAATAAGTCTTTCAGTGTCCTTTGGATGAAGACCAATACTCGGTTCATCTAAAATATACATAGAACCAACAAGACTGCTCCCTAAAGAAGTTGCAAGATTTATTCGTTGGGATTCTCCTCCTGAAAGCGTATTCGATTTTCGATTCAGCGTTAAATAACCTAATCCAACATCTCTTAAAAAACTTAAACGATTATTTATTTCAAGTAATAAGCGTTTCCCAACCTTGGCATCATATTCTGATAGTTCGAGGTTTTTGAAAAAATCTGCTACTTTATCTAATGGTAGCTCTACCAATTCTTGAATGGCTGTACCGTTTATTTTTACATAGCTAGCCTCAGGTCGAAGACGTTTTCCTTTACAAGTTGCGCATTTTGTTTTTCCGCGATATCGCGAAAGCATAACCCGATTTTGGATTTTATAACTTTTCGATTCTAAAAAAGAAAAGAAAGAGTTTAATCCTTCAAAATATTTATTTCCATCCCAAACCAATTGTTTTTGTGCATCGGTAAGTTCGAACCACGGTTTGTGGATTGGAAACTCAAATTTATAAGCGTTGTTTACCAATTGGTCTCGATACCAGCTCATACTTTCGCCCCGCCAAGGGAAAACAGCATTCTCAAATATAGAAAGCGCTGTATTTGGAATCACCAAATCTTCATCTATACCAATTACATCGCCATAACCTTCACAAATTGGGCATGCTCCGTAAGGATTGTTGAAACTGAAAAGATGTGCATTCGGTTCCATAAAAGTCATTCCATCTGCTTCATAACGATTATTGAACTCTGTAATTTTATTGGAAGACAGCTCTTCAATATACAGTTCTCCTTTCCCTTCAAAAAATGCTATTTCCACAGCATCGGCCAATCGATTGTAAAAATCTTCCTCATCTTTTGTAATGATTCGATCTATCACCAAATCTATTTTCTTCGGAAAGGATTTTTCTAGCTCATCAATTCGTTTGACTTCACCGTTAATTTTAATCCTTGCATATCCTTGTTGAGCCAAAGCTTGGATCTTGTTTTCCATACTTCTGCCATCTTCCAAATGAATAGGGGCGAGGAGAAGTAGTTTTTCTCCTTGAGAAAAATGTTTTATAAACTTGATAACATCTGTGGTAGTATCTTTTTTAACCTCTCTTCCCGAAATGGGCGAAATAGTTTTACCAATTCGGGTGTAAAGTAATTTTAAGTAATCATATATTTCTGTGGAGGTTCCAACAGTAGATCGCGGATTGGTCGCATTTACTTTTTGCTCAATTGCAATTGCGGGTGAAATTCCTTTTATGGAATCTACCTTCGGTTTATCCAATCTTCCCAAGAATTGTCTGGCATAGCTAGAAAGACTCTCCACGTATCGGCGTTGGCCTTCAGCATAAAGTGTATCAAAAGCTAAACTAGATTTTCCACTGCCTGAAAGACCCGTAATAACAACCAATTTGTTACGTGGTATGGCTACAGAAATGTTTTTAAGATTGTGAAGTTTCGCACCCTGAATCAGGATATTCTTTTTTATGTCTACTGTATCTGCGTTCAATTTTATTTCTCCTTATTTATAGCATTTACAAAGATACTATATCGTTTTTACGAATGTACTTTTGCAGTTATTATTATTTTTTATAGAAAATTTTAACCTTTTTTTTGTATTTGTGAATTGTTTGTTGTTATATTTACGGCTCTTAACGTCATATAAAAAAAATATTGCCTATAGCTGATCATTACTTTTAACAAATAAACATTTTAACCAAGCAACCAAATCGTAGTTGTTTATTTATTAAAGAAGTATTGATATGAAGCAAAGCAATAGCTCTGATGCGTTCTTAGTGAGCGCCTATATGAACGGTAATGAATCTGCACTTTCCGAGTTAATAACTCGACACAAGCAAAGAATCTACAGTTTTATTTATTCAAAAGTATTTGATAGGGATGTCGCAGAAGATATTTTCCAGGACACTTTTATTAAAGTTATTAGAACTCTAAAAAGGGGTGCTTATAACGAAGAAGGTAAGTTTCTTCCTTGGGTCATGCGTATTTCGCATAATTTGGTTATCGACCATTTCAGAAGGAACAATCGCATGCCTAAATTCGAAAATAATGATGACTTTAATATTTTTTCAGTCTTAAGCGATAATTCTCTTAATATTGAAAAACAAATGATTAAAGGTCAGGTAGAAAATGACGTCCGAAGACTGATTGAAGAACTTCCCGAAGATCAAAAAGAAGTTTTGATGATGCGAATTTATAGAGACATGAGCTTTAAGGAAATAAGTGAGCAAACTGGTGTTAGTATCAACACTGCTCTAGGAAGAATGCGATATGCGCTCATTAATTTGCGAAAAGTAATTGACAAGCACAATATTATATTGACCAATTAATACAATAAAGTGATTTTTGCTACGTTATTTGGAAATAACCCTCAAAATAACGATATTCTATGCAAAAATTCTACTCTGAAACATCACGTGTGGACGGCGTGAATAAACAACTTGTTCCAAAAGAAGAAACCATAAGATTTCTTCTGGATTATTCGATGGCTTTAAGTGTTATAGATTACCAAAACAAGAAGTTTGAAGCACTTCTTAACTAAACTTTGGAGAAACCCTGGAATTAGCTTTTCAGGGTTTCTTTTTTTTAAAAAGTCTGTAAGTAAAGAAGATAAGGCTAAAATGGAGCAAGATTAATTGTTTTGGATTTAAAGTCAGAGTCTTAAGATTATATCACGAATTATCAAAGAATTTATATCATTGTTTTTGTTCCTGTCAACTTCATAGATACTCCATAGATAGCTCATTAGAATGTAAGAAAATAGTTCTTTTTTTTAACAATTAAAACTAAGTGTACTTATTTCAACTTCCTATCTTCCAAAATCATTGATCTTTAATTGCTTCTTGAATTAAAATATCGTTCAGTATATCTTTTCTTTACGAATCTAAAGTATTCTTCACTAGACTAGCGGTGTAGGGCATTAATTGGAGTATGACTAAAGAATTTAATGCAGGGCCTTCTTTCTTAATTCGATATTCATACAACTTTCGTGAAAACCAAACGCAGTTCTACTAAAATCAACCAAACTCATCGATTCAGCGACTTTTCTTTTTCAAGTACTCTTTAATCACCGTTTTTCTTCCAATGGTTTTGGTTATTATATCCTTTTCCAAATCCCATCCACGAGCAGGAGAATATTGCCTTCCATACCAAATGATCTGTAAATGCAGCGTGTTCCATAAATCTATGGGAAACAATCTTTTGGCATCTTTTTCCGTTTGAACAACATTTTTACCGTTTGTAAAACCCCATCGATACATTAATCTATGAATATGGGTATCTACAGGGAATGCTGGAACATTAAAGGCTTGGCTCATCACAACGCTGGCTGTTTTGTGGCCAACGGCTGGAAATGATTCTAAAGCTTCAAAATCTGCAGGTACTCGACCGTTGTATTTCTCAATTAATATTTTTGAAAGTCCATGAATTCCTTTTGATTTCATTGGTGAAAGCCCTACAGGTTTTATAATTTCTCTTATTTCTTCCACTGTCAATTTTACCATATCATATGGATTGTCTGCTATTTCAAAAAGAAGAGGTGTAATCTTGTTTACCCGAACGTCTGTACTTTGGGCTGAGAGCAATACGGCAATTAATAAAGTATAAGGATCTTTATGGTCTAAAGGAATTGGAATTTGCGGATAGATACTGTTTAACGTTTCAATAACGAAATCAACCTTTTCTTGTTTGGTCATTTTAAGTACTTTTATACAAAACTACGAATAATGAAAACACTACAGGTTGGAGATAAGGCTCCAAATTTTAAAGTAAATGATCAAAACGGAAACATAATATCTTCTGAAGATTACAAAGGTAAGAAATGGGTAGTTTTTTTCTATCCCAAAGCTAGTACGCCGGGATGTACTGCGGAAGTTTGTAATTTGCGGGATAATTACAAACAGCTTCAAGATCAAGGATACGAACTTTTGGGTGTGAGTGCCGATAGTGAAAAGCGACAAACAAATTTTAAAGAAAAATACAATCTCCCATTTCTATTATTGGCTGATGAGAATAAGGAAGTAATCAATGCTTTTGGTGTATGGGGCCCAAAAAGTTTTATGGGCAGAGCGTTTGATGGAATCCAAAGAAAAACCTTCATTATAAATGAAAGTGGAATAATAGATAGAGTAATTGATAAAGTTAAGACGAAGGATCACGCCTCACAAATACTTGATTAATCGCGGACTTTCTCTGGTAGGGTTTTGTAATTGAAAAGGTGCTTTCTCTTGATTATTTCCGAAACGCCAACAGGTAGCATTTCTTCCCAACCTTCCTTATCATTTTCTATCATGGCCAGGACTTCGCGTGAAAATATATCCATATTTTCAGGCTTGTAATCTGTTATATCAACTACTTTCCCGTTGTATTTAAAGAATTTATACAATTCTTTCATTCTTGGATGGACTTTTAGATTTTCACTTGTTATGTACTCTCCAGTATCAGCATCTTTCATTGGGTACAGATATACTTTCAAATCTTTGAAGAACAGTTTTCCAAAAGCTTCCAATATGCCACCACTCAAATGGCGATAATATTTTTCATCAAAAATATCAATCAAATTATTAACACCCATGGCAAGGCCCATACGCATTTTAGTATATCGTGAGAAATATTCTACCAATTTATAATATTCCTGAAAATTTGAAATCATTACAGTATGACCCAAAGAACAGAGTAATCTAGCGCGGTCCATAAAATCTTCTTCGTCAATTTCTCCTTCAGCACGTAGGTTTGAGAGCGTAATTTCAAATATGACTTCTGTTCTATCTTTTGCTACTCTGTTTTCCTTTAGAAACATTTCATAGGATCGTTCGAACATATCAATATTCACCTTAGTAACAGGTCTAAAACTACCACGAAACGCTAATATATTTTTCTTATAAAGTATTTTAGCGGGCAATATGTTATGGCCTTCGGGGTCGAACATTACTGCATCGGTCATACCATTTTTAATAAGTTGAAGGCTCATCAACCTATTATCAACATCCTTAAAGTGTGGACCACAGAAGTTAATGGTATCTATTTCAATTTTATCCTTGTCGATATGGTCGTATAAATAGCGCAGCAATTTATTAGGTTGGTCATATTTGTAATACGCTCCATAAATCAGGTTAACCCCTAAGATTCCTAAAGTAACTTGTTGCAACTGAGCATCGTTTTCGTGGAAGCGAATGTGTAGGGTTATTTCATTATAAGGTTGATTTGGATCAATTTGATACCGAATGCCTAGCCAGCCATGCCCTTTGTATTGTTTTGCAAAGTCAATTGTGGCCACCGTATTTGCAAAGGAAAAGAAAAGCCTGTTAGGGTGCATCTCACGATTTATACGTTCTTCAATTAGATCAAATTCGTGAGAAAGCATTTTCTGAAGTCTTGATTCCGTAACGTATCTCCCATCTTCCTCAATTCCATAAATTGCGTCACTAAAATCTTTGTCGTATGCCGACATGGTTTTGGCTATCGTTCCTGATGCCCCACCTGCTCTAAAAAAATTACGTACTGTTTCCTGCCCAGCTCCAATTTCGGCAAAGGTGCCGTAAATATTTTCGTTTAGGTTTATTCGTAAAGCCTTACTTTTTATGGAGGGAATATTCTCAAATTCCTTATCTCCCAATATGGTTTCTGGCATTGTAACTTTCTTAGTTTCTTAGCAACAAAGGTAGCGAATACAATAGGTAAACAAAAAAAATACTATTATTTTTGTAAGGATGAGATATACAAACTTCATGTTGAAAAATACGTCAGAATTTCCACAAAGGATATTGAATCTGTCTATTAAAAAACTACTAATTTAGACAGATGCAATCAAAAATTTCCATAACCTTTCTTGGCACTGGAACTTCGCAAGGGATTCCTGTTATAGGTAGTGACCACCCAGTTTGTAAAAGTACTGATCCAAAGGATAGACGCCTCAGAGTGTCGGTTTTACTATCATGGGAAGAATTTAATTATGTAATAGATTGTGGTCCGGATTTCAGGCAGCAAATGTTGCGAGAAAATGTTTCAAAAGTTGATGGTATTTTACTAACACATGAACACAGTGACCATACTGCGGGTTTGGATGACATTCGTCCTTTCAATTTCATGCAAGGAAATATGCCTTTTTTTGCACATAAACGTGTTTTTGAATCTTTGCGTGAACGCTTTGCTTATATTTTCGCTACTGTAAATAAGTATCCGGGGGCACCGAGCATTGAAACAATTGAAATAGATAAAGACACGAATTTTACCATTGGAGGTAAATTGGTTGTTCCCATAGAAGCCATGCACGACACGCTTCCTGTTTTGGGATTTCGTATTGAGGATTTTACGTATTTAACGGATGTCAAAACCATTTCAGAAGAGGAAATAGAGAAAGTGAAGGGAACTAAAATTTTGGTTGTGAATGCACTTCGTGTAAAACCTCATTACTCCCATTTTAATATTTCCGAAGCGATTGAATTTGCTAATAAAGTGAAGCCAGAAAAAACATATTTTACACATATTAGCCATGTAATGGGCTTTCACGAAGAAGTTGAAAAAAAACTTCCGAAGAACGTGCATTTGGCTTATGACACCCTAACTATAACTATTTGATTATGAGGAATAAAATTTTTATGTATCTATTTATTTTCGCTCTATTGTTCATAATCTTTCAATATATGAATGAGAAGAAAATCTTTGAATCACAAGAAACCAAGATAGAGAAACTTGAAGCAAAATCTCAAATGGAATCGGATTCTTTGGGCGTTCTGCAAGACCGAATAATGAATCTCGACTATTTCACGTTGCAAGGAAACGAAAACGCAATGACTTATTTGGAAAAAATGGGTTATGAGGCGGCTGAAGTTGAGGCTATGGTTTCCGATCAAATCTATGATTACAATTTGACAAAAGGAAATAACCCCTTGGTACCGTTTGAAGGAATGAATGGGGATATGAAAATAAATAAATTAAAATTTCTAAATCATAAGTGGATACTTGCTGATTTCACAGATGGGAAATATTGGGGTGAAATGATTTTGGAATATTCCTTCAACGAAAACAACGAACTCAATTTGAAAACAGTAAGTTCCTTTTTATATCCAAATTGAGTTAGCTAGGGCCTCAAATATAGATTACTTTTTACCCAACCATTCTTTCAAATCATAAAAATTTTGCGGGGCAACACCGTGTCCTACGGGATATTCTGAATAAACGCAATCAATGTTTAAATTTTTAAGGAAAGGTTCTGTCTTTCGCGCCCATTGCACTGGAATTACTTGATCCACATTCCCATGTGATGTATAGATAGACAACTTGCTGAAATCATTGTTTTCATACCCTTCTATTAATATATCCTTGTTTATGTAACCACTTAAGCCAATTACATTTTTCACTTTTATAGGATAGCTTAATGCGACTGCGAAGCTTAAAATAGTCCCTTGACTGAAGCCTAAAAGTGTCACGTTCTCACTATCTACTTTATATTTTTCAATAACTTCATCAATACATTTTGAAACCAATTCACGTGATTCAATAGCTTGTTCATCGTCACTGAATTTTCCTTGGGAATTATCAAAATAAATATTGTACCACGCATTCCCGTAAGGTTCTAGTCGAATAGGAGCTTTTAAAGAGATGATTGCGTATTTTTCGGGCAATTCGTTAGCAAAGGAAAATAAGTCGTTTTCATCGCTCCCAAATCCGTGGAGCATAATAATAACTGGTGCCTTCTTTGAATAATTTTTAGCCGCTCTATAGTTGTGTTCTAAAAGTAAAGTTTGTTTTTCCATAAATACAAAAATAACCAAGACCTTTAAAACTGAATATATTTCAGTAAAAAAGGTCTTGTTAAATAATGGGTAAAAATTAAATTCCTTTAAACCAGTCTTGAAATCTTTCCCCTACGACAGGAACTGGTTTCATTTCGCCTTGTACGGCGCTTATTAGTCCCAATATCCACAACGCAAGTATTCCAAGTTGTATAATCCAGCTGAGAATTGAAATACCAATAACGTTAGCAATGATTGCTAGAATTACTCCAACACACATAATTCCTAGAGCTTGTCTAACGTGGAATGAGCCGAGTGCAGTTTTATTACCATTGTTCATTACCAAAGCAACTATCCATCCAATAAGAGTTATATAGGCAATGATGGCGACTGTTTTGCCATTGTCAGTACTTGTATCCATATATTTTTAATTTTGGTTAGAAATATTAGAAAGCTAAGATAATCAATACTTTCAATTTAAAAATGTAAACCACTCTTGAAATTTCTCGCTTAAAAAAGGTATGCTTTTTCGTTGGTTGTAGAAAGCCATAGCCCAAGAATATAGCCATAGTATGCAACACAGTAGCCAAAGAGCATCACCCATGGTTACGTCAACTTGAGACTGTATAACTAATGAAATAATAAACAAAAGTACCAATCCAAACATATTTTTAATATGCCAGGTGGCGAAGGCGTGATTTTCATCTTTATTAATAAAAAACGCAATAATAAACCCTACAAAAGGTGCATAGGCAATCAAGGCAGTGGATTTTCCTAAGGGAGAACTACTCATTATTATTTTGTTATAAGTTGGTTATTGGCAAATATTCCGTAAGGTCCTCCCTTAAGCTTAGTGCCTAGTAATGCTGCATTTTTAGAGGTTGAGAGAATATCATTTTCAGATAATTTAGACATCCCATCGGGATTGAAAAGAGTGAATTCTGCTTTGTTTCCTTCTTCAATTTTTTCTGAAGTAATTTTAAAAACCTTTTTTAGACTGGTGAGTATTTTGATAGATTCTTCAACGCCTAGTAAATTATTTAAAGCGCCAAAGCAGCCCTCAAGACCAATACTTCCGAATAATGCATGTTCAAATTCTGTCTTTTTATGTTCAATATCAATTGGGTTATGATCGCTAGTAACACCATCGATGGTACCGTCTTTCAATCCTTTTAGCAATGCTTTGTTATCTTCCTTAGTTCTTAAAGGAGGAAGCAATTTATAATTTGTATCAAATTCTTCCAAAACAGCATCGGTCAAAACAAGATTGAAAATAGAAACGCTACAGGTAACATTAAGTCCCTTTTTCTTGGCATCTTTAATTAATTCAACAGACTTTTTCGTTGAAATGGATGGAATGTGTAGTTTTCCACCTGTGTATTCGAGGATATATAAATCGCGAATTATTTGAAGTTCTTCGGAAAGTGCTGGAATTCCTTTTAACCCGAGTCGAGTGCTATTTACTTCTTCATTTACCATACCATTTATAGAAACAGATTTTTCAAATGGAAAGGATTGAATAAGACCATCGAAATTCTGTGCGTATTGTAAAGCTATTTTCAACAAATTGGCATTTGTAATAGGTTGTTTATAATCGTAAAAAGAAACAGCTCCTTCATTCTGCATATCATATAGCTCTGCTAAATCAATTCCTTTGCTACCTACAGTTAAAGCCCCAATAGGGTAGAGGTTTACAGCATTTCCTTCAGCTTTAGATTTTAAAAACTTTATATGCCCTTTGCTATCTGTTACTGGAAAACTGTTTGCGTTTACTGCAACACTTGTAAAACCACTGAGAGCAGCAGTCTTTAGACCATTTTCTATGGTTTCACGTTCTTCAAACCCTGGTTCGCCAAAAGAGACACTGCTATCAAACCAGCCCTGAGATACGTGTAGGTTTTTAAAGAAAATTTCTTTTATTTTTTCTGAAGAAGGAATAGTTGACGCAATTTTTGAAATTTTACCATTTTCTATTAAGATATCCCTTTTTTTTAAATGATGATTGCTTGAAGCATTAACAATGGTGGCGGATTTTAGTAATATCTTCATTTGTAGAATTTTAGGATAAGCATTTCAAATATTAAAAATACTAATGCAAAAATAGCAAACCATTTCCAAAAACTGTTTATGGAATTAGCTTCGTTAATAGAATCAAAAAGATCATCTATTGTTTTGTATACCTGGACGTCTTTCCAATTATCGGGATTCAAATATTGTAATTCACTTTCCTTTCGCGAATAATTGTAACTAATATTTTCCAGCAATTCATTTTTTTTCACGATTTGATAATTTCCTGCTTTTGCCGGCTCATCAATAGTTGTCACCAAAACATGGTTTGCTTTTGTTTGCTGCAACGGAATAAATTGTGAAATGGTATCTTTTATGGTCAAAATTTCATCAGCTGACAATTTTATTGGAATCGCAATGGTGTTTTGTTCTCCAATGGAATAATACAAACGTGGTAATGGTAGACTTTGAATTGCCATATTATAAATTGTGGGAACCACTAAGGGTGAGCTTTGAAAATTGGAATTATCTTTGTTTATGGCAGCTGTAAAGAAAAATGTTTTGTCATTTTGAATTAAGAAAGATTTGTTGTCTTCAAAGATTAAAGCAGGTGTCGCATTGGTAGAAAGGTCATAAAATGAATTGACTTTTGGATATTGAAAATTAACCACCTCTTTTTCAAAAACATCTTTAAACAAAGGATGTGAAAAAACGATTTTCGTTATCTTTTTATCTTGTTCTATTTCCTTAGAAAGTGTGCCCATCGACATTGTCTGCAGATATTTGTTATAACTGCTCAAATCTGATTTTGTGGAGGGAATAACCAGTACGCTTCCACCTTCGTCGCTAAAAGATTTTAAAGCGGTGGTTAAGGGTGCCGGAATTTCTTCCAACTCATTGAGGACAATAAAATTTTGATCAGAAATCTCGTTGTAGTTCAATGCTTTGAAGGTTTGCTGTGTAAATTGAAACTCTTCTTTTTCGAAAAGACGCTGTAAAAACTTGCCGTCGGTTTCATTTATCGCTAAGACTTTAATTTTTCCGGGCTTGTTAATACTGAAGAATAATGTGTTATCGAAAGGAAGGTTTGGATCCTCTACTTGCAGTTTTCCAATGAAGTCGTTGGAGTTTTCTACATCGAATATCACTGTTCCGCTACTATTTTCTGAAAAATTCAGAGCTGTCTTTGCTACTAACTTTTCACGGTTGAATATTGAAATCGTTGCTTCAGTTACAGTTTCATCCTGTTTTGAAACCTTCACTTTTAATTGAGTGTTAGAAGCATTTTTTGATACAATAAACACGCTGTCCAGAGCTATATTTGAAGTTTTTACTGGTTTAAGTTGAACGGCATCCACTACTAAATTATCAGGCAGCTTTGGAAAGGCTTCTTTCTGTTGAAAATCTGAAATATAAATTAGGCGTTTTAAAACCCCTTTTTCATTAGAGAAAAGATGGTTTGCTTTAAGTAAAACTTGGTTTGGAGTTAATTGATTTTGTGAATATTCGATAGAGAGAACTTCGTTTTTAAAATCTTGTGGTGAGCAATTTTTTCTTTCAGAACTATTAGAGAACCAACTCAATTTTCCAATGCTACTTGTTTTATTGAATAAGTCCTGTAATGCACGTTCTAGTAGTGGCCCTTTTGCTCCTTTTAATTGCATACTGAAGGAGTTATCAATATAAACGACTGTTTCTTTTTCCTGATTTAATGCGATTTTTGAGGCAGTAAAAGGTTGCGCGAATGCAATAATGAGAGAAGCTAATGCGGCCAAGCGCATCAAAAGTGTAAGCCATTTTTTAAGTTGTGAACTTTTCCGGGTTTGAATGGTTACTTTTTTCAAAAAAGCGACATTCGTAAAATCTACTTTTTGAAAACGCCTAAGTTGAAATAAATGAATGAATATCGGGATGAGCAGCAGGAAAAGGGCGTAAAGAATTTCTGGGTGTTTGAACTGCATTCCTATAAATATTGTTCAAAGATAAAAAATGGAACGTAATAACAGCTATTTCTTAATGGTAAACGTAAAGATACTACCTTTTCCCAGTTCAGACTCCAATGAAATGATACCACCAAGCTTCGAAACAAGACTTTTTACAGTAGCCAAACCTATCCCAGTACCATTTTTTCCGTTGCGGTCCTTGATACCTGTTGTTTTAAATAGGTTGAATATTTCTTCCTGTACTCCAAGATCAATCCCCATACCATTGTCTGTGATAGAAAACCTATAAAAATCTGCTTCTTCCGTATAATTCACAAAAACCTCACGTTTTTCATTGAGATTGTATTTTAAACTATTATCAATTAAATTAAGAAAGATTTGCATTAGTGCAAGTTTGTTGACATTTTGTAGAGATCCTTTTCTGGGATGATCAAAAGTAATATCATCTGTAATTAAGATATCTTCGATTTCCCTAAAAAAACGCTTCAAGGAAATATCCATTTTTTGAGATTCTAATAATTCATCTGATTTATAAAAATTTAGAATACCATCAATATAGTTCCTTAAAGTAGAAGAGGATTCTTCAATATAATCCAGATACATTTCAGAATCGTTTGATAATATTTCTAAATTCTCTTCGCGTAAAAGCCTTGTAAGTGAAGTGATATTTGCTAATGGAGATTTAAGATCATGTGAAACTAAGTGAGCGAATTTGGATAAAGTATCGTTTCTGCGTTGCAGTTCTGTTTGATATTTTTCTAATAGATTATTTTTTTTCCTAAGTTCCAAAAGATAAACAGTCTGTTCAGCCAAAGCGATCAATGAAGCCTTTTGGACATCAGTTAACTCTCTTGGTTTATGATCAAAAACACAAATGGTTCCGAGTTTGAATCCATCTGGATTTACAAGCGGCACACCTGCGTAAAAAATGGCTTTTGAGTTTTTCACTAAAGGATTGTCTTTAAAACGGTCGTCGTTCAAGGCATTCTCAACAATAAAAATTTCATTATTTTCTAAAATAGCGTGACCACAGAATGAAATATCGCGAGGAGATTGGCTAGTTTGTATGCCAAAATGCGATTTGAAAAAGTTGCGATCATTATCCAATAACGATATTAAAGAAATTGGGACATTACAGATTTTCGCAATGAGATTGGTAATATTGTCAAAATCGTATTCAGGGTTCGTATCGAGTAAGCCATATTCCTTTAATGCTTTGATTCGCTCTTTTTCATTTTCGGGAAGTTTGGGGTAAATCATATATTTATTTGAGCTGGCATTTGAATTAAGAAAATATTTAAAATTGATTTAACAGTATTAAAATAAAAGCCTAATTCTTTTTGATACTAAACTGGAAGGTAGTTCCTTTCCCAACTTTAGAAGAAACATTAATCTGTCCTTTTAATTTAGTTACTAATTTTTTAACTGTGGAAAGACCAATGCCGTTACCTTTTTTTCCGTTTCTGTCTAAAGTACCTGTTGTTCCAAAAAGTTCAAAAATATGAGATAATTTGTTCTTGGGAATGCCCATACCATTGTCAGATACTATAAAATGATAAAAGCCATTCACTTCGCTACAGTCAATATCTATTATTATTTTTTCCTTGTCATTGTATTTTAAGCTGTTTCCAACTAGGTTAAGAATAATTTGCTCAAGTGCAGCTTTGTTGGCGTGCATTACAATATTATCATCCGGAAGATTTATCTCGCAATCTATATTGATATTCATCAACTCGATTATTTCTTCTAAAAGATCATTACTGTCAAAAACCTCTTCAGATAAAGAAGCTGTTTTATCACTTTCGTAATGCTCTAGAAGCCCTGTAATATATTCACTAAGAGTGAAGGAAGATTGTTTTATATAATCTAGATATTCCTTTCCTTGACCGTCTAGAAGTGAACCATACTTAGAACGAAGCATATCTGAAGTAATGATCATATTTGCCAATGGCATTTTCATATCATGTGAAACTATACCTGCAAAATTTTTAAGCTCTTCATTTTTTTCTTTGAGTTCAGTTTGTACTTCCATTAAGATCCTGTTCCTCTTTCTGGCCTCAAACAAATTTACTACTTGATATGCTAATGCAATAAGTGCTTGTTTTTGAGATTTTGAAAGCACACGCGGTGTGGTATCGAAAACGCAAAGCGTGCCTAACGGATAACCGTCAGAATTCATAAGACGTACACCTGCATAAAAAATAGCCTGCATCTCTGTTACCAATGGATTATTCTCGAAACGCGGATCTTTTCTGGCATCTTCAACAATAAAAATACTAGATTCATCTAGAATTGCGTGTCCGCAGAAGGAAGTGTGGCGGGGAGATTCATTAAAATTAAGGCCGTAATGTGATTTTAAAAAGTTACGATCGGCATCTAAGAGAGTAACCAAAGATATTGGAACTTCACAGATACTTGCCGTTAAGGCCGTAATGTTATCAAAATCCTTTTCAGGCAAGGTATCCAGCAGGCTGTATGATCGAACGGCAGCTAGACGTTCCTGCTCGTCTGGTGGAAAATTTGGTGTTATCAAAGCCTTCTCTAATTAGTTGTTTAAGTAAGCCAAACAAAGATGTTTAGCGATTCTTGGTAAATGTACAACAATTTATAAATGTTTGATTAAGGGATGAAAATAATGCGAATTGGATTAAAATTCAAACTAAAACCGTTCAAAAACGCCTAATCCGAACAAGGCAAAATCATACTTTACCGGATCTTTTGGATCTAACTTTCGCAGAGATGTATCTAATTCCATTACTGCTTTAGCGTCGTTTTGATTGCGGCTTAATAACTTTAGTTTACGTGCAACATTTCCACTGTGAACATCTAGTGGACAAGAAAGGAGGGAAGGGGAGATGCTTTTCCAAATTCCGAAATCAACTCCAGCGTTGTCTTTGCGAACCATCCAGCGAAGAAACATGTTTAATCTTTTAGCTGCAGAATTTTTTAACGGATCGCTTACGTGCTTTTCTGTTCTAGAAAGATGATTAAGTTCGAAAAATACTTTTTTAAACTGGTGGATTGATGATTGCAACGAATCTTTTTCTGCGTGTTTAACAAAAATATTTTCCAGCCCCCCGTGATTTTTATAAATATTTTGAAGTGACTTAAAAAAGTAGAGTAAATCGGTACCATTGAAAGTACGATGAACAAAATTGGAAAGAGAATTTGAATTAGTATTCGAAAAATTCATCACAAAATCATAAGGCGAATTCCCCATCATATCTACTAATCGTTTACCGTTGTTAATAATACTCTTCCGGTTTCCCCAGGCAATTGTAGCTATTAGAAAGCCAGCGATTTCAATGTCTTCTTTTAAAGTGAAAAGATGTGGGATTTGAATTGGATCAGATTCAATAAAATTTGGGCTGTTGTAGATTTTGACTTTTTCGTCAAGGAATTCTTTTAATTCACGATTATTCATACGAGTTTGCTTCGGCTGCGCTCAGCATGGCAAATTTAGTTTATAATAACCCCATTCTGCATCACGAGTTTGCGGTCTGCCATATTCGCCAGTTCCTCATTATGTGTAACAATGACAAAGGTTTGACCGAATTCATCTCGTAATTTAAAGAATAGATTATGTAGGTTTTCTGCACTTTCTGTATCTAAATTTCCACTAGGTTCGTCAGCAAGGATGATTGCGGGGTTATTGATGAGTGCACGAGCCACAGCGACTCTTTGTTGCTCACCTCCAGAGAGTTCGTTTGGCTTATGTTCTTCTCTATGTGAAAGTCCTAAAAAAGAAAGTAACTCCTTTGCTCTTTTAATAGCGTCAGCTTTGGGAGTGTTTTTTATAAAAGCAGGAATACAGACATTTTCAAGGGCTGTGAATTCTGGAAGTAATTGATGGAATTGAAAAATAAAACCAAGGTTTTCATTTCTAAATTTCGCCAACTTTTTCCTAGAAAGAGAACCGATGTCCACTCCATTTATTTGCAATTTTGTTTTGGAATCTTGAAAAGAATCTAGAGTTCCTAATATTTGCAATAACGTTGTTTTTCCAGCTCCTGAAGCACCAACTATTGAAACGATTTCACTTTTTTTTATATGGAGATCAACGCCTTTTAATACGTGTAAATCATCATAATATTTATGAATATTCTGGGCTTCGATCATAACCGGAAATTAGAGTGTGAAATTACTATTTATAGTACTATAAAGCAATTCAATTATAATTATTGTTATTATCCGAAATATTCCGTTTACATTTGAGTTAAGATTCTTAAACAAAAAATTGATGACTTCTTATAGATACTCCGAAGAATACGATGATGACTTAACTGAAAAATTAACTGAAAATTACAAACAGATATTAGCGAGAATAGGTGAGGACGTAAATCGCGAGGGTATAGTAAAAACTCCTGAGAGGGCGGCAAAGGCTATACAGTTTTTGACTTCTGGAAACTCGCAAGATCCTGCTGAAATATTAAAGAGCGCCATGTTTGCTGAAAATTATCACGATATGGTAATCATAAAAGATATAGAGCTCTACTCATTGTGTGAGCATCATATTCTTCCTTTTTTTGGAAAAGCACACGTGGCATATATTCCTAATGGATATATTGTTGGTTTAAGTAAAATTCCACGAATTGTAGATGTTTTTGCACGCAGACTTCAGGTACAGGAGCGTTTAACACACGATATTTTAGAATGTATAAATAACACTTTAAAACCAAAAGGAGTAGCTGTAGTTATAGAAGCTGCCCATATGTGTATGATGATGCGTGGAATACAGAAACAAAACAGTGTTACCACGACTTCCGGGTTTCGTGGACAGTTTGAAACGATTCAAACTAGAAATGAGTTTTTGAAGTTGATCAGTAATGATCTTTCATAAATAATTTTGCGTATCTTACCCTGTATTTTTGATATAGAATACTTCTTGGAATGTTTTTTGATTTAATATATACGGAATCAAACAAAAAAAAATGAAAAAAGAAAAATATAAATTATTACGTCAAGGGATTCTTTTTGACATTATTGGTATGTCAACTATGGCTATTCCTGTAATTGGGCCATTTTTAGATATACTTTGGGCACCATTTGCCGCAAAAAAAATGACTGATATGTATAAAGGAACAGAGGGGAGAATTGCTTCTGTCTTAGTCTTTTTGGAAGAAATTTTGCCTTTTACAGATATAATTCCCACATTTACTTTAATGTGGCTTTACACGTTCGTTTGGAAAAAACAACCAATGCCAAAAGCTATTAAGATAAGAGTTGACGAATAAAAAAAGCCCCTTTTAGGGGCTTTTTATTAGATTTCTACTTTTAGATTTACATTGATACTCCTACCGATATTAAAAATTCCTTCGGGTTTAAATCGGGATAAATGAGAAGTATATTTTTTATCAGTTAGATTTGTTCCATTTATGCCAATTGTGAACATATTTTTTTGGAGTTTAAAGCTACTTTCAATTCCTGCGCTTAAAATTGAATATCCTCCCGTTCTAGTTTCAAAATCACTTATATTTTTTTGATCGAATTTATTTTCAAGAGTAATGAAAGTTGAACTTGCTTTTCTTATCAGGCCGTCCTTTAACTCTATTCTGAAAGTGTTTCGCAATGAGTTTGCTGGAATTAGTGGCAAATAATTATCATTACTCAGCTTCCCTGTTACGGTTTCAAAACTGCTTTCAAAATGCAACCAATCCAGTGGATGTGGATGCAAGTGAAAACCAAATTCTCCTCCGTAGAGTTTAGCATTATCTTGAAGGTAATCATAAACCTGAGTTTCATCTATTATTTCATTTGTGGGTGAAATAAAAATATAATCGTTGACGGCATTATAAAAACCATTCGCGAAAAATTCAATATGCTTATTTCTGTATTCCAAGGATATATCCACTTGAAAATTCTGCTCACTCGTCAAGTCTTGATTCCCTCTTTCGTAACGGTTAGTGCCTTCGTGTATACCATTGGAAGTAAGTTCTGCCAAGTTTGGAGCTCTAAATCCACTAGCCAAATTAACACGGGTAGAAAGATTATCGATCAAATCTATTTTTGCACCCAACGCTGCTGTAAAGCTAGTAAACGTTTTATTTATTTCTGGAATATAATCTTCATCTAGAGGGTTACGTGCGGCTTCGCTCTCAATTTTTCGGGAGTCAAAACGGATTCCCGTTTGGAAATCCACTTTTTCCAAATGATAGTGTGAAGTTGCCAAAAGGCCAATGTCTCTTGTATTCGCATCAGGGATTAATATTTCCTCTCCTTTATTTTTATTGTTTTGGAACATTCCCTGTAATCCAATTATGGTTTCAAACTTACCCATTTCTGGAAGATTATATTTTAGGTCATAATTAAATGTACTCAAGTTCATATGCAGTTCTGAATTATCCGTATAATCTTCAAACTCCCTTCTGTCATTAAACAAATAGCCCATTTTAATATTTAAACTGGATTTATTTAAGAATATAGTATTATCAAAACTTAAAATATGGTTGTCAATTTCTTGAAATGGAAGTTCTAAGTCCTTGGAACGGGTTTGTTCTTCGATTTCTTCAGGAATGCCAATATTTGAGCGATTATAATTATAACGGATAGTCGATTTGAATTTTGAACCTAAATATTGGATTCCTGTTTTTAAATCTTTTTCATTGAATCTGGAATTGGTTACTCGATATTCTGCCCCGGTATCGTAATCACTAAATGAAGAGTGAGAACCACGGGCTAAAAACTTTAATTTTTTACCAGAAGTTTTAAAACCAATATTTGTTGAAGTTCCCAAAGTATTTGAAAAATATGTACTGCTTATATCGCCGTGCGTTTCATTGGAAATTGCAAATCGTTCGGGATTCAAGTATAGAACTCCACCTAAAGCGTCACTTCCATAAAGTAAAGAAGCTGGACCTTTTATTACCTCTACACTTTCGATTCCAGAATCATTTACTCCCAGCCCGTGTTCGTCTCCAAATTGTTGATTTTCCAAACGTACGCCTTGGGTATAGGTTAAAACTCGATTTGAGCTAAGTCCGCGAATCACAGGTTTTCCAATACCTGTTCCTGTGCTTATAATATCTACACCAGCAATGTTTTTAATGCCGTCTGCAAGTGTCACAGCTCCAGATGAATTTAAATCTTTGGTGGAAATACGTTCCACTTTCATTACATTTTCGCTCTGTAATTTGTGAAATGGAGTGGATACTATTACTTCTTCCATTTCCACTGCGCTTTCTTCCATTTCAATATTTTCTACTATTGATTCATTGTTGGTGAACGCTATTTTTTTGGAAACCGTGGCATATCCCATAGAAGAAAAGATCACATTGTAATTTCCGTCTGGTAAATGGCTTAGTTGATAATTTCCATCGAAATCTGCTACTGTGCCTTTTTCCAATTGTGGAATATAGACAGTAGCTGAGATGGGTTTATTTTGATTTTTTGATGTTATTGTTCCAATTAAGGAATTTTGTGCGCTTGTTGCGGTATATAAAAATAATACGGCTAGCAAGCATAAAATATTTCTCATGCTTCTTGATTTTTCAAATTAACTTAAAATGATGTATTTATAAGATCAAGAAAATTGAGGAGGACCTCTTAGAAAGTAGTGTGTTTCGTTTAAGGAAAATTCTGGTAATAAATAAATAGTTTCTGTCCTGTGGAAACTATTTAGAATTGCAAATTCAGGAAGATTTTGTGTTTCAAAACTAAATATTGAAAAATGAAAATCACAAATGGAGCAATCTAGTTGTTTTTTGTGGATATGAACAGAAAAATCTACGCAAGCTTCGTGTTGATGGCCTTCAATAGCATGTGCAAGTTTTATGGCGGTAGGAAATAGTAAAGCTAGCGAGAAAATCGCGGCCGAGATAATATTAAGTATTTCCTTTTTTAAGATCATTTCTTTAACAAAAATCCTAGTCTGAGGGAACGGAGCATTTTCTTTTCAAAGTTCCAAAAAAAAGTGAATTCCCCAAATATCCATCCATAGAAAACTAAAAGTAGTTGATATATTGGAAAGATGATTAAAATGCGAAAAGGCCAATATATGTACCAACCCATTTCTTTTTTAATTTCGAAAAATTCCGTCACTGGAGCCGCGAGTTTTGCAGCAGAACTTCCCGTAATTGCAAACACCAAAAAAATTATAAATAGTTGTCCGTTGGTTTCGATATTCCAACGTTTTTTTAGTTTTTTCAATATCTTCCGTCTATAAATTTTGATTGTACTTATTCTGAAAATAGATGAAGTAATTGTAAAGTAGATAATTTACTTCATATCCATAATCCACAGTAGGATCATAGTTTATTTGTTCGGAATATAGGTTACTGGAATATCTACCAGGGTTTAAAACACGATTATTAAATTCGACAACAAAACTTCTATTTTTTGATTCCAATAATGATTGACCATAGTAACCACGAGGTGGTTGAGAAATTAACCAAGAGTCAAAACCAGGCTCAATGATCATGATTTCGTAATCTAGACTCTCATTTCCAATGCGAATCGTATCATTTTTGATTACTTCTGAGGAGGAGGAACTCTTCATTGTATTTCCAGTTCCACAACTGTAAACGGCAATGCAAATTGAGAATAGAAAAATAAATTTTTTCATCAGAATAGAATATTAATAGATTCAGTAGAACACACCTGCAATTCCGTATGCCACAAAGATTCCAATTAAATTTTATTATTACTTATAAGTTATTTGTACAAAGTTAAGCAATGTAGGCTTAATTGTTCAAGATTTCACTTCCAAAAAAAATACCGTCTATATTGAAAAACAGACGGTATTTAAAATAATTTGAAATATAATTTTATTTTCCGAATAATCCTCCGAGCATTCCAGCGATTCCACCTTTCTTTTTATTTCCACCCAAGAACATTCCGGCTACGTCGTCTATAATGCTTCCATCGCCATCAGCGTCTAAAAGGGTTGTAATAAGAGATTGGTCTTTACTGCTATTATTGCCTAGCACAGAACCTAATAAGCTGCCTATGCCGCCTTCAGCCACATTATCTTTTCTTTTTTGAGTTCCTAAAAGTCCCATTAAGATAGGAGCTGCCATTTTAATAATTTGCCCAACTGATTGGGAATCGACACCACTAGCGCGGCTAATATTGTTTTCAACTTTTGCTTGATTGCCACCAAGAACGTGACTTAGGATTCCTGCACCTTCGCTCATTAAGCTTGAATCGGCGCCTCCGCCACCTAAAAGACCGCCCAATTGATTCAGGATTGAACCATCGTGACGATTGTCTTCTAACGCATTATTTAAACTTTGCGCCCCCTGAGGTGTTGAAGCATTTCGTTGCATTGCTCCTAATATCGCAGGAAGAGCCATACTCAGTACCGTAGCTGTTTTATCTGGAGATTGCCCAGTTTGTGCACTGGCACCGCTGATGAGCTGTTTGCCCATGTCGCTGTTTAGTAAATCTATAATTGAAGCCATTTTGTTAAGGGATTAAATGATTATAATGCTAAATTAGTTAAAAACGTTAAGCCTTTGTCATTATATTAATTATTTGTTCAGCAAGCTCCGTTCCAATTCTATCTTGAGCTTCTTTTGTAGCTGCGCCAATGTGCGGGCTGAGCGAGATTTTATCGTTCATTAAAATTTTTATTGAGGGAGTAGGTTCATTCTCAAAAACATCAAGTGCTGCAAAAGAAATTTTACCATCTTCAATTGCTTCTAAAAGAGCGTTTTCATCTAGAATTCCTCCACGGGATGTATTGACAATACCAACACCATCTTTCATTCTGGAGATTTCTTCCTTACCGATTAGATAACCAGATTGGGATGGAACGTGAAGACTAATGAAATCACTATGCTTAATCAGCTTATCCACAGGTGCAGTTTTTATTTTTAAGGTAATTTCTTGGCCATCGTAAAAACTTAAGGTAATATCTGCTTCCCCGACTTCATGGTCACTGGCGATTACTTTCATTCCGCAGCCCAAAGCTATTTTGGCAACCTGGCGACCAATTCTTCCAAATCCGACGATTCCCAAGGTTTTCCCTCTAAGTTCACTACCGGCGCTGTAGATTTTCTTCAATTGATTAAATTTGGTGTCGCCATCCAAAGGCATATTTCTGTTTGAATCGTGCAGAAAACGTACACCGCCAAATAAATGAGCAAAAACAAGTTCTGCCACCGATTCTGAAGAAGCCTCTGGAGTATTTATAACTTCAATGCCGTTTTGAATAGCATATTCAACATCAATATTATCCATTCCTACGCCACCACGCCCGATAATTTTTAAGGATGAGCATCCATCAATTAGATCTTTTCGCACCTTAGTAGCGCTGCGAACCAAGAGAACTTCAATGTTGTGCTCATTGATATAATTCTGGAGTTGTTCCTGTGCCACTTGTATGTTTAATACTTCAAAACCCGCAGCTTTTAAAGAATCTACTCCGCTTTTTGAAATTCCGTCGTTTGCTAATATTTTCATTTAAAAAGTTTACTGAAATCTTGTGTTAATTAATTTCTTGATTACTATTTAAGCTCCTTTTTCGACCGTCTGCATTACATTTACCAATATTTGCACACTTTCAAGAGGCATGGCATTATAAATAGATGCGCGATAGCCGCCCACGCTTCTATGTCCATTCAGACCGCTTATTCCGGCTTGTTTTAAGTGATCATCAAAAGTTGCTTTTAATTCCTCGTTTCTTATGTTGAAGGTTGCATTCATTGTTGATCTATCTTCGTTGTTTGAAACAAAACCTATGAATAGAGGGTTTCTGTCAATTTCAGCATATAAGATTTCCGCTTTTTTATTGTTTATTTCTTCTATTGCTGAAATTCCGCCTAACTCCTTAAGCCATTGTAAAGTTAACATAGAAACATAAACAGAAAAGACAGATGGAGTATTGTACATACTTTCCTTTTCGATATGTTCTTTATAGTTGAGCATTGATGGAATTGCACGAGAAACTTTCCCCAATATATCTTCCTTCACGACAACGAGAGTGGTTCCTGCGGGTCCCATATTTTTTTGTGCTCCTGCGTAAATTAAACCGAATTTTGAAAAATCTAGTTGGCGCGAAAAAATATCGCTGCTCATATCACAAACCATCGGAACTTTGGTTTGTGGGAAATCTTTCATTTGGGTTCCAAAGATTGTGTTGTTGCTAGTGCAATGAAAATAATCCACATCTTGCGGAACTTCGTAATTTTTGGGAATAAAATTGAAATTTTGACTTTTTGAAGTGGCCACTTCAATAACTTCACCGAAAAGTTTAGCTTCTTTTATTGCTTTAGAACTCCAGGTTCCGGTGTTTAAATAGGCCGCTTTGCTTTCCAAGAGGTTATAGGCCGTCATTAAAAACTGGAGACTCGCACCACCTTGAAGAAAGAGGGCTTGATATCCTTTATTTTGAAGTCCCAAATGTTCCAAAGCAAGATATTGCGCAGTTTCCATTACTTCCACAAAATCTTTACTTCTGTGGGAGATCTCAATTAATGATAGATTCGAATTATTGAAATTTAAAACGGCATCGGCAGCCTTTTCTATTACGGATTGTGGTAAAATAGAGGGGCCAGCACTAAAATTATGTTTTTTCATCCGAATATTATATTTGAGAAATTGGAAGTTGCAATGCTCAAAATATTCATTTTATTAAAACCAGGGAAATATGAGCAGGCATTTAATTTTTCTGGAAAATTTATATTGCAAAGATGTGAATTATGATACTTTAAATGTCATAATTATAAATTTTTTATTCAGGAATTTTCAACAAAAAGTCAACAGTATCTACACCATCGGCATAGTCCCATAATTCTGGACTCTGACTTTTTCCGAATGGAAGCTCGCCAGGGATGCCTGTATTTGCGATGATGCATTGTATGTTTTCGGATTTAAAATCAAGTTCGTTTTTAACACTTTCCATAGAGCTATATCTTTCATAGAAAACAATGGAAATAGGTGAGGAGAAGCCATTGTCTTCTTTGAGAAGCATAAATTCATTATCAAGAAGTGGGAAGCTGTCCATTAAATAGACTGCTTTGTTGTAATCGTAATTATTTATGTATTTATGGTTATTAATTATATCTTTCCAAGTAAACATTGCCCTGAAGAAAGCCTCAAAATTATAATTCTCTGGGACGTATAATTTTGAAACATTTCGGCAACCTAGGCCGAAGTATCGAAAAATATCATCAGAGAGCTTTGTGAGCTCGTTTTCGGTTTCATTTCCTGTTAAAACAGCAATGGAGTTTCGGTTTTTACGAATAATATTAGGGTATTTTCCGAAGTAGTAATCAAAATATCTAGCTGTGTTATCGCTTCCTGTAGCTATTACTGCATCGAAATTGCTCAATCTCCCATCAGTAAACTCGATATAATCTTTAAATCTTGGTTCGATCACTATTAATTGATCAGCTAGAAACGGAAGTAATGTTTTATCATTCGATGACAGTTTTGACAAAGCTTTATTACCTGTAATCAATACTGACAGAAAATCGTGAAAACCGACTAAAGGAACGTTTCCTGCCATAATTATAGCGATTGTTTTTCCTTCAGTTTGTTTGAAATTATATTTCGAAATCCACTGTAAAATATTTTCTTCTGAAAGTGCTTCGCTCCAACTCTTAAGTGCAAAATTTATATTTTCTGGAGTGAACCAACCATTTTCTGCTTGAGCTTTGTTAAAGACTTGAGCGGTTTCGTTTCGATAATTATCGGGATCAATATCGCTGAGAAACTTTCCTAAACGGATAAAAGCGTTAATTCTGTCTTTTAATTGCATACTTCTTTTGGAGTTACCCTTTATAGGCATTAAATTTGTGCAAAGTTAGAAAAACTAAACCCCATGGCAATTATAATAACAGATGAATGTATAAACTGCGGGGCTTGTGAGCCCGAGTGTCCCAATACAGCTATTTACGAAGGTGCGGATGACTGGCGCTATGCAGATGGCACCGATCTTGATGGCAAAGTTGTTCTTCCAAATGGGAAGACAGTAGATGCCAATGAAGCACAGGAACCGATAAGCGATGAAATATATTTTATTGTAGCTGATAAATGTACTGAATGTAAAGGTTTTCACGATGAGCCACAGTGTGCTGCAGTTTGCCCAGTTGATTGTTGTATTCCAGATGAGGATAATGTGGAAACAGAAGAGGAATTACTGGCCAAGCAAGCATTTATGCACAAAGAGTAATCATAAGATTTTCTTTATAAAAAAAAGCAACCTACATAGGTTGCTTTTTAGTTATAATAGGAGCGTTTTTATTGTTTTTAGAATTGGCAGTGGTGGTGTTGCCATAATTTAATAAGTATTATCCCACCGCAATATGGCTCAAATCCATTTGATTGTTTTCAATGTTCACTTCTTGTTGGAGTAAATTTATACTGTTTATGTTGTAAATCTCAATTGGCGTAATTAGTAGAATTTTTTTTATAATTTTTGTTTTAAATTAAAAATCAGTTAGTTATATCTAATTAGGTGAATCCTATCGTTTATAGATAATATGTTATAACTATTTGTATTATAACATCACAAGTATATAGAAAATACATAACTGGTGATTAATGATATTAAAAAAATCACCCCTCAAGCATGTGCTTGAGGGGTGATTTCAATTGTGGGGATAGTAGGGAAAATTACATTTTATTCGGTGTGATGGATGCTTTACTTTTAATCTCCATTTTATAGATTGTTTTTTCAACAGCATCTGTAGCAGGATTATAGCTTTCGACAACAAAATCTCCGTCTTCATTGAAATAACCAAAAGAGCTATTCCCTTCTTGCGACATTATGTAATATCCTTTTTGAGATGTTGGGCGTAGAATTGCTGAATCAGTTTTTTCTCCAGTTTTAGTATCATAAATTTTATAACCGTTTGCCTCATTCTCAAACATATAATTATGTTCGTTTGAACTGTAGCTTACATTGGTCTGAACTTTTTTTGGCCCTAGTTCATAATCCTGGTCTGTTTTTCCGGAATCTTTAGGGTCTAGTTTAATTGGTTGGGTTTCTGTTCTAGTGACCTCTTGGACGTCAGTATGAATTCCTGTGTTATCTTTAACCGTTACTTTGGTTGTAACAGTCTCTTTTTGTTCACTTTTATTGTCTTGTGCAAAAGCAGTTGAAAAAGCAGCTAGAGCGAAAATCATTAATACTTTTTTCATAATGGTTGTCTTTTTGTTTGTTTGAAAGTCAAAACTAAGAATCATAGATGTTAAAAAAACACAAAACGTTGATAATCATTTCTTAAACTTTATTTTTATTTTTCAAAATTATGTTGAGATTATCTCATGATAAATGCCCCATCAAAATTTGATGGGGCATTTAAAACAATGGAGTTTTTTAGAAATTATAATTTATACGCGCATAATAAAATGCACCGCTGAAGCCCATTTGCACAGAATCCCAATAACCCCCCCCTTCTGTCCAGTCATCTTGCTGATCAGGATAGACATTAAATAGGTTGTTTGAACCAACATTTAATTTTATATTTTTAGAAAGCTCAAAACCTAAGTTAAGGTCTGTTACGAATTTGGCAGTATAAGAATCTGTAGCTGCGATAATTTGATTTTCGAAACCACCGTAATCTGCTGGATCTTCAAGCATCTGGAAGTCCAAAAGGTCTACTTGGCTAAAGCGTGTGACGGTTAAGGCCGCACTTAACCAATTTCTTTCATAGGTAAGGATTCCAACCAATTTACTTTCTGGTGCTGAAGCCAATAAAAAGGCTTTATCCCTTTCCCCAAAAAATGTTTGCTCGTCCAACTTTCCGTTTTTCACGTCTTTAATCACCATATTGTTAAAATTCGCTAAAATCGAGGCCCCAAGAATATTACCATTAAAAATATCTTTATATGTTAATACCACATCAAGGCCAGTAGTTTCTGTATCTACGCCATTAGTAAAGAATTGAGCAGAATCTACATTTTCAATTTGCGGTGCAGGAAAGTTACCTGTCAAAACAATTCTATCCCTAACGTCTATGTAATAAAGATCAGCAGTTGCTGTGAATTTTGAGAAGTTTGCAGTAAAGCCGAGTCCTGCATTTGTAGACTTTTCTTCTTTTAGAGGACCAATTCCAAAGGAAGCCGTAACAGGGCTGTTGTTTGGAGATAGTAACTGATCCGTAGCGACACCGCCAATAAAATTGGTGAAGCGCAAATTATAATAAATCTGTGCTAAGGAGGGGGCTCTGAAACCAGAGCTTATAGAACCTCTAACATTTAAGTTTTCAGTAGCTTTAAACCGCATTGCGAGTTTTCCATTAATTGTGCTTCCGAAGTCGCTATAGTTTTCAAAACGCCCTGCGGCACTAATTAAAAAGGATTCACTTAAATCAAATTCTCCATCGGCGTATAGTGAAAGGTTTGATCTGCTTCGGTCTACTTCATTAGTTGGGCCATAACCAGGAAAACCTTGGGAACCTCCAGGTCTTAGAATTTGATTTCCATCATCGTCTAAAATAGGGTTGCCGTTCTCGTCTCTATATATTACAATATTTTCTTCAGGAGTATTTGCATTTACGGGCACTCCGTTCACATCATAAGTTGCGTAAGCACCTTCTTCACCTGCAAAGATTTTAAAGTTTTCAGTTCTATATTCCACTCCGAAGGCCAAGTTCATTCCACTTAAAACATCTTCATAGTATTTTGAAAAATCTAGATTTATGGTGTTTTGAGATAATGTATGGCCACCAGCATCAAATTCAGTTGGAGAAAGGTCTACTAAGGAGGCATTTAGTGTTCCTTTTATATAATAGTGAAAGTTGTTAATTCCATAAGCGTTACTAATATCTACTTTCCACCCAGAACCGGTTTCTGTTTTAACGCCGGCAACTATTGAATTATCGGTAATTATAGAAGTAATCCTTGGGGTATAACCATTCGGGAAAATTGATTCAACCACACGGTTTCCGTCGTTTCTAGTGAAGGCGTACGCATCGGTATCTCTATAATTTCTTCCCCCGAAAGCATAAACTTCAGTTCTTTCGCCAACGGGAATTCCAACATTTCCCATTAAATTGAAGCCTTCAATGGCTGCTTCACCAAAGCCTTTTCTAAAATCAAAAGTCGGTCTTAGCGTCTTATTTTTATTTATATATTCAGTCGTAAAGTTCGCGAAGCCGCCTTTTTCGCCAATTGCAAATCCGTAGTTAGCACCGAATTTTACAGAACCTCCATCAAAGCTTTTATCTTTTCCGATAGCATTCCCGTCCTTTTCGGTGTCGAGACGGTACCCATCAGTATTCCATAGGCCGTAAGCTCCCTCTTCAAAAGCACTTGTGTCTACATCAGCGTTGTTGCTATAAGCCCCATAAGAAACGCTTCCCGATAATTCATCGATATTATCTTTCAAAACTATATTTATTACTCCAGCAATCGCATCGCTCCCGTATTGTGCGGCAGCTCCATCACGCAATACTTCTATTCTTTTGATGGAAGTTGCTGGAATAGCATTCAGGTCGGTTCCCGTGTTTCCGCGGCCACGTGTTCCAAAAATATTTATCAACGAAGATTGGTGTCTTCTTTTTCCATTTATCAAAACCAAGGTTTGGTCTGGCCCTAAACCACGTAGTGATGCTGGGATCAATATGGTCTGCCCCGTCTGATCCAGATTGCTTGCTTGCATTAAAAGATGGGGCGGCATATTGCAGGAGTTCGTTAATCTCCACTTTACCTACTTGCATTGTTGTGGTTTCAACATCAATTATGTCAATAGGAACAGCGGAATTTACAGCGGTTCTTTTAGGGCTCCGCGAGCCCACTAACATGACATCATCTAACGATTCCCCATTTGACAGTGTAACCTGGATATTGGTTTGCCCGTTCACTTCAACCTCATGAGTGTTAAACCCCACGTAACTAAAGCTTAAGGTGGCATTGTCTTTTACTTCAATTGAAAACACACCATCAATGGATGTTGTGGTTCCGTTTGAAGTGCCTTTTTCCAGCACATTCACGAAGGAAAGGGGAACCCCGGAGTCATCGGTTACAGTTCCGGAAACGTTTATTTGCGAAAATGCAATTCCACAAATAAGAAATAGTAAAAATGTAATTTTTTTCATTGGTTGTTGTTTTTTTTAGTTAGTTTTTTGTTAAAGTTATGATTTTAACCCACTCGTTAATCGATTTTACCCTCGATTTATAAACAAAATACAATTCTGATGTATTACAGTGTTGACTTTGATAAGAAATTGACCTCAAGCCTTGCGTATCGCGCTTATTGGTTCTGTTATCAATATGATTTTTCTCTATTTTCAGGATTACTTTTTGTTCAAGACTCAAAAACTTAAGAATGATTTTAATTAACATTGTGAAGACCAGCAGATTTCAGGATATAATATTTAAACCCTTCAAAGACAACAGATTCCTTTCTGTAGTAGTGTGTAGTTATCACAGGTATGCATAAGGCTTTTTTGATTGCACTCACTAAGTCGGAGGAGAACCTAAAAATTGTATAACTTTGATTACTATTATAAACTTTTGGAGGAAATAATTGAAAGCATAAAAAGAATATCGCCCTATCTAGCGTAATTATTGGTTTAAAACACTCTTTAAAATAATGAACAGAAGACTAAAGAAATTCCTCATCGTCATTGCTTCACTTTATGTTATTATTTTCGTTGTGATTTATTTTCTACAAGTAAAAATGATCTTTTTACCAGAAACTCTTCCCCAAGATTATTCGTATTCGTTTCCTGGAGATTTTGAGGAAATCAATTTGATAGCTGATGATGGAGCAAAGTTGAATGCTCTTCATTTTAAGGCTCAAGATCCAAAAGGAGTAATCCTTTATTTTCATGGAAATGCGGGAGAACTTTCCAAATGGGGGATTGTGGTCCAAAAATTCGTTGAATTGCAATACGATGTATTGGTAATGGATTACAGAACCTATGGGAAAAGTACTGGGAAGCTCAGCCAAAAGGCACTGTACAGTGATGCCCAATTGTTTTATGACGAGTTGCTGAAAAGTTATTCCGAAGAAGAAATTGTAGTTTACGGCAGATCATTGGGAACTACGTTCGCTACTTATGTTGCGGCAAAGAACAATCCTAGACAATTAATTCTTGAGGCTCCTTTTTACAGTTTAGGAGAGGTGGCAGGTGAGCGCTTTCCCATCTATCCCGTAAGTTGGTTTTTAAAATTTAAGTTTCCCACTTATCAGTATTTTGAAGAGGTGTCTTGCCCCATTATAATTTTTCATGGAACAGATGATTTCGTTGTAAACTATAAAAACAGCGAGAAACTTTCAAGAATCAAAACGAAGGGAAAACTCACTTTTATTACTATTCCCGGAGGAACGCACGACAATTTGGTTGATTACGAAATTTATAAAAAGACTCTTAATTCAATCCTTTAGAATAAATTGATCTATCTCAGTTTTTTGAAATGGATTTAACGGATTATCACAAAAACTCTCACTAATTTTTTCCGAAAAGCAATTTGAAATCAATTATGAAAAGTCTGATTTGAAGATGTATATTTGCACCCTCTTAAATCAAAGCTATTTTTGATTTGGGTTTACCATAAAAAAATTATACTGAATGAAAGCAGGTATTGTAGGATTACCAAACGTGGGAAAATCCACACTTTTCAATTGTTTGTCAAACGCTAAGGCTCAAAGTGCCAATTTCCCTTTTTGCACTATTGAACCCAATATTGGTGTTGTAAACGTGCCAGATAATCGTCTTTTAAAATTGGAAGAATTGGTAAAACCTGAAAGGGTACTACCTGCAACCGTTGAAATAGTTGACATTGCTGGGCTTGTAAAAGGAGCTAGTAAAGGTGAAGGTCTGGGCAATCAGTTTTTGAGTAACATTCGCGAAACGGATGCCATTTTGCACGTACTGCGTTGTTTTGACAACGATAATATTATTCACGTAGACGGGAATGTAAACCCTATCCGCGATAAGGAAACAATCGATATTGAACTTCAGTTGAAAGATCTTGAAACGGTTGATAAAAAACTTGAAAAGGTAAAACGTGCTGCACGCACTGGTAATAAAGAAGCTCAAAAAGAAGAGGTGGCTCTTTTAAAGGTAAAAAGCGGTCTAGAAGCGGGTATTTCAGTTCGTGCGATTGATTTAACCGACGAGGAACGTGCCGAATTTATTGTAACATCACAATTCATTACAGACAAACCTGTAATGTACGTTTGCAATGTGGATGAGGATTCTGCTGCCACTGGAAATGCTTATGTTGAAAAAGTGAGAGAAGCGGTTGCCGGTGAAAATGCTGAAGTGTTGGTATTGGCTGTTGGAACTGAAGCTGATATTACTGAGCTGGAAACTTTTGAAGAACGCCAAATGTTCCTTGAGGATTTAGGTTTAAATGAAGCAGGTTCTGCAAAATTGATACGAAGTGCCTACAAATTGCTTAATCTTCAAACCTACTTCACTGCAGGTGTAAAGGAAGTACGCGCTTGGACTATACCAGTAGGAGCAACGGCACCTCAGGCTGCGGGAGTAATTCATTCAGATTTTGAAAAAGGATTTATTCGTGCCGAAGTCATAAAATATGATGATTTTGTAACATACGGAAGCGAGGCCAAAGTAAAAGAAGCTGGAAAAATGGGTGTTGAAGGAAAAGAGTATATTGTTAAAGACGGTGATGTTATGCACTTCCGATTTAACGTCTAGTTAGATTTAGACCAGAGATTTGAGATATTAGATTTTACGGCAAGACTTATTCTGCTAGGCTTTCGAGGTCTTGAGAGCGATTTATTAAAAATGTTATTCGTACAGTCGTAATCTTTTCTGAAGAAGGTTCATTTCTTTTTCCATTTTCAGCATGCGTTTCAGCATTTGCTTGATGGCGCCCAAGCCTTCAAAGTTGATTCCTAGATCGTGGTGAAGTCGAAACATTCTTTCAATTTCGTCAATGTCAGTTTCGTCAATAAAATAATCGCTTTGTTTTTCTTCAAAAGTAATGAGTCCGAATTCGTGGAGTCGTTCCACGAATGAATTTTCAATATTTGAATTTTTGCAGTAGTGACTTACCAATATATATTTTTCTCGTGCCATTATCTCAGATTTGAAAGTTGGGTAAATAATTCTTTTTCCTTATCAGAAAGGTTCTTGGGAAGGTCAATTTTGTAGGTTATGTAAAGATCGCCGTGTTGGTCTTCCTTTTTGTATTTCGGCAGACCTTTACCTTTCAGTTTAACCTTAGTATCGTTTTGGGTTTCAGGCTTTACTTGCAGCTTTACTTTTCCAGTTAAGGTTTCAACGGTTATTTCACCTCCTAGAAGTGCAGTATAAAGTGAGATGTTCTCAGTAGAATATAAATCGCTTTCCAATCTTTTAAAAGTAGTATTGTTCAGAATCTTGAAAGCAATGTACAGATCACCTTTTGGACCGCCATTCATTCCATCACCGCCATACCCTTTGATTTTGATGGTTTGGCCATCTTCAACTCCCGCAGGAATTGTAAGGCGTATTTTTTTATCTCCAATGCTAATAGTTTGTTTCTGGCTTTTTAAAACATCAGTCAAATTCAACTGAAGTGTTGCATTTAGATCTTGTCCTTTAAACTGTGAAGTTTGTCTTCGACTACCGCCGCTCCTAAAACCGCCCCCACCGAACATAGATTCAAAAAAGTCAGAAAATTGGCTATCATCGAAACCTTCACTACTAGTGTAGGTTCTTCCACCGCCGCCGAATCCTTGTGAACCTTGTTGTTGCTTAGCCTGTTCAAAAGCATCTGCGTGTTGCCAATCTTTTCCGTATTGGTCGTATTTTTTACGTTTTTCAGGGTCGCTCAATACTTCATTGGCTTCGTTGATTTGCTGAAACTTATGTTGAGCAGTCTTATCATTTGGATTTAGGTCGGGGTGGAGTTTTCTTGCAAGTTTGCGATAGGCTTTTTTTATATCGGCCGCTGTAGCGCTTTTATCCAGTCCCAGAACTTGGTAATAGTCTATAAATTCCATTGAGGTCATTTGTTTGTGGTATGAAAGTATGAAAAGAATTGTTACAAGTCAATAACAAGAATCATTCTTCACAAAAGTTTAGTAGTTCTTGTTCAAATCAATAAGAAATTAGACAATGGATGCTCATAAATTCACTATAGAGCTAATAAAATGATGAGAAAAACATTGACCGTCATTGATGTTTTTATGGGCGATATATGGAGTAAGGTCGAGATAGAGTCGGCATAGAGTCGACATACAGTATTAAGAATAACGGGAATCAGACTATGAACGAAGCCGTTTGCTCAAAAGGTTTAGTACCTTTACAAGGATTTTGAACTATTTTTACAAATAGTGTTGCTAATATAAGTGTTTTTCGAAGTTTTTCCAAAAATTTGGGGTGTGAAAAAAATGTAGAATTTAGGATTTAAATAATTACTAACAATTCTCATTGTCTTATTGTTGATTACTTTCCTAAGTATCGGTTTCACAAGTGCTCACGTATATTTATATTAGCAACCCTACACCAAATCTTTATGATCGAAACACAATATACCGAAGATAATATACGCTCGCTCGACTGGAAGGAACATATCCGGATGCGTCCTGGTATGTATATTGGTAAACTTGGTGATGGTTCTTCGCCCGATGATGGCATCTATATTCTTCTAAAAGAGGTGATTGACAACTGTATTGATGAATTTGTCATGGGCGCTGGAAAAACCATCGAGGTACGTATTAAAGAAAAAGAAGTAAAAGTTCGCGATTACGGTCGTGGAATTCCACTAGGGAAAGTGATTGATGTTGTTTCAAAGATGAATACCGGTGGAAAGTACGACAGTCGTGCTTTTAAAAAATCTGTTGGATTGAACGGGGTCGGTACCAAAGCTGTAAATGCACTTTCTTCTTTTTTCAAGGTTGAATCCATTCGTGATAATCAGTTAAAGGCAGCTGAATTTTCTTTAGGTGAACTAACGAACGACATAGCAATTGAAGAGTCTACTAAGCGGAAAGGAACGAAGGTGATTTTTATCCCAGACGAGACTATTTTCAAGAATTTCAAGTACCGTACGGAATATGTTCAAAAAATGCTTAAGAACTACGTCTATCTCAATCCGGGACTGACGATAGATTTCAATGGCGAAAAATTTTATTCCGAAAATGGATTGAAGGATCTTTTGATGGAAACGATTAGCGATGAAGATATGTCATACCCGATAATCCATCTTCGCGGAGAAGACATCGAAGTAGCCATTACACATAGCAAAACCCAATACAGTGAGGAGTATCACAGTTTTGTCAATGGACAGAACACAACCCAAGGGGGGACGCATTTGGCGGCTTTTCGTGAAGCATTAGTGAAAACTATTCGGGAATTTTACAACAAAAACTATGAAGCTAGTGATGTACGAAAGTCTATTGTTTCAGCTATCAGCATCAAAGTTATGGAACCTGTTTTTGAAAGCCAGACAAAAACGAAACTCGGCTCAACGGATATGGGTGGGAATTTGCCATCGGTGCGAACGTTTATTAATGATTTCCTAAAAACCCAGTTAGACAATTACTTACATAAGAATCCTGAGGCTGCGGATGCCATTCAGCGCAAGATTGTGCAGGCAGAGCGTGAGCGCAAAGAGCTCAGTGGAATTAGAAAGCTAGCTAAAGACCGTGCTAAAAAGGCGAATCTTCACAATAAAAAGCTACGTGATTGCCGAGTGCATTTGGCGGATATTAAAAATGAGAGAAATCTCGAATCAACTTTGTTCATTACCGAGGGAGATTCCGCAAGTGGAAGTATCACTAAAAGTCGTGATGTAAATACTCAAGCCGTTTTTTCACTCCGTGGAAAGCCTTTGAACACCTACGGGATGACCAAAAAGATTGTTTACGAAAACGAGGAATTCAACTTGTTGCAAGCTGCATTGAATATTGAAGACTCTATGGAGGACTTGCGATATAACAATATTGTAATTGCAACGGATGCCGATGTGGATGGCATGCACATTCGTTTGCTATTGATTACTTTTTTTTCTTCAGTTTTTCCCTGAATTGATAAAGGAAGGACATTTGTACATTTTGCAAACCCCGTTGTTCCGAGTGAGAAATAAAAAGGAAACTATTTATTGCTATTCAGAAGAGGAAAGAAAGAACGCCATAGAGAAATTGAAGCCAAAACCTGAAATCACACGATTTAAAGGTTTGGGGGAAATTTCACCTGATGAATTTGTACATTTTATTGGGAATGATATTCGTTTGGACCCTGTTATGCTTGATAAATCAATGAGTATAGAAGAATTACTTTCTTTCTATATGGGGAAAAACACCCCGGATAGACAGGAGTTTATCATTGAAAATTTGAAGGTGGAATTGGATAGAGTCGAGGAGTAAGGGTAGTTTCAGTGGTCAGTATTCGGTGGTCATTGATCAGTTTTGAGTTGAAGTTGGCAGTAGTTCGGTTTATTGTTAGCTTCTGCGTTAAAAGGTAGACAAGGGATTATTGAAGAGGAATTAATTTTAATTTTGAAGGATGATTAAATTGTTTCTTAGAGCGAAACATTGGCAGATTTTCATTTTAATGGTGGGTTTGCCTTTCTTATTTCAAATAATTACGCTTATATATGTTATCGTGACGGATAACCCATTGTTTGCGTTATCCACTTTTCCAATATTTATGTTGCTTTATGTGATAATATTTTTTGGTTGGTTCTGGTCTATTGGGGTGGGATTGCATAAATTTCTGCCAGAGCACCATAATTTAAGTATCAAGAAGTTTAAAATATTCTTTTTTATTCCGCTTGTTTATATAACACTACTAATGTTTTCGATGATGTATCTTGGTGTATTTAATGAGTTTCCTCCTCCAGATAACATGATTGGAATTAGTTTAATTGTAATAGTACCGTTTCATTTATTTTCAATTTTTTGCATGTTTTATATGCTTTACTTTTGTTCAAAGTCGATAAAGTCAATTGAATTAAATAGAGAAGTTGATTTTTCGGATTATGCTGGGGAATTCTTTCTTTTGTGGTTTTATATTGTTGGAATATGGATTTTACAGCCGAAAATAAATAAAATTTATTCTGAGAAAGTAATAGGAGAGCCTTTGTATAACTCTGTATAGTAGCTATAAATCAGGGGTTTACAGAGGAGCACAGAGAAAAAATATAATAATCAAAAAGATTCCTGCTTTTGCGGGAAATAAATATGAGTGACGAACTCGACAATAACGAAGAACAACAAAACGCAGGTCCAGATTATTTGGGCGTAAATGACGATTCTTCTGGCGACACTATAAAAAAGGTCACCGGAATGTACCGTGACTGGTTTTTGGATTATGCTAGTTACGTAATCCTAGAACGCGCCGTGCCTGCAATCGAAGACGGTTTTAAGCCTGTACAACGCCGTATTATGCAATCCATGAAAGACTTGGATGATGGGCGCTACAACAAAGTGGCAAATATCGTAGGGCATACTATGCAGTATCACCCACATGGGGATGCCAGTATAGCTGATGCCATGGTGCAGATTGGCCAAAAGGATTTATTGATCGATACCCAAGGAAACTGGGGGAACATTCTGACAGGAGATAGTGCTGCGGCTTCGCGATATATTGAAGCGCGACTTTCAAAATTTGCTTTGGATGTAGTTTACAATCCAAAAGTAACCAAGTGGCAGGCTTCCTATGATGGTCGTAGAAAGGAACCGATCAATCTTCCCGTCAAGTTTCCATTGCTATTAAACCAAGGAGGAGAAGGTATTGCAGTTGGGCTTTCCACCAAAATTCTCCCACATAATTTTCTTGAACTAATTGATGCTTCTATCAAGCATTTGCAAGGTAAAAAGTTTCAGATCTATCCAGATTTCCCGACGGGTGGAATTATGGACATAGCCAATTATAATGACGGTTTACGTGGTGGAAAGATTAGGAGTCGGGCACGCATAAACCAACTTGACAAGAACACACTCATAATTACTGAAATCCCCTTTGGAACCAATACTTCGTCGCTGATAGATACAATTTTAAAGGCGAATGAAAAAGGGAAAATCAAAATTAAAAAGATTGAGGATAATACTGCTGCAGAAGTAGAGATCCAAATCCATTTGCCCAGTGGGATTTCACCAGATAAGACCATTGATGCGCTTTATGCATTTACCGCTTGCGAAACGTCTATTTCGCCATTGGGCTGTGTGATAGAAGACAATAGGCCATTATTTGTTGGTGTTTCAGAGATGCTTCGCGTAAGTACCGATCGCACGGTCCAATTGTTGAAAAGCGAACTTGAAATTCAATTGGATGAGTTGGAAGAGCAGTGGCATTTTGCTTCCTTGGAACGTATTTTTATTGAAAAGAGAATCTATCGTGACATTGAAGAAGAGGAAACTTGGGAAGGTGTTATTGCTGCTATTGACAGAGGATTGCAACCGCATATAAAACATTTGAAGCGTGCTGTTACCGAGGAAGATATTGTTCGATTGACAGAAATTCGAATTAAACGCATCTCGAAATTCGATATTGATAAGGCACAGCAAAAGATTGATGCACTGGAAGATAGCATTGCTCAGATAAAGTATTACTTAGCGAATCTGATTGAGTATGCAATTGATTATTTTAAGAGATTAAAAAAGGAATACGGAGCAGGGAAAGAGCGAAAAACAGAGATCAGGACCTTTGATGATATTGAAGCGACGAAGGTTGTTATTAGAAACACAAAGCTCTATGTAAATCGTGCTGAAGGTTTTGTGGGAACAAGCTTAAAACGTGACGAATATGTAACTGACTGTAGTGACATAGACGATATTATCGTTTTTACTGAAGACGGAAAAATGATGGTGACTAAAGTGGATCAAAAGATATTCGTAGGGAAGGGGATTATACACGTTGCAGTTTTCAAGAAGAAGGACAAGCGAACCATATACAATATGATTTACCGTGATGGAGCGCGCGGTGCGAATTACGTAAAGCGCTTTGCTGTAACCTCTACCACTAGAGATAGGGAATATGACATGGCCAATGAGACAAAAGGTTCCAAGGTGCTCTATTTTACGGCTAATCCAAATGGTGAAGCAGAGGTTGTAACTATTTTTTTACGGCAAAGTGGGAGTATAAAAAAATTGAAATTTGATCTTGATTTTGCCGACCAGTTGGTGAAAGGAAGAAATTCAAAAGGGAATATTGTTACAAAGTATTCAATTAAAAAAATTGAACTTAAAGAAAAAGGATTGTCTACTTTAAAACCGCGTAAAATCTGGTTTGACGATTCTGTACAACGTTTGAACGTAGATGACCGCGGAGAGCTTTTGGGTGAATTCAGGAAAGAAGATAGATTGCTTATTATAAATCAAAAAGGTCATGTGAAAACTGTGATTCCAGATTTAGCTCTTCGTTTCGATGACGATATGATAATTCTTGAAAAGTGGGACCCTAGAAAGCCGTTGAGTGCCATTTATTGGGAGGGTGAAAAGGAATTGTTTTATGTGAAACGTTTCTTAATCGAGCATCCCGATAGGGAGGAGGTGATTATAACAGATCATCCCAATTCATATTTGGAGAAAATATTTACGGATTACCGTCCAATGGCAGAAGTGGTTTTTGCCAAAAAAAGAGGGCAGGAGCGCGAAGAAAACTTGGAGCTCAACCTGGAAGAGTTTATTGCTGTCAAAGGAATTACAGCAATGGGCAATCAGTTGACCAAGGATAAGGTGTTGGAAATAAACACAATGGAAGCATTGCCCTATGAACGACCAACTCCTATAGAGCCAGAGGAAATAGACGTGATTGATGAAGAGGAAATGACGTCTGAAATTGAAGATTCTGAGGGTTCAGTTAATCCAAATGATGAAAACGATTTAAAAACAGACGAAGACGGACAAGGCTTGCTTTTTTAAAAGTTGGCATTGTCTTTTTGCAACTAAAAATTATTACATCATTGTCTTTTCGTCGATATTCTTTTCAATCACTTTTATCAAAGTGTATTTTATACTAGAGCCATCGGCGGGGACCGTTGCTGGGTCTAGTTTTTCTTTTTTTATGGCAAGCTTGTATATGTAGCCTGGGACATATTCAAAACCCTCGATGTTTTCGTAAAAAAACTCCCACCCGTTTGGGTCCAAAGTATCTGATTCTTGCGTTTGCATACATTTCATTGGTCCAACACCGGTACAATCAACTTTTGCGCTGTTCACAAAAAGTATTGTTTCGCTTACTTTTTCAGGAGCAATATTTTCGCAAGTATTAAGTGAGATTGCGATAATGAAGAATAAAAGAAGGGATTTCATAAATAGTTATTTTGATGATTTTGGTTGGATAAAGATAAACAATTGACTTTCAGAACAAATATTTTATATAAACTTAAAGATCAACCCATTTAAAGTTTTGAAAATCAAATGAGAAATAGTATTTTTGCACCCCTCTTAGCGACGAGACAGGAATAAGAGGAATTAAAACAAACAAAAACAAACCCTTCTGTGGGATAGTCGCATTAAAATCTTGTAACAGCACAGAATACAAAGCATTGATTTTTAAGGCATTTGCTACAAAAATCAATTTTACAAACAAATGGCTGATAAAGCAAACAAAGAAGAAGTGCAGGTAGAAGATACTGCAGCTCAAAACGAGGTAGCTACAAAACCTCAAAAGGAAGTTTCCCTAAAGGAAAGCAATCCTGAAAAATTTCTTGCAGATTTTAACTGGCATAACTACGAAGAAGGGATTGAACCTATCGACGATGGTAAGCTGGAAGAATTTGAAAAACTGGTAGCAGAGAATTTCGTTGATACATTAGATGACGAAGTTGTTGAAGGAAAAGTGGTTTTCATCACAGACCGTGATGCAATCATCGATATCAACGCGAAAAGTGAGGGTGTTGTTTCTTTAAACGAATTCCGTTACAATCCAGATTTAAAAGTTGGTGACAAGGTAGAAGTATTGATCGACGTTCGTGAGGACAGCACTGGTCAATTGATTCTTAGCCACCGTAAAGCTAGAACCATTAAGGCTTGGGATCGCGTAAATGCGGCTCATGACGAAGCTACAATCGTAAACGGTTACGTAAAATGCCGCACAAAAGGTGGTATGATCGTAGATGTTTTCGGTATCGAGGCTTTCTTGCCAGGTTCGCAAATTGATGTTAAACCGATCCGTGATTACGACGTTTACGTTGGTAAAACAATGGAGTTCAAAGTGGTTAAAATCAACCACGAATTCAAAAACGTTGTTGTTTCTCACAAAGCGCTTATTGAAGCGGATATTGAAGAGCAGAAAAAAGAAATCATCGGGCAGCTTGAAAAAGGACAGGTACTTGAAGGTGTTGTTAAGAACATCACTTCATACGGAGTATTTGTTGATCTTGGTGGTGTTGATGGACTTGTTCACATTACAGATCTTTCTTGGTCACGTATCAACCATCCAAATGAAATTGTTGAACTTGATCAGAAATTGAACGTTGTAATTCTTGATTTCGATGAAGATAAAACACGTATCCAATTAGGTCTTAAGCAATTGAACCCTCACCCATGGGAGGCTCTTGGAGAAGAGTTGAAAGTTGGTGATAAAGTAAAAGGTAAAGTAGTTGTTATAGCAGACTACGGTGCATTTATTGAGGTTGCTGAAGGTGTTGAAGGTCTTATTCACGTTAGCGAAATGTCTTGGTCTACACACTTACGTAGTGCACAGGATTTCGTAAATGTTGGGGATGAGGTTGAAGCAGTTATCCTTACAATGGATAAAGAAGAGCGCAAGATGAGTCTTGGAATCAAACAAATGACTCCAGATCCATGGACTGATATCACTAAGAAATACCCAGTTGGTTCACGCCACAAAGGTATTGTTCGCAACTTCACCAATTTCGGTGTATTTGTTGAGCTTGAAGAAGGTATCGATGGTCTTATATACATTAGCGATCTTTCTTGGACCAAGAAAATCAAGCACCCAAGTGAATTCACAAACATTGGTGATGAGCTAGAAGTGGTTGTATTGGAATTGGATGTTGAAGGCCGTAAACTTAGTTTAGGTCATAAACAAACTGAGGAAAATCCTTGGGATAAATACGAAGACGAATTTGCTGTTGGAACCAAGCACACTGCTTCTATTGACGAAGTAGTTGACAAAGGAGCAACTATTAAGTTCAACGAAGATATCGTAGCATTCGTACCAAGCCGTCATCTTGAAAAAGAAGATGGGTCTATGTTGAAGAAAGGTGATGAAGCAGAATTCCAAATTATTGAGTTCAATAAAGAATTCAAGAAAGTGGTTGCTTCACATATGACTATTCACAAAGAAGAAGAAGCTAAAATTGTAAAAGAAGCCGTGAAAAAACAAGTGGCATCTGAAGCAGAAGCAAAACCAACTCTTGGTGATGCTAACGCAAAATTACAAGAGCTTAAAGACAGAATGGACGGTAAGAAATAATCGTTCATTTATAATTATGAAAAGCCTCTCGTTTACGAGGGGCTTTTTTTTGTTTTCTTTTAAGCCAGCCCATCAGGCAAGTAAGGTGGTGGTGTTCTACTTCAGGCTGTGTTATCGCTTTTTCAAATCAATTTTAAAATACATCTTCTTTAGAAGCCAAAAAATATGTATTTTTGCTTTCTGAATATAATTCAGACTTTCCTATGAGCCAAAAAGTGTTATTGAACGCAACCGAGATAAACATTGCGCTTAACCGTTTGGCTTGTCAATTGATCGAAAAACACGACGATTTCTCCCAATCAGTACTAATCGGAATACAACCACGAGGGATTTTTCTAGCAGAAAGGCTTAAAACTTTGCTGGAAACTGAATACAAAATCAAGAACATCAAACTTGGGTATTTGGATATTACATTTTTTCGGGATGATTTCCGAAGAGGCGACAAGCCTTTAGAGGCCAATAAAACTAAGATAGACTTTATAGTAGAGGACAAGAACGTTGTATTTATAGACGATGTTCTTTTTACAGGAAGAAGTATTCGTTCTGCGCTAACAGCTGTACAATCATTTGGGAGACCATTGGAAATAGAGCTGCTGACGTTGATCGACCGACGCTTCAGTCGTCATTTACCAATTCAACCAGATTATAGAGGAAGGCAGGTTGATGCCATCAATGGTGAAAAAGTAAAAGTTTGTTGGCTGGAGAATGATGGGGAAGATGCTGTATATTTAGTAAAGAATTAAAAAACTATGAGCGAACTAAGTGTAAACCACTTACTGGGAATAAAGTACATCACCGAGGCTGATATTCAACTCATTTTCGAAACGGCAGATCATTTTAAGGAAGTTATCAATCGGCCCATTAAAAAAGTTCCTTCTCTTCGCGATATTACCATAGCCAATCTCTTTTTCGAAAACAGTACCAGAACAAAACTTTCCTTTGAACTTGCAGAGAAACGACTTTCTGCGGATGTTATAAACTTTGCCTCCTCGAGCTCTTCGGTGACTAAGGGTGAAACGCTAATAGATACTGTAAACAACATTCTTTCTATGAAGGTGGATATGGTAGTAATGCGCCACCCGAATCCTGGAGCAGGTGTCTTTCTTTCAAGACACGTGGACGCAAGTATTATAAATGCTGGAGATGGGGCTCACGAACATCCTACCCAGGCTTTATTGGACAGTTATTCTATACGTGAAAAATTGGGAGATGTAGCGGGAAAAAAGGTTGTTATTGTTGGTGATATACTTCATTCGCGAGTTGCATTATCAAATATTTTCGCACTTCAAAAGCTTGGAGCAACGGTAAAGGTATGCGGACCTAAAACACTTATCCCTAAATATATAGAAAAATTAGGTGTAGGTGTAGAAACTAATCTTCGTCAAGCGTTGGAATGGTGCGATGTTGCCAATATGCTACGTGTACAAAACGAGCGAATGGACATCAGTTATTTTCCCACAACCAGAGAGTATACGCAGCAATTTGGATTAAACAAAAAATTGCTAGATTCTCTTAACAAAGAAATAGTAGTAATGCACCCTGGACCTATAAACCGTGGGGTAGAGATTACGAGTGATGTGGCCGACAGCAAACAATCCATTATTTTGGAACAAGTTCAAAACGGCGTTGCAGTTAGAATGGCGGTAATCTATTTATTGGCTTCAAAAATAAAACATCATGAAGATTGAGAATCATCCAAATTTCGTTGTCCTTGAAGATGAAAAGGACGATATTATAGACTTTGCCTCATTTATAGAGAAACAAGTTCCTTTAAAATACAAAGGACAAAATGTGGTTTTGAATCTTTTAAGCTACGAATCATTAGAATTATCGGAACTCCTGCAATTCCTCAGAGCCTCCAATCTTCACCGTAAAACAAAGCAATCTTTTGTATTAGTCAACGATGCCATTGATATAGACGAAATTCCATATGAAATGGTAGTAGTGCCAACGCTTCAAGAAGCGGAAGACATTATTGAAATGGAGGAAATTGAGAGAGATCTTGGATTTTGATAAAGTTGACGGTTGCAGCTTGCAGTTTTAAATCTGGGCACTGAATACTACTGCTCTCGGAACACTTTTTTACTCACTGAAGCTTATTATGAAACTAACAATCTTAGGATGTCATTCTGCTACACCAACTCCCTCTGCGCATCCAACAGCACAGGTTTTGGAGATGAAGGGCCATTTGATTTTGATTGATTGTGGAGAGGGTACACAAATGCAGCTTAGAAAGTTTAGGGTCAAGTTTTCGAGAATCAAGCATATTTTTATTTCTCATTTGCACGGGGATCATTTTTTTGGTCTACCTGGCCTTATTTCCACGTTTCTACTATTGGGTAGGGAGGCGGAATTACATATTTACGGGCCCAAGGGAATCAAGGAGGCGATTCTCCTTCTTTTAAAGTTAGGAAAAACATATACCAATTACCCGCTGTATTTTCACGAGTTAGAAGAAATTTCTCCTCAACTAATTTTTGAAGATGAGGAGCTTACAGTAGAAACCATTCCTTTAGATCACAGGGTTTATACCAATGGATTTCTTTTTAAGGAAAAACCGGGAGAGAGAAAACTTGATGTTGAAGCTGCTCGAAATGCCAGTATTGACTTAAGCTACTACAATAAAATCAAACAAGGTTTTGATATTGTAAACAAGGACGGGAAGCTGATTCCGAATAAGGACATCACTTTTGATCCGCCACCCCCAAAATCCTATGCCTTTTGTAGTGACACAGCCTATAACCCTGAAATGGTGCCACAGATTGAGGGTGTGAGCGTTTTATATCACGAATCAACTTTTTTGGAGGAACACCATCATCTTTGCGAAAAAACAAAGCACAGCACAGCTAAAGAGGCTGCTGTTATTGCGAGAAAGGCGAAAGCAGGAACCCTCATTTTGGGTCATTATTCAGGACGTTATGGCAATTTGGAACTTTTCCGAACAGAGGCCCTGGAAGTTTTTGCTAATGTATTGTTAGCTGAGGACGGGAAGACGTTTTTGTTTTGATTTTATCTTTGTAAACCAGGTCATTTTCAATTCTCGAAAATTTAATACATATTTAATGTAGGACTATTTCAAAGAAAGTTTAAAACCCTTAACTTGCGGTAAAACTTGACTCATGGGCGAAAAGCTTCACGACTACCGAAAATCATACGAAAAAGGAGAGCTTTCGGAATCATCTATTGATGAAAACCCGATGCAGCAATTTCGGAAGTGGTTTTATGATGTCAAGGATAGTGGTGGTGTAGATGAGGTAAACGCTATGACTATTTCTACGATTGGAACAGATGGTTTTCCAAAGGGGCGTGTAGTTCTTTTAAAGAAATACGATGAATACGGATTTTATTTTTACACCAATTACAACAGTGAGAAGGGGAAATCTATGGCCAATAACAACAAAGTATCGTTGTCTTTCTTTTGGCCGAATATGGAAAGGCAAATCATTATAAAAGGAATAGTTGAAAAAACCTCGGTAGCAGATTCCACTAATTATTTTCATTCACGACCTAAGGGAAGTCAGCTAGGTACAGCAGTATCCCATCAAAGTAGCGTTGTGGTATCACGAGATGTTTTGGAAGAAAATCTCGTGGAACTAGAGAAAAAGTATGAAAACAAAGAAGTTCCTAAGCCTATAGATTGGGGTGGGTTTTTGGTAAGACCCATTTCAATAGAATTTTGGCAGGGCAGGCCTAATAGGCTACACGATAGGATCCGATATACTCTAAAGGATAATGACTGGCTTATTGAAAGATTAGCACCATAGGTGCAAATTCCAGATCTCCAGATTCCAAAACCGGAAACTCGAAACATTTTTATGAAAACACTATACTTAGTAAGACATGCAAAATCATCATGGGAGCATGATGTAGATGATCATAAGCGTCCATTAAAGAAAAAAGGAGAGCTAGATGGTACGTTGGTTTCAAATAAGGTAAAAACTGAAATTGAAACACCACAAAAAATAATCAGCAGTGATGCCACGCGGGCATTGTCAACGGCATATTTCTTTAAGGAAGCGCTTAACATCAGTGATGCAAACTTTGAAACTAATCACGATTTATACGATTTCAGCGGTCAGAATGTGATGCGAATTATAAAATCATTGGATGACAACTTGGATTCAGTGATGATTTTTGGACATAATCACGCGTTTACATCCGTTGTAAATATGCTTGGAAATCGTTATATCGACAATGTTCCTACCTGTGGTTTCGTTATGTTACAGTTTGATGAAACAAAATGGAGCAATATAACTACTGGTAAAACTATAAAAACAATTTTCCCAAGAGATCTTAAATAATGACTGAACAAGTTGCTACACATACTAACGTTCGTAATCAATATACCAATAGAGAACTAAGCTGGCTTCAGTTTAATGCGCGTGTATTGCAAGAGGCGAACGACAAGAAAATTCCTTTGATTGAACGACTTCGATTTTTAGGGATTTTTTCCAACAACCTTGATGAATTTTTTAAAGTGCGCTATGCTACGATAAAACGCATTGTGGAAGCACGCAAAACGGGGCGTAGTTTTTTTGGAGGTATTTCGGCAAAGGATCTTTTGGAGGAAATAACACATACCGTGATAGATCAACAAGCCTATAGCTTGAATATTTTGAGTGATATCCAAAAGGAACTTCGGAAGGAAAATATTTTTATCATCGATGAAACCGAGATTACGCCAACGCAGAGTCATTTTATTTCTGAGTATTTTGTTAGAAATGTTAGTCCCGCGATGATGACCATTATGATTGGGGAGCTTGAAGAGTTTCCGAGCTTACGCGATAGTGCGGCATACCTTGCCATCACAATGGTTATGAGTAAGGAGGATGATACTTTTGAGGCAAAACACAATTACGCACTTATAGAGATTCCTCGTACCATAAATCGTTTTGTAGTTCTTCCACAAGAAGGAGAAAAACAATATGTTATCATTCTTGACGATCTTATACGTCATTGTCTACACAATATTTTTAGCATATTTAAGTATGAAAGCATTTCGGCACATATGATAAAAATAACACGTGATGCTGAGTTAGATATTGATAGCGATTTGAGCAAGAGTTTTATAGATAAAATCTCCAAAAGTGTTAAGGACAGAAGCACAGGAGATCCCGTTCGGTTTGTATATGACAAGAGTATCGATAAGAAGACACTTCAGTTTTTGCTGAACAAAATGGGTATTGACAAAACCGATAGTATTATTCCCGGCGGGCGTTATCACAACCGTCGCGACTATATGAGTTTTCCACGATTGGGAAGACCAGATCTTCAATACGAGCCAAAGGAACCTTTGCCAATTCCAGGTTTGAGCCTTCAGGGAAGTCTTTTTGACAAGATAGTTGAAAAGGATTATTTGCTTCACGCACCCTATCAAACCTTTATGTATGTGGTAAAGTTTTTAAGGGAAGCCGCACTTGATCCAAAAGTAAAGTCTATCAAGATAACTATCTATCGCTTGGCGGAAGTTTCTAATATTGCTAGTTCGCTAATCAATGCCAAGAAAAATGGCAAAGACGTAACGGTGCAAATAGAGCTTCAAGCGCGTTTTGACGAAGAGGCTAATATAAAGTATGCGGAATTACTTCAAAGTGAAGATGTGCGCCTTATTTTTGGTGTAAAAGGCTTAAAAGTACATTGCAAAGCCTGTTTGATTGAAAGACTGGAAAATGGTAAACTAGTGCGCTATGGAATATTGAGTACAGGAAATTTCAATGAATCTACGGCATTGGTCTATACGGATTACACGCTATTCACAGCAGATCAAAGAATTTGTAAGGAGATAAACAAAGTCTTCGACTTTTTTGAAGTGAATTACCAGGTGAAAAAGTATCGTCACTTAATTGTTTCGCCACATTACACCAGAAATGCTCTTTATCATTTAATAGATAACGAAATTAAGAATAAAAAAGCTGGACTTCCCAGTGGGATTAAATTGAAGATGAACAGTCTTTCAGACTTTAAGATGATCGATAAACTTTATGAGGCGAGCAGGGCAGGAGTGAAGATAAAAATGATTGTTCGCGGTATTTGTTGTCTTGTGCCTGGAATTAAAGGAATGAGCGAAAATATTGAAGCTATAAGTATAGTAGGTAAGTTTTTGGAGCATCCACGATTGTTTATCTTTGAGAATGCCGGCAATACCAAAGTATATATTTCATCGGCAGATTTTATGGGAAGGAACCTTGATAACAGGGTCGAGATTACTTGTCCAATTTATGATGAGGATATTAAAACTGAACTTCTTGAGAATTTTGAGATAGGATGGAGTGATAACGTGAAGGCGCGTGTTTTCAGTATTAAAAAGGACAATGCGTATCGAAAAAACAACAAGCCACCTGTGCGTTCCCAGTTCAAGATGTATGATTATTATTTAAATAAACTTGAAGTAAATTAATTTGTTGAAAATTGAAAAATACGGCGCGATAGATATTGGCAGTAATGCCATTAGATTATTGATTGTGACTGTGGTTGAGCAGGCTGGCAAGGATACTCTGTTTAAAAAAACCTCTTTGGTACGTGTGCCTATTCGTTTAGGGGCAGAAGTTTTTCTTGATGGAAAAATTTCAGATTGCAATGCCAAACGAATGGTTGAAGCCATCACCGCTTTTAAACTATTAATGAATACCCACGGGATAAAACGCCATAGAGCTTGTGCTACTTCGGCGATGCGTGAAGCATCCAACGGACTAGAGATAGCGGAAAACATTGAGAGAGAAAGTGGAATTCATATAAATATAATTGATGGACAGGACGAAGCTGCAATTATTGCTTCAACAGATTTAAAGACCTTGATACAGGATGACAAGGTGTTTCTATACGTGGATGTTGGTGGTGGAAGTACAGAACTCACTCTTTATGCGAATGGTAAGAATATAGCCTCAACAAGTTTTAAAGTGGGAACGGTTCGTCTTATTGAAGATCTTGTTGATGAAAGTGTTTGGAACCGTATGGAGGAATGGATTAAAAGCGAAACCAAAGCCTTTGACCACGTATCAATGATTGGGAGTGGCGGTAACATCAACACTATTTTTAAGAAGAGTGGGAAGAAATTAGGGAAACCACTTAGTTATTTATATCTATCTTCTTATTACAAGCAAATAAAATCACTTTCCTTTGAAGAGCGTATTACTGAACTAGACATGAATCCAGATCGTGCCGACGTTGTGGTTCCTGCCACGCGCATCTACCTATCAGCGATGAAATGGAGCAAGTCTAAGAATGTTTTTGTTCCTAAAATTGGACTAAGTGATGGAATTATTAAAAGTCTTTATAACGAGAAGATTGCTGCCGAAATGGAGGTCAACCCTTAATTCTATTTATCTCTATAACCGGAGATTACCTTAACGCCCCGTTCGATTTAAAACTTCCTTTTGAAGCTGAAATCTTTCCTGCATCAAGGTAACGTTTCGTTACGTTAGCTCTGTTTTTTGCATCTGTCATAGGAGATGAACCAAAGGTCTCTCTGATTTTGAGGTATTCATTGATAACCATTAACTCCTCTTTATCGCTACCATTTTTAAGTTGGTCGAATGAAAGTCCTGCACTGTTTATTGCCTTTGCCACGCAATCCCAAAGATATCCTGGTCTGTTCACGTGATTATCCAGAAACAGAGCGGCTGCATATTCAGAAGAGAGTAAATCAAATAGTGTATGGCTGCCCAGCTTGGTTGTTTTGACGAAGTAAAAAAGGTTGAAACGGTTGATGGCGTGTAAAATTTCTACAGCGCAAACCCGCTCGTCCATACCTGCCGCGGCAAAACGATAGGCTACTATATTAGTTCTGAAGAATTCTTTATCGGTAGCATTGTCTACTTTCTTGTTGTTATAGATCAAATAGCCATACTTGTCATTTGTATCAGTAGATACATCAACACCAAACTGGCCGCAGAATTGTTCAAAAGCAGCTGGATATTTTTCTTTTACCAGTTTAATAAGTGCAGGTAATTCTCCTTGTGCATCTGCTGCGCCTAGTGTCCACTGAAACATCCCAAAACTCATAAACGAGTTGTCCCAAGTGTTGACAGCATCCAGATTCCCTTCATTTTCCGAAGTCGCCAATAATGCATTTACTTCAGATTTGCTGATGTTGAGTTCAGTCAAGAGCGCAGGATTCTTTTGAATAAATGTTTCCGTCACTTGGCTACCACTTCTATAAATTCCTTTTTTGAATTTTTTACCCAGAAAGTTACGTGTGGTGTCGTTTTGATATTGAAAATAAACGCGAGGATCTTCATCGATAATAATCACGTCTGCTCTTTCGGTACTTGCTTCGGGTTCACTTGCTATTGGCAATTGCAATACTTGGCCTACTTTGATTGAGTTGGCGTCTACTATATTGTTTAGGTCAGCAATTTCACGCCATTTGGCTGTAGCTCCCAGTTGTTTGAATGCAATTGACCCCAAAGAATCCCCACTTTTAATAGTATATGTTCGCATAATCGTTGTTGAATGACAAAGAACTTAGGTTTTAACATCATTCTATTTGGTTAGTTAGTGTTAAAGGTATTAAAAATCAACTGTTTATGCAATATTTAAAGTCGGGTTTATGCTTTGTTATTGAGGATTTTCTTTGGTTTTGTTAATTTTGATACTACAGAGAATGAGCTTTTACTCGCTTCAATAATTAACAGCTAAACTATTATTTCGATTAGATTACTCTTTCCGAATCAGTTGCAAGGCATCTAACCTTATGCGGGCATTTTTTATGAGTTTTGATAAGCTTGTGCGTTCTTCGATTGCTGTTTGGATTTCGTCCGTTCTGATGTGGTTGTTCTTTTTTTGCAATGCTGTGAGCCGATCTATTTCATGATTCAGTTTAAGTTTCATTCGTTGTAGGCCCTTTGTTATTTCCTTTTCTCCCAATTCCGTTGCGATTTCTGTTGCAGATGAAATCATATTCGGGAGGATGGTATCTACAAATGCGTCACTTTCCAGTAAGGCATCTATTTTGCCGTGCATTAAATTTTTATTTAGCATTTCAATTGAATAGGTGTCAGTTACATCTTTTCCCGAATGATCAACTATTATTCTCAGTGGGGTATGAGGTAGGAAACGATCTATGTCAATACTTTCTTTGCCTGCTGTTTCTAGAACGAAGATCGACTCAAGTAGGAGGGCAGGACTGCCGGTTCTCCTAATAACTCCAAAGCTAGCACTTCCTAATGTTGAGCTTAGTACCATATCTATAGCTCCTGTTGCCATAGGATGATCCCAACTTAAGAAACTAATGTCTTCCCTGTTAAGGGCTCTTTTTCTATTGAATGAAACTTGTATTCCTTCTCGTGGGATTGACGGGAATACCTCAGCATTAAAAGAAGCAGGATGTAATAGATAGGTTCGGGCAGCAAGGTCTTCCATCTCTACATTAAAATGCTGAAAGACTTTTGTTAGATATATCTCAAGAGCATTATCTTTATCTTCGGCTTTGATTTGTTCAATAAGTTTCTCCGCTATTTCTGGACGAAATGAATTCATCTCTAGGAGTTTATCACGTCCTTCCGCAAGACTTTGTTTAAGCTGTTTTTGGAAGTTGGATGTCTCTGAGATTAATCCTTCTAGCTTGGAAGTAGCATCTTCAAACGAGGGTATTTTTGAGATGCTTAGTAATCGTTCGCTAAATAATTTAGAAATGATGTTCCCCCCTTCAAGGTTTGTGTTGAAGGCATTCAATCCTTCTTGGAACCATTTTATAAGTAGGCTTTGTGGGCTGCCAATAATATAAGGGATATGGATATGTATGTCTTTTTTTTGTCCTATTCTATCGAGGCGGCCTATCCGTTGTTCCAATAATTCGGGATGAAATGGTATGTCGAAGAGTATTAGATGATGTGCGAATTGAAAGTTCCTTCCTTCACTTCCTATTTCTGAGCATAAGAGTATTTGGGCGCTATCGTGCTCTGCAAACCACGCTGCGTTTCTATCACGTTGTACAAGTGTGAGGTCCTCGTGAAAAACGCCTACATTTAGGTTGATCGCCTTACTGATGGCGGATTCTAGGGCTAAGACCTTTTCTTTGGACGCGCATATAAGTAGTATTTTTGCAGGATATAATTCCTCCATTTTCTTTAATATCCATTTTACCCGAGGATCTTTATTGAACCAAAATTCTTGTTCTTCTTTTGTTTCTGGATTGTTTTCCATATCAAAGGAGAATTCATTTGTTGCGCGTTCAATCCAAAGACTGTGATTTTCTTTTGCTTGAATGGGGATTAGATGTGCTATTCGCTTAGGGAAACCGCTCATTGCCTGTCGTGTATTGCGAAACAATACTCTACCAGGGCCGTGTTGATCTAGTAAATCTTCAATAAGGTTGTGCTTTGCTATTCCGTCTTTATTGGCTAATAAGGCGATTCTTTCTTTTGGAAATATAGTTTCCAAAAGCTTTATATCTTTCGGTTTTAAGATTTTACTCGAGTATAGTTTTTCTACGATAATAGCAATTTCTTTATTGCCCTCAGATTCGTTTATAAAATCATTGTAATTAGAATATCTTACTGGGTCGAGTAATCGAAGTCGTGCGAAATGACTTTCTACGCCTAATTGTTCTGGGGTGGCAGTAAGGAGTAGTAATCCTTTTGCTACTTGGCTCAATAGTTCTACGATGCTATACTCAGGGCTTACCTCGTTTACAGACCATTCAAGGTGATGGGCTTCGTCAACAACAAGCATATCCCAGGTAGCAGAAATGGCTTGTTGGCTTCGCTTTTTTGAGCCAGCCAAGAACTCAATACTGCAAATAATAAGTTGATTATCGAGAAATGGATTACCCTCTGGGGCACTATCTTCAAGAGCTTCGCAACGGTCTTCATCGAAGATATTGAACCACAGGTTAAATTTACGCAGGACTTCTACAAACCATTGGTGCACGAGTGATTCGGGAACAAGAATGAGAACTCTTGAAATGCGTCCCGTAACCAATAATCGATGTAGAATCAAGCAAGCCTCAATTGTTTTTCCAAGGCCAACCTGATCTGATAACAACACACGAGGTGCAAAACGCGAACTCACCTCGTGTGCAATATAAAGTTGATGCGGAATTAAATCTATTTTGCCACCGACGAATCCGTGGACTGGAGATATTCTTCTTCTATGATCGTGATAGAGCGTTTCTCTGCGCAATGCAAACATTTCAGGGGAATCAACATTACCTGATAAAAGTCTGTCGTCTACACTATGCGTAATGGTCCCTCCGCTAATGTCCGCCTCATTCAGGATTCTGGCGTTTCCATAATACACATAGAGTCCATCTACCAATCTAACTTGTTCAATCAATATTGATTGGCCTTGTTTATCTACTACGGTATCACCTGGTTTAAATATTGTTCGGCTTAAAGGAGCACTTTCTATTGCATATAGTCGCGTTTCGTCTGATACTGGAAAATACATCAACACCTTGCCTTTGCTAACTTCTGTTACAATGCCTACTCCCAGTTCCGGTTCTCCAGAACTGGTATATCTTTGATTAGGAAAAAAACCACCCATATTTAATGTTTCTTGTTTAGATGTTTTTGAATGTCCAAAAAGCATTGTTTGGCAAAGGTGCTTCAAAGGTTTTGAATTCCTTAGAGCCTGAAATTTGATAAGTTAGCTTCCACGCGTGAAGGCAGATGGATAGTGGGTAATAAGCTTTATCCGAGCCATATTTGTCATCACCAATAATGGGGAGTCCTATATTTGATAATTGGGCTCTTATTTGATGGAATCGTCCTGTTGTTGGCTTTATTTCTAAGAGGTAACCAAAATCGTTTTGGTCAATGACTTGATAGGAAAGACGACATTCTTGGGCGTCTTTTGATTTTGATTGGACGATATCTGCTCTTTTTTCTAGGTTGTTTTTTATGAGAAGGTTTATTAAGTTTCCTTTATTCTTTGGTGGCTTTTTTGTGACAATTGCCAAATAGGTTTTTTGAACATTCCGGCTACTGAAGAGATTATTAAATTCTACAAGGACGCTTTTTTTCTTGGCAAAGATTAGTATTCCACTTGTTACGCGATCTAATCTGTGTACCACTCCAATATAGGGCTTTGGGCTGTTTTTTAGAAGGTGTTTAAAAACTTGATCTTCGACTGTGTTATCTTCGTAAGGGCTTTTTTCACTTATAAGACCTGCCTTTTTGTTTACAGCGATATAATCGTTGTTTTCGTGTATCACTTCAAGATCAATCATTAGCAGTCTTCTTTTTTGAATATTTTCACTCTTATTAGAATATTAAGAGCTAGTGAGAATGTTTTATCTGGTTGCATAGATTATTCTGTACGTCGTACTCTTTATATATTTCGTGCTGACCATTTTTTATTACCTCTGGTTCTAGGGCTAATTGTTTAAACCAAATATCGTAAGGTTTAAAGGGGTCGTTTTCTCCAAAGATAAGGTGGATAAAACAATTTGGCTTTATTGTTTCATATCGCAATCTTGTTGAGGAGACTGCATATAGACTTTTTATTTTAAGTCCGCTTAGGCCGGCTTTCCAGGCTATTGTTCCACCAATGCTGAAGGCTAGGACGTTTACTTCCTCTTTTTCCAATTTTAATAACTCATTAATGGCATTTTCTATTCCAGTATTCAGAAATTGGGTGTGTAATTCTTTTTCGGTTAAAAAGGCTCTTTCTATTCCTGCGAGTTTGCAGGAGTCGTAGAGGATTAGTTGGAAGTCTGATTTTAGTAATTCTATATAATTTGTAATCCAAGGGGCGTTGTGAAAACCGAAGATATCTGATAGGATAATTAATTTTGGATTCATTGTGCGCCGTGATTTATTTTGTGCTTGTAGTATTTATCAAATTTAGTATTTGTGAGCTTAGGTGCAAGGGGAAATGTTGGTAAATATGGGGTGGTTGTGGGTTGTTTGTTGGGATTTGGGATTCGAGATTCGAGATTTGTGATTCGAGATTTGTGATTCGAGATTTGGGATTTGGGATTTGGGATTTGGGATTTTAGGTTTTACCGCAGAGGCGCGGAGGACGCAGAGGGTTTTTTTTTGTGGGTTGTTTGTTGGGATTTGGGATTTGAGATTCGAGATTTGTGATTCGAGATTCGAGATTTGGGATTTGAGGTTTGGGATTTTAGGTTTTACCGCAGAGGCGCGGAGGACGCGGAGGGTTTTTTTTGTGGGTTGTTTGTTGGGATTTGGGATTTGAGATTTGTGATTCGAGATTTGTGATTCGAGATTTGTGATTCGAGATTTGGGATTTGGGATTTGGGATTTTAGGTTTTACCGCAGAGGCACCGAGGACGCAGAGGGTTTTTTTTGTGGGTTGTTTGTTGGGGTTTGGGATTTGTGATTCGAGATTTGGGATTCGAGATTTGTGATTTGGGATTTGAGGTTTTACCGCAGAGGCGCGGAGGGCGCAGAGGGTTTTTTTTGTGGGTTGTTTGTTGGGATTTGGGATTCGAGATTTGTGATTCGAGATTTGTGATTCGAGATTTGGGATTTGGGATTTGGGATTTTAGGTTTTACCGTAGAGGGTTTTTTGTTTTGGGTTTCTGTTGTTTGTTTTTAAAAATTTTTTGAGTTATGGATGTCTGAGGACGGTAGGAGGAATGGGGGTTTTGGGATTTTGGGGCGGCTGATAAGATGAAAAAAAACTACTGAAAGTAATTTTGGCCTTTTTTGGATGTATATTTGTGGTTTAGATACGGTTAAGATTATAATTTAGATGAGGTCTATTTTTCTGCATCACTGTATTTTGAGTTTCTTTAGATTTATTGAGAGATTAGAAAGGCCTAATCAAAGCTTTCTTGAGTGGTTGGTTTTGGGCTTTGAATCTAGAGGATATAAATCTGAACTTATTAGCTTCCATTTTATCTTATTTTACAAGAATTGAACCGAAGTAGACCCAGAACTAACCCAGACCTGACCCAGACCTGACCCGGACTTTTATGGGGGTATCTTAGAGGTGTCTCAGGGATATCGTAGTAGTGTCCTGCTAGGTTCTGTTTCGTTGTGTTGCGTTTGTAATGTATATATTGACTTTGGTGGAGCTATACGCTGGATATGCGATTTTTTTTGGGATTAGTTGTGGCTTTAACTGAGGTTGGTTTACTGTTGTGGGCACGAGTAGGAGGCTCTCGTAAGGGTTTTCATATTCAATAGTTATTATCCTCTATGGTCTCTTTTCACAACATTGATACCCTTAGGGAAATCATCTTTCATTACTTCTTGAATATATTTTGCCTTGGCAGAAATTAATTGAAAAACACCTACATCGTGGGTTTTAATTACATCTCTAAATTCTAGGTTGAATTTTAAACTTATACCTGTATTAATAGATTTTTTATCTAAGATTCCCAAGATAAATTCCCATTGTTTATAACTACTTGCAGCACTTATAAAGTAAGTTTGAATAGGGTTTATTCCATCAAACATTTCGATGGAATGAACTATGGTGTTTTTAGTGAAAGTTTTAAAATTAACTGAAACAGAAATTATTTTTTTAAGTTTTGTTTCAGGCATAAAAACAGATAAACTTAATTTGTGCCCCACTGGTCCATCTACCTGAACTCCCCAAGAATCTTTAATAAAATGAAAGCCTTCGAAATTTTCATTACTAGTTGAATTCTCTTGCAAGTTCGTGGGAAGAGTCTTTGTCAATAAAAGTGCTTTATGTTTTATAATAAGGTTATCTATATCAAATTGAGTTGGCACTCTACGTGGTTCCCCAATGTTTAAGCCTAGTGACATAATAGAATTCGGGTATAAATCTGCACCAGATTTTGGATCTCTGGGTACGTGTTCAAGTTTTAAAAAGTGGCCTATTTCATGGGTTAAAACAGATATCAAATCCCAAGTGTCCTGATATGGGGGATATTCAGGTTCATTGTATTTATCAATAAAGAATCTGTAGTCGACATCAATTACAATGTTTTTTCCTCCAATTTCAAGTCTTCCTATATAACCCTTTTTAGCCTCTTTTTTAAAAGAGATATCGAAATCATAATCAGATGTTGTTATTTCTTTAAAATTAATGGGAGCGAATGCAGTCCACAATGAAAGAGATTGTTTGATAACTGATTGAAGTTTTTCTACATTAAAGTTAGACTTTTGAGAAGTCGCTGCAAGATTTAGCCCGTTTACTTTATACTTGTACGTTTTATATTTATTGATAGCCATAACATTTAATTTTGATTGTTTATACAATTCCAAAAGACGATTTTATGCTTCCAAAAGGTTTACTGAATTACTATGCAGAATCTAGAATTAAATTTAGTAAAAAAAACGAATGGTTTGACGCATAAGGTTTTAATTATAAAGCAGTTAAAATTCAAACCTTATCAGTTGGTATTTTGTAGTTTATACCAAAAGCTTTTTCTCTGTGGATTTTTATATGGCGTAGCTGTAAACGGATTTGTTAAGGCAAAATAAGGTCTTAGGACCTACCTGACCTTTCGTGTGCGAACTGGGTCCCGCAGGAAACTATAATTTCATATTTATTAATGGCTCTTTATGCTCATTCAATTTTTCATTTAGACCTTCTGTAGATCCAAATATTTCTCAAAATTGTTTCGTAGTCGATTTCTTGAAAATATTCCAATCGAATAATATAGAATCCCAGCTAAAACGAAGATTAACCCCAAAATTAAGAATTGAGTATTTTCATTATTCAATTTTGCTACTATTATGATAATTAATCCAATTAATACAGACAGAATAGGAAAAACGGACAGCACAGTATTGGGTCTAAAGTTTAATTTTATCAATGTTCCATTTTCTGATTTTAATATTTTCCCTTTTAAATAAGCTGTTTTCCTTTTTAAATTCGGTACGTACAAGGTTATAATAGACCATTTATCAAAAGCTGCAAATTCATTTTGACTTGTAAATTCTCCAACAAGGCTTAAAGTACTTTGCTTAAAGATATCTTCAATCTTTTGTTTTAGGTTATCTCCGTTCAAATTTGAAGAATAATTTATTTTCTGAGTATTCAGTATTTTTTCAATCATTTCCTTTCATTTTTTCAAGCTTAAGAGCTAAAATTAATGTCAATATGCTCCCGAACTTTTCCATTTTTTAAATGTGCTATAACCTTTATCTAGACGTGCTTTAGCGTATTTTAGCACTAATCTCTCCAGATAAAAACTGACTTTTGAAAATGCTTAGGTTTTTCAAGTAGTCACAGACCGAGCTATAGCTTTTGTGTTTCGTGTTCGCAAGTTTTTTTCTTAACGCTAACTTTGGTTTTCGTACGTCGGGTTTCAATTCGACATTTTGTTTTAAAAATCCAATATACTTATATTTAAACTATTCCAATTCCGGTTTTCCGTATTGGATTTAAGCATCGATAATTTTACTCAAAATAAATTATACAAAATTAATCCACCAAAAAGAAATGCAAAGGGTGAAATTAACTGAAAGTAAAATGGTTTGAGTATATCTGCGCTTTTCATTGAAAATTTATGATGTACTTTTCTCGGAACAACATAAAGTATCAGCGATGTTATGAGCATTATCCATCCGAAAATTTTAAAGGCAAGAGGAAATTTTGATAATTCCGAACACAATATCAAAGCCATTGCTGGGATTAATCGAAGTGTTATTTCAGTATAATTTATAAAATTTGTACTACCTGCTTTTCTTAAGGTGTTTCTTGCTCTTGTTGGATTAATAAGCATTACGAATCCAATAAAAATTATAAAGATCCCAAAAAGTATCACAACCCATTTTGCAATTTCTGTTATCATAATTTAGGTTGCTTTTTATAATTCGGCATATTAAATGCCAGTTTTGGTCAACTGCTGTACAATATGCGAATGAATACTATATAACGTTTATTCGCATAAACAGAAATAAGCTAAGTTTTTATTTCGCACTATAGTTTTCTGGGGTAATGGTTTCAACTGATTTAACTTCAACAACATCTAAGCTACCATCATAGTCTTTTGCAAAACCGTCTTTTGCGGCACCGCTATTTTTTAAAACTAATTCCGCCACAACAGGAGTATAAGATTCTTTTTGATTTTTTGTTTTGTCGTTATATAGCTTAGCTAAGCTACCATCTTTCAAATCGTTAATCCAATAGACTTTGGAAGATCCTAAAGGCTCAAAGGAGGCAACTTCGTGGCCCATAATAAGAAAACCTTTTACGGCATTGTTGGAGAATTCAAGATTTGCATCTGATAGTTTGGTCAAAACATACAAGTCTGCTATTTCAGAAGCAATTTCCTGTTCTTCTTTATCCAATTTTTCTGAATGGGTTCTTTCAAAAGTATAAATGGCAGTATCCTTACCAGAATTCAAGTTTATTTTGTCCCCATCATCTTTAAAAGTGAAAGTTCCTTTGTCTTTGAAGTAACCGTCTTTAGAGCCTAAATAAAATTCTGTTTTTTCAAAGGTTTTATCATCGTTAAGCTTTACGGTAGTAAGAATTCCCGGGCAACTTGCACAAGGGACCAGCCCTATGTAGGTTCCTTTCCAGTTTATTGAATCTTCTGCAGTATTAGTATCGATAGCTTGTTCGGAATCCTCATTAACTTTATTTTGATCGTCATTCTTTGGGGTTTCTTTACATCCAAATAAACTCAAAGGAATTGCCAGAAGTAAAATGTGTATTTTTTTCATCGTGTGTTATTTATGTTCAAATTTATTTTAATCCTTATGTGTATTTGATCGTTCTTTTCCAAATATAAGATTAAAACTCCTCTTTCAGGGACTGAGAAAGAGGTAATTATCAATGGAGTGGTTAACGTACAGGGAAATGGGAGTGAAGTAGTATAGTTGTGGCAAGTAGGGATTACTATACTCTTTGAAACCTTTTTTGGACGAGCGTATAAACGAAGTAAAATATTGAGATTAGACAAAACACAATCCCAAGCATTGCAAAAAACTCTATGAACCGCATCATCATACTAGGTTCTTTTACATCTCCATCTATTATATAACCAATGGTAGTAATAATTAGGGATGTGGTTAAGGTATTCAATATTCTTTTTTTCATTTTTTGGAGGTTTGGTTGATTGTTAAGAACGGGAAGTGTTGGTTTTTATTTGTGATGAGTGATTATTTTGTTTACTGTTGTGGGTACAGGATACAAATGTGCACTAATGGGTTAAAGTACAGGAAGTCACTTAATGCAATCGCGTTGGAGCGAGGCTTTGGTAACAAAGAAAGATAACCAAATATAGATTTGTATTTAGCAGATCATCAACAAACGTGGCTGTCCATTTTTCTCTTTTGGGGCACGATGAAGACACGGAGGGACTTGACTTTCAGGATGATCAATCGCCAATCTCCACAAATGACCGACGCCTAGACTGATGGGCTGCGCTTGAGGTAAAGCTTGATAATGCAGATCAAAGAAATATTCACTTAAAAAGGTTTCAAAACCAGCATCTTCTGCTCCGCCATATAGCTTTCTGAGTTTATCGCGTATTTCGGGAATAAGCACTTTTTGTTTCCCTTGTGAATTGGGTAATATGTCACTCGGCTCACCATAATAGGTACATAAGAAGGTGTCAGTTGGGATGGGAGAGCGATCTACGTGAAATGAATAAACATCAGTTGGAAAAAAAGGAAAGTCATCATCTCTGTCATAGTATTTTATCACATTAAGGGTAGGAGAAGCCCCAAGAGCAGTCAATAATTTTAGGTCATTCAAAAGGATTTCACGAGCAAGTTGCCCTTGTTCACTCAACTTTAGCTCACGAAGCTCCTCTTGCTCTAGGGTTATTATATTTTCGTTTAGCGCAACTTGCTTTACAATTTCTGAAAAATCACCTGTTAGTTGCCGAGACCAACAAATCGCGTTCATTTCTCCTTGAAAAGGTGTGGAAACCAAATCATTAAAATTGGTAACACAATGAATTTGATTTGTAGCTTGAGATAAATCTACCATAGGGCAATATAGTTTATTAAAAGTAAGAATGGTTTGAGTTTACGCCTAAACTGCTAGAGCTTTCGCCATTTATTTTAGCAGTGCCAATTAGGGATGGGACGTCCGCGCCAGCTTTGGTATTCTTTAAAAATATTGGATTTTTCTTTTTACAATTCTTAAAGGTTTGTTGTTCTTAAAAATAGATTTTTCAATCCAATTTTTTTTTGAATCATATTTGTATTTAAAGGTCCAAATTTCATTGACATCTTTCGACTTTCTCGAATATTCAGTTTCATTACCATTTTCATCGAACTTTTGAGTTATTGATAATGGGTTCTTATTTCCACGAGTAATACTTTGAGACTCCCTAATTTTCCCATTGTCAAAGTACTTATTGGTTACTTCTGTATATATAGTATCATTTTCAACTTGCATCTTTGTTTTTATCAAATTCCCATTCTTATTGTAAAAGAATAGGTTTTGAGAAGATAGCGTGTCATTGTCTAGATATTCTATAATCTCCTCTTTTTGCAAAAGATTATTGTCGTCGAAAGTTCTTTTAATCAATTCTTCGGGTATATCTCTCTTCCTATAATCATTTTGGCCAACCATATTTCCGTTTTGGTCATAAGTATAGGTATAAGTTCCTAAAATTGAATCTGATTGGATTATCTCTTTTCTTATGATACGACTTTCATTATCTCGTTCCATTTTATGGATCCGCTTAAAGTCGTCATTTGAAATCACTCCTTCAATAATACTGTCTTGTGCATTATAAGTAAATTCATATATATAGAATGAACCTTTGCCATAATGGTCAATTTCTTGCCTTTTAATTAAGCGATGAATTGTATCATACTTATATTTTATTTCAAAACTTAAAGCGTTGTTGGCAAGGAATTCCTTAGTTGAAGTGAGATAACCCTGTTGGTCAAATTCCATTTGGGAATTTCTATCGAATGAGACTGCGTTTATTTTCTCTCCGATTATAAATGTGTCATTTTTAGGAATGAGATTGAAAACTTCCGATTCCACAAGCTTTACTTTTCCATTTAATCCAAAATGGGAAATATCATTTTTTACGTCAGAAGAGACCGTTGGTTTTGAGCAACTTAAAGTTGAAAAATAAAAAAGTAATATTATTCCAAATGTATCTTTCATTCGTTGCCTAAGGTTATGTGTATGAGCGGTAGTGAATTTAATAGTACTTCACTTTCAGTTTGGCACAAAGTTTATTAAAAGTATTGGACTTTGGTTTAGGACTGAACACGCTGCTTATACAAAATGTTAGCAGAAGTTGTTCAGTCAATATAGTACTCCGAATGAATTTTGGTAACCCTATTATTTTCAAAAATTATATTCCTTTTTCTGTAATGGGTGGAATTTGGTGACATTGAATACCATAAACAAAAATATTCCGTCCCTTTTTTATCTGCTCTAATAGGGTCACCTAGAATATTATAAACATCTTTAACACTCATTCCGTTTTTAATTTGTAAAAATTTAGAATTAGAATACTCCTTTGAATATTTAGAGTCATCAGTATTAAATAAAATCCGATATGTTAAGCCTGAATATCCGTCTAATTTTAAAATTGGTATTATATGGTTTAGAGTATAAAGAGTCGAACCTGCGATTAAAATACTTATAAAAATAACTTTAAACTTTTTCACTTGTAATATTCATTTTTATTTGAAACTATTCAAGTCAGAATTTATTTCAATTATTGTAACTTATATCTCCTTTCAATTTCTGCTAACGGTTTGGCGCTTGGCGAAGAAGGGGATTTTGAAGCACTAAATTGTCTACTAGAACTGAACTTATTACGGAATGCAAATCTTTATTTAAGCACTGTACTCGCTTTTTTGCTAAACGTTTGTGTGTGCCCAACATAGGCATCTTTTTATTTACCGAAAGGTAAATAATTAATCTAGAGGGTGCAAGTCCCTTATGGGCAGGGGTAACGCCTTGAACCATTAGTAAGCCGCAAGGCTGCTGTCCGTGAGGACAGGACTGAAGGAAGCGGAACTACAAAACTCGGTGCTGACCCTTCGACTTTGCTCAGGATAAACCAAGCAGAAACCGTATATGAGGCATTTATGCACGGCTAAGCAACCACACCATTGTAAAGCCCAAAGAACACCAAAAGTGCATTTATGTAGATACGGCAGGGATCGAGTGAAACCTGCCCGTCCGTTCAGGCGGGGAAGATTTAACCAGAATGGGATGATGGGCAGTTGCCCAAAGTCCGATTCTTCGCACTACAATTACCGTAAAACGGTTAGAGATGAAAGGGTACTTGGGTTTAATTGAATACTATAAACGATAAGTTTCATTATCGAACCGCCGTATACGAGACCCGTAAGTACGGTGTTGTGAGAGGCGCACTCCGTCCCTATTTAGGGGCGGAGCCGTCTACTCGATTGGGCTTTCGTACTTTTTATTCGATATCTTTTTTAAGCTTGTCAGGATGTTGTCTTGTGTCAAAAATTGTTATTATTTCAATTTCTTTTTTTTTCCAAATTAACTCTGTAGTAAAATGTTGTTTGTTTAGTTACGACACATTTATAAAGATTATCAAATTCCGATGATGTAGGACAACTGGATGGTTGTTGAGATATTTGCTCAATTTTTTCAGTCAGTTTTGAAATGAACTTATCTCTCGTTTTTAAATTCCAATTTTCTAATAAATATTCCGAAAGTTTCAGGAGCTTTGATTCGGCAAGTTCAGATAAGAATACTTTCATTTACTATGAAATATTCTTTAAAAAAGAATCATAGGAAATTCGTTTTCCATTATCCAAGTCCTCAATTCCCTCTTTTATTTCTTTTTGTTCAGACATACTTAATTCATTCCAAAAGTCATTTTTTTCTTTTTTTACGAAATCTGATACACGTTGAATAAACTCGGAATTTTCATTATCCAAAATAGCCTTGAGTAATTCCCAGTTTTGTTGTTTGAATGTCCATTTTAAAAATATTTTAATATTCAAATTTACGAAAAATTTTGCACGGCTTGTCGTTTTTTGTATGTTCGTTAAGGCACATAGTTTACAAAGTTAAAGGGACATGCTTTACACTAGATTCTGACTCAGTCTAATTGATACTTGTTTATCTCTGATTTTATTTTCATTAAAATAACCTAAAAATACGTCTCTATAAAATACTCTCCAAATTCCATTTCCCTGATCTTCAACACCGACGTATTTCCCCTTAAGTCCAGCAGTTAAATATACCCAATAATATGACTTCCACCGCAGGGATGCATTTTGGCATACTTTCATCACTTTCATAGTTGCTGGGTAATCATATTTTGGGATCTTTTCAGGGTATGGCCTATTGGAAAAATCATGGCAATCTGCAGGGGTTTTCATTCCTAAAGCTTCATGGGGTCTAATGTGATTATATTCTTTTACAAACCGATTTAAACTACGCTGTTGGGCCTTTAAATCGAATGATGAGGGTTTGGCGCAGGCTGCCTTTAAATCACGGTGCATACGCTCGTGGCGTCCATTCTGGTCCGGTCGTGCGGGATCGGAATAGACCGGATCTATTCCCAGTTCAATAAACCAATAAGATAGCCTGGTATATCTTTGAATGGCAGCCACGGATCCAAAGGGACTTCCGTTGTCGGTATGTATCTGTTTTGGGATGCCATATTTTCTAAAAACCTTTGTAAACTCTTGCTTGACAGAGAGAAAGTTTTCTTTATAATGTCCTTTTGCAGCAAATAAAAACCTGCTTTTGGAATCAGCAATGGTAAGCGGATGACAGTATATTTTATTGCCCATTAAAAACTTCCCTTTATAGTCCGCGCTCCAAACTTCATTGCACTTTTTAGGGTCGAAAATGGGATACACAGGCTGGACCCTCCTGCTTCGCTTTTGAGGTTTAACTAGACCATTTTTAAAAAGGATGTTGTGGACCGTGACCACACTTGGGATAAGGTCCTCTGGATACTGTTTAAACAACAATATGCGGATTTTCTTGGCACCCCAGAGCATGTGCTTGTCTTTTAATTTTAAAATCGAATCCGCTACTTTTTGATCGGTTCTGTTAGGGTGATTGATTGGAGCTCTTTCTTGCTCAATTAAGCCCGATAGACCCATTTTTTCATACCGGGAAATCAATTTGTAAGCGGTAGGCCGTGATATATTAAATGACCTACAAAGTTCTGTGACGGTGTAATTTTGGGTTAACCATTCGTGAATAAATTCTACCTTTTGTTCCATTTTAGTTTTTGCTTTCCAGACCATGATAAATTACTTTTTCAAGCAATTTATGAATCTTAAAAGTGTAAACTATGTCCCTTTAACTTTGTAAAGGATGTCCCTTTACCGTACCGTATGAAGCCCAACGTTTAGTATAAGCGCAGTAGCGGGATTTATGCACTTAATTTTCGGGTTAGAACTGACTTTAAATTTATAAAATTACTCTTGGTTAAGCACTAACTCCGCTATTGCGTTTATACTCGTGTGTGTGCCCAGCATGGGCATCTTTCATTTACCGAAAGGTAAATAATTAATCTAGAGGGTGCAAGTCCCTTATGGGCAGGGGTAACGCCTTGAACCATTAGTAAGCCGCAAGGTTGCTGTCCGCGAGGGTAGAACTGAAGGAAGCGGAACTACAAAACTCGGTACTGACGAACAGGAATCAGATATGAGGCTGTAAGGTTGGATGAGCAAACACACCATTGTGAAGTCCGAAACACTTTTAAGTGAACACCGAAACAGTAGATCTGGCAGGAATCGAGGGAAAGAAGATGCAATTACCTGGGGAGGTCTCTTAGATTACGAGTTAATCACAAAGAGAAGTCAGCAGAAGTCATAGTAACCACGGGAAACGAGGTGCAGAGAAGACTGTACAGGTCTCACAATTGGGGAAGGACTGAACGATAATGGTCTTTAATAAACCAAGGAGCGGTTTTACGCTACGGATAGTCTTCCAGTAAAACAGTAGCCTTTGATTAAGCGAGACAGCAAGTCTAAATAGTATGAATGATTAAACAATTAACAAGTAGAAAGAACCTAAATGATGCCTATTGGCAGGTGTACCGCAACAGAGGCTCGGCAGGGGTGGACAAACTTTCCGTAATGGAACTGCAATCCCACCTGCAAACCCACAGTAAACGGTATATCCAGCAAATAGAACAGGAGTCTTATCAAGTGTCTCCAATACGGGGCGTTGAAATACCCAAAAGCAACGGGAAGATGCGATTACTCGGCATTCCTACGGTTGTTGACAGAGTATTTCAACAAGCACTGCACCAAGTATTGCAACCCGTATTTGAGCCAGACTTCCAACAGCACAGTTATGGGTTCAGACCACAGCGCAATGCACATCAGGCAATTGCAAAGAGCCTTGAGAATATCAACTCAGGATACCAGCATATAGTGGACATCGACCTAAAAAGTTTCTTTGACGAGGTGGAGCACTATATACTTCTGGAACTGATATATAAAAAGGTAAAATGCAAAGCCACATTGAAGCTATTGCGCAGTTTTCTTAGAGCGCCAATACGTATCAACGGCAAACTCCACAAACGCAACAAAGGCGTGCCACAAGGCTCTCCTTTAAGCCCGTTGCTTTCCAATATCCTGCTCAACGAGCTGGATAAAGAACTGGAAAAGCGCGGACACCGTTATGTGCGATATGCCGACGATTTCAGTATTTATGTCAAAAGTAAAAAGGCTGCGAAACGAGTAGGCAACAGTATCTATAAATTTCTGTGGCATAAACTCCAACTACCCATAAACAGGGAGAAAAGTGGCATACGTAGACCCTTGGATTTCCAAGTACTGGGGTTTGGTTTTGTACCGACCTATAAGAAAGGAGAAAATGGAAAATACCAACTGGTAGTAAAACCGTCAAAATGGAAGGAGTTTAAGACAAAACTTAAACAACTGACCAAAAAGACGATACCCGCCAGTTTGGAAGAACGTATTGCACGCATCAAACTGTTGGTGCGGGGGTGGATAAATTACTTCAGACCGGCATCCATTCACGCCAAACTTAAAAAGTTGGAAGAATGGCTGCGCAACCGATTGCGGTATTGTATTTGGCATCATTGGAAGAAACCCGAACGGAAACGGAAAAACCTGATCCGTTTGGGAATTGACCAAGACCTAGCTTATGCTTGGAGCCGAACAAGGATGGGAGGATGGGCAGTAGCCCAAAGCCCTATCCTTCGAACTACAATTACCGTAAAACGGCTAGAGATGAAAGGTTACTTGGGTTTAATTGAATACTATAAACGATAAGTTTCATTATCGAACCGCCGTATACGAGACCCGTACGTACGGTGGTGTGAGAGGCGCACTCCGTTCCTATTTAGGGGCGGAGCCGTCTACTCGATTGGCAGCTGGTGTTTCTTGTTTGTAGTTTCGTTTTTCATTATAGAATACTTTCCCGTAATAAATAACCATGTATAGAACCTCGTTCAATCATAAAATCAAGTATTGGGATTATTTTGTTTTTCAATTTTATTTCTTCTTTTATTTTTTGTCTGTTAAGGAAAACAAACTTTCTTAAAAACTTTTCCAAGTAGTATAAAGTGTTTGATTCTAAATCTTCAAGATTTAATGATTTGTTGTTTGACACAATTATATAAATCCAATCAACACCTTCGTCCTCAAAGTTTTTCCCGATTGAATTTAAAACTTTGACAACAGAATACAATACAGCGGGAATGTTCCCTATTTCTTTTGAAGCGTTTGTATAAAGTGATAAATTTTCCTTTTTTAAGCTACGCCACTCTTCAATTCCTTCACGCCACCAACGCCATGCGAACAAGTAATTTATTATAATTTCTTTTAAATGATAGCCACGTGGATTTGAACATAGTTCAATTATTTTAGGATATAGATTGTTCCATATGTGCCAAAATTGTTCATACTTGTTTATGTAATCTTCTGCACTTACTAATTCTGAAATAAATGACGCTGTTTCTTCTGTTGAAGAAAACGAATCAACAAATGGTTTAAGATATATGTCAATTTCGCTTTTATCTCTTTCTAAAATGAAATATGCAAACCTCTTGTAAATATGTAACCGTAAAGAATAAATGTTGGAATCATCTCCCGAATCATCTTTGTAACTTCTTCTATCTTTGAGCAACTGTGGTGCCAAAAAGGGCAAAGATTTAGAATAGATATCTAAGTGAGTTTTATCTTTTGTGTTGGAAGGAATTAATTGAAGAACTATTTCCAAACCATGAATGTCAAGTGAAGAAATATCGTTTATATCAAATGAGATATTCTCAAAAATAAAATCAGAATTTGTCTTTTCCAATTCTTCTAAAATCGAGCTTTTAGAAATTCGACCCCAACCTTGTTTTTTCCTTATTTCCGCAATAATATCTTTGTAAATAGGTTGGAATTTTATATATCCAAATAAAATTGATTGAGCAATTTTTGGATTTTGTTCCCATAATTTTGATTTGTGAATTGATTCAATGACGTAATCACATATTCTTTTATAGGCTCCGATAGATGTTTCATCCAAAAGAGCCAAAACCATGATTGAAATATAATCTTCTGTTTCTTCCGAATATTCATTTATTAGAACTGGAATGGCATGGACAGATGCTTCAACCCCGTCACTTATTTGATAGTCGTAATTATCGGCAAAAAGATTAGATAGAGAAGAATGAATGATTTCTTTGCAAAAATCCTTATCTTCTTCTGATAGTTTGTCTTTATGCTCAATTAATAATTTAGAACACGAAAACGCAGGTATGGAATAGTCAAAAATTCCGATTCCATTTCGTCCAGTTTTTAGCTCTTCAATAAGTTGTTTGGTTTCCGATAGTGCTATAATAGGATTCTTATCATAGTCCTGATGTTTTGCTGTTTTTGTTTGGCTACTCTTTCCTACTTGAAAGTCAGCCCATAATCTAAGGGATGTATACTTGAACATTTCTTCGTATTGACTATGTGCTTGCTCACTTTCCTTTCTATGTTCATCAGAAAGTTCTTTGGGACTAAATTCTATTAGTAAATTATTGTCGTCATGTTTTGATACTTTGGAAATAAGGTTTCGTCTATCCATTCTCGCCAACAATATTCCAAATGCTTTATTTGTTAAAACGTTGGACTTGTGTTGGTCAATTATTTTATACAATTTCTCAATGAATTCAGAATTTTGTTCTTCTGTAAATCCTTTTACACCAAAAAGCTGATAATTTAAAAACAATGATTCCAAATTTGAACTTCTATGTTTATCCTCACAAGTCTTCAATCTTTCATCTGCATATAAAATATCTTTCATTTTATCCATTCCATATCCTATTGAATACAGAGATTTAGCTTGAAACTCATTTGTGCATCTAAATGTGTCCAAATGAAATAATTCAATTGTTTTAAATAAAATTAAAGCTATATCGTAGAATTTATCAGGATTTGCAAGTACAACACTACAAACAATCGAAGTAAGAGAAGCAGATTTTGATTGAGTAAGAATTCTTAGAAGTATTTTCTGAATTATTTCTGACTTTAAGATTTGAGAAAATTCTAAAAGAGTTTTTTCTAATGCCATATGTATTGACTGCAATAGGTTTGGAACAACAGGGCTTCCATTGCCACGATACATACTCCATATAGCACCACTTAAATACTGGGTTACTTCCGTTTCATTTATGTGTATTATAACTTTTGTGACACTTTCTTTGCCATAATCAGATTTACTGAAAGATTCAACGGCTCTACTCGTAAAATCTATGATAAAATCAATTGTTTTGTAGAATTCTATTTGTAATAACCATTTTATTGGTGTTTGATTAGCACTTGAAGGAAAATAATTGAATTGGTGTTTTCCAGCTAATCCATATCTACTTTCCATTGTGTCTCTATCATATCCAAATCTGTCTTGCTTTTTCGGCTGTTTTTGCCAAAATAAATCACACAATTGAATAATAGATTGCGGAAGAGTTTTAATTAATTCAGTTGCTATGTATGGTTTCTCTATAATTTTAGAGCAAAGTCCTGCGTAAGGGTTTCTGTGTTCAGTCCATATATTAGAAATTACTTTGTCAAAAATTTCTTTTAATTCTGGTTTTAATTCATTGGCAGCATTGAAAACCACTTTCAAAATATTTTCTTCTGCAACTTCGTGCATATAGAAGTTTTCTTCAGTTTCAGTTTTTTGAACTATACTCAATGCTAACAAGCCTGCGTATTTTGTTGTTTGTCCTGTTTTGTTGAAGTCGCACCAATCCGTTAATATTGGTAAAACAAGTTTTAAATTACTATCAAAAAAATCAATTTTATGTTTGTAAATAAGCGTAATTACTTCTTCCCAACCTTTGCCTTTAGGTTTTATAATTTCAAAATTTTGAATTTCTGAAATATCAGTACAGCCGATTCTTAGCAGGAACAAAATACGTTTTAGTATTTTAAAATCATTTGCAATGATTTCCTTCTCGAAAAAATTAAAAAACGTCTCTGAATAATCCGATAATAAAACAGAAACTAAAATTTCATCTTTCCAAAATTGTGTTACCTCAACGTTGGTAAATGCACCTTGAATAAAACTTTCTATTTCTTTACTTTTTGCATATAAATGGTCAGATAACCATAATCTAAATGCTCTGCGAATAGGTAATGAATTTCCTAAGTCGTTAAAAAAATCTTTTATGTTTGAATAATTTGAAAAACTACGGGAAACTATTTTATCCAACGTCCATTCTTCATAAATGTCATGAGTAATGAAATATCCATTATGTGTGTCGTCATATCCAAGTATTTCGTCTTGTTTTAATTGAAATAATGCTGTTTGTGGTAAACTGTCTGCATTGATATAAAATCTTCCTGTTTCACATCTTTGTTTGGCAATGCTGATAATACACCTTTCTCTTTCAAGATGCAGGTTGTCTTTTTGAACAGTGTTTTGTATTTTCTTTTTCCAAAGCAAATCAATAAATCCATTATAGTTTCCTTGTTTGTCAATGTTTGAATATTGTTGAACATACTCCCTTAGATAAAACAAGTTTCTAAGGCGTTCTAAGAATTTTTGATTGTCGGGAAGTGAGAATTTGAATTCATCTGCTATTGATTTTAATTCATCAGCACTAATCAATGAAACATTATTCACGTCAAATGGCAACTGATAATTCTCCTTGATGTGAAAAGTTAAATCATTAAGATAAGCGTATCGTGTTGTAAATATGATATTCCAAGCATTCTCTTTTAACTTTTGTATTAATGTAGTGAGAATATCGTTGTTAGAAATCTCTGCGAGTTTTTCTGCGGAATCAATTACAAATATTTTAAGTGGTTCATCTTTGTAGGTATTGAGAAACTGTGCAAATGTAAATTTGTTGTCAAAATGAAATATGTCGTTAATGTGATTTACATTAAGTTCATTTGCTTTAAAAACACAAATTGGTATTTTGTTAAAATAAGAATTATAATATTCCTTGAAAATTGCGGTTTTACCACAACCACCTTCACCTGAAATAATTATGTTTTTTTTCGATTGAGAAGTATTTGCTATTGCTTTAACAACCGAACTTCGATCAATTTTAATTTGTTTATCCCCGAATGATATTTCTGTTTGAATTGCTTGTAAAATATTCTCGTTGTGTTTAGAAATTTCATCAAGCAAATCTCCTTCGTTTGGGTCAAGGCTAAAAAAAATGTCATTAATATATTTGTTGTCTGGCAAAGACAATTGTAATTCAAAATGACTTGGAACTCGCCATTGAATATTAATTCCTTCTGCCTTAGCGGCTTTCTCAATATCTAATTGATACTGCGGTTTCTTTTTGCTTTTAGTAGTGCTCTCGGAAAGTTCTTGGTTGATGTAGAAAAGTAATTCGTCTAATTGTTTGTTTTTGGATTTAGCTTTTTTGATTGAATCAATAATGTCGTCTTTGTTGACAGCGATTGAGGTTGTATAATATTTAGATTGAAAACCATAATATTTTCCACCTTTTTCAATTGGCTCTGTCTCAATTCCAGTTTGATTTTTATAACGAAATAATCCAATTCTAATATCAAATTCTGCACAGAAAAGTAGATAAGACATTTGTTCAAATGCCCAAGTTTCTTGATTGTCGTATTTTAAACCAAAAATTTTCCAATTCATTTTTTGATATTTATCCTATTGTTGATATTCGGGTACTTGGTTGTTTCACTTGCTGCCAACATAAGTATATACGACATTTCTTCTGGTCTATTGCGTCTATATCCTATATGTGCGCCACGCTAATTTGTTAATCTTCTCAAATATAATACAAAACAGTTTCTTTTATAAGCAGGTTGTAAAAGACTTAATGACAGACTTATCAACTTTATAAATTTATTTTTTAAACATAAAATAAACCGCGCCTATTAAAAGCACAAAAGAGATGATATGGTTTACTCGAAAGGTTTCTGTTTTAAAAACCAAGAGGGTAAAGCCTACAAAAACAATCAGGGTGATTACTTCCTGGATTACTTTTAACTGTAAGAGGGAAAAAGGGCCGCCGTTGCCGTTGAAGCCCATACGGTTGGCGGGTACTTGAAAGATGTATTCAAAAAGAGCAATGCCCCAGCTTATGAGGATAATAGCTATAAGGCCGAGTTTGCTACTCCATTTCCATTCAGCAAATTTTAGGTGGCCATACCAGGCGAGGGTCATAAAGGAGTTGGAAATAACGAGTAGGCAGATGGTGAGAATTCCCTTCATAATTTCTAAGGATTAATAAGTAGTAGCTAATTACCGATAAAAAATTTTATTCTGTAGGGTCGTGAGGCTTATTCTCTACTTTAATTAGGTCTTCCTTTTCCATCTGTGCGCTAATAAAGGGGATGCGCGGGGCTAGGAAGTAGCCGGTAAGGCTTGCGAAAAGTATGGGAATAAAATAAGTGAAGCCTGTGAGCGTGGCTAAAAGAATAGTTGTGCTCATTGGCGTGCGTGTTACACAGGCGTTTATGGCCGCCATACAGCTTACAATAGTCAGCGATAGGCTTATGGATGGAAAAACCGTGTGAATAAGCAAGCCAAGGGCTGTGCCGCAGAAAAACAATGGAATGATAAATCCGCCGCGCCATCCTGAAGTAACGGTAATAGCGATGGCAATAATTTTAAAGACCAAGACGCCAATGAGGAATTGGACAGAGCCATTTTCCTGAAGAAGATCGTTGATTTCGAAGTGGCTGAAATATCTTGTTAAGGGAATGTAGAAAGCGATGGTTCCCAATAAGATACCGCCGATCATTGTCTTAATGTAAATCGGTGTTTTTATCTTTTCGAAGACTTTTTTAAAGAATTTGGTGCAGAAGATAAAACCCCAACCAACAATGGTTGCAAGAAAACCAAAAAAGACAGCCCAACCAAAATCGAAGACGGTTCCCATTTCATAAGCAGGAAGAACCCACATTGGACCCAATCCCAACTGCACTATTATTGCGAAAATGATATAACTAAAGCCACTGGCTACAAGGGCAGGGATAATAGCTTGGTAGTATTCTACGGCGTGTTTATGGTGAAGTATTTCCAGGGCAAAAAGACTGCCGCCCAAGGGAGCGCCAAACAAAGCGGTAAATCCGGATGCCATACCTGCGATACTGAGGGAGCGCAATTCTTCTCCTTTTAATCTTAAAAGTTTTCCAATCCAACTTCCTGTAGATCCAGTAACCTGTACCAAAGGGGATTCCGGCCCTAGGCTTCCGCCTGATGCTACACATATAAGGGAAGAGAGAATCATTGAAGGATTGTTCTTGGGGTCCAATTTTCCTTTGTTGAAGCGGATGTTGTTTACAATCAGCTGCATTTCGCCGGGATCACCAATAAAATAAATAATCAAACCAGCTGAGAGACCCGCGAACGCCATTATTGGAATAACCAGCCAACCTCCATATCCGCCGATAAACTCTGTGAGAAACATAAGGACGATCCAATAGGTTCCTGATATTATACCGCCAATTAGACCTAGTAGCGCCCAAAGAATAAACATTCTACTAAAAACAAATGGATTGAACCGAATGGGATGGTCCAGAACATCTATATATTTAACTAGTTTCCTTCTTCTTTTGAGTTTCATTTGGAAGAAATTTTATAAGTTTTATCCGTGAATGGATTGATGTTTACTCAGTTCTTTCATTACTTCTGCTTCAAAGGTAAGAAGTTCGTTCCATTTTTGGTCTACTTCTTTTCTGTCGCCATATTGTCTTGCAAAGCCCAGAAACATCGTGTAATGATTTGCTTCACTCACCATTAGTTTTCTGTAGAATTCTGCCAGTTCTTTGTCTTCAAGTTCTTCACTCAGTAAACGAAAACGCTCGCAGCTCCTAGCTTCAATCAGGGCAGCATATAATAATCTATGAACCAATTGTGTGGTTCTGCTGCCTCCTTTTGGGAAGAACTTTACAATTTGTAATACATAGTCGTCCTTTCGATCGCGCCCCAAGACCCAACCACGTTCCAATATTTTATCGTGCACCATTTTAAAATGGCTGATTTCTTCTTTTATCAGCAGGATCATTTCCTGAATTAGATCTGTATATTCTGGAAAGCCTACAATTAGCGAAACGGCAGTTGAGGCAGCCTTTTGTTCGCACCAAGCGTGATCTGTTAGAATATCTTCTATATTCTTTTCAACGATATTTACCCAACGCGGGTCTGTGGGGAGTTTTAGGCCTAGCATGGTGATTTTTGATTTGTTATTCGTGATTTGTGATTTGTGATTTGTGATTGGTGATTTGTGATTCGTGATTTGTGATTCGTGATTTGTGATTTGTGATTTTCCCATTTTTATATATCCAAGTCAAATTCCTTTCGGAGTTTTTCTATTAGTGGGTTCATTTCTTTTAATTTTTCAAATTTTTCTCGAGTTGTGTAGGCGTAACGTTTTTCGATGGTTTCGTTTACGGTTATATCGAGGTCTATGTCGTAATTCTGTAGTTTATCACGAAGGAATGTGAGAAGTTCGAACTTGGCTCGCTCTACTTCGGTTTTAATGGTATGATTGGGAAACTCGAGATGAATTATGGAGCCTTCCAATTTTGGAGCCTCCATAGTTAGATGTGAAAGGAGGTTGAATTTTCCTTCGCTTTCCACACTGGTAGTATATTCCGTCCAGGCAGCTTGCATTTCTTCTTCGGAAAAATTGTTTACTGGAAGGTTTTTAGCATCTGGTTGGTTTGCAACCATCTCCTGCTTTATTTCGTGCTTTTTCTGGATACTTTTTAATGAGAGAGCGGAGACTCTTTTGGCATTTCGTTCGGCTACAAGTTGGCGGTTGTCGGTTGTGGGATGTGGGTTTTCGGTTTTCGGTTGGGGGGTGTCTGTTGTCTGTTGTGAGGAGTTTCCTTTATTGGTGATATTTTCGGTGGGTTCGGCTGCTTTTATTCTTTCCTTTTCACTTTCAATTTCTTCTTCAATATGTTTTACAGGTTTAGGAACGATACTGCCTGCAGAAGTAACTTTTTCTGAGGTGTATTTTTCGCTCTTGAAATAGGAGGGAGGTATTACGAAGCGTTCGCCGCTATTGGAGTTTTTTTTTTTCGCCCTGAAAAGTCAAGGAAGCAAGTTGCATTAGGCAGAGTTCGACTAGCAGGCGCTGGTTTTGGCTGTTTTTGTATTTAAGGTCGCAGGTATTTGCGATATCAATACCCTCAATTAGAAATTGTGAACTTGTTTTTTGCGACTGCTCTAGATACATTGCTTTTACCTGATCGCCAACTTCCAAGAGGCTGATTGTTTCTTGGTTTTTGGAGACCAAAAGATCGCGGAAGTGGGAAGCGAGACCCATTACAAAGTGATGTCCGTCAAATCCTTTTGAAAGTATATCGTTGTAAGTTACCAGTACTTGTGGAATGTTGTTTTCGAGAAGTAGGTCGGTAATTTGGAAGTACCAAGTATAATCTAATACGTTTAAGTTTTCTGTAACTGCTTCACGAGTAAGTTTTTTCCCCGAGAAACTCACAACCCTATCAAAAATAGAAAGGGCGTCACGCAGCGCGCCATCCGCTTTTTGGGCTATGATGTGGAGTGCGTCGTCTTCGGCCTCTATTCCTTCGGCTCTAGCAACTTCGGCTAAATGTTCTTTTATATCGCGAACGCCAATTCTTCTAAAATCAAAAATCTGGCAGCGTGAAAGGATGGTTGGAATTATCTTATGCTTTTCAGTAGTTGCCAAAATGAAAATTGCGTGTTTTGGCGGCTCTTCCAAGGTTTTCAAAAACGCATTGAAAGCTGAGGGAGACAACATATGGACCTCATCAATAATATAAACCTTGTACTTTCCGACTTGGGGAGGGATTCGAACTTGATCTATCAGGTTTCTGATATCATCTACCGAGTTGTTTGAAGCTGCATCCAGTTCAAAAATATTGAAAGCGAAGTCCTCATCCTCTTTTTCCGTGCCGGTCTGGTTTATTTTCTTTGCGAGAATACGTGCACAAGTGGTTTTCCCCACACCACGTGGACCAGTGAATAGGAGGGCCTGTGCTAGATGATTGTTTGCTATGGCGTTATCCAAAGTATTGGTAATAGCCTGTTGTCCAACCACATCTTTAAAAGTGGTGGGGCGATATTTTCTGGCAGATACTATGAAAGGGTCCATTTTTTTAGGGGTCAGTTGTGGATTGTAGGTTTTCTGTTGTGGGCTGTTGGTTTTTGTTTTATTTACTTGTAGGCAAATATAGATATGTACAACGGGTTTTAAAAAAATAGATGTTCGTATTTTCCCATATTTATTAACATTGGATTACTTTTGCACGGCAGGCCGCCTTATCGTCGTCCCGATTTTTTTCGGGAGGGAGGAAAGTCCGGGCACCATAGGGAAGCATAGCGGCTAACAGCCGTCGTCTCGGCCCGATATCTATCGGGTTCGGGAAAGGACTAGTGCAACAGAAAGGATGTACAGGTAATGCTGTAGTGAAATCATGTAAACTCTATGCGGTGAAATGTCATGTAAACCTGTGCTTGAGGGTTCCCGCCCGATGCAGGAGGGTAGGCAGATTGAGCGTTTCGTTAACGGAACGTCTAGATAAATGATAAGGTACCATCTCGATAGCTATCGGGATTGGTAACAGAACCCGGCTTATAGGCCTGCATTTTTTTATATTACAGATGAGTTTTCAACCAGTTTACGGCTTCTTCGTAATCTCTGAAAGCTTCAAAAGGTTTACCCTTATAAAATGCTTTCTCAAATTGTGCATTTTTGTATGAAGCATCTGTATAGCAAACTGCTGCTATAGCTATTAAATTTTCGTGAAATGCTTTATACAGTCCAGGACTTAGATCTAAAGAATAATCATTTTTGCGGTTAGAGAGGTATCCCAGGTTTTGGTTTGGATAAGAAGAGTCAAAGAGCTCAAACAATTCATTCATATCTTTTGCCTGAATTGTTACACCTTCATTAATGGTTATCTCGACGATATTATCAAAAATTTTTGCAATTCCGAAACTCACTTTTATAATTTTCTCATCCATATTTTTTCATTGAAAAAAAGTGAAAGCGTTGCCACCGTATTTGCGAACTTCAGTAAAATGTTCCAATTCCGAAAGGTTGATTATTTTGGAATGTTCCATAATTAGCACTCCCTCTTCTTTTAGAAGATTTCTTTCAAAAACTTTTGATAATATACTCGATAATTGCGAAATATCAAAATCGTATGGAGGATCTGCGAAAATAACATCGAATTTTCCTGAGGCGTTTTCCAGATATTTTGAAACATCGGATTTTAAAGTGATAATGGGAAATGAGAATTCTTCTGAGACTTTATCGATGAATTGAGTACAGCCTTGGTGGGCATCAACGGCAATTATATCAGGCACGCCACGGGATGCAAATTCAAAACTTATATTTCCTGTACCAGCAAAAAGATCGAGGACAGAGAGTTCATCAAAATAATAACGTACTCTAAGAATATTGAAAAGGGCTTCTTTGGCAAAATCGGTAGTTGGCCGAACGGGTAGGTTTTTTGGTGCGGTAAGTCTTCTTCCTTTATGAGTGCCTGAAATTATTCGCATTTATACCGTGTGTTTTAGAATGAAATGATGATGGGGTTTATCATTGGAATCAATTTTTGTAATTGTAGAATTACTTTCGGCAAATTCAATATTTCGAATAAAAGTATATGCCATTTTAAAGTTTTCATCATCCTTATCGATTTCACCACAAAGCAGTACAGGAAGGTTCTCTGGATTTAGTTTTAATTGCTCCATACAAAAGAGTGTATAATAGATGAAATCTTCAGGTGTTTTGAATGAATAACTATTGCAGAGTTGAAGTTCTCCGTTCTTTAAAACAATACAATCGAAGCTATTTTTCTGAAAATGAAGATACATTTTTGGAAGTGAATATTTTTCTTTTTCCAAAATGGACTTTAATAATAGGGTAGTGGAATGGTAGTAATTGAAGGATCCGTATTTATCAAAGAAAAAGTTATTGATATTCATAAAAGGAACATACACAACCACTATTTCTTGGCTTTCTAAAAGGTCGTGCGCCATATAATCATTGGCTAATATTTTTGAGTTGAACTTAAGATATTCACTAGCTTTTGATTCGTCAAAGTGCGAAACGGGAACTAGACTATAAATAGGTGTTGAGTAAACCAAGGTTACATTCTCAAAGCCAGAGTTGAGGATTTCATTATTGTACATAATGGATTCAATCTCCATTAAAAGTTCCTCTGGAGTAGTGCTATAGTCCAATATTTTTTCAAGGAAAAAGATCGTTTCAGTACTTTTGGGATTAGTTACCAAAAAAGAAAGCCCGTTCAAAGAAACTTGAACGGACAGTCTATTATGTGAGTTATTTGATATGTTAGTTGTCTTTTGTAGCATCATAAATTTTTGGCCAGTTTCCAGAAGTGTTTACTTCTTCCATAGAACCTACCTTAATATCTGGGCCGTTAACGCCGTCTACAGATTGTACTTGTGTTTCTTGTGCCAGAAGGTCTTTGTCAAGATCGCCCAAAACAACATTTTTTGAAACTTTTGCTTCAAACACAGAATATGTAGCGTCGTTTTTTACGATTTTCCCGGCCTTAAGGTCAAACTTAGCGTCTAAACCTTCCACAGGAACGTTCATCATCGTTTTATACCTATCAGAACCTTTAAAGAGGGAATCTTTAACGGATGTAAAACCTAAAGTGTCAATCAAAACTTTATCCAAATAGTATCCTTGATCGATACCGTAAGCTTTGTTTTTTGCAACGTCAGCATAACTAGTGTCGCGTCTTTGAGTATTTGCGAATTTTGCAGTTTCAATAAAGTTAACTAAGCTATCCCAATCACCGGTAAAGCTTCCTGTAATTTCTTTGTGTGCAAGCTCTGCGGCTTGAATATCTTTCAAATTTTTAATTACTTTGGCATAACGTGCCTCTTTAACTTTGTTGAATTCAACTGGTCCCATAACTGAGTTCCATAATTTCCAGCCTAAAAAGATGATGACAATCCAAAGAAGAATCTGAATTACTAATTTCATTATTGATTTTGTTTAAGTGTTGATTTTACTAAAAGGTCTATCGCAAATCTACAATTTTTTTTTGTTCGCAAAAGTATATTGCGAAAAAATCATACCTATCTTTAAACCCTCATTGATAGTAGTGAAAGATGAATGAATCAGAATTTTACGGATTTTTAAAGAATGACTTCCCCCATAACACCACTCCCAAGCAGGATATCGCGTTGCAATTATTGGCGAAATTTGTGTTAGGAACGAATAAAAATGAGACGTTCTTGTTAAAAGGATATGCAGGTACAGGAAAGACAACCATTGTAGGGGCTTTGGTAAAAAACCTGGGCAAAGTAAAAAAGAGGTCGGTTTTGTTAGCACCTACAGGGAGAGCTGCAAAGGTTATTAGTAATTATTCGAGTAAGCAGGCCTTTACAATTCACAAAAAAATATATTTTCCTAAGAGCGAAAAAGGCTCTGTTTCTTTTTCCTTGCAGGTTAATAAGCATCGAGATACTATTTTTATTGTTGACGAAGCGTCGATGATTCCCGATATAAACCAAGACTCCAAACTTTTTGAAAACGGATCATTACTTGATGATTTGATGCAATATGTTTATAGCGGTAACAATTGCAAGCTTCTTTTAATTGGTGATTCTGCGCAGTTACCACCGGTTCATTTATCAATTAGTCCGGCATTAGATGCAAGAGTACTTGAAACGCAGTACAACCGTGATGTGATCTTGCTTGAATTAGATGAAGTAGTCCGTCAACAAAAGGATAGTGGAATCCTGGAAAACGCAACGAAAATTCGGGAACGACTAGATGACGAATTATATGAGGCGTTTAAATTTTCAGGACATAATTTTCCAGATGTTATTCGCCCAGTGGATGGACAGGAAATAATGGATGCCATCAATGACAATTATTCAGCCTTGGGCAATGAAGATACTGTTATTATTGTCCGCTCAAACAAAAGAGCTAATCTCTACAATCAAAGCATTCGTGAACGCATTCTGTTTCAGGAATCTGAACTTTCTGCTGGGGATTATTTAATGGTTGTAAAAAACAATTATTTTTGGGTAGATAATACGAGCGAAGCTGGATTTGTTGCGAACGGTGATATAGTAGAGGTTTTGGAGATATTTGCTTTTAAGAATCTATATGGATTTCGCTTTGCCGAAGTGAAGATACGAATGGTGGATTATCCAAATATGAAACCTTTAGAAACAGTTCTACTTTTAGATACTTTGACTTCAGAAAGTCCTTCACTTACTTATGATGAATCAAATATGTTATATCAAGAAGTAATGAAAGATTACGCATCTGAAAAGTCTAAGTACAAGAAATTTTTAGCCGTAAAGAACAATAAGTATTTCAACGCACTGCAAGTTAAATTCAGTTATGCAATAACCTGTCACAAATCACAAGGAGGGCAGTGGAAAACGGTTTTTGTTGAGCAGCCCTACCTTCCCAATGGGATAGACAGAGAATATTTGCGTTGGCTTTATACGGCTGTAACACGAGCACAGGAAAAACTTTATCTGATAGGATTTAAAGATGAGTTTTTTGAAGAATAATGGTGAGGGATGAGAACATAATCCTTTTTAAAATTTTTATAACTTCGTAAATCCCATTGAACTTAAAAACCAACCAACTAAAAAATGGAGACCTTTGATATAATAATCAGTATTTTTCTAGGTATTGGACTTGCGGCGGCGGTTGGTTTCCGGGTGTTCTTGCCACTGTTAGTTCTAAGTTTGGCGGGCTATTACGATATTATTCCTTTGAATGAAAGTTGGCAATGGGTGGGAAGTCTCACCGCTGTTATTACCATGGGAGTCGCAACGTTGATAGAAATTTTCGGATATTATATTCCTTGGTTGGATAACTTACTTGATACTATCACTTTGCCATTGGCAACATTGGCAGGAACAGCCGTTATGGTTGCTACTATTACAGATTTAAGTCCTGTGGTAACTTGGGCCTTGGCAATTATTGCCGGTGGAGGTACTGCTGCGGCAATAAAAGGAAATACTTCGGCAGCTAGACTTACCTCTAGTACAACCACTGGCGGGCTTGCTAATCCTGTTTTAACTACAGTAGAAACGGGTACTTCTGTTGTAATGGCGATTGTAGCCATCTTTATTCCTATTATCGCTTTTATATTGGTAGTCTTTCTGTTTTTCTTATTTTTTTGGTTTTACAAAAAGCTTCGTAAAAAAAGAGTGCCGAGAACTTAATCTTCTTATTTTTGACAACATTTAAAAAAACATTATCTTGAAAATAATAGCAATGATTCCTGCGCGCTATGGTGCGTCTCGATTTCCTGGAAAACTTATGCAGGATTTGGGTGGAAAACCCGTTATAGTTAGAACTTATGAAGCTGCAAAAGCTACAGAACTTTTTGATGAAGTATATGTGGTAACAGACAGCGACGTAATTTTTGAGGAGATTGAAAGAAACGGGGGAAAGGCTATTATGAGCCAGAAGGAGCATGAATGCGGGAGTGACCGAATTGCTGAAGCCGTTGAAAATATGGATGTTGACATTGTAGTCAACGTTCAAGGAGACGAGCCTTTCACAAGTAGGGAAGGACTGGAAAGAGTATTGTCCGTTTTCAATGAGGCAGATGCAGATAAAATTGATTTGGCCTCATTAATGACTGAAATCCACGATTGGAAAGAGATTAGTGATCCTAATTGCGTAAAAGTCATCGTTGATAAAGACGATTTTGCGCTTTACTTTTCACGTTCACCTATTCCGTATCCACGTGATAAAAATGTGGAGATGCAATACTACAAGCACAAAGGTATTTATGCCTTTAGAAAAAGTGCTATTATGGATTTTTATCGTTTGCCAATGCGGTCTTTGGAAGCTGTAGAGAAAATTGAATGTATTCGTTATTTGGAATATGGAAAAAATATAAAAATGGTTATTTCCAACACTGCTGGGGTTGAAATAGACACTCCAGAGGATCTTGCCAGAGCTAATAAATTATTAAAGGAGCAAAAGCCAGATACGGTAAATAATAAATTCAGGAACTTTCCCATGGTGCCCAAAGTGGTTTTTGGGGAAGGATGTTTTGATCAACTTTCGTCTATACTTGCTTCCCATAAGAAAGAAAAAGCACCCTTTATATTTTTAATAGATGATGTCTTTGAAGGAAATACTGAATTTTTGGATAGAATAAACCTTCGATTTAATGATAAATTGATTTTTATATCTACCGAAGAAGAGCCTAAAACTTCACAAGTAGATAATTTAGTAAAAGATATTAAAAACGAATTCACCCAAACACCTTCCGGTATTATCGGTATAGGTGGCGGTACCGTTATGGATATGTCAAAAGCTGTTTCCATTATGCTTTTAAATCAAGGAAGCGCATCTGAATATCAAGGATGGGACTTGGTGAAGCACAAGGCGGTATACCACGTTGGCGTACCAACAATCTCTGGTACCGGCGCTGAAGTTTCGCGTACAACAGTTCTAACAGGACCGGTTCGTAAATTGGGTATTAACAGTGATTTTACACCCTTTGACCAAGTAATTCTAGATCCAGAACTCACAAAAGGAGTTTCAAAAAATCAATGGTTCTATACGGGAATGGATTGTTTTATCCATTGTGTAGAATCTCTAAATGGTACATTCTTAAATGCCTTCAGCCAGAGTTATGGTGAAAAAGCTTATGATTTATGTATGGAAATCTTTTTGGGAGATGATCTTTCCGAAGAAGAGTCACGTGGCAAATTGATGATGGCTTCCTGGCACGGAGGAATGAGCATAGCATATTCCCAAGTGGGAGTTGCCCATGCAATGAGCTATGGTTTAGGTTATGTTTTGGGGACAAAACACGGTGTTGGGAACTGTATTGTTTTCCAATATCTGGAAGAGTTTTATCCAAAGGATGTGGAGATTTTTAAAAGAATGGTAGAAAAACACGGAGTAGAAATTCCACAGGGCATCTGTAAAAACCTTACAGAAGAACAAATGGAAACAATGATTACCGTTGCATTGGGGATGGTTCCATTGTGGGAAAATGCTTTGGGCAATAATTGGGAAAGTACAATTACCCATGAAAAATTAAGAGAGCTATACTTAAAAATGTAGTTTGAGAAATTATCTCTTACAATGGGAATAGCAAAATTTATATTTCAAAGATTAATGGGCTGGAAAATTGAAGGCTCTTTTGATCCTGCTGTAAAAAAAGCGGTGATAATCGTAGTTCCACACACTAGTTGGCACGATTTCTACCTTGGGTTATTTACCCGTAGATTGACAAAAACCCAGATTAATTATATTGCTAAGAAAGAACTTTTTAGATGGCCTTTTGGTTGGTATTTCCGATGGACGGGTGGTGAAAAGTTAGATCGTACACCAGGGCAAAATAAAGTAGAAGCGATCGCTGAAATTTTTAAAAGTAAAGAAGAGTTTCGGCTTGCAATGGCACCAGAAGGCACTCGGCAAAAAGTTTCGGAGTGGAAAACAGGGTTTTACTATATCGCTATGGCTGCAGAGGTTCCCATTATTTGCGTAGCTTTTGATTACAAAAGAAAGACCATTGTTTTAAATGAAGCGTTTTATCCGACTGGAAATATTGATTTAGATTTGCAAAAGTTGCGATCCTATTTCAAAGGAGTGGTTGGTAAAAAGGCAGATTATTCCTTTGACATATAAAAGGAAATAATTTTTTGAAGTTTATGTGTTTGTTCTACAGCCTGATGCCGTTAAATTTTAGTTAAGCTCACAGGTTGGATTATTATTTTAAAATCTTATTCTTAAAATTGCATAAAAAATAAAATAGCTATGAAAAAGATAAAATTTATTTTAACTGCTTTAGGTTTCGCAGCACTGTTAGTTTCCTGCAGTCTTGACGATGGCTCGTCCGATGATGATGGGGGCGGAGGAAGTGGACAACCTGGGACGGTTGTGGCAAATCTCTTTGCTGCTAGCAACACCACTAATTCAATAGTTTCTTATGATTTCACTACCAATGGAATTTTAACGCGAACAATGAGAGTTAGCTCCAATGATAACGAGGGCCTTTATTACGATGATGCCGAAGATGAATTGGCGGTTGTTTCTGGGGCTCAAAAGGTTTTAAATACCTATCGGAATGTAAGTGAGGTTTCTGATAATGGTGAATTAAGTTTGTCAATGTCAAGTCAACCAGAACTTGGAAGTCCTCGAGATTTAGTTGTTACTGAGGATTTCTATATAGTTTCAGACAATGCAGATTTAGATGCAAATCCTAGTACAGATGAAGGAAGGTTTTTTATTTTTAAGAGAGATGGTAGTGGATTCACTTTAAGAAATACGGTAACTGTGGATTATGCAGTTTGGGGAATTGAATTAATAGGGAATGATCTTTATACAGTAGTTGATAAATCTGCTGATGTGGCGGTTCTTAAAGATTTTCTTACAACCTATACCACAGATGTTATTGCGGTTCCAAACAAGCGTATTGAAATTGGCGGAATTACTCGTATTCACGGCATTACTCAAGATAAGGGAACCGTTGTTCTTACTGATATTGGAAATGATATAAATGATAGAGATGGGGCCTTCCACATTATTAATGATTTTGTAAATAAGTTTAATGCAGTGCCAGATGGTGATGTTTTGGAGTTAGTAGGGAATCAAATAAAAGTTTCTGGGACCTTCACACAAATGGGGAATCCAGTTGCAGTAGCATATGATGACAGTAGCAAAACAGTTTTTATTGCCGAACGTATAAATGGAGGTGGAAAAGTTCTGTTTTTTGACCAGATAGGTGCAGGAGGGAATTTAAAACCGGCTTTGACCGCAGCATTGGAAGGAGCGTCCTCCCTTTATTTCAATAAGAAATAAACCAGGGATGTAAAACAATTAAAAAATGCCATCTGAGATCATTCAGATGGCATTTTTTAATTGATATAAATTCGAGTTATTTTATTCTTCGGAAGATTCTTCCATTGTGTGATATACGTTCTGAACGTCATCATCTTCTTCAATTTTCTCAAGAAGTTTTTCAACATCTGCAGCTTCTTCTTCACTTAAGGTTTTTGTAACCTGCGGAATCCGTTCGAAACCAGATGACAGGATTTCAAGCTTATTTTCTTCCAAATAAGATTGAATATCACCAAAACTTTCAAAAGGCGCATAAATCATTATGCCGTCCTCATCTTCAAAAATCTCATCAACACCGTGGTCTATCAATTCCAGCTCAAGTTCTTCTATATCTAAACCTTCTGGGTTAATTCTGAAATTACAAGTATGGTCGAACATAAAAGAAACAGAACCTGAGGTGCCCATATTGCCATCGCATTTATTAAAGTAACTGCGAATATTGGCTACTGTGCGTGTATTATTATCCGTGGCTGTTTCAATCAAAATCGCGATACCGTGGGGGGCATAACCTTCAAAAAGGATTTCCTTATAATCACCTAAACTTTTGTCGCTAGCACGTTTAATGGCACGTTCAACATTATCTTTAGGCATATTCACAGACTTTGCGTTCTGGATTACGGCGCGCAGTCTGGAGTTGGCATCAGGATCCGGTCCGCCTTCTTTAACCGCCATTACAATGTCTTTACCAATTCGCGTAAAAGCTTTGGACATTGCAGACCAACGCTTCATTTTTCTTGCTTTCCTGAATTCAAAAGCTCTTCCCATAAAATATTATCTATTATTGTTATCTATTGCTATTATTTATTCTTAAAATTATATTTCAAAGATAGAAAACACAAAAAACAAATCCCATTCCAATTGATATCGGGACCAAATATTATTCATTTGATTTAAAATTTGGCACTTCGATTGAAGTTTTAGGGCTTCTACCCAATGAGTTCATCAATTATTTCGGCTAACTCAAAATCCTTTTCCGTAACCCCATCAGCATCGTGGGTTGAGAGGTATATTTCTAAGGAATTGTAAACGTTGCTCCATTCTGGATGGTGCTGTAATCTTTCGGCTTCAAATGCAATTCTTGTCATTGCTGAAAATGCATCCTTAAAATCATCGAATTCGAAAATGGTATGCAAGGCGCCCTCACTATATTCCCATCCTTCAAATGCTTTTAATTTTTCATTGATCTGTTTGTCTGTTAGTGCTTTCATAATTTTTATTTTTATTTGATGGAGACGCAAGATTTTGCGTCTCTACCTGATCGATATAATCTCTTCGTTTAGGCTACATTCCTCAATAACCTGTGCAACAGATATTTGAAGATAATTTGGTAATTTGTTTTCCTTAGGAAGAATTGCGTTGTAACTATCTTCATTCCTATTAAAAACGTTTTTAAAGATAGGCATTTTATCGCCCATTTTTGTGGTGATTTCTTTAAAAAGATCTTCGTGGTGAACCATATCTGAACTTGCCAAATGGTAAATTCCGTGAATTGATTGATTTATTATATAATGGATTTGCTGGCAAACCTTATTTATAGTAGTTGTGGTAATAACCAAATTAGGGAAAACTTCAAAAGTGGCTTTATGACGGATACACTGACGAAGATGTATGATTTGGGGGGAGTTGATTCCAAGGACCAAAGGCAATCTTAGAATTGCAGTCTGTGAAGGGATTTTCTCCAATAATAATTTTTCTATCAAAATTTTAAATTTTCCAGAAGAAGTTTCGGAAACCGTTGAATCTTTTTCATAGGAAGGATGCCGAAATTTGCCATCAAAAACTTCTGAGGAGGAAATATATAAAACTGAGCAATCTTCATTTAGAAGTGCATAGTTCACCACTTCCTGATGCGCGGCAAAGAGGCTGCTAGATTCACCTGCCATTGCAGAAATGATTGTGGTTGGTCTAATTTCGTTTAATAATAAAAACAAGGAATCCTCATCAGCGCAAAATCTATAAAATACCTGATTTTCAGAAAAAGCACCTTGCTGCATACAATAGGTGCAGTGTACTTCAAAATAGGAGAGCAGCTCTTTGTATATCGCATTACCAATAAAGCCACTACCGCCTAATATGAGGATTCGGTTTCCCATTAAGCTTTATAAAATGGTGTTTTCACGATTTTAGCAGCTACTGGCTTATTTCTAATTTGAATAAAAACCTCAGTCCCTGGCTCGCTATTTTCAACTGTCACGTATCCAAGTCCGATTGCCTTTCCTAATGATGGTGCCATGGTGCCACTAGTTACAATACCGATGTTGTTTCCGTCTTTATCAACAATCTCGTAATCGTGTCTTGGAATTCCGCGTTCGGTCAATTCAAAACCAATAAGTTTTCTTTTAACCCCCTCTTCCTTTTGCTTTTTAAGATTTTCCGAATTGACGAAATCTTTCGTGAATTTGGTAATCCAACCTAAACCGGCCTCCAATGGTGAAGTTGTATCGTTAATATCATTTCCGTACAGACAGAAGCCCATTTCAAGTCTGAGGGTATCTCTAGCTGCCAGTCCAATTGGTTTTATACCAAATTTCTTACCAGCTTCCATCACTTTGTTCCAAACCTGTTCTACTTCAGTGTTTTTACAGTAAATCTCGAAACCGCCGCTACCCGTATAACCTGTAGCACTAATAATTACATGTTCGATTCCCGCAAAGTCTGCTACTTTAAAATGATAGAATTTAATGGCACTTAAATCTTCAGAAGTCAGTGATTGCATTGCTTCAATAGCCTTAGGGCCTTGAATAGCCAACAAAGAATAATCATCAGAAATATTGCGCATTGTAGCATCCATAGTATTGTGCTTGGAAATCCATTCCCAGTCTTTATCAATATTTGAAGCGTTTACAACTAATAGGTATTCTTCATCTTTTAATTTGTAGACAATAAGATCATCCACGATTCCGCCAGTTTCATTTGATAAATAAGTGTATTGCGCTTGTCCATCTACTAACTTAGAAGCATCGTTACTGCATACTTTCTGAATTAAGCTCAAGGCATTAGGGCCAGTAATTAAAAATTCGCCCATATGTGAAACGTCAAAAACGCCAACTCCTTTACGGACGGTTTCGTGTTCAGCGTTTACGCCTTCGTATGATACTGGCATATTGTAACCTGCAAATGGTACCATCTTGGCACCTAATTGTTCGTGGATATGTGTAAGTGCAATGTTTTTCATCTCGTTTTCGTATTTCTTCCAAGATTCTTTTTTTAAACTTAAGAATCAAAAAACTAATTAAAATATGTTCTGTTTTCCTTTAAATAAAGGTTTTCGCAAATGTATCACAATACTTAAAAGTTAACGAAAATTTGCGAGGAATATTTTCAACAATTTTCGCGTTAAAATCCTCTTAACCGGCTATGTTTTCCCCAATGTTTTCAATACTTTTAAAATAAAAACAATGTCCACTACAACTTCATTTAATCCTTATTCAGGAAAAGAAATTAAAACTTATAAAAACCATACTAAAAATGAAGTCGAAGAAATTATAGACAAGGCTGACCAATGTTTTTACAGTTGGCGATCAACTTCTTTTGAAGAGCGGAGAAAATTAATGCTTGCGGCCGCTTCTGAATTGGAAGAGAATAAAGAAGAATATGGCGAAATGATGACGTTGGAAATGGGCAAGCCGATTTCACAAGCCATTGCCGAAGTTGAAAAATGTGCTTGGGTTTGTAAATATTATGCTGAAAATGCTGAGCAACAACTTCACAATAAAACAATTAAAACAGATGCTTACAAAAGTTATGTAAGTTATGAGCCTCTAGGGGTTGTCTTGGCGGTAATGCCTTGGAACTATCCTTTTTGGCAGGTCTTTCGATTCGCTGCGCCAGCCTTGATGGCTGGAAATATAGGGATTTTGAAACATGCGTCTAATGTCTTTGGAAATGCTTTAAATATTGAAAAGGTTTTTAAACGAGCTGGATTTCCTGATAATTGCTTTACTGCTTTATTGATAGGAAGTAATTCAGTAGAAGATGTGATTACAAATGAGAAAGTAAAAGCCGTAACACTTACCGGAAGTGGCCCTGCAGGTTCTTCCGTAGCTTCCATTGCGGGTAAAAACATTAAAAAAACAGTTCTTGAACTTGGAGGAAACAATGCCTTGGTGGTAATGAAAGATTGCGATATGGAAAAGACTATTGCAACCTGTGTACAGGCGCGCTTTCAAAATACCGGACAAAGTTGTATTGCCGGAAAGCGACTTATTATTGACGCAACGATTTCAGCCGAATTTGTTAAGAAATTAGTTGAAAGGGTGAGAGAATTAAAAAGTGGTGATCCAATGGACGAGGAAACCTTTATCGGTACCTTGGCAAGAGAAGATCTCGCTAAGGATTTGGAAAAGCAGGTGAATGACTCTGTAAATGCTGGAGCAACTTTGGCGATAGGAGGTAAGCGGTTAGAAGCGTATTTTGATCCCACTGTTTTGACCAATGTTACCGAAAACATGCCGGTTTTTTATGAAGAAACCTTTGGGCCGGTACTGTCGGTTACAACTTTTAAAAGTGTGGAGGAAGCGATTGCACTTTCAAATAACTCAAAATTTGGATTGGGAGTATCCATTTTCACTAAAAATATTGAGGAAGCCGAACGACTGGCTTCTCGATTTAATGAAGGTGCAGTTTTTATCAATGAATTGGTAAAAAGTGATCCAAGGCTACCTTTTGGGGGCGTAAAACAGAGCGGATATGGTCGTGAACTTAGTGTAAATGGTATTCACGAATTCGTTAATAAGAAAACGGTTTTTATTAATAAGTAGAAAAACAGTTAAGTATCGGTTCGAGCACGGTGGAGACCTGAAAAATTTCTATTTACTAATAGGTCTCGACTGCGCTCAACCGAACTTTTAACCCTTCTTCAAAAACGCTTCTTTGCTTTGAATTTCAGCTTTGGGAATATTATTTTTCTCCAAGAAGGAATTGAAGTTTTTACCTTCTTTCGCCATTACCTCAGTATAACGCTTCTTTTCTTTTGAAAAATTATCGGTAATCAATTCAAAATTCGCTTTTGAGGCTCCGGAAACTTTATTGTAGTTTGAAGCAACGTTACTATAAAGACTCGCCATTTTTTCACGTAATTCTGGTTCAGCCGAGGCTACATAATTATCACCCGTGGTGATTACCAAATCTTTTCTAAGGTTCTCCAAGGCATCAAATAATTTTTGGGCATCTTTTTTTCCTTTGGGATTATTTTTAATTACTTCCGTGGCTTTAATCTGGGTTTCGGTAATTTCATAAACCATATAAGCCAAATCCTCGACCATTTCATAAAGCTTTTTGGTAATCGCTTCCTGTTCTTTTCTTTGCTCCAAAGTTGTTATTGAATTTTCATCATATTTTACTTCAATTTCGTGACTGTAGGTGTTATTTCCTTTAATAAGCACAACTTTGTATTTTCCGGCCGAGACTCTTGGTGCCGTAAATCCGCCAAAAGAAAGGGTTTTTGCCTGTGCCATTTTTGGGACGGTGCTTGTAAAGTCCCAAGTAACAATATTCATTCCTTTGGATTTTCCAGGAACGAGAGTGGCTATTTTATTGCCAGCCATATCTTGTATTTCCATTTCCATTTTACCGAAGGTGTGGCGTTTTTTCAAATAGTAAACAATTCGGGCATTGGTATTTTTGTTTTCACCTACAAATTGAGTCTCTGCGCCGAAACCTCCACTGAAACCACTGTCTTCAGTCATTGTGAAAGGTTTGTTTTCAAAAAAGTGAACATCTTCATTTAAAATTTTTGAGCTTAACTCCCTTAGGGGGCTAATATCGTCTATGATTATAACTCCACGTCCGTGGGTTCCCATTACCAGATCGTTAGTGCGTTTTTGAAGATCAATAAAATGGACAGCTACTAGTGGCATATTATTGGTGAACTGTGACCAGTTTTTTCCACCGTCAATTGTAATGTATAATCCGAATTCCGTTCCTAGGAAAAGTAAATCCTCGTTGACATAATCCTCTTGAATGTTTCTGACAAAAGCTTTATTATCTATATCATCTGAAATAATTGATTTCCAAGTTTTGCCATAATCGGTAGTTTTTAGGGTATAAGGTTTCATATCGCCCGTACTGTGGCCTTCTAAAACAACATAAGCGGTTCCTTTTCCGTGAACGCTGGCTTCAATATGATATACCCAAGTATTTTTTGGAATTCCGACAAGATTGTTGGTGAGATTAGTCCAGCTTTTTCCGCCATCGGTTGTAAGCTGAACATTTCCATCATCAGTTCCTACCCAAATAATATTTTGGTCCAAAGGAGATTCGGCAATCGTGAAAATCGTGGTGTATTTCTCGGCACCACTATTGTCAACCGAAAGCCCGCCGGAGTTGGCTTGGTCCTGTTTTGTTTTATCGTTCGTGGTGAGATCTGGCGAAATGATGGTCCAACTATCACCCATATCATCCGACCGATGCAGAAATTGGCTACCCATATAGAATCTATCAGGAACGAAAGCGCTGATTGCCATCGGGGTATTCCAATTGAAACGAAGTTCTGGGTCACCTTTTTTTGGTTGTGGTTGAACGGTTGTGGTTCTGTTTCTATCGACATCGTATCGCCAAACGTTGGCAGCGCCCTGCATTTCGGAATAGATAATATTTTTTGTGGGGTGCTTTAAAACACGAAATCCATCGCCATAGCCAACACTGTTCCAATCACGGGCAGAAACACCGCCAGGAGCAGAGGAGGGTCCATACCAGGAGCCATTGTCCTGTAAGCCACCATATACATTGTAAGGCTCGGCATTGTCGAGGCTAATGTGGTAAAATTGAGACAGCGGAAGATTCTCAACGATTTCAAAAGTGGAGCCACCATTCCAAGAACGATAAACTCCGCCATCTGTACCAGAATAGATAATATCGCTATTGTTTATGTCGAAGATAATGTCGTGAATATCACTGTGCATATTGCCAAGATTCTTGAAGGTTTTCCCACCATCACGGCTGATGGAACCGGTTAGACCCCCTTTAAGAATGATATCTGGGTTTTTTGGATCGACGGTTATTCTAGAGAAGTAGAAAGGTCTTACAGTCAGTCCAAAATCATTATTTAGATGCTCCCAAGAATGTCCACCATCTTTGGATTTCCATAGACCATTAGTTTCTGTTTCACCGGTTTCAATTACTGCGTAAATAATTTTACTGTCGCTAGGAGCCATTGCAATTCCTATTCTTCCCAATTTTCCTTTAGGAAGGTCTTTGGTCAATTTGTTCCAAGTTTTTCCTCCATCAGTTGATTTGTAAATCGCACTATTTTCACCACCAGAATTAAAGCCCCAAGCTGTTCTCCTGAACTCCCACATAGAAGCGAACAAAATATCTGGATTGTTGGGGTCCATCAAAATATCGGAAACACCTGTTGAAGTTCCTACATAAAGAACTTTGGCCCACGTTTTTCCACCATCTGTTGTTTTATAAACACCACGATCTTCGCTGTCGCTCCAAAGCGCACCCAAAACACCTACGAAAACTTCATCTGTATTATTTGGATTTATCACGATGGAAGAAATGCGTTCCGAATTTTCAAAACCTGGAATTTCTTTCCAGTTGTTTCCCCCATCAGTAGATTGATACAGACCATTTCCAACCGAAACCGAATTTCGTGTCCAAGTTTCACCAGTGCCAACCCAAATAATCTGATCTGGGTTTTTTGGATCTAATTTTACAACTCCGATGGATTGTGCATGTTCGTCAAAAATAGAGGAGAAGGTTGCTCCACCATCGCCAGATTTCCATACTCCACCGCCTGCTGCACCGGCATAGAGGATCCTTGCATTTGTAGGGTGGTTTTCAAGATCATTGATTCGACCACTCATAAGGGCTGGACCAATGTGACGAGCATTCATATGGCCGAAAAGTTCGTTTCCTTTTAAAGAGGTTTCCTGAGCGGTGGAGATGTCCGTTATTAGAAAAAGAATGAGAATGGCTAAAAGGTGTTTTTTCATTGCGATGGGTTTTGGCTGGGGTGGTTTTTCTTACTTTTTTTTCTGTTCAAATTGTATTGAGATGCACCGCCGTGCATATCTAGCGGGAATATTTATATTATTTTTGAGAATTTATTTAAAAAAAAATCCCTGTCGCACAGGGATTTAATTAGAACATAGGATATTATTCTTTTTTTTCTGAATCGGTTGCCGATGCTGGAAAGGCATATATTGATTTGTCTATTGGTTCATTCAGTTTAATTTCTGTAATTGTGATAAGTTGTCCACCAGGCTGGCCTTTAACTCCTTGGTTTAATGAAAATGGGAAGTATACACCACCCACTTCTTGATAATCACTAAACTTTATTTGGAGGTTCATTCCTTTGCCAGGGCCGGAGGTTAATTCTTGTTCCATTAAAATCGGTACAAAGTTTTCGGCATCAAAATAATAATAACTTACGTCGTCAACTTTTTGACCATCGACAATAACGGGTTCCTTAACTAACTTTATCTTATACGCTGAAACGCCTTCTGCGGTTTCTTTTCCAATTACTTCAGCCGTATACCCTTTCTCTTTGTAATCCAAAAAGGGATCTGGAAAATCTTTAATGTTCTTTATAAAATTGGCTGTTGTTTCAGAATCACTTTTTTCGGCGGCCATTGTCATTTGGTTGGTTCCCCAAAGCGTTTCACCATCATATACTTCTTGGTAAAAAGTTTGTCCTTGCAAATTAGCTTTTGTCATAGTCAAGCCGTTGGCAGATTGTGTTTTTGTAAACGGAAGGTTCATTCCGCCAAGATCGATATTTCCAGTGAAAGTTGCTGAGTTAATTTTTTTCAAGTTCTCTTTGCCTCCAATAGCTTGAAGGTAGTTATTGATTACTTCATCCGCCGTTTGCGCAGAAACAGGAGCGATGACGGTCAATAAAAATGCGATGGTAAGTGTTTTCAAGATGTTCATATATATAATTTAATTTTAATGAAAGATGGTATGCCCTGTTTCCATCCTCAATATGTTTTGAAATTTTGTATTTAGGCATTTCACAGATAATTATTTAATCTTTAGTAAATATAAGACGAACAGCAATATAAAAAGTTACAAGGTTTTAAATTTTCGGGTTTTATTTAATGGTTTATCTTTACTCAAAAGAATTAAACCCATGAAATTCGGAAAAGTCGACCATCCTGAAACGATAGATTTCACACTTCCAAAGGACAATCCGGCAACAAAGGAAATTCTTTCAAAACACAAAAAGAAAAAGCTCAATTTTTATGTGGGGTGTGCAAAATGGAATAAAGCGGATCTAAGAGGGTTTTATCCACGAGGCATTAAAGATGAATTGGAATATTATTCTAGAAGATTCAATAGTATTGAGCTTAACGCTACGTTTTACAGGATTTTTCCACCAGATGTTTTTGCTGGTTGGTATGAAAAAACGCCTGCTGATTTCAGATTTTTCCCAAAGTTTTATCAAGGAATCTCGCATTGGAAACGACTTCAAGAATGTGAGGAAATTCTTAACCATTACATTTTGAATTCATCTAATTTAAAGGAAAAACTTGAAATGCCCTTTTTGCAAATGCCAGTCAATTTTAAGCCAAAGAATATCGATCGATTGGAGCCCTTTTTCAAAATGCTTCCTGAAGATTTTAAGCCTGCTATTGAGTTCCGCCATACTGATTGGTTTAACGATGCTGAAGTTTACGAAGAACTTTATTCAATACTTGAAAAACATAAGATAACCTATATAATTGTTGATACGGCTGGAAGACGAGATTTACTGCATATGCGATTGACCACTCCTACTGCATTCATAAGATATAATGGCGCAAATCACGAGAGTGATTATAAGCGTCTTGATGATTGGATAGATCGCCTAGAAAAATGGATAGACCAAGGTTTGCAAAACATATGTTTTTTCATTCATCAGAATATCGAAAAAGCTTCCCCGTTACTCTCTGCATACTTTATAAAAAAAGCAAATGAAAGGTTTGGAGCAAACCTTTATATTCCACAAATGAATGATACTAACACTAAATTTTAAACTATGAACTTTCACACGCGCAAATGGATAAAACCAGAGGATTTAAATCCGAATGAAACACTTTTCGGAGGAAGGTTGCTTGAATGGATTGACGAAGAGGCTGCGCTTTACGCGATTATTCAGCTTGAAAACCCGCGAACCGTTACCAAATTTATGAGTGAAATTAATTTTAGAAGTTCGGCTAAAAAAGGGGATATTATTGAAATTGGTTTAGACACTATTGGATTTGGTAATACTTCATTAATACTCTGTTGTGAGGTTCGCAATAAAATGACCCGAGAAGTAATCATTAGTATTGACAAAATTACAATGGTAGGTCTAGATGAGGATGGAAAACCCTGTAAACATGGAAAAACACAAAAGGAATTTGTAAAGGATCGATTGGCCGAATAAGGCTAGCCTAATGATTTCAAATCTTTTCCAGTAGGCAATTCAAATACTTCCAAATCGAAGTAAGGAGTGGCGGCCAGCAAATGGTCAAAAATATCTGCTTGAATGTGTTCATAATTCACCCAACGTTTGTCTTTGCTAAAACAGTAGATTTCAATTGGCAGGCCTTTGTCTGTTGGAGCCAAGTGGCGAACCATTAAGGCTAAGTCCTTATTGATAGCAGAGTTTTCATTTAAAAAAGCGTCGATATAATATCTAAACACGCCAAGATTTGTTTGGTTTCGTCCATTGATTTGAACCTCTTTGTTTGCTTCCGTTAATCTATTGAATTTATCAATATCTTTCTGTCTGTGTTCGATATAGGGTTTTATAAGAGAGATTTTTTTCATTCTCTCTATGTCTTCTTCGGAAAGAAATTTTATGGAGGTTTGTTTTATAAAAATAGAGCGCTTAATTCTTCTACCCCCACTTTCCTGCATTCCACGCCAGTTTTGAAAAGAATCGGAAATCAAGCTATAGGTAGGGATAGTGGTAAAAGTATTATCCCAATTCTGTACGCGTACGGTAGCCAAATTTATTTCCGTAACAAAACCATCTGCACCAAATTTGTCAAGGGTAATCCAGTCTCCAATTCGAACAATATCATTTACAGAAACTTGAATGCTCGCCACGAATCCGAGAATTGTATCCTTAAAAATAAGCAGAATTACTGCGGAGGCGGCTCCTAAGGTTGCAAGGCTAGTTACTGAATAGCCAGTGAGTAAATTGATTATTAAGAATATTCCTATACCCCAGGCAAATATCATCAATACCTGCACGTAACTTTCTAAAGGTTTGTCTCCAAAGCGCTCGCTTTCTTCCATAAAATTGCGCGTGGTGCGCAATACACTTCTAAAGATTAGGACGAATAGAATGATAGAATACACTTTAGCAGCAACAAATAACAAGCTGATAACCAAAGGTGATTCAATAAAAATAATTGGAATGAGATTCCAAATAATGACTAAAGGCACTAAATGCGCAATATACTTTGGGAAGTTACTCTTTATGAGGTAATCGTCATATGTTGAAATGGTTTTATTGCTGAACGCCTTAAAAATTTGAACTATAGTATTCCTGAAAATAATATCCAGAACTGTGACGATAATCAAAACTATTATACAATTCACTACCACATTGATGAAGACTGCCCAACCGTGTGTCATGCCTTCATTCACCAAATAATCTTGGAGTATACAACTATAAGCTTGAAGCGTTTCTATATCCATTATAGGTATTTACGTTCAACGTAAAACGGTCCAAAAGGAAGAACAGAACACATTATCACGATGAACAGATCTGATATGGACCAATTCAGTTTTTTGTACATATAAATTGCGCCACCAACATAAAGTACGAATAACACACCGTGCGCCATTCCAACCATTTGTACCATTTGTGGCATGTCCCAAATATATTTTAAGGGCATTGCAATGCCAAGTAGAACAAGAAAAGAAATAGCTTCCAAGGTGCTTATTAATCTGAATGATTTTACTGAAAGTTCCATAGTTTTTATTAATGTTACCGTTTTTTTACAGCTTCGGCAAAGATACATGTTGTGGTTCTATTCGCTAAACTTTAAGTATAATTTATGGAATGATTATTTTTAAGAATGTTTATCTTTAAAAGAAAAACGAGCCTATGATCATACTCTTTCAATCGAGTACCCAAACTATTCAAAATTCCCTTGAAAACTATTACGAAGGATTATTAAAGGTGCTACCACGAATTGCCTTAGCTGTTTTAGTAATAATATTAGGTGTGTTATTGGCACAACTACTGACAAGTTTTTATAAAAAACGATTTCAGCAAAAATCTGAAGACCCTTTGATGGCTAAGTTTTTGGCGCAGGCTATAAAAATAATTCTAATTATTATAGCCATTATGTTAGCACTAAGAGTTGCTGGTCTAGATGGAATTGCAACTGGGCTTTTGACGGCCGTTGGTGGTGGAGCCATAATACTGGGGTTTGCTTTTCAGGATATAGGAAAGAATTTTTTGGCAGGAATTATTCTTGCTTTTAATCGGCCATTTAATATTAATGATACGATTAAAATTGATGACATTTTTGGAAAGGTGAAAGAGTTGAATTTTCGTTACTCGCATATAAAAACTTTTGATGGACGCGATATCTATATTCCAAATAGCGATGTGCTTACCAAACCAGTTGAGAATTACACTGCGGATGGGTTTTACAGAGTAGATTTTACTGTGGGTATTGGATACGAGGATAATATTTCGGAAGCTAAGCGCCTCATTCAAGAGATACTTGATGGAAATTCGGAGATTGTTCGCGATGCCGACCATGAAAATTTTGTAATTGAAGATGAATTGGCATCAAGTACAGTCAACCTTAAAGTATTTTTTTGGGTAGACACAAAAGATTACCGAAGAGCATCTAGGGTTTTGCGAGGGCTAGTAATTAGAGAGGTGAAGGAAGAGTTATTTAACAAGGGATTCAATTTACCAGCTGATATTAAAGAGCTTAAAATATATGGGACTGAAGATGCTATTCCCATAAAATTCAGAAATAGTCCAGAATTTCCTAAGGAAGATAAAAAATAATCTGGGTGTTTTCTGAGTGTCTGTTTAAACAAAATACTACAAAAGTACAGAGGGCACAGACAATGTGGATTGTTCAATGTTTTTACCAAAGTAAAGCGAGATATCAATCACAGGGAAGTGGTGTGTTTAAAGTTTTGTAGCTCCGGTTTTTCTTATAGCTGAAATGCCACCATTCTGTCCTTATGGTATTAAATCCAAATTTTCGCATTCCTTCAAAAAGCAGTTTTCGGTTGTTGAGTATTTCTTTTGAAAAATTGTAATTGTCTATATGTGCTTCTCTTCCGAAGTAATCATAATCACTACCCATCTCAACGTAACAGCCATCTAGGGTTTCTAAAGTCATATCTATAGCTGCAGCTTTATTATGGACAGAACCATTGCCATAGGGATTACCTACGTAGGTTGCTCTTGGTACTTTCGCCCACATTTTCTTCTGAACATCCAGAGGGCGATAACAATCATAAATTTTTATTCGATAACCTTTTTCACAGAAATACTGATTGGCTTCTAATAGTGCCTCTGCAACTTCTGGACGAAGCAGACATTTTGCACAATCGTAAAGTGTTTCGCCAATAAAGTTGTTTGGGGTAGCGTAACGGATCTCGTAAACAAATTCGGTAGAAAGTTCTTCAAGGTTGACTAATGATTTCTGAGCTTTTACTTGATAAGAAAAACCATAAAGGAGTATGAAAAAAAAAAGGAATAGTTACTGATTTCATTTTATAAATTTAAGCTGAATTTAATAAGATTCGAATTGGCAATTGGTAACTTTGGAAAAAAATACAAAAGTATGAATGATTTGGGAACAAAATCCGCTTTAATAACTGGTGGAACAAAAGGAATAGGCTACGGTATTGCAGAAGCTTTATTAAATGAAGGTATTAATGTTGCAATTACTGGAAGAAATAAAAAGTCTGCAGAAGAAGCTGCCAAGAGATTAAATGAAAATGGTAATGATAGGGCACGAGCTATTGGAGTTGAAGCAGATGTTCGAAGTTTTGAAAGTCAGCAAAAAGCAGTTAAAACTGCTGTTGAAGCTTTTGGTGCTGTTGATATCTTAATTGCAAATGCCGGTCTGGGACATTTTGGTTCTGTGGAAGATTTGAGTATAGAACAATGGAACGAAACAATTGATACCAATCTTACCGGGCCATTTTATACCTTGAAAGCAGGTCTAGATCAATTAAAGAAAAATAAAGGCTACTATATTAGTATCTCGAGTTTGGCAGGAACCAATTTTTTTAAAGGAGGAAGTGCCTATAATGCGAGTAAGTTTGGCCTAACGGGTTTTTCTCAGGCAGCAATGTTGGATTTACGCGATTATGGTATAAAGATAAGTACAATAATGCCTGGTTCAGTTTCAACTCATTTTAACGGGAATGAACCCGATGAAAATGATAATTGGAAAATTCAGATAGAAGACATTGGAACACTGGTTGTAGATTTATTAAAAATGAATCCGCGCACCTTACCTAGTAAGATAGAAGTTCGCCCTACAATGCCAAAGTAAAGTCGGCTTTAGGGAAAAAGAAAAAGGCGATTCACTTTATGAATCGCCTTTTTTTATTAGTTGTTTACTTTCTATTTATTAGTTAGCAGAAAGAAGGGCCAAGAATTTGTCAAGGTTTGGCAAAATCACAATACGTGTTCTTCTGTTTGTTGCGCGGCCATCCTTTGTGTCGTTTTCAGTAAGTGGGTGAAAACTACTTCTTCCAGCGGCAATTAGTTTTGCTGGATCTACACCATAATTATCTTGTAATATGCGGATAACTGCAGTGGAACGGTCTACACTCAATTCCCAATTGTCTTTAATGTAAGCACCAGGTTTAACGGTTTGACTGTCAGTATGACCTTCTACCATTACTTCAAGAGCAGGCTCACTATTAATAACATTGGCAAGACGCTCTAAAAGTGGATTTGCCTTTGTATTTACTCGAGCACTTCCCGAGCTGAACAATAGTTTATCAGAAATTGTAATCATAACTACTGTTTCATCAATATCAATTTTGATATCATCTTCTTCCCCAGCTCCTACAAGACTGTTGTCAAGATTCTTTTTAAGATTGTAAGAAACAATAAGGTTCATTGAATCTTTAAGACTTTTCGCCTGTGCTAATTCTTGGGGATCTACGTTAGCTAGGGCTTTTCTCATCTTTTCCTTATCATTTTCTGAGACTACAATGCCTTCAATTTCTTGTAGACGACTGTTGTTGCTGTCGGTCAACGATTGGATCTTAGAATTGTAGCTGGCAACACGCTCTTCAATTTTCGCATATTTGGCTTCAATTTCCTCTTTTTCAAGTTGGGTTTTAACCAAAGTAGAACGAGTGTCATTGTATTGACTTTCTAATTCTACATACTTTTTTTTCGACACGCAAGAGGAGGTAATGATTACCCCTGCAAGCATGGTTAGTGCAATAACTTTTTTCATAATACTAGTTTTAAAGGTTTGTAATGCAAATATAACCGATGAACTCACCAAAAAATTAGTTAATGCATGCTATAGTTTTGTTAAAAAAAGTTTTTAAAAAACCTTAAAAACATAGCCTAATAGCCAATAAAGAATTATGAAAACGACAATGGTGCCAATGCAGCCACATTTTCCACCTCCAATTTTTTTTGCGCCCCAACCGGCTAATAATGCTCTGAATAAATTTTTCATAAGTGTGATTTTATTTTGTTATTTATATTTGAGATTAAGGATTATTATAAGTCTGTTATTTTTATCAAGGTACGATTTTAAGCTTTTTTTTTCCAATCATATCATAATAATGTGGACAACATAAAACTTCCTAATACCCATAGAATTATGGATAATACACCTCCGATTAGAAAGAAATGTTTGAATTTATAAAATCCCATACCATAGATAAGTGTATTTGTTTGGTAGCCCATTGGTGTGAAAAAACTAAAATTAGCTCCAAATAGGACCGATAATATAAATGGTTTCATAGATAGATCCAAGCCTATGGCAACTGCTATTGCGATAGGGGTCATAATAATTGCTGTAGCATTGTTGCTAACTACGCTGCTCATTAACATGGTGATCAAGAAAATAAGCCCAATAACTATAATGTTCGACTGCCCACTCAAAATATTAAGTAATTGGTCTGAAATCCATTTATCTGCACCTGTATTATTCATGGCGATTCCTAAGGGGATCATTCCCGCGAGAAGAAAGATTACTTGCCAGTTAATGCGATGATATACATCGTTAAGATCTAGGCATCTCGTTAGCAATAAAAGACATACTCCTGTGATTGCACTTATCAAAATGGTCAAGATTCCGCTGGCGGCCAGACCTATTACCACGAGAAGTATCGCAAAAGAAATACTTCGTTTTCTGATATTTGTGGAGGGTTTTGTTTTGTGCTGTCTAAGAATAGCCACGTTCTCCATTTCATAAAGCTGGCCTATTTCATTCTTAGGAATTTCCACTAACAGCCTATCACCGGGTTTTAAGGTGATTTGGTCAATATTTTTTCTTACCAATCGCTCTTTTGTATTCCTCATATTTCTCCTTTTCTTGATGGCTATGGGGAATGCGTTTTGAAAGGTTTGTTTTCGCAGTTGTTTTAAGGTTTTACCAATTAATATGGATCCAGGAAGAATTAAGACTTCTACAAATTGCCATTCCTCAATTTTCTTTTGTTCGTTATCTTCATCGTTATCAATTAATTCCTTTTGATTTTTGTCTTGTTTTTTGTGCACACTCAATCCTTCGGCTTCATTTAACTTTGCGAGGCTTTCCAAATCGCACATCAATACCAATTTATCTTTCTCCTTTAAAGTGATGTATCTTCCAGGAGCATTTGTTATCTGTTTATTGCGCTTGAGTTTTAATATTGAAATTTCAGGATCCGAATAGAGAAAAGTATCCTCAATGTTTTTATCGATTAATTTGGACCCTTTGTTAATTATAACTGTGGTTATATAGTTTTCTAATTCGTAAGCTTCTTCAAGATTCTCTTTAGAATCTTTTGGAAGCCATCTTGATAAAATTGTTATGACTATAATTCCAACGACCAAAAAGATTATTCCAAAGAATGAAAATTCGAAAAAACTAAATCTTTCGGCTCCCAAATCGAGGGCTATGGAATTTACGATTAGGTTGGTAGAAGTACCCATTAAGGTGCAGCTTCCTCCTAAAATTCCAGCAAAGGAAATTGGCAGCAACAATTTGGATTGGGGCAGATTGAAACGTTTAGACAATTCAGCAATAATTTTTATAAAAACAATTACGACAGCTGTTGTGTTTATAAATGCAGAAATGCCACCCGTTATTAACATAAAGACAGGTAGCAATAGAAAGAGTGGAAGTATATGAAGGTTTTTGAGAAAACGGGCCAATGATGCAATAACACCATTGTCTTCTAGAGCCAAAGCAATGATCATTAAAGAAAGTACTGTTATGGTAGCGCTATTTGAAAACCCAGAAATTGCTTCTTCGGGTTTTACGAGTCCAGTTAAAGCTAGGGCTGCTATAAGAAGCATTGCGATTTTATCTACCGAAAAAACTTCAAAGGCAAATAAAATAATAGTAACAAACAGAATAGAAAAAACGAGTATTATTTCTGTAGTCATTTTTGGACTGATGGTTAATCTTATAAAGATAACCGCAGAAATTATACTCGTTCCTAAGAAATTCACAAAATATCGTCAATGACAATATTTTTAACAAATTTTAATTATCCCAGATATTTCTTTAATATATGGCTTTTTGAGGTTTGGCGTAGCCTACGAATTGCTTTTTCGCGAATTTGCCTAACACGTTCACGACTTAAATCGAAAGTGTCACCAATTTCCTGCAAGGTCATTGGAGGTTGTCCACAAAGGCCAAAATTCAGTTTCACGACATCTGCTTCACGAGGAGCGAGGGTATCCAAGGCTCTATTTATTTCAATACGAAGTGATTCGTGTAATAAATTTTTATCCGGAGTAGGGCTTTCGCCAGAACTCAAAACATCATAAAGGTTATTGTCGTTTTCACCTTCCTGAAATGGAGCATCCATAGAGAGACTACGTGTTGAATTCTTTAAAGAACTCTTTACTTTTGCTTCACTGAAATCCAACTCTTTTGCAATTTCGGCTGCGGTTGGTACTCTTTCAAATTTTTGTTCCAGGTGAATGGATGCTTTCTTGATTTTATTGATATCGCCAATTTTATTTAAAGGAAGCCTAACAACGCGGGATTGTTCGGCAATAGCTTGTAAAATGGCTTGTCTGATCCACCACACAGCATAAGAAATAAATTTAAAGCCCCGTGTTTCATCAAATCTTTTAGCAGCTTTTACCAAACCTACATTACCTTCATTAATAAGGTCAGGAAGACTTAGGCCTTGATTCTGATACTGTTTTGCCACAGAAATTACGAATCGTAAATTTGCCCTACTAAGTTTGTTTAGGGCGGCTTGATCTCCTTCACGAATTCGCTGTGCCAACTCCACTTCTTCTTCGGCTGTTATCAAATCAATTTTGCTAACATCCTGTAAATAACTGTTTAAAGATTTGGTTTCCCGGTTGGTTACCTGCTTCGTGATTTTAAGTTGTCTCATATTCTTCTTACGTTTTTATAATAACACGGCATAGTATGACATTTTGGGCTAATTTCCAAATAGTTAACATATGATGTTAAAATTTGAGAGTCAATTCATTTTTTTATACTTTAATGAAAAATAACCCGAAATTCAAACTTTTGTTTTAGAACTCTGTTTTAAAATACTAATTTTACTACTATGAAAAATCAAAAATATATCTTGTTCCTAATATTATCGCTAACACTAACAGGGCTTTATGCCCAGAAGCCAACGGAAGTGCCAAATCCAAGCGACAAGCCAATTGATCTTACAAACCCATCTGACGTAATCATTTTCATAGTCTTACCATTAATTGCAGTTTTATTATACTTTATTTGGCGAGGAAAGCAGAAAAAAAGAAAACACTAGAAGTTTTGGGTACGATTGTCTACAAATATTGTTTTTCTGAATGGCGATTTTGTTTTGGTGCAGTTGTTGCTATAAAGTATTGAAATGTTATAGGTATGTTGAATAAATTCTTTTTAGTAGGTTTTGCTATAGTTTCCGGAAGTGCGTTTTCTCAAATCGAACTACCTAATAGTACAGTGCGTTTTGATTCTTCCGAATCGAATATAGATAGTCCTACAGGTTTCGAAATACCTGCAGTAAAAGCCCCTTCTTTGTCTAATAATAAAAATCCAAATAGTCCAAACAATTCCGATTTAGGAAAGGACAAGGAAAAGCAGATTGACATGCAAAATGGCGATGGTTTGCTAGAATATACAGGTACAAATAAAGCTCCGAAATACTTTTCAAAAGATAAAGAAGCAAAAGAGGAATACGGAAAAGACCAGTATTTGGGTGATTTCAAAACTACAGCCAAGAAAGCAACCATAATGTATAGGGACCATGAGTTTGTGGATGGTGATATGATTAGGGTTTGGGTTAATGGTGAAATTGAAATACCCCGTGTAAGATTGGAAGGCAGTTTTAGAGGTTTTGATCTAAAGTTACAAGACGGTTTCAACAAGGTTGATTTTGAAGCATTGAACCAAGGTTCATCAGGACCAAATACTGCCCAAGTAAATGTTTATGATGAAATTGGAAATTTATTGGCTTCTTATGAATGGAATCTGCTCACGGGCAATAAGGCTACTACGATTATTGTAAAGCAATAATATTTGAGTTAAATTTATCCTAATACGATTCAATTAGGGTGGAATCTTTCTGTTTTTCTCAGAAACGAGATGTAGTTTTACAATAAATTACTTTTCTATGAATGTTTCTGAACAAATCCTTCAAATTCTTAAAAGCGTTGGTGTAACCCAAATCTGGGGTGTAACTGGCGATGCCTTAAATACATTTACCGATGCGCTTCGCGATGATAAAGATATAAGATGGATTGCTGTTCGGCATGAGGAAAATGGGGCATTCGCCGCTTGTGCTGAAGCTCAAATGACTGATAACCTGGCAGTTTGCGCAGGTACTGTAGGTCCTGGGACACTTCATCTTATCAATGGACTATACAACGCAAAGAAGGAGCGAGTTCCTGTACTTGCTATTAGTGGGCAAGTTGCTCGGGTTAATATGGGAACCAATTACTTTCAGGAAGTAGGTCTCACAAAAGTATTTGACGATGTATGTGCCTATCAGGCAATAATTCGCTCAGCCGAAGAAGCGCCGCGAGTTGTTTTAAAGGCGGTCCAAATTGCCTTAGAGCAGAGAGCGGTAGTTAGAGTGGAGATTCCAGTTGATATTGCTGTAGAAAAAGCCGTTGGTGATCATTATGAACATCCTGTTTTTAGAGGAAATGCCATTTTGGTACCTTCAGACGAAGACATTAATGCGGTGGCTAATGCTATCAATAATGCTAAAAAAATCACCATACTTGCCGGTGCTGGTTGCAAAGACAGTAGAGAAGAAGTATTGGCACTTTCAGAGAAGATAAAAGCACCGATTGTTCATACATTTCGATCTTCAGATGTGATTCACAATGACGATAAAAATGTTGTAGGATTAACGGGATTGATAGGGAATCCATCAGGCTATCACGCCGTGATGAATACTGATTTATTGTTAATGCTTGGAACGGATTTTCCATATAGTAATTTCTTGCCTGACAATGCTACAGTTATACAAATAGATAAACGTATTGAAAATATTGGAAATCGCGTAAAAGTAGATATAGGAGTTCAAGGTGATTGCTTGGCAACACTTCAAAAATTGGATGTAAAAGTTCTTCCGAAGAATAATTCTGAATTTCTAGATAAATTGGTTGAAAATTTCAAGAAATGGAAAGCGAATAAAAGAGAATACAGTAGTTTAGAGATGGATGAAGAACCTTTGCATCCACAACTTTTTATGAATGCATTAAACAGAATGGCCTCTGACGACGCATGTTTTACTGTAGATGTTGGCGAAAGCGCTATTTGGGTTGCGCACCATTTGACACTTTATGGAAAGCGAAGATTGCTAGGTTCTTTCAATCATGGCTCAATGGCAGTGGGATTTCCTGCAGCTATGGGGATTCAGTCCGTAAACCCAGATAGACAAGTTTGGGCCTTGGTAGGTGATGGAGCATTTGGAATGTGTATGAATGATTTTATAACAGCTGTTCGCTATAATTGGCCTGTAAAGATTTTAGTTTATAATAACAGTCAGCTAGGTTTTGTGAAGATTGAGATGGAAGAAGCCGGATACGCCATGGCAGATGAAGCGCTGGGGCTCCAAAATCCAAATTTTGCAGAATATGCCAAACTCTGCGGTGGGGATGGAATAAGAGTGGAACACGCTGCTGATATTGAAAAAGCAATAGAAATGGCAATCGCCTCCCCTAGACCATTTATAATTGATGCAATAACTAACCCCGGAGAACTTTCATTACCTCCTAATGTTACTTTGGAGGAAGCTTGGGGTTTTGGAAAATCAAAAGGGAAAGAGATCTTACTCTCTGTGAAAGGGGAAAAAGCACAAAAGCAGAATTTGATGAATGAGATAAAAGCGTTCTTTCACAATTCAAAATAGGAAATTATGAAAGAAGCAATAAGGTTCACGTTAATTGTCTTGATAATAGTTTTAATAATTATATGCACGGCAATGTGGCCTGTTTACGGTTTTTCCGTTATAGGTGTTTTAATTTTTGGAATTGGGATGTATGATCTATTTCAGAAAGAGCACGCAGTACTGCGAAATTTTCCAGTTTTAGGACATATGCGTTTTTTACTTGAAATGATTGGACCAGAACTTCACCAATATTTTGTTGAATCTGATACTGACGGCAAGCCTATAGACAGAAACCACAGGACTTACGTATATACGAGAGCAAAACTAGGAAAAGAAACCCATCCTTTTGGAACCGAGCTTAATGTGGAGGCAGAAAATTATAAATGGATGAAGCACAGTATTTACCCGTCACCCATTCTAACGGAAGCACCAAGAGAATTAATAGGAAGCAAAGATTGCACACAACCCTATAGTGCCAGCATATTTAATATCTCAGCGATGAGTTTTGGTGCATTGAGTAAGAATGCGGTTATGGCGCTCAATCTAGGTGCGAAAGCCGGTAACTTTTTCCATGATACAGGTGAAGGAGGTATTTCAGAATACCATTTAAAGGGAGGCGATTTGGTGTATGAAGTGGGTACTGGCTACTTTGGTTGCAGAACTGAAGATGGAAATTTTGATCCTGAGAAATTTAAAGAAAAAGCAGCGATTCCAGAGGTTAAAATGATTGAGATTAAAATATCGCAAGGTGCCAAACCTGGGCATGGAGGTGTACTTCCAGCCGCAAAAAATAATGAGGAGATTGCAAAGATTAGAGGAGTAAAACCGCATACAGCCGTAATTTCTCCACCAGGTCATACAGCTTTTAGCGATGCTGCGGGCTTGCTTCGTTTTGTAAAACAAATGCGTGAACTAAGTGGTGGGAAACCAATTGGTTTTAAATTATGTATAGGGAGTAAAGAAGAGTTCATAGACATTTGTGAAAAAATGGTCGAAACGGGAATTAAGCCAGATTTTATAACTGTAGATGGGGCAGAAGGAGGTACTGGAGCAGCTCCTATAGATTTCACTAATTATGTTGGAATGCCTTGGGAAAAGGGACTTGTCTTTGTTGTTGATAGTTTAAACGGATATGATTTAAAGAAAGATATCAAAGTTATAACAGCCACAAAAATATTCACAGCGTTTGACATATTTAAAGCGTTGTGCATAGGTGCCGATGTTTGTAATTCAGCACGTGGAATGATGCTCGCTTTGGGTTGTATTCAAGCTTTGAAATGCGATACAAATGAATGTCCCACAGGAGTTACAACAAATAACCCGAGTTTGATGCGCGGGCTTGTTGTTGAAGAAAAGTGGAAGAGGGTTCGAAACTATCACGAGAAGACAGTGGCTGAATTTTTAGAACTTTTTGCTGCATCAGGATGTAGAAAGCTTTCAGAATTAAATAGAAGTTTTATCTTTAAGCAAATAGAGACGAATTCAGAGTGTTACGAAGATCTGTATCCAACCGTTCCAATAGGAATGCTTCTCAAAAAACCATTAAATTAAACACCTAAACCAATAAGCCATGAAAAAAATAATAATCACTCTAGATTACAACCCAAACTCTGAAAAGGTCGTGAATATGGGCTATGAACTTGCACAACTGATGCAGGCAGAAGTTTGTTTGTTTCACGTGTTGGCAGAAGTTCGTTATTACGGTATGCAATACGAACCGTTTATGGGTTATGAAGGCTATGCATTTCCTGTGGATTATAGAATCCAAGAAGAATTTGTGAAGGTAGCTCAAGATTATTTAGACAAAACTGCGAAGCATTTAGGAGAGAAGAATATAACGACTCGCCTTGCCGAAGGGGATACAGCGAAGAAGATTTTAGAATACGCTGAAGAATGGAATGCAGATTTAATAGTTATGGGAACACACAGTCATAGTACTCTCGAGAAAATTTTCTTGGGAACAGTAGCTTCTAGTGTATTAGAGAACACAAAAATTCCAGTTTATATGGTGCCAACTGGAAAATAATTATGAGGTTAGATTTTTTTAAATTTATTTAAAAAATATAAAAGCATTTAGTGTTTAGGGTGTAAATAAGTACCTTCGCCACAAAATTTCACATTCTAAAATTTAGGTTATGCCACTTTCCAATAATGATATTATGAAAAAATTGCGGGTAGCGCATAAATTTCGTGATGAAGATATAGTGAAAATCTGTTCTCTTGTTGACTTTGCAGTAACAAAAAGCGAATTGGGTGCAATATTTAGACATGAGAGCCATGAGAAGTATATGGAGTGCGGAGATCAGTTTCTTCGAAATTTTTTAAATGGTTTGGTCATCCATCTAAGAGGGCCAATGCCTGAAAAAAAAGAGACTAGTAAAGAGTCTGGGCCAAAACCAGTGCGTAAATACAATCCAAAACCTAATCCAAAGCCCAAAAAACAATAAAGCTGAATCAAATTTCTTCAATCCAGCTTTATTTATTTTTTAGTCTTATATATTTCAAAAGGCATATCTGCATGTTTTTCTGATTGTAGGATCTTCAAAAAGATGTTTATCATTGAATGGATAGAATGTATGCTGCTTTTGTGAGCCACATTTAATTCGCTTTTGAAGATTTCTCAAAGTTTTCATAAAGGGAAATATTAATTAAAGAATTTATTTAAAACGTCTTTTGTTATTCCATGTATAAGCTTTGGAAGCTTGGGGTCTGTGTTGTTTCTGATTATTGTCTAATGTTCTCATGGGAATTTAGTTTATATAGTTTATTAATCTTAACGAAATCTCCTTTTAAGGTTCCAAGAATAGGCTTTGGAAGTTTTCATTTTTTCGGTTAGATAATTATTGTTTAATGTTCTCATAATAATTTGCTTTTTGGTTTATACTTAATAGACGAGGAGTTTATTAATTTGTTACAGTACTATGCAATACAAAGTAATGATTTAACAGAATATTAACAGCCTAACCATTGCGGGAGATTTAAAGTGATATAGTTTCTAAGTTTAACAAAGCATTAACCCCTAATGAAAGACTAATTGATTGTAATCATGAAGTTTTCAATATATATTTGCACCTGTTTAAACCAAAGTCATTTACATCTGAGTTTAACGTATTTAAAGGAAGTGAATATATAGTATCCCAAATTGCAATGAATACCGTTAGAAAATCTGAAACGAACAAATTAAAGCGTACCCATCTATATTATAAATATACTGGGTTTTATTCTTTTGTGGGAAAAACTCTCAAGAAGGCTATTGTACCTTTAATTGTTGTGGTTATAGCGCTTGTAGTTATAGATACTTATGTAATAGATTTCGGTAATCTGTTTACCTATATTACTGAGACTTATGCTCCTTTAAATATATTATTAGTTTTTCTCATTTCTGAATCACTTTTGGGATTGGTGCCCCCAGAAATATTTATTGCTTGGAGCAATAAAATGCCTGAACCAATGCTTTACTTGTCTCTTCTGGCTACCTTATCTTATGTAGGCGGTATCTTTTCATATTTTATTGGTAGATGGATTTTTACAATCCCGAAAGTATATGATTATATGGAAGGGAAGATGAAGAAACACCTAAAGCAAATTCGCAAATGGGGTGGCTTCTTAATTATTGTTGGTGCACTTTTGCCAATACCTTATTCTATGACCAGCATGGCTGCTGGAATGATCCATTATAAATTTTCAAATTATTTGTTGTTTGGACTACTTCGTTTTGTACGATTTTATCTTTATGCCGTTGCCATATTCAGTTTGCTATAGTACTTTTGATGTCCCATAGCAACTTGCTTTGGAAAAACATACTTTTAAATATCAAAAACATCGACTAATTGTCCATGGAGAAAAGAGATCCCTACGCTGCATTACGATTTCGGGAATTTAATATTTTTCTTCTTGTTCGGTTCGCTATGGTTTTTGCGTGGAGTATGCAATTTGTTGTGATTGAATGGGAAGTTTATAGCCTTACCAAAAATCCACTTTCATTAGGAATTATCGGGTTGATGGAAGTAATCCCTGCAGTTTCCATGGCACTTTTTGCCGGACACATTGTGGATCAACGTGAGAAACGATCCCTTCTATTTAAATGTATTTTTGGGTTTTCCATTGTGAGTCTTGGACTATTTCTTCTTACATGGCCAAGAGTTGTAAGTGGATTTTCGAAGGATTCTGTTCTATATGGTGTTTATTTTCTTGTCTTTCTCGGTGGAATTGTACGTGCTTTTTTAGGTCCGACTATTTTTTCCCTATTCTCTTTATTGGTTCCAAAGAAGATTTATCCAAACGCAGCAACTTGGAGTAGTTCCGTTTGGCAAATGGGCTCAGTGGTTGGTCCCGCAGCGGGTGGATTTTTTATTCATTGGATAGGGGTGCATTGGTCAATGTGTTTTGTTTTCGCCTTTTCACTCATGGCCTTGCTATTATTGCTCCAAATACCCAAAAAACCTATCATGAATCCAAACATAGGTGAACCCATAATAAAGAGTTTAAAAGAGGGAATAAAATTTGTTAAGAACACAAGAGTAATTCTTGGTGCCTTAACATTGGATATGTTTGCCGTTCTCTTTGGCGGGTCAGTAGCATTACTCCCAATTTATGCCCAGGACATTCTAAAAGTAGGGCCAGAAGGATTTGGAGTCTTAAGAGCAGCACCTGCAGTAGGAGCATTAATTATTATGTTTACTTCGGCTTATTTTCCTTTAAATAAGAACGCAGGTTATAAGCTGCTCGCTGCTATATTTGGATTCGGCGTATGTATTATTGTCTTCGGTGTTTCAACGTGGTTCTGGGTTTCGGTAATTGCACTTTTCTTAAGTGGTGTTACAGATGGTATTTCAGTAATTATACGTCAAACAATTTTGCAATTGCGTACACCAGATCATATGCGTGGCCGAGTAGCTTCAGTCAACTCTATGTTCGTGGGGTCTTCCAACGAACTAGGTGCCTTTGAAAGTGGGCTTACAGCTAAATTAATGGGCACAGTTACTGCTGTCGTCTTTGGCGGTGGAATGACAATACTTACAGTATTGGGCACTGGTGCGTTTTTCCCCCGTTTGCGAAAACTAGACCTTCGGAAAGATCTTGAAGAGCACGAGCGGCATGAGTAAGACAAATGTCTCTAACAACATCCACTTTTTGGCTCACAACAAGATTCAGATTTAATATCCGCAAGGTTTAGGTTGGGCTTTTCCTGCTTTTCTCCTGGTTTTTCAGCATAAACGGTGATACTGAAGATTCCTGTTCCACCATTATTGAAAGCATTTGCCTCCGTTTGTGATAGGTATTTCTCAAGAATATCTTCTGGAATAGTAATGGGTTTTTCCTTTTGAATTTTAACAGCCTTAAATCCCACTTCTTCAATAAGATTTAGATATTCTGATTTTTGGATCGCACCAGCAACACAGCCTGCGTACATTTCTGCATCTTCTTTAAGTGCATAGGGAAGGTTTCCAACTAACACAATATCAGAAATACTAAAATGTCCACCTGGTTTTAGTACACGGAAAATTTCGCTTATCACTTTTTTCTTGTCAGGAACCAAATTCAAAACACAATTGCTTACAATCACATCAGCTACATCGTTGTTTACTGGCATTGCATCAATATCCCCTTCTCTAAATTCTACGTTATTAAAGCCTAATCTTTCTGAATTTATTCGTGCTTTCTCAATCATAATAGGAGTGAAGTCAATTCCTATTACTTTTCCTTCCGCTCCGGTTTCGTGGCGTGCTACAAAGCAGTCATTCCCAGCTCCTGAACCTAGATCAATCACAGTATCTCCTTTTTCTATTTTTGCGAATTGTGTGGGAAGGCCGCACCCCAGGCCTAAATCTGCCTCTTCAATATAACCTTGAGTTTTAGAATAGTCATCCATCATTATATTGTAAACTTTATTGGAAGGAGTGGTTGCTCCACAGCAAGAAGATGCGTTTTCAGCTTTTCCTTGTTCGGCAATTTTGGCGTAACGCTCCTTTACGATGGTCTTTAATTCTTGTTCTTTATTCATGACTTTATATGATTAGAGATATTGATAGTATTTTTTATTTTTTAGCAACAGTTTTCTTTTGAGATATCTTGGTCTAAAAATTTGAGCATTACTTTCTTCATTATAGTCCAATTTTCTTTATGGATACAATAGCAGACGCTGGTTCCCTCAATGTTTCCCTTTATTAACCCCAACAGTTTTAACTCCTTTAGATGTTGGGAAATTGTAGGTTGGGCGAGCCCTATTTCATTAACCAAATCACCACAGATACAAGCATCAATTTTGAATAAATGCTGTAAAATGGCTACTCTAGCAGGATGTCCAAAAACTTTGGAGAAGAGGGCAATTTCGTTTTGCTGGTCGTTAAATATGTCTGTTTTGGCTAATCCCATTTCTTCTTAATTGATACATTGCAATATTACGATGAATAGATAAACGTAGAAAGAAAATCTTTTATTATTTTTTGAGAATAATTCTTTTTGTTTAATTTGTATTAAAACGAAAGTAAGGTTGGACGTTTTAATTATACTCGGCTTTCAATAATTTGTGCTGCTCTATGGGATGCATTTTCTATACTATCGGTTAAATTTTCTTTACTTAGAACCGAATAAAAGTTTCTTTTTTCTAAATCTCTTAAAACATTATCATTTACTCCAGATAAAATAATGTCAGTTTTCTGGTCTTTAAACTTTCTGATTATTTCTGTAAGTCTGTAAATACCGGTTGCGTCGATAAATGGAACATGGCGCATCCTTAAAATCAAGACTTTTGGATTATCCTGTAGACGACTCATGGTATCTTGAAATGTCTGTGTCGCCCCAAAAAATAAGGGCCCATTTATTTCATACATAGTCACGTGTTCTGGCAAAACTGGTAGATCTTCTTCCATGGGTTCTACGGAATTGTACTGATTCGAAAAAAGATCATTCGCCAATTGGACCGTAGTAGTATCACTCATTCTTTTCATTAACACAAAACTGGAAAGTACGATTCCAATTTCGATTGCAATAACTAAATCGAAGATGACCGTAAGAAAAAATGTGACCAATAATATCATAACATCCGATTTGTTACCTTTCAATAATGATCGGAATTGCCTCCATTCGCTCATATGGTATGCCACTACAATAAGGATCCCCGCTAGGCATGCCATCGGGATCAATTTTGCATAAGGGGCTAGCGCCAGCATTATTACTAAGAGCACAATTGAATGAACAATTCCTGCAATTGGTGTACGACCACCGTTCTTAACATTAGTTGCGGTTCTAGCAATCGCTCCCGTTGCTGGAATTCCGCCGAATATTGACGAAAAGCAATTTGCTACCCCTTGAGCCACTAGCTCTGCATTAGATCGGTGTCGACCGCCAATCATACCATCACTAACCACCGCTGAAAGAAGTGATTCTATACCTCCAAGTAGGGCGATGGCAAACGCAGGCTGGATGAGCTTTTGAACAGTAGCAAAGTTTATATGTGGAAATTGGGGTATTGAAAGGGTACTCGGTATATCTCCAAATGCCGATTCAATTGTGTTTACAGGGATATTGAAAAAGTAAACTACTAAAGTGCTTAAAAGAATTGCTACAATAGATCCAGGAATCTTTTTACTCACTCGATGAAAGCTCAATGCCAATATAATGGTGCTAGTTGCAATTACAACTGCAGCCCAATTGATACTATTGAAGTTCGATGTGTAAGCTTTCCATTTCTCAATAAAATCAGCAGGTACAATTTCTATGGAAAGTCCAAAAAAGTCTTTTATTTGAGAAGAAAAAATAATAATCGCAATTCCACTCGTAAACCCAACTATCAGTGGATGTGGAATAAACTTTAAGAGATTCCCCATTCGGGCGAGCCCCATCGCAACGAGTATAATTCCAGCCATAAAAGTTGCAATTATAAGACCATCTACCCCAAATTCCTGAACCACTGCATAAACAATTACTATAAAGGCACCCGTTGGGCCACCAATTTGAACGCGGCTGCCACCAAGTACAGATATAACTAGGCCCGCAATAATTGCAGTAATCAAGCCTTTATCAGGCGAAACACCTGAGGCTATTGCAAAAGCTATTGCCAATGGAAGTGCAACAATTCCAACGATTATTCCCGCTATTAAATCCTTTCTAAGCTGCTCTTTAGTGATTCCTTTTTTTAATACGGAAAAAAACTTAGGTGTGAATTGAGATTCTTTCATAACAAGCAGCGTTGCCTTTAATTTGAAGAATTACTTGGCACGTATCAGTTTAAGATATGCAAAGATATTTAAAATGCTTAATAAGCAAGGAATATAAAGTTCAAGTTTATATTTGAATATAGTAGATAAAAGCTCAGGAAAATTTATAAATTATATTTTAAAGAACCTAGATTAAACAAAGCATAGGGTATTAGAATATTGTACTATTAAAAATGGTACTTCAGAAGATTTTTAAACGTGGTTTGTTATAAATAGAAAAAAATATTTATTTTTTTGATTCCAAACTCTTTGATAAATGTTTAGCATATTCATTAACGCTACTCGTCAATGCAAACGCTGTAATCTAATTGCATTTAAAATTGCCAAAAAAGCTACGCCAACATCTGCAAAAACAGCTTCCCACATTGTAGCAATTCCACCAGCGCCAAGAATCAATACAATCAATTTAACACCAAAGGCTAGAAAGATATTCTGCCACACGATATTTCGGGTGGAACGACCAATTTTTATTGCGCGGGCAATTTTAGAAGGATGGTCAGTTTGAATAATTATATCAGCTGTTTCAATGGCAACGTCGCTTCCCAGACCACCCATAGCAATTCCTATATCACTTGCCGCAATCACAGGAGCATCGTTTATTCCGTCACCAATGAAGGCTACCTTGGCTCCTGGAACTTTCTTTAGTAATTCAACTTCATTTAATTTATCTTCGGGCAAAAGACCACCGATAGAATGGTTGAGCCTTAACTCAGTACCAATTTTTTCAGTAATTGAAGTTTTATCGCCGGAAAGCATAATTATGTTTGAAATTCCGAGTTTCCGAAGTTCTGAAATTGCCTGGTGGGCGTCTTCTTTTAACTCATCTGCGATAGTTACAAAACCAGCAAATTTGCTATCTATTGCCAGCATCACAATAGAATCTACAATGGTTTCTGTTTCAATAGGTACTTCAACATTATTTGTAACCATTAGTGATCTATTTCCTGCCAAAACCATTTTACCATTTACAGTACCTTGCAAACCTTTTCCTGCGATCTCGGTTACTTGAGATGCTTTGTACGCAATATCTTCAACTCGATATTCCATAATAGCCCGGGCAATAGGATGTGTAGATTGTGCTTCCATAGCTAAAAGATATTGCATCATATCTCCTTCTGAAAGAGTATAGGTTTTAATTTGCTTTATTTTGAAAACTCCTTTAGTTACAGTTCCTGTTTTATCCATTACCACTGTATTTATTTTGGTAATAGCATCAAGATAAGAAGCACCTTTAAAAAGAATTCCATTTCGGGAAGCGGCACCGAGCCCACCAAAATATCCAAGAGGAATAGAAATGACTAGTGCGCAAGGACAAGAAATAACTAGAAATATTAAAGCCCTATATAACCAATCCTTGAACACATAATCTTCAACGAAAAAGTAGGGCACAAGGCTTACTCCAATTGCTAAAAATACAACGATTGGGGTATAAACTCTGGCAAATTTGCGAATGAAAAGTTCTGTCTTTGATTTGCGCGAAGTAGCGTTCTGCACCAAATGTAATATTCTAGCTATTGAGCTATCGTCAAATGCTTTAGTAGTTTCTATTTCTATTACGCTTTCAAGATTGATGCTTCCAGCAAAAACCGTATCTCCTTTTCTTATAGTATTTGGTTTGCTTTCGCCTGTAAGTGCAGCAGTGTTTAAAGATGCCTTGTCAGAAAGTAGTTGGCCATCTAAAGGAATTTTTTCACCTACACGCACTTGTATTGTTTCTCCTATGGCAACATCTTCAGGATTAATTGAAATATAATTATTGTTACGAAATACCAAAGCAACATTTGGCCGGACATCTAGTAATGCCTTGATATTTCCTCTGGCCTTTTCGACTGCGGAATGTTGAAACAATTCTCCTACTGTATAAAAGAGCATAACTGCTACGCCCTCTTCATAATGACCAATGGCGAAGGCACCAATCGTAGCGATTGTCATCAAAAAGAATTCTGTGAAAAAATCACCTTTTAATATGCTTTCCCAGCCCTGTTTCATTACTGGAAAGCCAACAGGGATATAAGCTATTATAAACCAAGCGAGACGAAACCAATCTTTAAAGAAACCAGTTCCAAAATAATCCATAGCTATCCCTACTATAAGCATTAAAAAGCTAATAATTGCAGGAAAATATTTTTTGAAAAAGCTCTTAATATTTTCCTGTTTGTCGCTATGGTTATCGCTATGGTTATGGCTACAACATCCTTCTTCTCTCAGCAATTGGCTTGATTTTATTTTATCCTTTTTCATTTTCATTATTTTGTCACTTTCGAAATCAAATTGATTTGAGTGTCTAATTATAAGAATTCTGAACTAATAGTTTTCAGAATATTTTCTTTGTAAGGCTGCAAGGTATTTAACTTTGTTATGCAACGGAAGTGCATAGAGGGGAGGGTATTCAAATTTGTTTATAATTTTTTTTCAAGTAAATGATAATAAAAAAAATGTATATTTATGATTATCAACCAATCAACAAAAATTCTATCCCCGATTTTTCAAAGGTTGCTTTTCAAAATCGATAAAGTATGAATTTATTTTTCAGCTATTCTAGAGCACAGAAAGAAGAGGTGGTGGATCTTGTAGATTTTTTAAGTATTTATCATACAGGGTGGTTTGATTCCAAGATTGGTGCAGGAGTTGAATGGTGGAAAGAAATTCTTTCACAAATAAGAAATTGTGATGTTTTTGTATTTGTTCTTTCTGATGATTCCAACCAATCCAAAGCCTGTAAAGCAGAATTGGATTATGCACAAAGGTTGGGTAAATACATGGTTGTTCTACAGATGGATACTATTGATCCGGCATTTTTTCCATCATCATTGAAGGCAGGAAATGTTACTTCTTATTTGGCCTCAGAAAGTAGTAGAAAAAACAGATTATTGCGAAGCCTTAAAGAAATCGAAGACAGCAAAAAATATATTTGGGACGACTCGGAATATGATAAAATTGTTGAACCCCCAATGCCCATTTCAGAGTTGAGCGCCATACTTTCTGAAATTGAAACGGGGGAAGAACTTTCATTAGATGAACAGGAGAAACTTTTGAACCGCATTGAAAGATTGCTTGCGAAAAAGGAAGAGAAGTTAGAAAATATTATAAGAGCTCTCGAATTATTTCTCAACAGAGATGACATCAATCATATAGTTGGGAAAAAAATTGATGCTATGCTTCTTTTATTCAAACTGGATCCTGATCCTGATCCAGTCCCTGATCCAGGGATAGATTCTAAACCTCTAGATAACGAATTTCCAAATCTGGTTTTGCGGGATGTGGTCTCTATAATAGAGCAATTTACTGAAGATAAAAATATTGGTTCTCGACTAAGAACCCAACAGCATAATCCTGGTTTTCTTTTCGGATCTTGGAGACTTGTCAAGTATATTCAGAATGGACAGAATATACCAGTCAGGATGCAAGAAATTATTATTTTTAATAACAATTATAGCTTTCAGTTGATCCAGAATAATTTGCAGACAAACTATGGCAGTTTTATGTTCAATCAAGAGTTTTTAACCATCACCTTTTGGAATGGAATGATTGATACCCGCTCGTATCAGTGTTTTCAGACTGAACTTTATTTGGTTCAATATATGAATAACGTAGCCTTTAACGTGTATTGCTACACTCGAAGTTTTTAAAAGTAAAGTTTTAATTAACCCTCAGAATCCAAAAACCATTCTTCGGCTCTTTTGATTCCTTCCTTGATTGCTTCATCTTCAGATATGCCACCTTTTTTCATAAGTTTTTTGGCTATTTCCGTAGCTCTCTCTCTAACATCTGGAGTTAAATTTTCAAGATGTGCCTTAAAGTTTTCGAATGTCCAGTCCATAAGTTATGTATTGACGGTGAAAGTTAACAAAAGAGAAAGTAAAAAAGAAATGCATTATTGTGAACATTTATCACAAACCCCTTTAATTACAAGATTTACGTTTTCAGCGGTAAATCGGCTTGGAAGGTTTATGTTTGGTATTTTATGATCTGTAAGGCAAATCGTTTCGTCACAAACGTTGCAATGGAAGTGGAGGTGTAGATCGGTTTCCATCTCGCAGTTGCAGCCTTCCTCGCATAGGGCGTATTTTGCCGTGCCTGTGCCATCGTCTATTTGGTGGACAATTCCCTTTTCCTCAAAAGTCTTTATCGTTCTGTAAAGGGTGGTTCTATCAGATTTCGCAAAATTGTTTTCAATATCCGTAAGTCCTTTGGCTGCTTCGTTTTCCAAAAGGAATTTATAGACTAGAATACGCATGGCCGTAGGTCTAATATTACTTTTCTGAAGTAATTGTTCAATTTCAGAGGTATTCATTTTTTCAGAAGATTCCATATTAACCATAGCGCTAATTCCTGATAAAAATAACAATTAAAATTGGTCTTTTGATTAGAGCCTACATAGTATTAATTATTTAGAAATTGGTAATATTGTATTTGAAAATAGGATTTTTTAATAAGCATAAAACCATTAAAATGATTGAAACAAGTTTTAAATCATACTTAGTGAAAACTGTGGGCATCTTTGACGAGGAAGCTAAAAAGCTCGACGATGGCCTTGAAAAATATGAATATAAAAAAGGTTCTATTCTTTTAAAGAAGGGTGCTCTTTGCAAGCATTCGTTTTTTGTGGAAAAAGGTTTGTTGCGGTCCTATATGTTAGCTGAGGATGGCAAAGAACACATCATTCAGTTTGCTCCTGAAAATTGGTTTATTGTAGATCGAAGCAGCGTATATTTTAATGATCCATCTGATAGCTATATTGAAGCAATAGAAGACACTGAAGTAGTTCTAATTGATGAAAACTTTTTTTGTCGAGCAAATGAAATTAGTCAAGTATTCAACCAATTTAACGATAAATTATTACACAATCATATTCGCCAAATGCAGAAGCGAATCAACCTTTTGTTGGGTGCTTCTGCGGAAACGCGCTACCTGAGTTTTATAAAGATGTACCCAGATTTATTACTACGTGTTCCGCAATGGATGATCGCTTCCTATTTGGGAATCACTCCTGAAAGTTTAAGCCGTGTGCGGAAAGAACTGGCACATAAAAATTTCAGGGGGAGTTAAACCATGATGTTTTGGGGTTTTAAATTATTCCAAATATCCAAATTTCCCCATATTGAAATCTGAAATAGCTTGAATGAGCTCGGCGCGAGTGTTCATTACGAAGGGACCTTGGGCAGCAATCGGTTCATCTATAGGCTCTCCACTTAAAATCAAAATAACTGCATCATCAGTTGCTTCGATGCTAAATGTTTCACCTTTGTTTGAAAACAATCCCAAACTATCAGTTTTTATATTTTCAGAATCGTTTACTTTTATGTTTCCTTCTAAAACCAAAACAGCTGTATTATAGTTTTCTGGAAAATGAAAAGTCGCTTTTCCACCTTTATTCAATTTTGCATTTAAAAGATGAACAGGTGTAAATGTGGAAGCACTTCCTTTCTCACCATTGTATTCTCCTGCAATTACTTCAACAGTACCAGAATTTTTAGGAAGTTCAACTTTTTTTATTTCGCTGTTTACAATTCCTTGATATTTTGGCGGGCTCATTTTGTATTGAGCAGGAAGGTTTATCCATAGTTGCACCATTTGAAAATCTCCACCCTCTTTGCTAAAACTTTCTTCGTGATATTCTTTGTGTAGAATTCCAGAAGCAGCCGTCATCCATTGTACATCACCTTCTTCAATAACACCGCTGTTTCCAGCACTGTCGTTATGGGCTACTTTTCCTTTATAGGCAATAGTCACAGTTTCAAATCCTCGGTGTGGGTGTACGCCAACCCCACGGGGCTCGTTAGTAGGAGGGAAGTAAAATTTACTATTGTAATCCATCATTATAAAGGGATTCATTCTTTCAAATCCCACGCCAAGTCCGGAAGGGATATAATTATGGACCCTGAAACCATCTCCAACCATATGTGGTGCGGGAGGTGTCACTATACGTTCTATTTTTCGAATGTTCATTTTTTTTAAAGATTGTGTTTTTATTTTTTTATGAATTGAAGTGAGGCAATTATTTTTACTTTATCGCTTACTACAATGCTTCCCGCTTCGGTTACGGCATTCCAAGTTAAGCCGTAATCTTTCCGGTTTATTTGACCTTCAAGTTCAAAACCTGCCTTTGTCTGCCCATATGGGTCAACTGCAGTACCATTGTATTCTGCCGACAGTGTAATTTCTTTTGTAATCCCTTTAATCGTTAGATCGCCAACCATTTCATTTCCATCAAAAGATTTTGAAATGAACGTAAGATTTGGGTATTTTTCAACGTCAAAGAAATCAGCTGTTCTTAGATGATTATCGCGATCATTACTTTTTGTGTTTACTGAATTGATGTCAGCAGAAAAAGAGAATTGTGCCTCTTTAAAATTATCTTTGGTCGTTTCGACCTTCCCTTCAAATTTTTCAAAACCTCCAGTCACTGTCGAAATCATCATATGTTTCACTTTAAAATTTATTTCCGAATGTGTTTGATCTATGTTCCAAACTGTTTTTGTCTTGTTCTCCATGTCTTTGATTTTTATGTTTTAATTAATTACACAACAAAACTAGGATTTGTAAAGATGTTTTACATTGATGTATGATAAGAAAGGACATTGTACTTCGATAAATTTGGCACTTTCAATCTATTTTAAAATTCTATAGTGTTAGAAAGGCACTAGTAGATTATTGTATAATAAATTTAACACAAGTTTATGCGTAAATACTGCACGTTCACTGAATTCTGTAAAATACTATAATAGTATTTTCATACATTTGAAAACTACCAAAGATTGCATTGGAAAAGAAAGAAAAAAAAGAAAAATAAACCGAGAAAATACAGGTTTTTAAGAATCCTTGCGAGAATTATCGCCGTTCTTATAATCCTGTTCTTTTTGCTTGTTCTATTTATCCGCAGTCCCTGGGGACAGGACTTTATTGTACAACGTGCTACAAAATATGTCTCAGGAAAAACTCAATCCAAGGTTGAAATAGAAAAGCTCTTTATCACTTTTGGTGGAAACATCGTGCTAAAAGGCTTGTATTTGGAGGATCAAAAAGGGGATACATTAGTCTATTCAAAGTCCCTAGAAGCCGATATTCCTATCTTGCCAATTATACGAGGAAATGGCATTGGGGTAAATAACCTGCATTGGGAAGGTTTACGCGCCAATGTTATACGAAAAGATTCTGTCAATGGTTATAATTTCCAATTTCTCATTGATGCCTTTGTTACACCAGATACAACCGCTGTTTCTGTAGACACGACTTCATCTCCTATAAACCTTATTTTGGGTGAAATTAATTTTAGGGATTTCGATATAGTCTTTAATGATGCGGTTTTAGGAATAGAAAGTCGTTTTAAAATCGGAAAATTGGTGCTTCAAATGAAGAAAACCGATTTGGAAGATATGGATTTCCGCGCATCAGAAGCATCTATTTCAAATGCACGAATAAAATATATTCAATCCCCCGTTCCTCCAACTTCCTCTGAAGATTCTCCATTACCATATTTGGAGCTCGATAAGCTGGCTCTTAATAACGTATTTGTAGATTATCAATCTTATGGTGATAGAATCGCAGCTGATTTGGAAATCTCAGATTTCTATTTAGAGCTTGAAAAAGCAGATCTAACCAACAATGACATTATAGTTGGAGATTTTAGATTGAAAAACTCAATTATCAATATTAGAACTGAAACAGAAACTAACGTCATCACACAAAAATCAGAAGAGATAAAAGACGATGTAAAGGAAGATATACAAAAATTTGAATGGCCTGATTTTAAGATTGCAGTTGCGGATATTGATTTAGAAGCCAATAATATCAGTTATTTTGTTGGTAAAGCTAAAGTGAGACTAAACGAATTTAATGGTAATGCCCTTGTTCTACAAAATCTAAAACTGAAGGCTAACACTATCTTTTTAAAGGATAAAATGGCTGGGCTGCAACTGGATGCCTTGACTTTTGTTGAGGGGTCAGGTTTAAATCTGAAGGAATTAACTTTAAATCTTGAAGCTACCGATAACATTTTAAAAATAAATAATCTAAATATCGCTCTTAATAACAATAAGCTCAATGGGAAAATTCGTTTGGATTATTCATCGTTAGCCGATTTGATTGAGACGCCCGAAGAATCTAAAATCGCTTTGGATATACCTTCGTTCCAGGCTGATTTGAATGATGCATTTAAATTTCAACCCGGACTCAAAAACAATGAGTATTTAAGAACACTTAGCCAGAAATATCTCACCGGAAACGTAAATGCTTCGGGTTACCTCTCAGCTATACAGATTCCCAATCTAAATTTTATTTGGGGGAATAGTACTCGCATTTATGCTAACGGATTTATTCAAAATGTAACAAATCCAGAAAATCTAAAATTTGATATACCCCGTTTTTCTGCACAGACCAAAAGGAGTGATATTATCCAATTTTTAAGTGAAGAAGAGTTGGGAATTAGTTTACCTGAAGATGTTTCACTTATAGGAAATGTAAAAGGAAACTTGGAAGACGTTTTTGCCAAAGTGGAATTGACAACTTCCCAAGGAATTGCCACTATTGATGGGGCTTTCAAAAACGATTCGCAAATTTCTTTTGAGGCTGATGTTGAAATAAAAGAATATAAACTCAACGAACTTCTTAAAAACGATCAATTAGGTCCGATCAGTATAAGCTTAAAAACCAATGGTTCGGGTAGCGACATAAACAATTTGGATGCTATTTTAGATGCGAATATTTCCAGTTTTCAGTTTAACAATTATGCTATTAATGATTTAGCAATAAAGGGAAAAATAAAGAATGGAAAAGGAGATATCGTTTCAAAATACAAAGACAAAAACCTAAACTTAGATTTAGACGTAGATGTGATTTTGGATTCTGTATCGCCCAGGGCTAGTGCACATTTAAATATTATTGGTGCAAATCTCCAGTCTTTGGGATTGATAGATCGCGATGTACGCACAGCCTTAAAGTTGGATGCTGATTTTGAAGGAGGGAAAGATGGTTTCGACGTTATTTCTACTATTGGCGATGGAGTAGTTGTTTATGATAATAAAACTTATTTGTTGGGCGATTTATTGGCCACAGCACACGTTAGAAGTGATACAACGTCTATTTGGCTGGATAACAAAATGATACAGCTAAGTTTAGAGAGCAACACAGATCCTGAAACTTTTGCCAAGTCTATACAGCGTCATATTGGAAGTTATTTTTCCAAAAAAACAAAAAATTCAGATACTATTAAGTATCCCGTTAAACTGTATATAAAAGGTGAAATAGTAGAGGCTCCTGTTTTAAATGAGGTGTTTTTAGTGAATGTGAAAAAGCTTGACACCGTTAAAATCGCAATAGATTTTGATGAAGAAGCACGGAGGCTTAAAGCTGATATTCGCGCACCACATATCAATTATGGTGGAAATGAACTCGATAGTTTGGCTTTTACGATGGATTCTGACAAAGAGAACTTTGTCTTCGATTTAGGGTTTAATAATTTAAAAGGAGGTCCTTTGGATATTCCAAAGACAAAAATAAAAGGACATCAACAGGATAATGAGCTTAGTTTGAGCTTCTACTCTGTATACAAGGACAGTACGTTGATTAATATCCAATCACAAATTACAGGTAATTCTGAAGAACTCCGTTTTCATATTATTCCTGAGGATTTAATTTTAGATAGAAACTCTTGGCACACGCCTGAGAATAATGAAGTACTTATTTCAAAACATAAACTAGTATTCAATAATTTTAGGTTTACTAGAAATGAGGAATCATTGGAGATTACCGATAAACTTCCAGACGTTTTAAATGATCATTTCGCCATTAAATTTGAAAATTTTAAGTTGAGTGAAATTCTAAATTATTTAAATCCAAAAGAAGAACTGGCAAAAGGAAACTTAAACGGGAATTTGGTTGTAGTGGAGCCTTTTGGAAAATCTGGTATTCTGGCAGATCTGTCTGTGAAACAACTCAATCTAATGAATGTAGATATGGGAACACTAACGGTTGATGCCAAATCTAAAGGTGATAACAGTTATGATTTTAATTTGGCAGTAAAAGAAGGGGAAGTTGACCTAGATTTAAAAGGGGATTATATTGCAACAGAGAACAAAGCTAAACTGGATTTGGATCTAGATATAAATGAATTTAAGATGACTGCGTTAGAAGGGTTTTCATTAGGTGAGATAAAAGGTGGAAATGGAAGTTTTTCCGGTAATTTCAACGTTAGTGGTAGTCCTACAAAACCTATATACAAAGGAAATATACATTTTAGCAACGCCCAGTTTACTATTACGAAGTTAAATGCTCCCTTTACTTTGGTTGACGAGATTCTAAAAGTAGACAACAAAGGCTTATCTCTGAACAACTTCACAGTACGTGATGAAAATGAGAATCGGTTGGTTCTGTCCGGACAAGTAGGTACAGAAAGTTTTGTCAATCCAACTTTCGATTTAAAAGTTAATGCTGATAATTTTCAAGTGCTGAATGCAACAAAAGACGACAACGACTTTCTCTATGGAAAAGCTTCTTTTGATGCAGATGCCAAGTTAACCGGCGATCTTCAAATCCCAAAAGTGGATGCAAGAATAACAGTGAATGACAATACTGATCTAATCTATATTTTACCATCCTCTTCAGTTGCAATTGAAGAAAGGGGGGGCATAGTGATTTTTGTAAATCGCCAAAACCCGGACGCTATTTTAACTAGAACGAAAGAGCAAACTGCAACATTATCTGGGATTGATGTAAATGCTTTTCTGAAAATAGGGAAGAAGGCGAAAGTTACCATAATTATAGATCAAGAAACGGGTGATAATTTTGAAGTTTTTGGAGATGGAGAATTTGATTTTACTATAAACCCCAATGGACGTATCAACCTTAGTGGTGTTTATGATATTGCTGGCGGTCATTACGAAATGAACCTTTATAATCTTGTAAACCGACGTTTTGAATTAGCAGATGGAAGTAGGGTAACTTGGTCTGGTGATCCTTTTGACGCTAAATTGGATGTTAAGGCATTGTATAAGGTTGATGCTTCTGCTTCGGCACTTATGGCGCCGATAAGTTCTGGTTCAGACCCTTCTGTGAAAAATAAATACAGACAGGTTTTGCCATTTTATGTATATCTAAATGTAGATGGCGAACTTACTAAACCTATAATTTCATTCGATTTGGACATGCCAAAAGATGAACAAGGAGCTATTGGTGGGCAAGTTTATGGTAGATTACAGCAAGTAAATCAACAAGAAGGTGAACTCAATCGACAAGTATTTTCGTTGTTGGTATTAAATCGTTTTTATCCTGAACCTGGTAGTGATGGTAGTGGAGGAGGATTTGCAACCGTGGCCCGCGATAACTTGAACGATGCAATTTCTGATCAGTTAAATACTTTTTCAGACAAGCTTCTGGGAAATACAGGCGTGGAATTGGATTTTGGATTAGACAGTTATACTGATTATCAAGGAGAAACACCCCAAGAACGTACGCAGTTGGATATTGCAGCACAAAAAAAGCTATTTAATGACCGACTCATTGTACGGGTGGGTAGTGAAGTTGATTTGCAGGGAAGCAGTGCCACAGAGGAAACCGCTCCACTAATTGGAAATGTGAGTTTGGAATATCTACTTACTCCAAATGGTCGTTATCGTTTAAAAGGGTTTAGCAGAAATGAGTATGAAAATGTCATTGATGGTCAAACCATCGTTAATGGAATAGCTTTGATCTTTACACAGGAGTTTAACAAGTTTGACGAGCTCTGGCAAGCAATGCTGAAAGGTGAAACAAAGGAAGAAAAAGAAGCTCGTAAAGCTTCCGAAGAGAAACTGAAGGAACAGAAAGAGGAGGAAAAAGCTAAGAAAGAGAGTGAAAAGATAGAAAAAGTTGAGAAAAATAATACTGAGGTGTCCAAGAAAAAAGAAAATAAATAATTGATTTATTCATATTGGTTTATAAGATTTTCAAAAACAATTAAACGATAAATATCCAAGTGAAATTTATATTGCAAATAGTCATTGTTCTTACCGCGATTTTATTCGTACTACAATCCTGTGCGGTAAAAAAGTATATACCAGAAGGGGAGCGACTTTATACGGGAGCCTCCGTCGAAATAAAAACTGATTCTGTAATTAAGAACAAAGGACAGTTGCAAACGGTTTTGGAAGAAGCGTTGAGGCCACAACCAAATAAGAAATTTTTAGGTATGCGTCCAGGACTTCATTATTATTATAAAACGCAACAAGATCATCCCGGCTATATCAATAAATTTCTCTATAAAAAGATTGGGGAAGAACCGGTTTATCAAAGCGATGTAAAACCTTATGAAGTTCAGGAAATATTGCTAAACAGAATGGAAAACCGAGGCTTTTTCTATAGTGAAGCTATTTCAGAATTTGAGGAGGAAGAAAAAGAAGCTTCAGTAAAATATACAATTAAAGCGATTTCTCCATATACAATTGCTTCCTATCAATTAGACAGTCTGCCGCAACCTATTTATTCTGAAATTCAGAGAAGCGTAGAAGGCACCAAACTTTCCAAAGGAATGCGTTTCGATCTTGCCAATATGAAAATGGAACGCGAGCGAATAGACAGTGATTTGAAGAAAAGTGGATATTACAACTTTAATCCTGGGTTTTTAATTTTTGAAGCAGATACCAATCAATACGATAAAAAAAGGTTCGATCTTTTTCTCAGGTTAAAGAATGAAGTCCCCCAAAAGTCTATTGTTCCTTATAAGATCTCTAAAATTAACATTTATGCAAATTATGATGTGCAGGATTCTAGTGTGACCGATGTGAAGCGTTTTAATGAGAAGAATTATATTAATAGTGAAGATTTTTTTAAGTCAAAATATTTAGATCCATTTATCACCTTGGAAGAAGGACAGCTTTACAATCCTGAAATCTCAAGAAATACGGCGAGACGCCTTTCTACTATTGGCGTTTATAAATTTATAAACATCCAATACACCGAAAAAGACACATTGCTTTCGGACAGTTTAGGAATTTTGGAAGCAAATATATTTCTATCACCTTTAAATAGGCGCGCTTTTAGCGCTGAACTGCAAGCAGTTTCAAAATCAAATAATTTCGCAGGCCCTGGCATTGCTATGACTTATTCGAATCGCAATTTATTTAAAGGCGGAGAAACCTTTAATACCACAGCAAAGTTTGGCTATGAAGTTCAGGCAGGGGGTGGTGGAAATAGTGGAAAATCAAGTGTTGAGCTCGGACTAATGAATGAAATTGTTTTTCCACGTGTTATTTTCCCTTTAAAAATAAAAAGTGACTTTTTTAAATATTCTATCCCGAAAACTAAAACTAGTTTAAGTATAGATTATTTAAATAGAACAAAGTTATATGCCCTTCTTTCTGGCACGGCTCAATTTGGGTACGTTTGGCAGGCGAACAGATATGTTAGTCATGAGATTATTCCTATTTCTATCAATTACACAAAGCTATCAAACACCACTAAAGAATTTGATTCTATTCTACAACAAAATCCATTTTTAAAACGCAGTTTTGAACAACAATTTATTTCGGGACTATATTATTCTTTTACCTATAATGGTATGGTTGACACAGCCAATAAACATCAACTTTTTCTGAATTCCAATATAGATATTGCCGGTAATAGTTTAAGTTTATTTGGAAAGGATGACGGTACGGGCACAAAAGAGTTTTTGGGGTTGGAATACGCCCAATACGCTAAAGTTGATGTAGATTTTAGATATCATTTTAATTTCGGAAAAGAACAAGTTGTTGCCACTCGGCTTTTTGGAGGTTATGGACTTCCCTACGGCAATTCAGAGATTATGCCCTATGTAAAACAGTATTATTCCGGTGGCCCTTATAGCGTGAGAGCTTTTAGAATACGATCTTTGGGACCAGGAACTTATAGTGATCAGGAAAATTCAAACAATGATTATTACGACCTAACAGGAAACATACGTTTGGAAGCGAATATTGAATACCGCTTTCCTATTTTTTCATTCTTTAAAGGAGCTGTTTTTGTTGATGCTGGGAATATATGGAACTCCAAGCCCAATGATGCCTTTGATGGTAAAGATAAATTCACTTCCAATTTTATAAATGAACTGGGAATGGGTGCGGGAGTAGGTCTACGGGTAGATGTACAAGGCTTTGTAATCCGCTTTGACTTTGCAGCTCCATTCCATGATCCTTCAGAAGCTAAAAGCTATAATTTTGATGTAAATGAAACCGTTTTCAATTTTGGAATTGGTTATCCTTTTTAAGAACTAGTTTTTATTCCTTATTGAGCTCTTCCAATAATTGGTCATAATCTTCAATATTCACATGAAGAATTCCATTTAGACTTATAATAGGATTTTGTATCGAGTCGATTTTTACAGCAGAATTTACTAAAGCTGGTTCTAATTGTGATTTCAGCTCAGGTTTTGCTGAAAAAAGATATGAAGTATATAAATAACGACTTTTATCTAAATTGGAAATCAGGGAGTCACAACTTGTACAATTTTCAGGAATATATACAATCAGCTTTTTTTTAGGTTCTATTTTGATTGATTTAAATTCTTTACGCAATGCGCGGCGTGAAAGACTATCACTTACTATTAGTTTATAGGTATAATTAGCTTTTTTGCCTCGATCGACCATCAAGGTTGTTAACATAACCTTTGAAGCAGCAGGAACCCGCACTGCTCTAGGTACACTTTTGCTTTGTCGAAAGTTTGTTCCCTCAACAGTAATGGAAACATCCAAGTCTTGCTCGTTTTTATTTAATGCATACAGAAAAAGTCGGTTGGCTTTTGCTTCTTCAACTATCTCTATTGGTATTTCTTGAGAAAATAGGGGAGTGCAACTTAGTAGAAGGGAAGCTGCAAAGAGTAATTTTTTCAACATAAGTGTTTTTTTTTATTTTTTCCGAAGATATAGATTTAGATAGAAACTCAAAAAAAAAAATAAGGTCAATATTAGCCTTAGGTTTAACAATACTTTATAAGGCTTAAAAATGCTAGTGAGTATCTTTGGAATATTAAATAAATAATGAGAAATGGAAACTAAGAATTTAGAAGCAATGACGGTTGGTGGCGGTTGTTTTTGGTGTACTGATGCTGTTTTTAATCAAGTAAAAGGAGTGGAAAAGATAGTTTCAGGATATTCAGGCGGCACCGTTCCGGGAGTACCAACTTATAGAGAAGTTTGTAGCGGACTTACAGGTCACGCTGAAGTAATCCAAGTAACATTCGATCCTTCGATAGTTTCTTTTGAGGACCTACTCGTGATTTTTATGACAAGCCACGATCCTACAACTTTAAACAGACAAGGTGCAGACAGAGGAACACAATATCGTTCAGTAATTTTCTATCACAATGAGCAGCAAAAGCAAATTACCGAAACTGTTTTGAATGAGATGGCTCCTTATTATGAAAACCCAATTGTTACTGAAATAAGCCCTTTAGAAAAATTTTATCCGGCGGAAGAATCGCACCAAGATTATTATGCGAACAATTCCTCACAGGGCTATTGTACCGCAGTCATCTCACCAAAACTTACAAGACTTAGACAAATGCATTCAGATAAACTAAAGCTAGTCTAACTAAGCAATTTATATCTTTTGTGAAACCTTTAGGAATGTTTTTCCAAACCTTTCCGACTGAACTTGCGTATATTATATAAAACTATAAAACAACAATTATGCAAAGTCTATTTTTAAAATCAATAACGCTTTTTTTCGGATTAATACTAGCCCTAACACAAGTCTCTTGTCAAAATAACGATAAGACAAATTCTAATATGATGGCAGATGGACCTCAGGAAATAGAAGATGCACCACAAAAAGCAAACATGAAAGACCAATTCCCTGAAGCAAAATCAGATGCTGAATGGAAAAAAATTCTTACTAATGAGCAATATGAGGTAATGGTAGAAAAAGGAACAGAACCTCCTTTTAACAACGAATATAATGATAATCACCAAAAAGGGATCTATGTGAGTGCTGCAACAGGAGAGCCAATGTTTCGATCTGAAGATAAGTTTGAATCTGGAACCGGTTGGCCATCGTTTATAAGGCCAATAAACGAAGATGCAGTGCTCTGGGTTAAAGACAACAGTCTTGGGTTGACACGTGATGAAATAGTTGAAAAATCAACAGGGCTTCATTTGGGACATGTCTTCAATGATGGACCAGAGCCAACAGGCCTTAGATATTGCATGAATTCCGCAGCATTGAAATTTGTGAAGGATAAAGAATAATCCGATTGGATCAGTCGATAGAGCCTAACCTCCATTCATTTAATCCATTTTATGATTATAACTATTAAATTTGCCGTATCTTTGTGGCTTCAGGGCAATTGAACATTAAACCCCAGTAAGGTAAACCAATAACAAAATTAGTAACATATAACTAAGAAAAAAGTCATCTGCCTATAGCGGATGGCTTTTTTTATTCAAAAATCACAATGGCAAAATCGCAACAAACGTACAGTAAAAAAGAAAAGGAAAAAGCAAAACAAAAGAGGAAGGAAGATAAACAAAAGAAAAAGGAAGCTCGCAAGGCTGACAAAACTCCGGGAATTGACTTCGTTTACGTTGATTACAATGGAAATCTTACCGATACTCCACCAGATCCATCTTTAAAAATTGAAATTGATGCTGAGGATATCGTCCTTGGTATACCTCCAAAAGAAGAAGGGGATAGGGAAGCTTTTGATCCTGTGAGAAAAGGAAAGGTTTCGTTTTATGATTCATCCAAAGGTTTTGGATTTATTATAGATGATGAGAACAATGAGAAATACTTTACTCACGTTAGTGGTATCATAGATGAGATTACAGAAAATGATAGTGTTTCCTTTGAACTTGAAAAGGGACAGCGCGGAATGAACGCAGTTAAAGTCACCAAAGTTTAAAAATCTACACTCTAAAACAAAAAAAATCCCGTTATTCAACGGGATTTTTTTTACTCTAACTTGTCAAATGAATTCTTAACTAGCTATATCGTTTGCTTCTCTTTTAAGGTCGTTCACCTCTCTTTTTGCAGAATTTTTAAGTTGGTCATATTTCTCTGAAATAGTATCCTGCACTTCCCCAGCTTTTTCTTTAATTTTGCTGCCTGTTTCGCTTGCTTTGTCTTTAAGTCTTTGTTTTTCTTCGGGTGACATGTTTTTGTACTTCCAAAATGCAAATGCACCAGCTGCTACTCCTAGCAACGCTAATACTCCTTTTCCTTTATTGTTCATGTTGTCTTTTTTTTAGTTTAAGTAAAGATACGGCTTTTGACGATTAGCCATATAATTACAAGGTGACTTTAGTATTTATTTAATATTAAAACACGCTATTTATAAAAGTATTCACAATTTTCTCATCAATTTTTAGAGATAAGCAGCCTTGAACTTTAATATATGAGTTGAAATAAGCATATAGATATTTTTCTATTTACAGTGAAAATGTTTTATAGATCCAAACTAACTATATTTGCCGAAAAATTAAATATGTCGAAGCAGCTTTATGGAGAGGAAACTTCCTCAAAGGAGGATCGGGACAATACTAGTTCTAATAGTTCCGATTTTGATGGAAGTAAAGAGATAAATACTCAGGAATTAGCAAAGTGTATTGCAATTCTTGAACATTTAAATAGCAATACCGATAAAATCTTTGAGATTTCGAAAGAACAAAGAACAGCACTTTTAAAAGCTTCAGGGCAATTATCACGTCCCAGTCGAGATGAGTTTTCGAGAAGAAAGAAAGATGCCAAAAAAGCTCAAAAGAGAAAACAAGCAGCCAAAGATAGAACAGCACGAAAGGAAACCGGTATTAGAAGTGCTCGTGAAAATATAGTGTTTGTTGCACCCAAAATGCTTGAGGCAGCTGATTTAACCAGTACAGAAGTGGGAGAATTAGAGTCGCCTCGAAACTGCTACGTGTGCAAAGAAATGTTTACAAAACTTCACCATTTCTACGATACTATGTGTACTGAATGTGGGGATTTTAACTATGCAAAACGCTTTCAGTCTACAGATTTAACTGGACAAGTAGCGGTGATGACAGGTTCGAGGTTAAAAATTGGCTATCATATTACATTAATGTTATTGAGAGCAGGAGCAACCGTCGTGGCTACAACAAGATTTCCAGCAGATTCTGCATATCGTTTTGCCCAGGAAGAAGACTTTCATCAATGGGCAGATCGTCTGAAAATCCATGGATTGGACCTGAGACATATACCAAGCGTAGAGATTTTCTGTAACTATATAGAACAGAAATATGATCACTTGGATATTCTCATCAATAATGCCGCACAAACGGTTAGAAGGCCTGCAGGTTTTTATCAGCATTTAATGCCACGCGAAGAAATGCCTTATGAAGACCATCCACAATTTGTAAAGAATTTGCTTCAAGATCATATGTATTGTTTGCAAGAATTAAAAACACTCACTGCCGATATAGGGAAAGATCCCAACAAAAACCTTCCCGTCACTTGGCATGGTTCTGAACCTGGAATTGGAATAAGAGCCTCTGCAAAGCTTTCACAAATCCCATATAGTTTTGACAATTCACTAAGCGCTAAAGAGGTATTTCCAGAGGGAAAATTAGATGCGGATTTACAGCAAGTCGACCTTCGTAAAACAAATAGTTGGCGTTTAAGGCTTGGTGAAATAGAGACTACCGAAATGATTGAGGTCCAGCTTGTAAACTCGATTGCTCCTTTTGTGCTTTGCAACCGATTGGGTGAGGTTATGAAGAAGGAAAATACAGGCAAAAAACATATAATAAACGTTTCAGCAATGGAGGGGAAGTTTCATCGTTTCTTTAAGGAGGATCGCCATCCACACACAAATATGGCAAAAGCTGCTTTAAATATGTTGACGCATACCGCTGCTGGAAGTTTGGCCAAAGAGGGTATTTACGTAAACGCAGTTGATACTGGTTGGGTTACGGATGAAGATCCCGTTGAATTGGCAAAACGTAAAATGGAACTGCACGATTTTCAACCCCCTTTAGATATTGTTGATGGGGCGGCTAGGGTAATGGATCCGTTGATTGATGGTATCAATACTGGTAAACATTGGAGCGGCAAGTTCTTGAAAGATTATAGGCCTATTGATTGGTAGTTTTTCTAGAGGAAAAAGAGGTGAGAATAGATAAAAGACTTTATGAGCACTATGAATAACGAACAACCCAACAATCCATTGCACGGAGTAAAACTTGTGGATATTATGGAATATCTTGTGGAGTATTACGGATGGGAGGTTTTGGGTGAAAAGATAAAGATCAATTCATTCAATAGCAATCCTTCTATAAAATCCAGTCTTACTTTTCTTCGAAAAACACCTTGGGCACGTGAGAAAGTAGAACAACTCTATCTGAAAACCAAGTTTAAATAGAGTGGGTGAAAATTCTTTATTAATAAATCCGGTATTTCTTCGTCAAAAACCTACAAAAGGACGTAGTTTTGCAATCCTGCACAAATGGGGATTTATATGACCGATATTCAAGACTCAATTCAAGAAAAAAAAAACCGATAAGGAGCTGTATAGCTATCAAAAAGGGGCTATTGATAGAATTTTTGAGAAATTTGAAACTGCGCCAGATGATTATCATTTGTTATACCAATTGCCTACCGGCGGTGGAAAAACAGTAATCTTTTCTGAAATTGTACGTCAATATTTAAAAAACCACAACAAAAAGGTGCTGGTAATGACGCACCGCGTTGAACTTTGCAAACAAACTTCAGAAATGTTAACCAGTTTTGGAGTGGTGAACAAAGTAGTAAACAGCACTGCAGATCTTTCAGACCAAGCTAAATACAGTTGTTTCGTAGCTATGGTTGAAACATTAAATAACCGATTGAACGATAACAAACTCGATATTTCAGATATCGGATTGGTGATTATCGATGAGGCACACTACAATTCATTCACTAAACTTTTTAAGTTTTTTGAGAAATCATTTATCCTGGGCGTTACGGCTACGCCACTAAGTTCCAACAGAAACCTTCCTATGAAGGATAACTATAAGGAACTGATAGTAGGAGAAAGTATCCAATCTTTGATTGACAATGAGTTCTTGGCAGAAGTAGACGTATTTCAGTACAATATGGGGCTCACTTCCTTGGAGATAGGGTCCAATGGTGATTATACAGTAAAGTCTTCTGATGATCTTTATTCTGCCGTAGGAATGCTTGATCAGTTATTGCAAGCTTACCACAGCCATTCCAAAGGGAAAAAGACCTTGATTTTCAACAATGGTATCAATACTTCCATACAAGTTTATTATCATTTAAAGGCCGAAGGTTTACCGGTTATGCATTTGGATAATACAGCCACCAAAAAGCAAAGAAGACAAATTCTTAAATGGTTTAAAGAAACCCCAGATGCAATATTAACTTCGGTAAGTATATTGACTACCGGTTTTGATGAGCCTACTATAGACACCATCATCCTAAATAGAGCGACCCGATCCTTGACGCTTTACTTTCAAATGATTGGCCGTGGCTCTCGAATTTTGAACAACAAATCCAGATTTTCGGTTATCGATTTAGGAAATAACTACCAGAGATTTGGACCTTGGGAAGCTCCTTTAGATTGGCAGGCTATTTTCAGATCTCCAGAATATTATATGGATCGTTTAGTGAGCGATGAAGAGCTGGAAAGTAATTTTAGATATGAAATGCCAGAAGAACTTCGCGCAGAGTTCTCTAAAAGCAAAGAAGTGTATTTTGATATAAAAACCACTTATACCGAAGCTACCTTTAAAGGCGAATCAAGTAAGGTAGTGCTGGAACGTTCCATTGAACAACATGCCCACATTTGTATAGAAAACAGCGAAGACGTATATGATGCACTCGGTTTGGCAAAAATGCTCGGGGATGATATTGACTACAGAATTGAAAAATACTCTCAGTGTATCAGCAAAAGCACACATAACTTTATTTCTTGGCTAAAGGACGATTATCGCTTAAAACTAAGAAGCTTTCTTCGTGATAATTTTGATACTGTTTTCGAAGATATCCACGGTTATCCACCAGAAGATTAAAACTTCTGAATGGCAAAATGATAATTACTCAAAAGCTACTGTCAATTTTTACATATAATTTATATTAACCACGATTTTCTCATCCTTATTCCATACATTTAAGGCTGAAAATAAGTTTATCATAAAATGACTTATATGATTTAAGTATATTTTATTGTTTAAAAACCCTGTTTTCTTTCCTCACACGATTGTCCCCTAGATTAGTATTGACTTAATAATTTGAAATAAAAACTGAATTGTTTCAACTTCAGTTCTATTTATATATTAACTAAAAACTAATGTTATGAGCACTCTTTTTCTCGGTAGCTGTGATATAGGAAAACTGCCTACAGATCGCAAAAACTTTCTTAAACCATACCACAAGGACGGGCTTACGACTAGCGCTGTTTCCTTCCGTGATGACGATAGAACCACTTGGCGTTCCTTTAGACAAGAAGAAACCAACGAAGTAGCTGAACTCCAGCAATTTCTTTATAAAGCTGGTTTTATGCCTAGAGGAGTTATTGATGGTGTTTTTGACTATGTTACCCAATCAGCGGCAAGATTGTTTCAGGAGTATGTTCGTACCTTGGATCCCGAAGGGGATAAAACTATGGTGCCCGATGGTATTGTAGGCAATGGAACCATGCTACACGTACAACGCTGGAAAAACCAGGGAAAAGTGGCGGAATGGGGTAAATCATCTGCTTCCAATCCAACTAAAGAATACAGTGATTGGATAAAACTTCTAGGGGAATCCAAAACATATTATAAGAACAATCCAGGTCCAGTTATGAAAGCTGTGAATGCCCTGGACAAAACCTATTCAACGATTAAAGCACCCGATTGGAATTTTAATACCGATGAAATCCATCTAATAGGAATTAGGCGCAATCAGAACAAATCAGAAGCCGCTAAGAGGGCGAATGACGATTTATTTGTGTTGCTGGTCAATGGCATGGTTTTTAAGTTTTGGGGTTCTACTGATCCTAGCAAAAATATGGTAGGGTCAAGCCTAAATGCCCCGTTCCTCGTAGAAGGTCAACATAAATATAGGTTTGGCTGGCATAAAGTCAATGAGGAACAAAAAATTTATCGCGCATTAAAACCTTATAACGCTAACGGTGTAATTGTATTGCGAGATTTGGATAGGGATAATGCGCTAACCCTGAAGGATCTGTCGGTTAAGGGCAATAATAGCCTAGAGGTAAATAATAGTATCAATATACATTGGTCGGGTTTGGGGACTTCCAATTGGTCTGCTGGTTGCCAGGTAATCGTTGGTAAAAATTACATAAACAATCGCAACGAATTAGTGGATTGCTCAAAATTTGCCTCTACGTCCTATAGTGAGCTCAATACCTCCTCTAAAAAAACAAAAGGAGCATATAATGTTTTGGCAGATTTGGTTGTGTGTTATTCTAAACCAGGAATTGATCACGTTTTATACACATTAGGGCGGGAAGAATCACTTGACCTAGATGCCAATTTCGGTTCAAATTATGCAATAAATGCATTAAAAAAGATGGATCCAGGAGCAGTTTGATTTTTTGAGATACATACTTAAGAAAGCAATAAATCCATAATTGTGTATTATTCAAGCTTGAAACGCTACTTTTGCAAAAAATAAAACAAGCATGGAATCTTTTAACGAGTTCAATCTTTCCAAACAACTTCACTACGCTATTGCCGATCTAGGTTTTGAAAAACCGACACCTATTCAGGCAGAATCGTTTTCGGTAATTATGTCCGGGACTGATGTGGTGGGAATCGCCCAAACAGGGACCGGAAAGACCTTTGCTTATATGTTACCGATTCTACAGGATTTAAAATTCTCTAATGAAGTTCATCCTCGGGTAATGGTTTTGGTGCCTACACGTGAATTGGTGTTGCAAGTAGTCGAAGAAATTGAAAAATTCGGAAAGTATTCTTCTATTCGAGTTATAGGGGTTTATGGCGGTACAAATATCAACAATCAAAAAGAAGCTGTAGCCCAAGGAACTGATATCATTGTAGCAACTCCAGGGCGCTTATATGATTTGATTATCAGTAGAGCCATTCAGTTGAAATCTATTAAAAAAATTGTTATTGATGAAGTAGATGTAATGCTCGACTTAGGGTTTCGTTTTCAGCTTACTAACATCTTAGAACTGCTTCCCAACAAGCGCCAAAATATTATGTATTCGGCGACTATGACAGACGAGGTGAATGTTTTTATCCACGATTTCTTTATGAGCCCCACCACAGTTTCGGTGGCGGTTAGCGGAACGCCTTTAGAGAATATTTCACAATTCGCTTACGCCGTTCCAAACTTCTATACAAAAGCCAATCTATTGCTTAATTTGCTTCAAAATGAAAGTGACTTCAAAAAAGTACTCGTCTTTGTTCCAAATAAAAAGAGTGCAGATTTACTTTTTGAACTTTTGGATGATTTTTTCGGAAAGGAAGTTGCTGTAATACACTCAAATAAAACCCAGAACTATCGAATTCGTTCCATAGAGAATTTCAACAGCGAAAAAACCCGTATTCTTGTTACTACTGATGTAATGGCTCGTGGGTTGGATCTTGATCAAATTTCGCACGTAATTAACTTTGATACACCTTTATTTCCTGAAAACTATATGCACAGAATCGGAAGAACTGGAAGAGCAGAGCAGGAGGGAACTTCAATCTTACTTTATACAGAAAAAGAAATAGAAGCAAAGGAAGCTATTGAAGCATTAATGGATTTAAAAATTGAAGAACTAGTTGTACCGAAGGAGGTAGAAATTTCAAAAAAGCTTACCTATGAAGAGCAGCCTCAGGTTGTTGAAATAAACAATCCAAATAAGGCCGAAGAAGTTGGTCCCGCTTTTCACGAAAAGAAGGATAAAAACAAAAAAGAAAATCAGGGAGGTTCCTATAAACGCATTATTAAACAAAAATACAAGAAACCTAAAACCCGAGGTGATAAAAACTTCAACAAGCGTAAAAATGGTAAGTAAGGCTTAAGGTTGATAAACGATCTCTAGAAATACAGCATTGGCTTGTAGACTCACACTTTTGATTAGATATATCTGGTTTAATTCAATACTATTTCCAGATTTATTATTTACTGAAAAATCTCTATAGATATATCGGTTTTTTCTTCACTGCACGATATCATTGTTAGGCTATTTAGTTTTTGATAAAGGATACTATGACATTTTATAATCTTGAGTGATCAAAAATTCTATTACAAGCAGGAACATATGAAACCCTAAAAACCTTTTGGATTTTAAAAGCATAAAGGATATGGGAAAGTCCAAAATTCCTATCTTCGCTGCCTCAAATTTAAAATACCAAAGTAGAAACTTGAAACCCGAAACCAAAAGTCCCTTACTGATAATTCTTGCTTTTTTCTCTATTTACGTAATATGGGGCTCTACCTACATGATGAATAAAGTGGCGGTGGGCCAATTGGAACCTTTTTTTTTTAGCCTCGATTAGATATACAACTGCAGGATTGCTTATTTTTATTATTTCTAAGGCCTTAGGCAAAAGCCTTGCTATTACTCGTAAGCAATTTATTAATACATACATCATTGGCGTATTGTTCCTTTCCTTTGGAAACGGAGTTATTGTTTGGGCTCTGAAGTATGTTGACAGCGGTTTTGCTGCATTGGAGATTTCTGCACAACCTTTGGTAGTTTTATTTTTAATGTGGCTTTTACAGGGGAAGCGTATAAAACCAATGTCATTGGTCGGGGTAGGTTTAGGAATTTTTGGAATTATACTCCTTGTTGGTCAGAAAGATATTATCACCAACGAGAATACCTTGATGGGAATGTTGATGATATTCGCCTGTATGATAAGCTGGGCGTATGGCAGTCTATTTGTAGGCAAGGCTGATCTTCCTAAAAACTTTTTTGTGAATACGGGATATCAAATGTTTACGGCTGGTATTACCCTTGCTATTGCCAGTTTAATTTTTGGGGAAGAGTGGATTGCGCCAAACAATTGGGAGCAGCCAGTTCAATTGAGTATGATTCTACTCATCCTTTTTGGAAGCATTGTAGCTTTCACTTCATTCAACTATTTATTAAAAGCAGTATCTCCAGATAAAGTTGCTACTTCTACTTATGTCAACCCAATTATAGCGCTTTTTTTGGGTTGGTATTTTTTAAAGGAAGAAATTACAGCCCAATCTATAATTGCGGCAGCAGTACTATTAACCGGAGTTTATTTTATAAACACGACGCGTACTTCTATTAGTCTTCCCAGGTTTTCGGGGAGAGTGGATAGGCAAAATGAAGAAGCCAAAACTTCTAAAAAAAAAGACTAAAGTTTACAAAAATTGGAAGTTAGAGAATATTGATTGCGCTTAATCAAAATATAAGACTATTGGTTCATTTTAAACAAACCAATTTTCGATTACTTTAAACATTCAATCAATTCGATTTTCTCTAAACTTCCCTTCTTAAAAGTAAATATTAAAGCCTTTTACCTGTAAGTAATTTATAAACGATCATAATAACCGCAATTACCAGCAAAATGTGAATGATACCACCTATTGCAGGAAATAGAAAAAAGCCGAATAGCCACCCTAATACGAGTAAGACTACAATAATCCATAAAATGTCTCCCATTGTGTTGTTTTTTAAATGTTAGTAAAGTGAATGTATTTAATTTAAATCAAACCTATTAATTCATTTCAATCTTTTATTAACTTATATGAATACTTTAATACATTTTATAGGTAAATTAACAAAAAATCATAATTTGTGATGAATTATCTATAACTCCTTAACAAAAGTCATTTATTATCATTTTTTTGAAACCATTAATCCGATTTTGATAATTTAGAAAATAAAAAATGATAGATTTTCTAATTGAATTCTAAAAAATAAATAGTGTAACGTGAATATCCTACTGCTTAAGTATTAACATTGCCTTAACCTCATTTATCAGACGTTGTAAATATCTTTACGCTACTATATATCGGCTCTTCAGAATTTTTTTAATCAGAATTAAATAGCGTAAACTACATAAATAATATGGGCGTAACAACAAAAGCATTCGGTGTAATAAATGAAAAGGAATCTTTAAAACCTCTAGAAATTCAGCGAAGGGATGTTGGGGAAAATGATGTAAAAGTAAACATTAGCTTTTGCGGGGTTTGCCATAGCGACATCCATACCGCACGAAATGAATGGGGCGGCTCAAAATATCCAGTTGTTCCAGGACACGAGATTGTTGGCCGTGTCGCTGCAGTTGGCAAAAACGTAAAGAAATTTAAAGAAGGTGATCTTGTTGGAGTGGGATGTATGGTAGACTCATGCCATCAATGTGAGCCTTGCAAAAACCATTTGGAGCAGTTCTGTGAAAAAGGGGCCACGTTTACCTATAACAGTGTAGATAAACACATTCATGGACAAAGTACTTATGGTGGATATTCCAATCAAATAATAGTGGACAAAGAATTCATCCTTCGTATTCCCGAGAACATTGATGCCGCAGCTGCCGCACCTTTATTGTGTGCAGGTATCACCACATGGTCTCCTTTGAGCCATTGGAAGGTAAAAAAAGGAGACAAAGTAGGGATTATTGGCCTTGGTGGATTGGGCCATATGGGTGTAAAGTTTGCAAATGCTTTGGGTGCTCACGTGGTTATGATTACCAGTTCCCCTTCAAAAGCTGTGGATGCTAAAAGACTAGGAGCCCACGAAGTCCTTATCAGCAAGAATGAAGAGGAAATGAAAAAACACAAGAATTCGTTCGACTTTATTCTAAATACAATCCCTGTAGGCCATAAAATGGACCCATATGTCGCTCTTTTAAAAATTGATGCCACTATGGTGCTAGTGGGCGCAATAGAACCTCTAGACCCACTTAACGGCGGCAGCCTCATTAGAGGTAGAAAACGTATCGCGGGTTCCTTGATTGGCGGTATTAAAGAAACTCAAGAAATGTTAGACTTCTGTGGCAAGCACAACATTGTGTCAGACATTGAGATAATCAATATCAAAGATATTAATGAGGCATATGACCGTGTAGTAAAAGCAGATGTAAAATATCGCTTCGTGATTGATATGGCTTCGTTAAAATAATAACATAGAAGAAAAAGGTATTATGAAAAAGCGATCTATTTAGGTCGCTTTTTTTGTTTCGATTTTTATGTAGATTCTTCTACGACTAATTAATTTGTTCAAATTTTAACGATGATACGGCTTTCATTAAAAACTACTTTTTAAAAAGTCCTATCTTTGGGTATTACTATTTTAACCATGAAAAAAGAAACACAGATTAACTGCCCCAATTGTGGCACTTCCATAGATGTACAGGACATTCTTGCACATCAACTCGAAGATGAGATAAAGAAAAAATATCAAGCTGAAATCGCCGTAGCCAAAAAGCGCTATGAAGCTGAACAGGAAAAGCTAATAGTTGAAAAACAGGAGTTTGAAGCTAAAAAGAAGCAAGAGAACGAACTCTTCCAAGAGCGTTTTGACAGAAAGCTACGCGAGGAAAAAATCCTACTTGAAACCAAACTGAAAGCAAAGTTGCAAGAAGAACAGTTGGATCAATTCAATTCCCTACAAAAAGAACTCAATGAAAAGTCGGAACAGATTAAAGAACTCAACCGCACAAAGGCCGAAATAGAAAAACTCAAACGCGAAAAGGGAGAGTTAAAGGAAATTGCCGAAGCCGAGGCACAAAAGAAGCTCAATGAAATCCTGACCCTTGAAAAGAGCAAAATCCGTAAGACGGAAGAAGAAAAGAACGAACTGCGTTTCCGCGAAATGCAAAAGCAGTTGGAAGACCAAAAGCGTCTTACCGAAGAAATGAAGCGAAAGCAGGAGCAAGGCTCTATGCAGCTTCAGGGCGAAGTGCAGGAATTGGGAATAGAGGAGTGGCTCGCTGAACAGTTTCCCCTTGATACCATAGAGGAAATCAAAAAGGGTGCTCGTGGGGGTGATTGTATTCAGATAGTACATACGCGAACTGAACAAAACTGCGGGAAAATTTATTACGAAAGCAAGCGTACTAAAGATTTTCAAAACACTTGGATAGAAAAGTTTAAGAATGATATCCGTGAAAAAGGTGCTAACATTGGTGTCTTGGTAACCGAGGTAATGCCTTCAGATATGGAAAGGATGGGCTTACGCGATGGTATTTGGATTTGCAACTACTCGGAATTCAAGGGCCTATGCCATGTATTGCGGGAATCTATCATCAAAATAAACCTAGCGCTAAGCACTCAAGAGAATAAGGGTGATAAAATGCATATGCTTTATGACTATTTGACTAGCAACCAGTTTCGGATGCAAATTGAAGCTATAGTTGAAGGATTTACGGCAATGAAAACTGCATTGGATAAGGAAAAACGTGCGATGCAAAGTATCTGGAAAGAACGCGAAAAACAGATTGACAAGGTGACTGCCAATACAATTGATATGCACGCTTCTATTAGAGGGATTGCGGGCAATGCCATACAGTCTGTAAAGGCGTTGGAGCTTCCGGAGGGGGATTTAGATTAGTGGTCGGTTGGCAGTTTCAGTTTGAGCATGCAGGAGTTGTATTTGTAGTTTTTTGATGATTCCAGCAAATAGAGCAATGAGTCCTAAAGATTTTAAATCAATGTTAAATGACTAATCGAGATGAAAATCATGTAATAATAGGAGTTTCAATGCTATCTTTAAATGCATCTATGTATTGTTCAAAAATATGTATGTATGGTTCAACTTGTATCAAAGCACCCTTCGGACCATATTTATGTATTGTTCGCCTACCTATAGTGCTACTCGAGTGCTACGTTTATGCTAGTGTTTCCCTACTAATCCCCTAGTATCATCCTAGTATGTTAAAAAACATAAGCATTATACTTTTACTATTGTTTCTATTCTTGATCTCTGATTTTAAAGATGTAAATCTATTTTAGGTAGGTTAAAAGTTAACTCCGTTGGAATGAATATCTTGAAGTTACTCTTTGGCACATAGAGCACTACGAACTAGAAAGACACGAGTGGGTTATTATAGACTTGTAAATTAGAATAATTGATTTACTCCTTTACGGTTTTCCGTAATGTGGGGATTTTAATTTAATCTATATTTGATAATACACTTGTGTCTATATGAGGGATGGAAGCAAGGGTATTTTTAAAAACGGGTTAAGCCGAAAACTGAATTAGAGTAGGCAAATATTAAAACTAAATAAAATGAAAACCGATTTCTACACTAAAGCAGTTTTAACTATTATAGCAATTTGCCTAACAATAATCGTCCTAAAGCAAGTAAACATCGTGCCCAGTGCCTATGCAGGGTCTCCTAAAACCAATTTGTATAGCAATACAACTTATGGTTTAGTTCCACTGAATGCAGATGGTTCAATTGACGTTAATATTAAATCATCTTCCCAAATGGATGTAAATATTACAGGAGTAAACGGTAGCTATGTGTCATATGGAAAATTACCAGTTGTTATTAAAGAAAATCAAGACAAGGATTAAAACAAATTAGTTTGCGAGAGCATTCCCCTGCTTCATCCCACTCACTTAAAAATCAAGAATAATTTATAATCAAAAGAAATAACCATTAACCTTAAATAAAACAACCAAAAACCATGAACAAACATTACCTACAATCTCAGATCAAATCCACAGGAACAGCATATCTATTGTTTTTCTTTTTATTTGCAACCCATTATGCCTACCTCGGCAAATGGGGTCTGCAATTCCTCTTTTGGTTCACCCTTGGTGGCTTTGGCATTTGGGCTTTGATAGACCTTTTTACAATGTCTGGTAAAGTGAGTAGTCATAATGCCCAAATATTCTACCAAATAGAACAAATAGAAAAGAGAGAGCGCAATGAGGACCAAGCCAGACAATTGGCGATGCTTGCCGCAGTAAAAGGAAACTAATATTCCACGACTCGTTCTAAACAATAAGAGGCTATCTTTTTAGGTAGCCTCTTTTATTGAGATCTTTCTTAGAAGTAGGCTCCACTTATGGCTTTGGGTTTAGAATATATTTGAACGATGACGATATCTCAAACTTGAATCCAGAGTTCTTGTGCTTTTAATATTCTGATAATTAAAAGCTTTACATTCGGAGTTAGAGGCTTCGTACCTAAAAAGCTAATACGTCTCTCTAGGCTTTATATCAGAATCTCCAAGTAAAAGCAGTCAAAATATAACAAACATCTTGCAACATTTCTTTAGAAAAAATCTAATTAATGTATCTTGCATGCCTGTCAAAAAATGAACATTATGGAAGAGAATAAAATGCTTGATTATATTAAAGATGTATTAGAAAATATGCCTACTGACTGGTTAAGTCTAACAACGCATAGACTGGATATCTACGATGAAGAATTGGCTAAAACTGAATTCCTAGACCAGTTTGAAAACTTGTATAAAAACAATAATTCTGAAACGTCAGTATTAAGTGAATTACCTACGGCATACGACTATATTCGATTAGGTCATCCATTGTCTTGTATATTAGAATGGGGCATTGCTAAATCAAATCACCTTCATCCGGACAATGTCATAAGTTTTTCTTCAAAGACAGTTCCTATATTGGCGGTCCTTAGAAAAAACTTATTAGATGATAAAAATACCATAATCCAATATACAGGTGAACTACCCACATATTTCAATGCAGAAATTCTAAAAAGTGTTTACGGTTATAAATTTGAATTATCGAAGGTTGTGAAAGTAGCGGACATTTTCCCTTTTAATGGGAGCACCGTTTTCATATCGCAAGATGACAAAATTGGCGCTGTCGATCTCCCTTCAAATATTGATTTTTTCATAAATCTTCATTCCCAGCTTGGAAGTGTTTTATTGGTAAACGGTACAAAGAATGAAAGCTATATCTCAGATATTCAACATGTGCGAAGAAGAGAGACCATAGCAATGACGCCAGCCAATTGTCTTGTTGCCTTAAAATCGCTAATAGGTAGATCTTCTCTTGACGCTAAAAAAAGTAATATCCAGACAAATAAAGTAGTTGTCTTAGATTCAATCGCAGCCATTACTGGTTCAAATACCAAGGCATTAGTTGCTTCTAGTGGATTATCTATGCAATATGCGATTATGATGGGCGCAATTCACGATGCCCTGGAAAATCACAAAGGGAAAGACATCAAATTTATTGTTCCACCCAATTGTTATGGTGGCACAAATGACCAAGCAAGACGAGTTGCTGCTTGCCTTAGTAATGTCGAAGTTGTTGATTTACTGGTTGATGGTGATAACGAAATGGTTAATAGTATTGATATCGTTTTAGATAAAATAGCCAAAGAAGATGCCGTCCCTTACATAATTGCTGAAATACCAACAAACCCTAGAGTCGAAGTTCCAAATCTTATAAAATTGAAAGAAGTTTTAAGTGTAGAACGTAGAACAAGCGGAGGTGAAATTGCTATAGCTCCAGTCTTCATTTTAGATCAAACCTTTTGTCCAAATGTTCACTTTTTAGGTGATGGGGAAATACTCTCGACTGTTAGAACCATTTCATATGTAAGTGGGTCCAAATTCCCAAGTGGTGGAAAATGTACTGCGGGTTACGTTGTAGGAAATGATAAAACGGAAGTATTGATGGATAAAATTGAAACACATTTATTTCTTTGCGATAACGAGGCTACAGACCTCCAATATGAAATATTGGCAAAACAACTGCCTTCAATGAAGCAAAGGATTAAGGATGCCTATAAAAATACACGCGAATTTGTAAACTTTATCCAAGATGCTTTACCAGGGGCAAAAATCAATTTTGTTTCAGAAGAATTAGCCAATCAAGGCTTTACACCATCCGTGTTTTCTCTTGATCTTCCAACTAAAGGGAATTCGGATGAAGAAAAAGAAGCTTACAAGAGGGCATTGAACCTTAAGTTAATCAATTTAATGATTACAGAGATTCCCAATGAAAGTAAGTTTTGTGTAAGCTATGGACAATTAAAAGGATGCTATTGGACGATACCCGCTACCTCTACGCAAGGAACCACGAAAGAAGGCGACAAAGATTATATTGTTCGGGTAGCACTTTCTCCTAATCTGGATCTTGAACTTCATAAAAAAGTCTTTCTAGAATTTGTTGAAAGTATTTAAGTATTGATAGGTTTTAGGGTTTGCCAGCTTATTAATGTTATTAAGTGATTTTTCTCAGAATTACCATATTACAAAAAACCTTATCCAAGGCATAGGCCCACCGAGTTGTGATCAATAATATTGATAACAGGCAATAAGAAAGATTAATTCAGTAAAGAATAAAATAATGAAAAATAAAATGAAAATTGAAATATGGAGTGATATAATGTGCCCGTTTTGCTATATCGGAAAAAGAAATTTAGAAACAGCTTTGGAGCAATTTCAGGATAAAGATTCAATTGAAATAGTATGGAAAAGCTATCAGTTAAATCCATCAATTCCTGAAGTAGTGACAGACAGTTATCAGGATTACTTGATGAAACATAAAGGAATGGGAGCAGAGCAAGTAAAAGCAATGTTAGACAACGTTGCTCAATCTGCGAAACAAGTTGGATTGGATTATAATTTTGACAAAGCGGTAATTGTTAATTCATTGAATGCTCATAAATTAATACAATTCGCCAAAACAAAGGGTTTAGGAGATGAAGCCGAAGAAAGACTTTTTCTTGCTTTTTTTACAGAAGGAAAAAACATAGCGGATCTACAAACATTAACTCAATTAGGGATAGAGATTGGCTTGGATGCAATCGAATTACAAACTGCATTTACAGATGAAAAATACACTGCTCTTGTAAATTATGATATTCAAGAAGCGCAGCAAATAGGTGTTCAGGGAGTCCCGTTTTTTGTACTTGATAGAAAATATGCTGTTTCGGGGGCTCAGCCCTCCCAAGCATTTTCGGAAAGTTTGGAGAAATCATTCGGTGAGTGGAGGAAATTAAATCCAGAAACAAAATTGGAGGTTTCAAAAGGACAAAGTTGTACACCTGACGGAATTTGTGAATAGAAGGCTTAAACTAACAACATTCCTTTGGCAAATGGTGTTACAATGTAAGAGGAAGGTTTCGCCAAACTGAAAGGACTGAGAATACCTTGTCAATTTGGAAACAATTTCAGATGAGGAGGTTTAAGGGAAACTGGTTTTTTAAAGTCAACGGAATCCACTCAAATATGGGTATTCATTAATGAAATTAATAGCTAAAAATGATAAATATCGATAGTCATCAAATCAAAGCAAAACAACTTCATCAACTTCACCATTCAGGAAAAATGCTGATACTTCCTAATATTTGGGATCCACTAGGTGCTATTTTACTTGAAAGTTTAGATTATGCAGCTATTGCAACAGCAAGCGCCTCTATGGCCTTTATAAATGGCTATAACGATGGAGAAAACTTACCCTTCAAAGAATTTCTTAACTACTTAACTAATATTGTGAGCAGTGTAGACATTCCAGTGACGGCAGATATCGAAAGTGGTTATGCCTCCAATGATGCGCAACTTCAGGAAAACATAAAACAACTTATTGCCACGGGGATTGCAGGGATAAATATTGAAGATTCTGACAAGATAACAAATGCCCTGATCCCTACCGAAATTCAATGTAATAGAATCCGAATTATAAAAAATGTTTCGGCAGAAATGGGGATTTCATTATTTATCAATGCCCGAACAGATGTTTATATTCATGGAAGCGTATTTGAAACAGCAGAATCTAAGTTGGAAGAAACATTAAAAAGGGGCTTGGCTTACAAAGATGCAGGTGCTGATTGTTTTTATCCAATTGTTATGCGACAAGAATATGACATTAGAAAAACTGTTGAATGCCTTAAAATGCCTGTGAATATTTTAACTCTTCCAGGTATTCCTGAATTGAATACACTCAGTGAAATGGGGGTGGCAAGGCTTAGTTTGGGACCTTCATTTTTAAAAATCGCTATAAGAGCAATGAAGGATATGGCAGTGAAATTGAAAAATCTTGAAGGCTTATCGGAAATTACGGGGAACGAAATCACATCCGATTATTTAAAAAGTCTGGTGAATAGAGATTATTAATACTCTATGGAAAATTGAACTTCAATTAAAATTTGCGAATATATGACCTAATTGGTTTCAAAATCCCGTTAGGTCTTTTCGGCTATACATCCAAACTAATTGATAGAGTGGGTCAGGCAAAAGGATAATCCTCTCCTAACACTTGGAGTCTCTAGATTAATTTTCTACCTTTCGGCTAATTAAGATTTCCGCTCGGATTTCAAAGAGGAGTTTTTGTTTTTATAGAAATCAGTGACAATTCCACACTACATTATTCTATCCGAGACGACTGATTACCTGCCTAGCAACTAAATGAGTAACGAACAATCTGCAATACGAACAACCTATTTTAGCTTAATTGGGAATACGGCACTAGCTATAATAAAAGGTCTTGCCGGTATTTTTGGAAATTCATACGCCCTGATTGCAGATGCCATTGAATCGACTACAGATATATTTGCTTCTTTTTTAGTTTTATTGGGTTTTAAGTACGCCAAAAGACCCGCAGACGAAAACCATCCCTACGGTCACGGAAAAATCGAACCTTTGATAACATTTGCTGTTGTGGCTTTTCTTGTTGTATCCGCTACCGTGATTGCTTATGGCAGTATCCGAAATATTCAAACTCCACATAAAAGTCCAAAGGCTTGGACTTTGATTGTTTTGGGAATAATAATTATTTGGAAGGAAATCTCATTTCAGATAGTCAATAGAAAAAGTAAAAAGATACACAGTTCATCCCTTAAAGCGGATGCATGGCACCATAGAAGCGACGCCATAACTTCGGTAATGGCTTTTATTGGAATTTCTATTGCAGTCATATTTGGAAAAGGATACGAAAACGCAGATGATTGGGCTGCTTTATTAGCTTCTGGCTTTATCTTATACAACAGTTACTTAATCTTTAGACCCGCTCTTGGCGAGGTAATGGACGAACAAGTCTACGACGATCTGATAACTGAAATCAGGGAGAAATCTCTCGAAGTACCAGGAGTTTTAGGAACTGAGAAGTGTTTTATAAGAAAGGCGGGTATGAGGTATAATGTAGATTTACACGCCATAGTCCACAGCGAGATCTCAGTAAAAGTAGGGCACGATATCTCACATAAGTTAAAGGACTATCTACGAGACCAAATTCCGAATTTGGGCCACATATTAATTCATATCGAACCAAACGATTTGAAATAATGTTCTCTTAATCACAGATTTTAAGGATTATGTGAGTAGATTTTAGAAACCATAAAAATTACTGACCCCTAAACAATTAACATTGAATACCGACAGCAGCCAAACAAGTCACAAAAATAAAGCACCCATTAAGTTTTTTAATATATTTGGATAAAGCCTGGTAAATCATTAAACAGTATACTAGTGGAAAACTATATTTACATTATAATAATCCTTATTCTATTTACTGGTCTTATTGTTCTAATTGTACAGAATAAAAAGCTCAGCAAAGAATTGTCTGGTATAAAAGATGTTAACAATGCGAATCTTAGGTCTAAAGAAATGGCGCATTTAACTTCTAATAAGAATAAAGAGATTAATACCAACGAAGTTATTTCAGAACTAAAAATTAAACATAAGGACGAAATTAACGAACTCAAGGAAGTTCATCGAAACGAGTTAAAAAAGGAATTTGATGAAGGTTTTGTAAAAGGAGTCGAGATCTCGAAGATAGAAGTTAGAGTGACGCCTATTAGAAGAGCAAAAATGGAACGTAATATGCTCTCAAAAAAAGAACTGCTAGAGATAGGATTTAGTTATCGAATCTTCAGCAATGGCATTCCGTGTTTGGAACCTCACATTGAGATTATAGAAAGTATTTATAAAAAGGAACTCAACGAAGAAAACGTTAATCTTATAGCTGCTAAAATAGAAAGTGCCATCAGTAAAATTCCAAATACCAATTTGATTCTAACAGAATCCATCAGCTCATTTGCTAATAAATTAATTGATAAAAAATAATTAATTAATATACTCATATTAGCCTCATTCTACAATTAATTATTTTGATTAGTTTCAACTGACTAATAATAATTTGATCTCCATCAACAATAATATTTTAGTAATATCAATTCTAACTATATTTACGTGCTATAACCCTATTAGAAAGACTAACCCTTTGATAAATAAGGCGAAACGATACCCTTCAAATATTACTTACTGGTTGTTGGTTTTTATCCTTTTAGGAACTTTCAATGTCTTTGGGCAAAACAAGAAAATTGATTCTTTAAAAAAGAAAAAAACCATTGAGTTTAAGTACGAAGCTTTAATTATACCAACTGTTTTGATTGGTTATGGAATTATAGGTTTGGAAAGTCATACAATTCAATTTATCAATGTAGATACAAGAGATGAAATATCAGAACATATCGATACTAAAATTACCATCGATGATTTCTCTCAGTATAGTCCGTTCCTAGCGGTTTATGGATTAAATGCGTTAGGTATTAAAGGGAAAAACAATTTCAAGGATAGAACAATCATTCTAGGGACAGCCTATCTTATTATGGGAGGGACCGTAACCATAGTAAAAGGAACCGGAAATGTTGAAAGACCAGATGGCACTTCCAAAAATTCATTTCCTTCGGGCCATACAGCAACGGCTTTTATGGGCGCTGAATTTTTGTATCAAGAATACAGAGATGTTTCTATTTGGTATGGGGTTTCAGGATATTTAGTAGCTTCTGGAACAGGGCTCTTTAGATTGTATAACAATAGACATTGGATTACTGATGTGGCGGCAGGAGCAGGAATTGGAATTCTGAGTACAAAAATAGCATATTGGATATACCCATTGGTAAATAGAATGATTTTTAAAGACAAAGAAAACGGGAGTGGAATTATCATGCCTTTTTATAATGGAAGGGAATACGGCTTGGCAATGTCGATGGTGTTCTGACACTTATTGCTGGTCGATCTTTGTAAGACAATTGTTTCAAAACATCAAAGATTTTCGATATATTTGATTGAATATTAATAATTTATTCTACTTATTCATTTTTGCTTAACTATAGTTAATTGTCTCGTAGATTAAATTTCGAAAAACATTTATTTAGAACGATCATCGCAACTGCGAGATTTTTAGAACATTCGATTGTTATATATACAATAGGGTAATTTAAACATTCAGATTCATTCACCTAAAACAATATAGAAATGGAGGAAAAGAAAAAACTTACATCGGTCTCAGGTAGGCCAATAGCTGAAAATCAAAATGTAAAAACCGCAGGAAAAAGGGGGCCAATGCTCTTAGAGGATTTTTGGTTCCTTGAAAAACTTGCACATTTTGATAGAGAAGTAATTCCTGAAAGAAGAATGCACGCCAAAGGGTCTGGTGCTTTCGGTACATTTACGGTTACACACGACATCACCAAATACACAAAGGCAAAGATATTTTCTAATATTGGGAAAAAAACCGATATGTTTATTCGATTTTCAACCGTCGCTGGAGAGCGGGGTGCCGCTGATGCAGAAAGAGATATTCGAGGATTTGCAATGAAATTTTATACCGAAGAAGGCAACTGGGATTTAGCAGGAAACAATACACCTGTTTTCTTTATGAAGGACCCTTATAAATTTCCTGACCTAAACAAGGCTGTAAAACGCGATCCAAAAACCAATCTTCGAAGTGCGAATCACAACTGGGATTTTTGGACTCTACTGCCCGAAGCACTTCATCAAGTGACCATTTTAATGAGCGAAAGAGGAATTCCTAAAACATATAGAAATATGCATGGTTTCGGGAGTCATACTTTTAGTTTTATCAATGCTGCTAATGAAAGACATTGGGTGAAATTTCATTTTAAATGTATGCAGGGTATTAAAAACCTAACGAATGAAGAGTCCAAGGAAATCATTGGTAATGACAGAGAAAGTCATCAAAGGGATTTATTTAATGCTATAGAAAAAGGTGATTTCCCCAAATGGGAACTAAAAGTTCAGATTATGCCAGAAGCTGATGCCAAAACCTATCGTTTCGATCCATTTGACCTGACCAAAGTATGGCCGCACGGGGATTACCCGCTGATAGATGTGGGGGTAATGGAACTTAATAGAAATCCCGATAATTATTTTGCAGAGGTGGAACAGGCAGCATTTAATCCTGCGAATGTAGTTCCAGGGATCGGTTTTTCTCCGGATAGAATGTTACAGGGGCGATTATTTTCCTATGGAGATGCCCAGCGGTATCGCTTGGGAGTTAATCATTATCAAATCCCCGTAAATAAACCAAAATGCCCATTCCATAATCCTCATCGAGACGGCGCAATGCGCGTAGATGGAAACGAGGGGTCAACACTGCACTACGAACCCAATAGCTACGGCCAATGGCAGGAACAGAAGGAATTTGTTGAACCTTCTATGGAACTTGAAGGTGCGGCCTTTCATTATGACCACAGGGAAGATAAAGACTACTATACACAGCCTGGTAATCTATTTAGACTTATGAAACCCGAACAGCAACAGGTTTTGTTTAAAAATACTGCTTGTGAAGTCGGTGGCGCTGAAAAATTTATCCAAGAAAGACATATTTCCAATTGCTATAAGGCTGATCCAGATTATGGAAGAGGCGTCGCCAATGCATTAGGAATTGATATCAGTGAGCTCAAGCTATAGTGGCAACTCTGTTTAGATATAACAAAGCCGCATATTGCGGCTTTGTCTATTGATGATCTTTTATTCAAGGAAAAATAGTTACAGACATATCTTTATGCGGCATCATTAGTCACTATGGAAATGTTAAAATTTTTGATAAGAGCATGCAAAAGGCATAAAGAATTTTGATATATTTGATTTGAAGCTAAATTACTTTATTATAAAAAAGCCTCATTTGAGATCATATATTCTGAGATTAATAAAAATAACGATTACTAAAACAAATAATAATTATGTCTGATCAAAAAGTATTTGAAGCAAGCCCTGAAGCAAAAGGAAAAGCAAAACAATTGCGACTCTTTGCAATGTTAGCTTGGATTATAGCCATAGCTGGACAAATCTTTGCCATTTTTAAATTAATCAACAATGAAAATCTAGTTTGGTTAATAGTCGTAATCGTTGTAATTCTGGCATTAGCTATTACGGCATCGATGCTTTGGAAAAAAGCAAACCGTTTAGATCCTGCCTCCGAAAAAGATAAGTTTAGGTTCTTCGTTCAGAATCAGCTGGGGGCTATAATGGGGGTTTTGGCATTTTTACCTTTGGTAATCCTCATCTTCATGAACAAAGATTTGGATGGAAAAACAAAAGGAATCGCTGGTTCTGTGGCGGTAGTTGCTTTACTGATTGCAGGTATTAGTGGGGTCGACTTTAATCCTCCTTCCATTGAACAATATACACAGGAGATCAATGAGCAAACCAGCACATTAAAAGAGTTAAATAATAATAATGACCTTGTCTATTGGACTAGTGCGGGGAATAAATACCATATTTATGAAGACTGTCAGCACATCAAAGGCAGAGATTTAATAAACAATGGAACAGTTAAGGAATCATGGGAAAAGAAAGGTATTTCAGAACTGTGTAAGACTTGCGAAAAAAGGGCATTAAAACAAAGAGAGATTACTGAGTAATCTTATTTCTTAGAAAGAATCCAACCGGCAGAGACATTCTCATCTTTGTCTCTAAATAAAATATGAGTTCAAGCATATCCAGCACTAGCGAAACTATTCCGCTAGTGTTGTTTATGTATTTTGATATGAGCGAAGTCTATAATAGCAAGCATTAATATGAAAACAACATTAACAGCTATATTGTTTCTGATCCTCACTTTTCCAGTCTTTGGAAATGATGGTGTTTATCTAACACGTGGAGGTGTGATTTATCCAATAAAGGAAACTAAAGTTTCATTGGACAAAGAAATACTCTCTTTCACTATTAGAAACAGCGTTGCGTATGTCGATATTCAGTTTGAATTTAATAATCCCGAGAAAACCGAGCGAAAACTATTGATTGGCTTTCAAGCTCCTACTGCAGGAGGAGATGTTTCCGAATTGATCAGCAACTCGAATCAAATAACAGATTTCAAAATTATTCAGAATGGGCAAATTCTTCCCTACCAATTAAAAGCGGCAGAATGTGAAGATTGCGAACTGAAAGATCCCAAAGAGTTTCACTTTTCTCAATCGGAATCAGGAATATTTGTTTTTCTTTTTGAAATAACTTTTAAACCAGGATTAAATAGAATAAACCATAGCTATAACTTTCCAGCCAGTAGCAGTATTGACTTAAACCAGATCTACAATTATATCTTAACAACAGGTTCAAAATGGGCTGGTGGAAAGATAAAAGATCTAACCTTAAATATCGATATGGGGCAAAATCAATTCTTCTATGTCAGCGATATTTTTGGGCAGACATCAGATTGGTCTATAATTGGCTCTGGAAAAGTGACGGATGTTACGTTCAATTACATAGAGGACAATCCTTATAGAATGATTAGAATACTCAGCGGTCAGCTACAAATAAAGGTATCTGACTTTCAACCAATGAAGAATATTGAATTTGGATTGACGAGGAGATATTTTTTCAGCTATCTATCGTCATTTGATTCTGATGATATCTATAGGTCAGAAGCACTTTTAATAGATGATTTCATCGTTGGGGAGGAATTCACAAAAGAAGAACTACGCTTATTGAGAAATACTATTTACGCTCAACACGGCTATGTTTTTAACAATGTAGACCTTAAAAAATATTTCAACCAATTTGCTTGGTATATGCCAGATCCAAATCTAAGAATGGAAGACATAAATTTGAGTGAAAAGGAAAAAGGATTTATAGAGAAAATCGTGACAAAAGAGAAAGGATAATCTTACCTTCAAATAGATTTAGCAGTCGTTTTTGATGCTTGTGATATCGAAGGCTGTTCAAATAATAGAATGAATGAATAAACAATCCAAACTGATCGTTATATTTTTTTGCATTGTAAAATTAATTCTACATCTAACAGCAGACTTTCATTCAGGATTTCAGGGCGATGAGTTATTACATATTGAAACGGGAAAACACTTAGCATTTGGCTATATGGAGTTTCCACCATTCATCGGAATCCTTGCATTTGTCCAAAATTTATTTCAATCAAATTCGGTGTTTATACATCATCTCTTTCCTCATATTGCATCCATTCTCATTATAATTTATGCAGCCAAAACAACTATAGAATTAGGAGGGAAAAACACGGCAGTTTTTTTAGTACTGCTGGCCATTATCATCGCACCAGGATTCGGACGGTCACAACAACTTTTTCAACCGGTGGTTTTCAGTCAACTATTTTGGGTTTTGGCATTCTATCAACTTATAAGGTTCGTAAAATACCTAGACAGAAAATCATTATGGTATCTAACCATATTTTGTATTCTTGGCTTTTTGACAAAATATGACAGTATCTTTTTCATTTTCGGTGTTTCGTCATTGCTACTCTTCAAAACAACAAGAACAGCTCTGATTAAAAACAAGTTTTGGTTTAATATCATTGTGTTTCTACTTTGTATTACACCGAATATCATATGGCAGTGCTCCAACGATTTCCCTTTATTTCAAATGGCAGAAAGGCTATATGAAACCCAATTGGAGAAAATAAGCAGGATTGACAATTTGATCAATTTATTCATTGCAATTAACCCAATAGTGTCTTTGTTACTGGTCATTCCTGCTTTTATATATTTATTAAAATCTAAAAACAATAGTATAGTTCGCATTACGTCCATTGCTATCGCCTTGTCTTTTTTATTACTCTTCTATAAAAACGGAAAGGCTTATTACTTCTTTCCTTTAATCTTGACGTTGCTTCCATTTGGAGCTATATTTTGGGAGAAAACTGTATTAGTGAAAAGAAAATGGATTATTTACCCCATTACCGGTCTAATGCTTTTAGGTGTGGTCCTTATCCCTTTTGGCATGCCGATATATAGTTTTAATCGCTATCTAGAAAAGGTGTATCCTTATGAGAAAAAACAAATCAAAGGAGGTGAATACGGCGTGAAATACGATGAGTATTATACCAAAGACAAATGGAAATCAACAATGCAAGCATTGAAATCTGTCTATGACAGTTTACCAAATAATGAAAAATCAGAGTGCCTTATCTGGGGTAAGCATTATGCACAGGCAGGAGCTGTGGACCTTTTTGGAGGATCCTACAATCTTCCCAAAGCATTTTCCTTTCACGGAAGCTTTTACAGTTGGACGCCTAATGGCAAAATGCCGAATACCGTTATCGCATTAAGCTATCAGGTTGGAGATTTCTTTGAGCAATATTTTGAAGAAGTGAATTTGGTTAAATCAATTTATAATCCGTATGCAGACAATGAGGAAGAGCTTTACCAACGGATTTATATCTGCAGAAAGCCCAAACAAAATTTCGGAGAAATGAAAGAGTTGTTTAAGAAGAGAATATTTGAATAACAAAACATAATCCTAACGCGTAATACTAATATGATTTCTATAACTATAGAATAATAATCTAACAACCTAAACATAATGACTTTGAAAAGGTCGACTAATAAAATATCGATAAAACGTTAAGTTCCTGACACTTTTAACCCTTTCCACCAAATCCCTACCTATCTTTGCCGAAAATCACTTTATGCCCAATACCTTTTCCGATTTAGGAATTAATTCTTCATTACAACAAAGTTTAACCGAGTTAAACATTACTGTACCCACAGACATCCAACAAAAAACAATCCCGCTCATCTTGACACAAACCAAAGATGTAGTAGCCTTGGCGAAAACAGGAAGTGGAAAAACAGCGGCGTTTGGATTGCCGCTATTGCAACTTATAGATACTAAGAACACCAATATAAAGGCCATAATTCTTGCACCTACGCGAGAACTGGGACAGCAAATACACGCTAATCTCTTAGCATTTGCTGCCCACAGCCCTGAAATTTGTATTGCCTCTCTATGTGGCGGTATCCCTATAAAACCACAAATAGAGCGTTTAAAAAATACCACCCACATTGTGGTGGCCACACCCGGAAGGCTAGTAGATTTAATAAACCGAAATGCTATTGATCTTAAAAATGTAGCCTATTTAGTTCTTGATGAAGCAGATGAAATGGTAAGTGCCTTAAAAACAGATTTGGATGCTATCATTGCCGAAATCCCAAAGGCTAGAAGAATGCTATTGTTTACAGCCACAATGCCAGGTACGATTAAACAACTTGTTCAAAACTATATGAGCAAGCATGTCTTGCATATAGAGGCAGAAATGGAAACTATCGGACATCAGGGTATAGACCATCAATTTATGGTAGTGGATCCAATTGAGAAATTGGAGGTCCTACTTCACTTTCTAAGTTCGAAGGAAGGGGAGCGGGGTATCATTTTCTGTAAAACAAAAGCAGCTGTCAACAAACTGGCAAAAAATCTAGCAATCAATAAATTCTCCTCCGGCGCCATTCACGGAAGCCTGACCCAAGCTATCCGCGACCGTGTGATGGGGCAATTTAGAGAAGGACATATCGATATCCTCGTAGCAACGGACCTCGCCGCAAGGGGATTGGACGTTAAAGAAATTAGCTATGTAATCAATTACCACTTGCCAGATACCTATGAAACTTACGTACACCGAAGCGGTAGGACTGCTCGAGCAGGAGCAAAGGGGCTTTCGGTAACTATACTCCAACAAGAGGAAGTTTTTGAAATCCCTGAGTTTGAAGAAGAACTCGGAATCGTTTTCACTGAAATGAAAAAACCAGATGCTCAAAGTACGGAGGAGAACAATACACTTCTATGGGCAAAGAAAATCTTTAAAACAAAACCCAACAGAACTGTTTCAGCTGAGTTTAAGGAAAAAATAAGTACGATATTTCATCATTTGACCAAAGATGAGTTAATAGAAAAAATATTAGCACACCAATTGGCCCAAACTGCAATGGTACCTTCAAAAGAAGAGGCCCCTACAAAGAAAAAGAAGAAGAAGAAATAATGGCAAACCACATAAAGGACCAGCAGGATATTCTGGAAAAACTAAACATAGCGGCCTTAAACCCTATGCAGAAGGAAGCAATTGCAGTAATTGAAAAAACAGCAAATACTATCCTGTTATCACCAACCGGCACAGGAAAAACCTTGGCGTTTTTGTTGCCTATTTTGAAAAACCTTAATACAGATAATCCGGAAGTTCAAGCGCTAATTGTGGTGCCAACGCGTGAACTTGCCATTCAGATTGAACAAGTGATTCGTAATATGGGTTCTGGCTTTAAAGTTAATGCTGTTTATGGTGGTAGGGCGAAGAGCAAAGACAAGATTGAATTGAAACATACCCCTGCAATTTTAGTAGGTACTCCAGGTAGGATTTTGGATCATTTTGACGATGACCGATTTTCGAAAGCAAGTATCAATACATTGGTACTTGATGAATTTGATAAGTCATTAGAGATTGGTTTTGAAAGTGAAATGAGTGAAATAATAAGCTCATTATCTGGTGTAAGTAAGCGTATATTAACTTCTGCTACTCAAGGTATTGGTATTCCAAAATTCGTAAAGCTTGACAATCCAATGGTACTTGATTATTTAACGGATAGGATAGACCCCAAACTCGCAATCAAAACGGTAATTTCACCAGACAAAGACAAACTCGAAACCTTATTGAAACTTGTCCATTTTATAGGCAATCAACCTGGAATTATCTTTTGCAACTTTAGGGATAGTATCGAAATGGTGAGTGACTTTTTGGATAGAAATAAAATCAGCCATACCTGTTTTTCTGGTGGAATGGAGCAAAAGGACAGGGAGCGAGCACTGATAAAGTTTAGAAATGGCACAAGTAAGATATTAGTGGCAACTGATCTTGCAGCAAGAGGAATCGATATTCCTGAATTAAAATTCATTGTCCATTATGAGCTGCCACATTCGGCCGTTGAATTTACCCATAGAAACGGGAGAACCGCAAGGGTTAATGAGAAAGGCACTGCCTATGTGCTGAAATGGATAAATCAGCTTTTGCCTGAATTTATCGAAAAAACAGAACCGATAGAAATTCCTAAAACAAATCCTCAATTATGTGAACAATGGGAAACTCTCTTTATTTCGGGCGGAAGGAAGGATAAAATTTCTAAAGGTGATATTGCTGGGATGTTTATAAAGCAGGGCGGCATAACCCAAGAACAATTGGGCGCTATAGAATTAAAACAAGATTGCGCCTTTGTTGCAGTGCCCTTAGGGCTTGCAAATCAGTTGGTAAACAAACTAAATAACTGTCGCCTTAAAAAAAAGAAAGTACGAATTTATATTCTTTGATAAATTATAGAATCTTTATATTATTCTACTTCTTTCACATAAATCCAATTCCGATTCCCAGTAAAATAAAAGCAATACCTGCACCCTTGTTAATATAGAGGTTAGCTTTAGGATTTTTTTGAAATTTTTTGGAAAATAAACCCGCAAAGTTGGAAAGGAATAAATACCAAACAATACCTATAAGGGCATAAGTGAGTCCTAAGATTATAAAGGGTATAGGATTTTGGATCTGACTTGGAGTAATGAATTGTGGAAAAAATGCCAAAAAGAATAATGCAACTTTCGGGTTTAATGCATTGGTAAAGAAGCCAGACACAAAGTTGTTCTTTCTTGTGTTTCTATATTGGTTTCCCTCCAGTGTTTGTGTTGGTACCACCTTCTTTCTTATTTGAGCAATCCCAAGATACACAATGTAAATTGCTCCGATATATTTAATAGCCGTAAAGGCTAAAGGGGATTGAGCAACTAGAATTGAGAGCCCCAAAGCAGCAAAGAGAGTATGTACAATTACCCCTGCATTAACGCCTAAGGCTGCATAAGTTCCAGATGTTTTCCCTTGACTAATCGATCTGTTCAAAACAAAAACGGTATCCATTCCTGGTGTCATAATAAATAATAGGGCCGTAAAAGAAAAGGCTACAAAATTTTCAATTCCCATAGATTTATGCTTTTTAAGATGTTGAATCTTTTATTATACAAAGGAATGACTTAGGACACTTTAAAAAAATATTTATATTTGATGAATTAATGCGAAAAATGAATTAATCATGACCATTCAGCAGATAAGATATTTTTTGGTGCTCTCCGAGGAGTTACATTTTTGGAAGACTTCAGAGAAGATTTTTATTTCGCAATCTTCCTTGAGCAGACAAATCCAAGCTTTGGAAGAAGAGCTTGGGTTTACGCTGCTTGAAAGGGATAAAAGAAACGTAAAATTAACCGAAGCTGGTAAGTTTCTTAAAGAACGTTGGGGAGTTTTATTAGACGAAATGGAGCGAACACAAACTCAGGCCAAAAAAATCAGTTTGGGTACCTCAGGTCTCATTTCCATAGGTTATCCTGGTTCTATCTCATCCACTTTTTTACCTGAGTTACTAAAGACATTCACGGTTGAAATGCCGGATATGAAAATTGAATTGGTAGAACCTACAGATGCAACTAATGAAAAATTACTATTGGATTATCACATTGACGTCGCATTTAGCAGAGATTTGGTAAGGCATGCCGTCCTTTCATCACAAAAACTATATTCCGAACCCGTGTGTTTGGTAGTACCTGAAAATCATTGGTTGAATGAAGATGTCTTTCAGAATTTACGTACTTTGGAGAACGAAAATTTTATTCTTTCAAGCTTGCATCAAAGTACTTATTTTGCCTCGTTGTTACGCAGAATATTTAGCACATACGGTTTCGAACCCAAAACAAATATTGAAACAGACTTCGGAGGCTTAATCTTGAATTTGGTAGCCAATGGGTTGGGAATTTCAATTCTCCCGTATTCTTTTAAATTTGGAACAACTTCTAATGTTAGATTCATTAAATTACCAGAAGTAGTGGATCTGTATATTAATTGGCGTAAGAAAGATGAAAATGATGTGATTAAAAATATAATTGAGCATTCAATTAAATTGGGTAACAATATCAAAATTAAGATAGAAGTATAGCAAATCTAACGTGGATACTATCTTGCCTTTCTATTTCATTCCTTTCAGAACTATCAACTTTAGAGTAGTCCGTTTTCCAAAATAAAATATGATTGTTAAATAATCGCAAGACACATAAAATGGGCGATTACACTTGCATTTAAGTACTTAAAAATATCACCCGCAAGGCAAGTTAGTAGTTGGTTAATAGTTTACTTGTCAATGCGGGTGCTCCCTAATATTTTTATAAAAACAACTTGCTTTATTTCTTCTGAGCCAACCCTCTAGTTAGCCAGCCTCTTTTGCTGGCTGTTGCTATGGCGTAAGGAGTAATCCAAAATAGCGAGAAGGTATAAAGTACACTATATGAATATGCCCAAAATGATTCGGATAGATTATATCGCTTTGCATAAAAAAGCATTGGAAAACTAGAAAATATAAGGATTCCAAAAAATGTTGAGCTAAAGAACAAAATAGGGTGTGTCACAATAAAGAACAGCATAAACAAGATGAATGGATAACTCATAATGATCTTTAGTGACTGACTTAAAAACAAGAGACGTATACCCGATTTAGATCCTTCTCTAAAGTTCGTAAATACATATTTTGACATCTCAATATTCTCACGCACATTGCTGCGGCCCCATCTGATGAACATTTTGTAAAGTCCAGTATAACACTCTGGCACATTGGTGTATGCATAGGCGTTTCTTTGAAACAGTACTTTATAACCTTGTTTTAGGATCATGTTGGTCATTGCTCGATCTTCACCAATGTCTGAAGGCTTTCCCATAAAAGTTTGATTGATCCATTCCGGAAGGCAGGCAAAAACAGCAGTTCTTCTATATGCTGCCAGTGCTCCTGGCGTACACAACACAGAATTAAGACTACTTTCTGCCGAACGCACAAATTCAAAACTCAAAACAAAACTCACATCAAGCATTTTTGGCAAGAGCGCTTTCTTATTATTCAGTACGCGAATGTTCCCGGCTACTGCACCACAATTTTCATCAACAATAAATGGGGTTACAAGATTCCTTAAAGTGTCGATTTTCACTATCGAATCACTGTCCACTGTCACAAAGACTTCTCCAGAGGCTAAGTTGAATCCGCGGTAAAGAGCGTGACGCTTTCCTTTGTTTTTTGGCTGTTGGTATATAGAAACTCTATCTCCTAATTTTCGTTTTGCTTCTTGCATCCAATACCAAGTATCATCCTTACTACCGTCATCTATAGAAAGTAACTGCAATTTTGCTTTGGGGTAATCACTATTAGCCAAACTCATCAAGGTGTCATATACCTGTTTTCCTTCATTGTATGCGGGAACAATTACAGTACACGTTGGTAATTCCTCATCAGTTACTGAGACAATAGCTTTATATCTAAAATATCTGTAGAGTGTATAAATAAAAAATCCAGCCTTAAAAACCAGTAGTGAAGTCGCCAACGCCAGAAAAGCAAAACCCCAAGTAGAACTTAGTCGCTCCGCCCGAAATGCCGAAAAATCATTATCCAGATAGAAAAACAAATAAGTTGCGCCAATCAATAATAGAAAAGTACTGGCCAGAACAAAAATTGCCCATGGATTGGTTCGTTTTCTATAGGCCTTTTCAAATTTTAGAGGAGCGGTTTCGTTTGTTATTGAATGTTCTGTTATTTTCAATTCAGTAGAATTTGAAGGATTTTGATTTTGTGAATTATTTAGTGCAAGTGTTTCCGTGTCCATATTTATTGGAATGCTTTATTTTAACCTATTTTGGGCAAGCAATTGGCAACTGCTGTGCCAATAGGTAACTTCCTCTAAAACAAGCTTGTCTAAGAAACTATAAATTAAAATATGTGTAATTTTTATACGATTTAGGTAAACAATTACACAGTTTGGATACAAAAATGAAAAATAAAAAAAAAACGAGAGTTACTGTATTAGACGTTAAGGCCGAGGAAATGCTAATTTGGTATAAGTCGGAATCACTATCAATTATTTCTTAGTTTTACAAACCCAAAAAAGTGGATTTTATGATTATGCATCCCCTGAAAATCAGCCTCTATATTACTTTGGCGCTCTTGGCGTTATTGGGGTTGACTTTTATTAGCGAGAAGCATCCACTGGATGATGGAAAAGAACAAGATGGGTTTTCCGTTTACAATTCCATAGTAAAATATCCAACTATCAATACTTTTTTTAGAGATGCTACTGTTTCCAAAGAACAGAAGAAAGTCTTTGAAGATATTGTTGAGAATATTGAGTGGGTAGTAGCTGATGAAAAGAGCGAAATTCCCGACTTCACAAAAATTGACAGTTCCAAAATAGAGCGTTTACAATATCCGGGAGTATCAGGAGAGTTTATAAAAAAGCTAAATTCGCAGCTATTGGCACCTAATTGCAGAATTATCCATTATGGTGATTCACAATTAGAAGGTGACCGTATATCTGCCTATGTTCGAAATAGATTACAGAGCCTTTACGGTGGAAGTGGTCCAGGGTTTATTCCCATTAAACAAGAATACCAACAACTGAGTGCGGTCGTAATTCCGTCTGATAATTGGCAACGCTATGCAGCATTTGACCCTAGTAAACCACAATTTGAAAATAAGAACTATGGAGCCTTTTTATCTGTATCGCGATTTACAGAAGTAACTAATCCTGTTGAAGACAGTTTGGACATTACCCACCGTGAGCCAACCAAAGCTAGCATAACTATAAGTCCATCAGCGAAATTGTATTCAAAATTAAGAAATTTCAATTCAATCGGCTTACATTACGGTAACGCTCAAGAGACGGTAAAGATTAAAATTTATAACTCCGGCGCACTTATAAAAGAAGGGGTTTTAAATGCTGACGGCAATTATCACAACTATAAAATCCAATTGCCAAGTACTCCAGAAAATCTACAAATTGAGTTGGAAGGCAAGATAAGCCCAGATTTTTACGGTTTAACTTTAGATCAAGATATTGGAATTTCTCTTGACAATGTAGCCATGCGTGGTAGTTCAGGAACTGTCTTCGCAAATCTAAACAGCGAGAGTTTTGCACAAATGTATCAACAATTGCAACCCAAAGTATTAATCTTTCAATTTGGAGGAAATACAGTGCCTTATTTAAAGGATTCACTAGCTGTGAAGGAGTATGCCAGCTATTTAAAAAATCACATCAACTGGGTGCGACGCAAAGCTCCAGATGCCAGTCTAATTTTTATCGGCCCCAGCGATATGACTACCACAGTTAACGGTGAATTAAAAAGCTACGCTTTATTGCCCTATTTAGACGCGGAGTTAAAACGCAGTTGTCTCGAAAGCAATATAGCTTATTGGAGCCTGTTTAATGCTATGGGAGGTGAAAACGCCATGCCTTTTTGGGTAGACCAAGGTTTGGCAGGTAGCGATTACACACACTTTACCCCAGAAGGAACAAAGATTATAGCCGAATTGTTTTTCACATCCTTGCATATGGATTTAATAAAAAATAAATGAAGTATTATCCAATAATATTTATACTACTTATAGGATTTAAAGGTCTGTCGCAGGAATATGTACTAGACGATGCAATCTCCAAATACGGAAATCTTATCAATACCGAAGCCAATGTACTTTTGAACGCCAGTAATTCACCAAACTTTAATTACTTTTTTAGTCAGCTGGACAGTATCTATGCAGGCAAGAAGGAAAAACTCCATATTTTCCACATTGGGGGATCGCATATACAGGCTGATATTTATTCCAATAAACTGCGTACTTATTTTCACAATATGAATTCAGGTTCCATGGGGCAACGCGGATTCGTATTTCCATTTCATTTGGCACATACCAATAACCCAACGAATTATAAAATTGAGGCCAATAAAGAAAAATGGCAAGGCTACAGAAACTCTATTTTAAAGGACAGTATTGCGTGGGGATTAGCCGGTGTTACCGCTGCATTTCGTGATTGTACTGATACTATTTCGATAAAGGCTAATTATAGAAATTCAACAAAAAAGCCTTATACCTTCAATAAATTAAGAGTTTTCTATAATACTTGGAGAAACGAATACAACCTCAATATTTTAGACAGTACTTTGGTGGTTTCAGATACTTTGAATTATGAAAAAATGTATCGGGAATTTCGTTTAAATCGAAGTGTAGAATCATTGGGAATAGCCCTTCAAATAAAGGATACTGCAACAGCTGATCCCGAATTCTTAATGATGGGGATGGAATTTATGAATGACAATCCAGGTATTGAGTATACCAGTATTGGTGTGAACGGAGCCAGTTTTAATTCTTATAATCGTTCAGTATTCTTTGAGGAGCAACTAAAACTTTACAAACCTGACCTATTCATTATTTCAATAGGAACTAATGATGCCTATATGCCTAAATCGGAATTTGATCCAGAAAAAATTTCGAGTAAACTATGAAATGTTTATCCATATGATCCAGCGTGTGAATCCGGGCTGTGCCATCCTTTTAACAGTTCCTAATGACGATTATTACCGCAAAAAGCATCCTAACCAAAATACGGCAGTTCAAGAACAAATTATTCTTGAGTTGACCGAAAAATACAATATGGCAGCTTGGAATCTTTATGAAATTATGGGTGGTTTGGGATCTTCTAATAAATGGTATAAAAATAAACTAATGCCCAAAGATCGAATTCATTTTACACAAGAAGGATACAGTATTAAAGCAGATTTACTTTTAAAGGCTTTGGTAGATGCCTGGGCAAATTGCAACAATCGCGATTCTGAAAGCTTATTAAAACACTTTAAGACATTGGCTAACTAGAAATGAATAGGTTGTTCGATATCTTTAAGTTTTCAGAGGAACATCCTCTAATATTTACACAGGCCAACTTTTGGATATTCTTTGCAGTAATTTATTTTGTATTTGCCCTAATTTATAAAAATATTAAACTTAGAAATGCTTATTTATTTCTAATATCACTCTTCTTTTACTATAAAACCAGTGGTCTTTTTGTTGGGATTCTGATTTTTAGTACACTTTTAGATTATTTTATTGGTAAGGGTATTTTCAATAGTAATTCAAAGACTAGGCGTTTATTTCTGGTCACTTTGAGTGTTTTCGTGAATCTATCAGTACTGTCTTATTTTAAATACGCATATTTCTTCACTGATTCCTTTAACGCCTTATTTCACACTAATTACGAAGTAATGAATTGGTTAGGTTATTGGGGCAATAGCTTTAGTCAGCAAAATTATTTCACCCTAGATAAGATCATTTTACCCGTAGGGATATCTTTTTACACCTTTCAGACTATAAGTTATAGCGTAGATATATATAGAAAAAATGTAAAACCTTTGAATTCCATTTTGGACTTTGGTTTTTTCGTTAGTTTCTTTCCGCAACTTGTAGCAGGACCAATTGTGCGCGCTGAGACTTTCGTACCGCAAATTTCAAAACCTACGATAATCACTAAATCTGATTTTAACAAGGGCACTTTCTTGATTTTAAAAGGAATGATCAAAAAAATGATTTTTGCAGATTATATAGCAATGCATTTTTTAGACCGAGTATTTGATGCGCCAGAAATGTTTTCAGGTTTCGCCAATATAATGGCAATGATAGGTTATTCGCTACAGATTTATGGCGACTTTTCTGGATATACTGACATTGCCATCGGTCTTGCGCTACTTATGGGCTTTAAGTTGCCCATCAACTTTAACGCACCTTATAAAGCTACCAATGCAGGAGATTATTGGAAACGTTGGCATATTTCTCTATCTACTTGGCTGCGCGACTATTTGTATATCCCACTTGGGGGAAATCGGAAGGGGAGTGCAACGTCCTATATCATTTTGGGACTGATGTTAGCGGGAGTGGTAATTGCATTTAGAGACTGGTATGTGTTCGCAATTGTGATGGGAATTGTTCTTTTTATAATTGTACTAGCTTTTTTCTCAACGGCTGTAAAACGTCAAGTAAATACCAATATCAACTTAATGCTTACCATGCTTATTGGAGGCTTATGGCACGGTGCCTCTTGGAAGTTCGTTATTTGGGGAGGAATCAATGGTCTGGGAATAGTGGTATATAAGTTTTGGCGAAGAATTAGTCCATATGAAAATAATACTGGTTGGATCGCCCACGCTTGGAAAATCACTTTCACATTCGCCTTTGTAACATTTACGCGCATTTACTTTAGAGGGGAAAGTATGTCGCACATTGACAGGTGGTATCATCAAGTGGCATATAATATGGACTGGGATAATGCTTGGAATATTTTAGTTCATTATCAGATGGTATTTTGGGTAATGCTCGTAGGCTATATAACCCATTGGCTTCCAGAAAGCGGTAAGAATAAGATAGAACAGCTTTACGGAAAAAGTCCCATTCCCCTGAAAATTTTAATTACAACGGGAGTAGGAGTATTGTGCTACCAAGCTTTCTCTGCAGACTTTCAACCATTTATTTATTTTCAGTTTTAGATTTTCTAGTTATGCTAATTAGCGTCCTTAGAATTAAAACATTCATTTATAGGTAAAAATATCCTAAAATTCATTGAAATTTAGATTAAAATGAAATTTATAAGGTATTAAACTGTACTTTCGCGCCTCCAAAAAAATAAAGCATGAAACGCATCAGTGAATACAAGAAACTCTTTGGAGTAGAAAAAGAAATAGAATTAAAAGCATTAAAAACTAGTTACCGAAATTTGGTAAAGGAATGGCATCCCGATAAATTCCAAGATGGGGATGAACTTCGGGAAGAGGCTGAAATAAATAGTAGAAAGATAATTAATGGTTATCATTTTCTTGTAAGCATCGCTCCAGAAACAAAAGAAGCTAATTTTGAGGAATACAACGAAACTATTACCAATTCAGGTATTGCCGATTTTCAGCACAAGGGAATGCTTTTGGAAATAACCTATTTGGATGGTAGCACTTATGAATATTTTGGCGTAACACGACAAGTATACATAAAGATGGTTAATAGCGACAAACTTAATCGTTTTGCAAAGCGAACTATATATCCAAATTATGTCTATAGAAAATCAAAACGAAGCTTAGAAGAAGTTTAAAATCTCAAAGTTTTCACAAAAGATAATCTGCTTTAGAAAAAAATATCATAGGTTTGCACCTTAATTATGAAAAACTTTCGCTCAAATACAATTTGTAAGATGCACAGAGGAATCTCTGGGGTATAGGGCGATTATATATAAATTATAAAAAGCGTTCCTCCCCAAAGAGGAACGCTTTTTTAGTTTAATACACTATTAAAAATGAAGAATATATCACATTGTAATTCTATTAAGTGCCGTATATCTATGCATATCCGTAAGCACATACCCTTATTTCAAAGTGAATGAAACAAATAAATACTGTTTTAAAGTCCCTTTGATAAACCTGAAATCAAAGGGATTTTTTGTTTAAAGAAAAGAAGGCTAAAAAGAAAACACCTATTTAAATCACAACTAAAACTAAATTATCAAAAGAAATAAAAATGAAAAATGTTTTCGCCATCAGATTAGAAAAGCAAATAATTATCAGTGAACTAAAGAGCTATACTTATGTTCTTTTAGGCTCCACTCTTCTGTCAATAGCATATGCTTTACTAATAATCCCACATCATATAGTTCCTGGTGGAATTTTGGGGTTAAGTATTGTAATTAAGGAGTTAACCGGTCTTTCAGTAGGTTGGATTGCGTTGCTAATCAACATTCCTCTATTGCTTTGGGGCACTAAGGTTTTAGGTGGAAAAACAGGTTTAAAGACTTTGTTTTCTATGCTATTGGTATCATTTTATATCGATATTATTTCTTCAATAACAGGAGGAAAGATTTTCTTGAATGATGTATTGATATCATCCATTTTTGGAGGGGTAATAATAGGTTTCGCAGTCGCAATCGTTATGAATGCAGGAGCAACTACAGGTGGAAATGATATTTTGGTCAGAATTCTTTCCACAAAAATAAGACTGCCATATAACCAGTTGATTTTAATTGTAGACAGTATCGTCATCCTATTGGGAACAGTGGTGTTTGCGGATTTTACAATGGCGGCATATAGTATTGTGGCTATTATAGCTATAAGTAAAACGATTGAATATTATATGAATAAGTCCGTGCAAAACAAGACCATTTTGGTTTTTTCAAACAAAAACCTTTTGATACAAGAAGAAATTCTATTAAATGGAAAAAGTACTGATGGTATTTTGAAACTGATTCACCACGACAGCAATGATAAGATGATTTTGGTGACCAAAAACACAAAAAAACTCGATGTAGTAAAAAATATAATCTACAAGATTGATCCAGAAGCACATATAACTGTTTTGGAATCGAACAATACACTTAGCTGAGTTAGTAGGAAGCTTATGGAATTTTTATTTCTGTAAGCCTTATCTTTACAATTCAAAATAAAAAACCATGAATCCGACTATTCCGAAATCTGCTTTTGACTTTCTTTTAAAATTGAAGAAAAACAATAATCGCGAGTGGATGCAGGAAAACAAAAAAGAGTATTTGGCCAATGAAAAAGTTTTAAAACAATTTTACTCCGATGTAGAAAAAGGTTTGAATGAAACAGATGAAATCGCTAAAATTAAGATCTTTAGAATAAATCGTGATATTCGCTTCACCCATGATAAAACTCCCTATAATGTACATCGCAGTGCAAGTTTTAGTAGGGCGGGAGCACAGAGACGTGGGGGATATTATTTACGATTAGAATCTGGGAACAGTTATATGGCAGGAGGATTCTTCGACCCGAATTCGGCAGACCTTTTAAGAATAAGAAAGGAATTCGAAATGGATTCTTCTGAAATACGTGAAATTCTAGCACAGAAAGATTTCAAAAAAGCATTTGGAAATTTCAATCAGCAAAACGCTGTTAAGACAGCTCCAAAAGGATTCAATAAAGAAGGTGAAAATATTGATTTAATACGTCTTAGGAGTTTTGTATTTAAACATAGTTTTACTGATGAAGAAGTTTTCGCGGCAAACTTTAAGGATAACTTGATTTATCATTATAACTTGTTACGACCATTTTTCAATTATATGAGTGATGTTCTGACTACCGATTTAAATGGAGTGTCCCTAATTGAATAAAGCTTAGATTCCATTTTATTTTCATCAGTCTGTACTTTTGTAATTTACGGTTACTGGGCCACTAACAAACTCACTCGCTCAAAGTACAGTAAATTGTCTTTTAAACGTTCTTTAACAATATCCATCATTCGTTTGTTCAAGGCAGAGGAATTTTGAATGTAGTTTTCAAACTCTTCCAGTGTAAACTGGCCAATGATAATACCCTTTAATGAATTTCGGAATTTCATGTCTTTGTGAATTGCGTTTTCAATATAATCCAACTTCTTTTCTACATTGAGGTCATAAAATACATTTTTGTGTTTGTTTACATAATTCTTAAAAGATGCAAGTAGAAGATCGCTTTGAAGTTTTATGACAGGACGGAGCGTTTTGTTTTGAAAACATTCATCTGTAGACATATTAGAGCTGATTTTTGCTGAAGGAATCTCAGGACGCATATTAAGCAAGCAAATATCTCGTGTTTCCATTATATGGTTTTTTCTAAAATTAAAAATTACTTATTGCTTTTTTGAGTATTTCGAGATTAGTTATAAACGTTCTTTTCAACAATACGCTAGATTGTTATTATCTTTGAAAGAATAGAGCATGTTTCCAGTGCATATCTCTCGAAAAGCTATTGCAAAGAGACGTAGGGTACATATAAAAACCGAATAAAGTTATTATGAAAATATTTTCTGCTGATCAATTATACGAAGCTGATAAAGACACAATAGTAAATCAAAAAATTACTTCCGAAGAATTAATGGAGCATGCTGGAACGCAAATTTTCAATTGGTTGCACCATAGGTTAAGCGGAGCTCCAGTTCCAATACGTATTTTCTGTGGAATTGGAGATAATGGAGGCGATGGACTAGTTCTTGGGCGTCTCTTGATTAATAATGGTTATAACGTTTTTGTTTATGTGGTTAATTGTAGTGATAAACGGTCACAAAATTTTCTTCATAATTATCAAAAAATTAAAGACATTTCAAAGGAAGGACCAGAATTAATGAAAGGAGAGAGCGATTTCCCTATCATTAATCCAGAAGATATTATTGTGGATGCTATCTTTGGAATTGGTCTAAATCGTTGTCCAGGAGGTTGGGTAAAGAGATTGATCCAGTATCTTAATAAAAATGAGGCATTCAAATTAGCTATTGACATTCCTAGTGGGCTTTTTTCTAATTCACCTATCATTGATATGAACGCTGTTTTAAAAGCCGACCATACTTTAACTTTTCAAACTCCGAAACTATCGTTCTTTTTACCAGAAACAGCTCCGTTTGTACTAAATTTTGATATTTTAGACATAGGTTTAGATCCTGGATTTCTTGATAAATCTGAACCTTTAGCTCTTCTTATTTCGAAAGGAGAAGCTCAACATTTTTATAAACCCCGTCAAAAATTTGGTCATAAGGGAACTTACGGACATGCACTGATAGTTGCAGGAAGTTTTGGAAAAATAGGCGCCGCAATACTTTCAACAGCAGCTGCTTTTAGAATTGGTGCTGGTATGGTGACAGCTTTTATTCCCAAATGTGGTTATTCCATTCTACAAACATCAATTCCAGAAGCAATGGTGATTACCGATAGAGAGGATGAATTTGTAAGTGATATCGCTTTTAATTTTGATCCTTCTGCCATAGGGGTAGGAATGGGAATAGGAAAAAATGAAGCAACGGTAAAAGCCCTTGAAAAACTTTTTAAGAACAATAAAACACCTTTCGTTATTGATGCAGATGCGTTGAATAATATTTCAGAGAATAAGGCATTAATGAGACTATTACCGAAGAATTCAGTTTTAACTCCTCATCCTGGGGAATTAAAAAGACTAATTGGCAAATGGGATAATGATTATGACAAACTTGAAAAAGTAAAGAAATTTTCAAACAAACATGAGGTGGTGGTAGTTATTAAAGGTGCATATACTATTACAGTTTTCGGTGATCAACTCTATATAAATGCTTCTGGAAATCCTGGAATGGCAACTGCGGGAAGCGGGGATGCTTTAAGTGGAGTTATAACAGGTTTGCTTTCTCAAGGATATGATCCATTGTTGGCTTCAGTTTTCGGTGTTTATTTGCACGGCTGCGCTGGCGATATTGCAGCTGGGGAGATGGGTTATGAATCCATAATGGCTGGAGATATAATCGATAATCTACCTGGAGCTTATTTAGATTTGTTTCAGGTAGACGAAATACAACAAGCTTCTGATATATATGAAGAAAAAAAATAGCCACGAATTCACGGGTAATTATAATTTATTCGTGAATTCGTGGCTAAAAATTTCAGTAAATAAAACGATTACATCAATTTATCAAAGATTTTTCTCAGCTCAGGATCTGATGGTCTTGGAGCATCGGCAGAGACTATTTTTCCTTGTGGATCAATTAATATAAATCTAGGAATTCCAAGAATAGCGTATTCTTCTACAAATTTAGATTTCCAGTTATTATCTGCAATTAATTGAATTCCGACCAATTCCTTTTCAGAAACCATAGTCTTCCATTTGTCATAATCTTTGGGCTCATCTATTGAAATACCTACAAACTGAATATTTTTGTTTTTATAATCCTCTTCAACTACTTTAAGGGAAGGAATCTCTCGAAGGCAAGGTCCACACCAAGTGGCCCAAACGTCTATATATACATATTTACCTTTTAAATCAGACAGGGTTGTCTTTCCACCTTTATGGTTTTCATAATTGAAAGTAGGTGAGGGGTTTCCTTCTGTTATGGTTTTCAATTTGTTGTAGCGTTGGGTAAGTTTCGCCAAGTCTTCTGGGTTCGGATTACTGCTTTTGTAAATATTGTATGCTTCATCTATACTTCCATCTGGCTTAAGACCATACTGTAAGTAAGATGTCATTATTTTATCTTTGGCATAACCGTTTGGTAAAGATTCATCTACCTTTTTTAGGTAGAGAACGGTGTGATTATTATCACCACTTTCAAAAGTTTCTTCATTTACAAGTCTATTAAAGTGGGCCTCCAGTAGATTTTGATACGTCTCAGAATTTCTAAATGCAACTGTATCTTTAAAATTTATATTTTCTAAATCATTATAAAACTCGTCTGAGATTCTAAAATCTTCGACACCTGAATAATAGCGATGCGCATCTTTGTAGTTTTCAATCATAATTGCGCGAGCATATTTTTCCTCTTCGACTAGTTTATCCTTAAATTTTTCATCTTCAATTTTATTTTCAGCATATAAACTATCCATACTTTTTTGGTAAAGATTCAATCGCTCTTTAAATTTGTTTTCATCTAAGGAATAGACCTCTTTATTATCCATTTTTTGTTCGCTATAGAGATATTTCGCTGCCAAAAAATTATTGACATTGGCCAAATCACCGGTGTACTTAATGGTTTCATCAAATTCATCCGCATTTAAATCTACAGAAAGATTCTTTCCTTTTTCAAGATATATCCCAGTGTGCTCTCGACCGATATAAAGATCATAAAAACCATCATTTTTTATGTGAAGGGTATCTGAGAACTCTCCCTTTTCATTAATAGGTATATGGGCTTCAAAATCATTCCCGCTGATAAAAGCTGTTTCGGCGGTATTGTTTTCAACAGTTCCGTTGAATACGAAATAGTTCGGTTTTTCTTTCTGCTTACAAGAAATTGCAAGTACTACCAAAACGAATAAACTTAATTTTCTCATTATTGTGAATTTTATTTGCAACGTAAAGTTACATATTGCTATAATAAATGTATCCATTATGATTTGTTAATTTTTGAACCTTGCTATAAATGCTTGTGGAATATGCGGACCTTACTTTTGAAACGAAGAAAGATGGAACACCAATTTAAAATCTGTACTTTTGCAAAAAAAAATAGTATTAATGCAAGAGACCCATTATATAAGTTCAGAGATTCTCGACCTATCTTTAGTAAAGGAAATAATTGAGAACCATAAGATCCTTGCTCTCTCTGAAGAAGCCCAACTCAACATAAGAAAGTCACGTGAATATCTAATCAATAAAATGAAAGATAATGACACTCCAGTTTATGGGATAAATACTGGATTTGGATCTTTGTGTAACGTAAAAATATCCTCAGAAAACCTTTCTAAACTACAAGAAAATTTAGTAATGTCGCACGCTTGTGGTACTGGAGAATTTGTTCCAAAACCAATTATCAAGCTGATGCTCTTACTTAAAATCCAATCCTTGAGCTATGGCTATAGTGGTGTTCAGCTGGAAACAGTAGAGAGACTTATGGATTTTTACAATAATGATATTCTTCCAGTAATATATTCACAGGGAAGCCTTGGTGCCTCTGGTGATTTAGCTCCATTGGCCCATCTTTCTTTGCCTCTGCTTGGAAAAGGTGAGGTTTATTATGGTGGCAAAAGGATATCTTCAGAGATAATGATGAATAAGTTCGGTTGGCAACCCATCGTTCTACAAGCGAAAGAAGGATTAGCCTTACTAAACGGAACCCAGTTTATGAGCGCCTATGGCATATACTGTCTACTGAAAAGTTATAAATTGTCATACTTAGCTGATCTTATTGGTGCCGTTTCCGCGGATGCTTTTGATTGTAATATGAGTCCATTTAATGCATTGGTCCATTTAGTGAGGCCACATAGAGGACAAATAAAAACAGCGGAGCGAATATTAGAGTTTCTGGATGGAAGTGAAATAGGTCTAACCGAAAAGAAAAATGTACAAGATCCATATTCTTTCCGTTGTATTCCTCAAGTCCATGGCGCAACAAAAGACACTTTGCATTTTGTGCATAAAACTTTTAAGACTGAAATCAACTCGGTTACAGACAATCCGAATATTTTTGTAAAAGAGGATTTAATAATTTCCGGTGGAAACTTTCATGGGCAACCTTTAGCTCTTGCTTTTGACTATTTGGCTATTGCAATGGCAGAACTTGGTAATATTTCAGAAAGACGAACTTACCAATTAGTATCAGGACTTCGTGGATTACCTGTATTCTTAGTAAATAATCCAGGACTCAATAGTGGGTTTATGATTCCGCAATATACTGCTGCGAGCATAGTCAGTCAAAATAAGCAATTGGCCACACCAAGCTCGGTAGATTCTATTGTCTCCTCAAATGGGCAAGAAGACCATGTGAGTATGGGAGCAAATGGCGCTACAAAATGTTTACGTGTTATCGAAAATATTGAAACTATCCTAGCAATTGAATTGATGAATGCGTCTCAGGCACTCAGTTTTAGAAGTCCTAAGAAATCATCTGCTTTTGTAGAATCGTTTCTAAAACCATATCGTTCTATTGTTCCTTTTATTGAAGATGATAGAATAATGGCGGATGATATCCATTCCAGTGTTGCATTTTTGCGAACTATGGATATTGATTCTGAAATAATGTTAGGATAAACTAAATCGTTTTCATATTATGGGAAAGAAATTATTGATTGCAAGCATCTTCTTTTGGGCAGTTTCTGTTTCTTCTCAAGAGTACAAGCCATTGTTGGACAATCTAAATGAATGGCATGTTACCTATTGTTATACGGGATGCTATACGGATGTATATTATACAGATGGAGATACAATTGTAGATGGCAAAACTTATAAGATTTTAGATGGATATCATTTCATTTCTCGGACCTTTTTACTTCGAGAAGAGATAGAAAACAAAAAAGTATTTTTGAAATTGGAAATACCAGGTTATAATGAAGAATATTTGCTTTATGATTTCGCTCTGAAAGAAGGGGACATATTTAACATGAATAACCCCATCAGTCCTTTTCCAGAGGATGGTGGGCCTTTCGTTTTGGATTCTATTGTGAAAAAGCCATTAGAAGACGGCAATAAATACAACCATTATTATTTTTCACCAACTCCTGAAAACACTATAAGTACGAACAATGCAGTGTGGATAGAAGGGGCAGGATCATTGTCATTGATCAACGCTCCGGGAGGTAATCCAGATATAAATGGGGTTGGGCAATTGAGCTGTTTCTTTAAAAATACCGAAGTGTTTTACTCAGACTTAGAATTTGTTGATGATTGTATTCCTCTTCATTTAGGATTAAAATCCAATAATCTGAATGATGTTGTGGTTTCAAAACAAAGTGACAGCGATAAATTTATTATAAGCAATGCGAGAGATGTAAAAAGACTGGTTGTTTTCGATCTATACGGAAGAAGAGTAAAGGAAGTAAACAATAACAATATGATCACAATGAGCATTGATCTATCCAATTATCAAAGTGGGTTGTATATTCTTCAGGCTATTGGTTCAGGTCATACTAAGAAATCATTTAAAATAGTGAAGTAAAAAGATTTAGGTTTCCGATCCCGTATCAATTATTTCATTTACCCAATCTTTGGCATCATCTAAATTGCTAAAAGCTTTTAGAGGTTTCCTCAAAAACATTTTTTCTACTTCCAGATTGCTTGCTTTTAACTTATCTGTACACACCACAGCAAAAGCGACTAGATTTTGAATTTCCGAAGTCTTTATATAAATTAATGGATTTACGGCATAACTATTTTTGCGATATGTTATGTATCCAAAAGGTTTATTCTTAAAATATTGTTCTGAAACATTTACCAAAACATCATTATACTCAGGCTTGACAGTAATACCTTCTTTCATAACAACAATTACAAAATTGTTAAAAACACGGATCTCTCCGAATTCAAAATGTAAAGTCACTATCATATAATAGAATATTAACCAACTAAGTTAGCCATTTTTACTGAGTTGAACTGTAGCAGTCTTATAAAAAAAATCTTCCCTAAGAAAACTTAGGGAAGATTGGTATAATAGTTTGATATTGAAGATTTAAGATTCAGTAGTTTTCTTCTGTTTCTTTATTTTAATAGTCAACTCGTTGGTTTTTTCATCGAGATCCATTGTAATGGCATCACCTTCCTGCAAACTGCTGTTGATGATTTCCTCAGCTAGTGCATCTTCGATATACTTTTGAATAGCTCTATTTAAAGGCCTTGCGCCATACTGTTTGTCAAAACCTTTATCGGCAATATAATCCTTCGCTTTTTCAGTAAGCTTGAGATCGTATCCCAAATCGGAGATACGAAGGAATAATTTATTCAATTCAATATCAATAATTTTATGGATATCTTCTCTTTCCAATGCATTAAATACCATGACATCATCAATACGGTTCAAGAATTCTGGTGCAAAGGTTTTCTTCAAGGCGTTTTCTATCACGCTTTTTGTATGTGAGTCTTCTTGGCTCTTCTTTGCAGAAGTTCCAAAACCAACTCCCTGCCCAAAGTCTTTTATCTGTCTGGCTCCGATGTTGGATGTCATAATGATAATAGTATTTCTAAAATCAATTTTTCTTCCAAGACTATCAGTTAAATAACCATCGTCCAAAACTTGAAGGAGCATATTGAAAACATCTGGATGCGCTTTTTCAATCTCATCCAAAAGAACAACAGCATAAGGTTTTCTTCTAATTTTTTCCGTTAACTGACCCCCTTCTTCATAGCCCACATATCCAGGAGGTGCACCGACTAAACGGGAGATTGCAAACTTCTCCATATATTCGCTCATATCAATACGAATCAAAGCATTGTCTGAATCAAACAATTCTTTTGCCAATACTTTTGCTAATTGAGTTTTACCAACTCCTGTCTGACCTAAGAAAATAAAAGAACCAATTGGTTTGTTCGGATCTTTCAATCCTGCTCGATTTCGCTGAATTGCTTTAACCACTTTTGCAACTGCTTCATCTTGTCCAATCACTTTTCCTTTAATGCGGTCCGGGAGGGCTGCAAGTTTTTTACTCTCTGTTTGTGCGATTCTATTTACTGGTACACCAGTAATCATTGAAACAACTTCAGCAACATCTTCTTCGGAAACAGTTTCTTTATGAAGTTTAGAATCTGCTTCCCACTGTTCTTGTTCGGTTGCCAGTTCTTTTTCAAGATTTTTTTCGTCATCACGAAGTTTTGCAGCTTCTTCGTATTTCTGTTTTTTGACCACTGTGTTTTTCAGTTCACGAACTTCTTCTAATTGCTTTTCAATTTTCAAGATTTTTTCGGGAACGTGGATATTTGTAATATGAACGCGAGATCCAGCTTCATCTAAAGCATCAATAGCTTTATCTGGAAGGAAGCGCTCGGTCATATATCTGTTGGTCAACTTAACACAAGCTTCTATTGCTTCATCTGTATATATTACATTATGGTGCGCTTCGTATTTATCTTTTATATTCATAAGGATTTCTATGGTTTCCTCAACTGTGGTTGGTTCTACCAAAACTTTCTGGAATCGTCTTTCTAACGCTCCATCCTTTTCAATATACTGACGGTATTCATCTAAGGTAGTTGCGCCAATGCATTGTATTTCACCTCTAGCCAAAGCTGGCTTGAACATATTGGATGCATCCAAAGAGCCAGTGGCACCACCGGCACCAACAATGGTATGGATTTCATCAATGAAGAGAATAATATCATCATTTTTTTCAAGTTCATTCATTACGGCTTTCATACGTTCTTCGAACTGACCGCGATATTTTGTTCCTGCAACAAGGCTGGCCAAGTCTAAGGTAACAACTCTTTTATCATAAAGAATACGTGAGACTTTACGCTGAATAATGCGTAGAGCCAAGCCCTCTGCAATTGCAGATTTACCTACACCAGGTTCACCAATCAGCAATGGATTGTTCTTCTTTCTTCGACTTAAGATTTGAGAAACACGTTGTATTTCGTTTTCACGACCAACAACAGGGTCTAATTTGCCTTCCTCGGCCATAGCTGTTAAATCTCTACCGAAGTTATCCAAAACTGGAGTCTTGGATTTTTTGTTCGTTTTTGATGTGGTTCCAGAGAATAGGTTCTCTTTGTTAGTATCATCCCCAGAAGTATCGTCATCATTTGGAAATGATTCAGCGCTGGGGGAATCTATATAATCATCGTCATTTGTTATCATAAGTTTGAACTGGTCTTTTACCACGTCATAGTCAACTTTCATTTTGTTCAACAATTTTGTTGTAGGGTCGTTTTCATTCCGAAGAATACACAGCAGTAAATGTGCGGTGTTAATAGAATTGCTCTGGAAAAGTTTAGCCTCCAAAAAAGTGGTCTTCAGGGCTCTTTCCGCTTGTCGCGTAAGATGAAGGTTCTTTTTATCGTTAGTGTTTGTTGTAACACCTGGATTTGCAGGGCTTAATATCTCAACTTTTCTTCTTAAATGGTTAAGGTCTATTGCAAGGGCATTAAGAATAGTTACCGCTTTGCCATTACCATCTCTTAAAAGTCCAAGCATTAAATGCTCAGTACCAATAAAATCGTGGCCTAATCGTAGGGCTTCTTCTTTGCTGTAGGCAATTACATCTTTTACTCTGGGGGAAAAATTATCGTCCATATTTTAATATCCTCTCTTCTTAAACTACTAAATTAACCAAAATAGGACAAAAACTGTTCCTCTTTGATATGATTTTAGTAAAAGGACAAAATATATGCTGGAACTCAAAGGATTTATATAGATACTTATTAACGATTTTACCCCCCTTTTTTGTTAATAAAAAAGCGAATAAAAGCTCGGAAAAAGCCTATTAAGCCTACGAAAAAATGTATCTTGCTCCATTAGTTTAACAACGATAATTAATTCTATTTTTTATGACTGAAGGTGAGAAAGTAATCCCTATAAACATTGAAGATGAAATGAAATCTGCCTACATCGATTATTCGATGTCGGTCATAGTGTCACGTGCGCTGCCAGATGTGCGCGACGGTATGAAACCTGTTCACAGAAGAGTTTTGTTCGGGATGCATGAATTGGGTATTAGAGCTACGGGCGCACATAAGAAGTCCGCTAGAATTGTAGGTGAGGTTCTTGGTAAATATCACCCTCATGGTGATACATCGGTTTATGATGCCATGGTGCGGATGGCTCAAGAATGGAGCCTGCGCTATCTTTTGGTGGACGGTCAAGGTAACTTTGGATCTGTTGATGGCGATAGCCCAGCTGCAATGCGTTATACGGAAGCACGAATGCAGAAGATTTCTGAAGATATGCTGGCTGATATTGACAAAGAGACAGTAGATCATCAATTGAATTTTGATGATACTTTAAAAGAACCTACCGTTTTACCAACGCGTGTGCCAGGGCTTTTAATAAATGGAGCATCGGGAATTGCAGTAGGGATGGCGACTAATATGCCGCCTCACAACCTTACAGAAGTTGTTAATGGCATTATAGCTTATATTGAAGATAACGATATAGATATTGACGGCCTGATGCAGTTCATCAAAGCTCCAGACTTCCCAACTGGAGGAGTTATTTATGGTTATGAGGGAGTTCGTGAGGCTTTTCATACTGGGCGTGGACGTGTAGTGATGCGCGCAAAAGCCAGTTTTGAAGAAGTGAACGGCAGAGAATGTATTATTGTTACTGAGATACCTTATCAAGTGAATAAAGCGGACATGATTAAAAAGACCGCTGATATGGTAAACGAAAAGAAAATTGAGGGTATTTCAAACATCCGTGACGAAAGTGATAGAAATGGAATGCGTATTGTTTATATCTTGAAACGCGACGCCATTCCAAACATCGTTCTAAATACTTTATATAAATATACAGCATTGCAATCCAGTTTTAGCGTTAATAATATTGCGTTAGTGAAAGGAAGACCGCAAATGCTAAATTTAAAGGAGCTTATCCATTATTTTGTGGAGCACCGCCACGAAGTTGTTGTAAGACGTACGGAATACTTACTGCGAAAAGCAGAGGAGCGCGCGCATATTTTAGAAGGATTAATTATTGCTTCTGATAATATCGACGAAGTAATCAGATTAATCCGTGCATCTTCCAATGCTGATGAGGCTAGAGAGAAGTTGATTGAGGCTTTTAAACTTTCTGAAATCCAGGCCAAGGCTATTGTTGAAATGCGTTTACGCCAATTAACAGGTCTTGAGCAAGACAAACTAAGAAGTGAGTATGAAGAATTGATGAAAACAATTCAGGATTACAAGGAAATTCTTGCAAGCAAGGAGCGCAGAATGCAAATTATAAAAGAAGAACTTGAAGAGATTCGTGCCAAATATGGAGATGAGCGTCGTTCGACAATTGAATATGCGGGTGGTGACGTAAGCATAACTGATTTAATCGCGGATGAACAAGTGGTAATCACAATTTCACATGCGGGTTACATTAAACGTACTTCACTTACGGAGTATAAAACACAACATAGAGGAGGGGTTGGTCAAAAAGCCTCTTCTACTAGAAATGAAGATTTCTTAGAGCATCTTTTTGTTGGGACTAACCACCAATATATGTTGTTCTTCACCCAAAAAGGGAAATGTTTCTGGATGCGTGTTTTTGAAATTCCTGAAGGAAGTAGGACTTCAAAAGGACGGGCAATTCAGAATTTGATAAACATTGAGTCCGATGATAAAGTGAAAGCCTTTATCAATACCCAGGATCTAAAAGATGAAGATTACATAAATAGTCACTACGTGATAATGGCTACCAAAAAGGGTCAGGTAAAGAAAACTCCTTTAGAGCAATATTCAAGACCCCGAACGAATGGTATCAACGCTATAACGATTCGTGAAGATGACGAATTGCTGGAAGCAAAACTAACAACAGGTGACAGTCAAATAATGCTTGCCGTCCGTTCTGGGAAAGCCATTCGATTTGAAGAGGAAAAAACAAGACCGATGGGAAGAAATGCCTCTGGAGTTCGCGGAATTTCACTTGGAAATGAGAAAGACGAGGTAATAGGGATGATTGCTGTGAATGCGAATGATTCTGATATACTTGTGGTTTCTGAAAACGGCTATGGAAAAAGATCTTCAATTGACGACTATAGAATTACTAACCGTGGTGGAAAAGGAGTAAAGACTATTAATATTACAGAAAAAACCGGTAAATTAGTAGCGATCAAGAATGTAACTGACGATGATGATTTAATGATTATCAATAAATCTGGAGTTGCAATTAGAATGGCTGTTGCAGATCTTAGGGTTATGGGGCGTGCCACTCAAGGCGTACGCTTGATAAAAGTTAGAGAAGATGATGCCATTGCTGCTGTTGCAAAAGCAATGAAAGATGAAGAGGAAGTTGAACTTGAAATTGATGGTGAAATTTCGAATGAAAACCACGATGGCACTACTCTTGATAATGATGGAACTCAAACCGAAAATAACGAATAAATTTTAACACATGAAAACACGAATTTTAATAACGGGACTTGCTTTTGTATCTGCTATTTCATTTGGACAAAAAAAGGAAATTAAAAAAGCTGAAAAAGCAATTAAATCCAATTCTTACAACGAAGCTTTAGATTATCTTAGTGAGGCAGAGCCAATGCTTGGTTCTGTAGATAATTCAATAAAAGCACAATTTTACGCTGCAAGAGGTGAAGCGCTTTTGGGCTCCGCTGGGTCTGATTTCGCAAAATTGAATGGTTCGGCATCCGCTTTTGCTGAAGCAATATCCCTTGATCCTACAATAGCAACTCAACTAACTGCTCAATTACAGAATCTACGTGCTGCTTTGATTAATAGTGCTGTTATGGATCAAAACGCTCAGCGTTATGATATGGCAACCCAAAAGCTTTATGCAAGTTATATTGCCGCAAAAGATCCTTCAGACTTATATTTCGCTGCTGCAAACGCCGTGAATGGTCATGATTATGATACCGCATTAAAATATTATCAGATACTATTGGATTCTGGTTATACTGGAGAAACAGAAGAATTTGTGGCCACAAGTAAAGAAACTGGAGAAGAGGAGGCATTTGAAAACGAAAATGTAAGAAACTTAGCAGTAAAATCGGGTCAATTTATTAAACCTGAAAAACGAATAACTGAGTCTCGCAAAGGTGAAATACTTCGAAACATGACTCTAATTTATATTGAAAGAGGTGATAATGAAAAAGCTACAGCCTTAATGAAAGATGCTCGTGCAGAAAAGCCCAACGATATATATCTTATGCGCGCTGATGCAGATATGAGCTATAAAATGGGAGATATAACCAGATATAATGAGTTAATGGGGCAAATTGTTGCTTCTGATCCAGAAAACCCAGAGATTTATTTTAATTTGGGAGTTGGAAGTGCGGAGATTGGAAGTACTGAAAAAGCAATTGAATATTATAAAAAAGCTTTGGAGTTAAATCCTGATTATGATGCTGCTCTAATAAATATGGCTGTTTTGAAGCTTTCTGGAGAAAATAAACTTGTAGAAGAAATGAATGCCCTAGGAAATTCAGCTGCTGATAATAAAAAATATGATCAGTTAAAAGAACAGCGCAAAAACCTTTATACGGAGACATTGCCTTATTTAGAAAAAGCTCTAAAACTAAAACCAAACAATATGGAAGTGGTTAGAACTTTAATGAATATGTACGGGCAACTGGGTGAAGATGCAAAGTTTAAGGAAATGAAAGCTAAGCTTGAGGCTATGGAAGCAAAAGGATAATATATTTCTTTAAATGAAACAAAAAACCCCTGAAATTTCAGGGGTTTTGTTTTTTATATTACTTTCTTAATGACTCTTAGTTTATGTGTATGATTGCGAATATCATAGTTAAAAATCCCACTATGATCAATTCTATCAATACGCACTTTCCCGTGAGCGTGGATAATATAATTATCTTTCATTATAATACCGACGTGGGTAATCTTTCCATCTTCATTGTCAAAAAAGGCTAGATCTCCCGGCTCACTTTCTTCAATAAAACTTAGAGCTTCCCCTTGGGTTGCTTGTTGACCTGCATCGCGAAGTAATTTGTGGCCGTTCAACTTGTACACCATTTGAGTAAAACCACTACAATCAATTCCAAAAGGAGTTTTACCACCCCACAAATAGGGGCTGTTTAAATAGAGTAGAGCCGTTTCAATTAAATTTTCCTTCGGAAAGATTTTAGAAGTCGATTTACCCTCAAAATTATGCTTTAAATATTCCGAAGCAGAAACAGTGCTTCCCAAACAAATTGAAAACAACTGATTGTCAATACCAGTAACGAAATCAACCAAATCTGAGGAAAGCCTGATATCTTTCCTCTCAAAATCTGAATAATCCTGTTCAGAGATGTTTATATATTGCTTGTTATCAATCCATCCTTCGTAGTTATCAAAGGACAAGCGAATCCGGCTCCACTTTTTACGGAGTTCCAATACTTTGAAATGCTCCCCGTAAAGAACTTGGGTCACCATTTCGCTCATATCAGCAGCCTCCGCTCGAAGGGGTACAACACTTAAATTACAGATACCGTAATCCATTTAGAAATATTGATAACAGTTGTAGTTTAATTTAAATTCTTTCAATAACCATTGCAGATGCACCACCGCCACCATTACAGATAGCTGCAGCGCCAATTTTGGCGTTGTTTTGTTTTAAAACATTAAGAAGTGTAATCAAAATACGAACTCCACTGCAACCGAGTGGATGGCCTAAAGAAACAGCGCCGCCGTTAACGTTTACGGTACTATCATTAAGACCTAATATTTTCATATTGGCAAGTCCTACAACTGAAAAAGCTTCATTGAATTCGAAATAATCAACATCTTTTATATCAATTCCAGCTTTGGCAATTGCTTTTGGAAGTGCTTTTGCAGGAGCTGTCGTAAACCATTTTGGCTCTTGGGCTGCATCTGCGTATCCTTTGATGTATGCTAGTGGAGTTAGCCCCAATTCATTTGCTTTTGATTCGCTCATCAAAACCATTGCACCTGCACCATCGTTTATTGTTGAAGAATTTGCAGCAGTAACGGTTCCGTCTTTAGTAAATGCTGGTCGTAGAGAAGAAATTCTATCCATTTGCACATTCTTATACTCTTCATCTTCGGATACTACGACTGGTTCTCCACGACGTTGTGGCACTTCAACCGGAACTACTTCCTCTTTAAATTTTCCATCAGCCCAAGCTTTTGATGAGCGTTCGTAAGACTGTATTGCGAAAGCATCTTGATCTTCACGTGAAAAGCTATATTCAGTAGCGCAAAGATCTGCGCAGGTTCCCATTGCATTGTGATCGTAAGCATCAACCAAGCCGTCTTTTTGCATTCCATCTATTAATGTTGCTGGGCCAAATTTTGTTCCGTTGCGCATATGCACATAATGTGGGATATTGCTCATACTTTCCATTCCGCCGGCAACTACTATATCGGCATCGCCCAAAGCAATTGCTTGAGCACCTAGCATAACGGCTTTCATTCCCGAAGCGCAGACTTTATTCACAGTTGTTGAAGGAACTGAATCTGATAATCCAGCGCCTAAAGCAGCTTGACGCGCAGGAGCTTGACCTACACCTGCTTGCACCACGTTACCCATATATACTTCCTGCACCAATGTTGGATCAAGATTTATTTTTTTCAAGGCACCCTTAATTGCTGCCGAGCCCAATTGGGTTGCGGTTAGTGATGAAAGGCTACCCATAAAACTTCCTATTGGAGTTCTTGCCGCGGATACTATAACAACTTTATTACTCATGCTACTGTTTTTTATATTTGAAATAAGGACTGCGAAATTACATATTTCTAACTTAAATATCAATCTTTGCAGGTAATGGTTTTGGGATAACTCGTTCCTTATTTATACCTTTACTCTAAGTTATAATTATATGAAGAACCTTTTTTCTTTGTTTGCAAAAAACCAATCCCTTATTTACAAGGTTTTTCTTTTCATATTTTCCACGCTTTTAGTTATTTATTTTCTACCAAAAGGAGGTCAGTTTAAGTACGACTTCCAAAAAGGGAAACCTTGGCAGTATGAGAATCTCTATGCGCCATTCAGTTTTACCATAAAAAAGGACGAAGACACACTTAAGAAAGAGCGAGAGCAGATCAGGGCAAATGCTATACCTTATTTTGAATATGATGGTGACGTGCAGCAGGAAGTTTCTGAGGATTTTAAGAACAGTCTTCGAACAAAATACATAGATAGCCTTTATAAAACTTCTGAAAGAACCGTTGAGCGATTGGGTGAAGGTTTTATAACGGAAGTATATAAAAACGGGGTAACGGACGAAATCCACGCCTATGACGACGATAGGCTCATCTACCTAAAAAAGGGTAATGAAATTGAGGAGCGTAATTATTCACAACTTTTCAAAAAGGACAATCTCAATAAAAAGGTTAGGGACCTTGTAGAAAAGAATAAAACTGAAGATGTTCAAGTGCTTCTCTACAATGTTTTAAACGAAGTATTTCAATCTAACGTAAAACTAAATACTAAATTAACCGAAACAGCAATTGAGGCGGAAATAAAAGCGCTGAACCCAAACAGAGGAATCATTGAAAAGGGCGGTAGGATTATCGCTAAGGGGGAAGTTGTTGAAGGTGACAAGTTTCAAATTTTAAATTCATTAAAAGCAGAATTTGACAGTCAGATTTGGAGCAAGAATAATTATTTATGGCTACTAGTTGGCTATTCAATGCTGGTTTCGTTGGTTTTTTTGATGCTGTTTCTGTTTCTGAAAAATTATAGGCCTTATATATACAATAACAATACTAAAGTCACCTTTATATTTTTCAATATCTTTTTGATGGTTTTCCTTACCACCTTGGTGCTGAAGGTGCATGCGGATTATGTTTACGTAGTGCCAATCTGTATATTACCTCTGATACTCAAAGCCTTTTTTGATCCGCGAGTGGGGCTTTTTGTACACGTTTTGACTATTCTTTTGTTAGGGTTTATTGTTCCAAATAGCTTTGAATATATGTTCCTGCAGTTTATTGCCGGGATTGTTACCATTCTTACAGTATCAGAATTGTATAAAAGAGCAAATCTATTTATATCTGTGGGGCAGATAACCTTGATTTACATTCTTGGGTATTTTGCTTTCTTTGTTATACAAGAAGGCAACATCCAAACAATGGAGTGGCAAAATTTCCAGTATTTCATTCTTTGTGGTTTGGCTACACTTTTTGCACATCCACTGATTTATTTCTATGAAAAGATCTTTGGTTTGGTTTCAGATGTTTCGTTGTTAGAGCTTAGCGATACGAATTCAAAATTACTTAAGGAACTTTCAAATAAAGCACCAGGAACGTTTCACCATTCCTTAAATGTGGCAAATCTAGCAGAAGCTTCAGCAAACGAGATTGGTGCAAACAGTATGTTGGTTAGGGTAGGAGCCCTCTATCATGATATCGGGAAAATGTTGAATCCGACAATGTTTACAGAAAATCAGGCAAATTCAGTGAATTCACATAATGAACTGGATCCGAAGGAAAGTGCCAAAATAATTATAGACCACGTAATAAAAGGAATAGAAATAGCTAGAAAGCATAATCTTCCCGATCGAGTTATCGATTTTATAAGAACGCATCACGGGACAAGTTTAGTCTATTATTTTTATAGGAAAGAGAGAGAGCAACAAGGTGAAGCTAACAAGGAAGATTTTATTTATCCGGGACCAATACCTTTTTCAAAAGAAACTGCGATATTGATGATGGCAGATAGTGTTGAGGCGGCCAGTAAAAGCTTAAAAGAACCTTCTTCGTCAATTATCGATGAGTTTGTTGAAAAGATAATCAATAACCAAATGGCTCAGGGGCAGTTTTTGAATGCCGATATTACTTTCAAGGAGATTGAAATGATCAAGAAGGTCCTTAAAAAGAAGTTGAACAATATCTACCATCTTCGCGTGGAGTATCCTGAATAAGCTTAGCATATATTCTTCATATTAAATTAAATGCTCGGTTATAGCGTAAAAGTGGTTTGTTTGCAGAGGTAGTGGGAACACAGATAATTGAATGGAGTTGAAGAAGAATATGATTTGGAATACCTTCCTTTAACTAATTATCTCTCTTTGCTGCATTCATACCTTTATAAGCTATCTATGACCTTTCTGTGGGTTTTATACGGGTGAACCTCAACTTTGTCTTGTCCTAAAATAACCATACAGGTTTATCTGTAACCGGTTATATGTGAAATAATAACCAACAGGAATAATCACTCTTTAGAAACCTTGGAAAAGCAACTGTAATAGTGAAAGAATTATGGAGGTATATATAAAGCATCTATGGAGTATGGTCGACATAGAGTCGGCACACAGTCGGCATAGAGCCGACATACAGTCTGAAAATAAAAGGACAAATTATACTTCCAAATAATATTTTCAGAGAGGAAAGGTATACTTGTAGAATTGCCTAGTGCTAATATACAACATTGTGATACTGATGTCAAGTTGAGGAGTAAAACAGTACAATTCTGCTAGGAGTGCCCTGGGATTTGAAAGACTGGGTACTGCCTCATTTTCAAAGTTATAAATTATCAGAGAATAGTTTAGATATGAAAAAGAGCAGGACATTTTTTTTACAGATAAACAACAATCTTTGCATAAACACAACAATTGCGCTTGATCTATGAAATACAGTGTAAAAATCGGTACTTGTGCAATTTGTGTACAACTCTAAAAACAAGAAAACCTCGACTCATTGATTAACAATGTATTGAGGTTTTTGCTTGTGATCGCAGAAGGATTCGAACCTTCGACCGCCTGCTTAGAAGGCAGGTGCTCTATCCAGCTGAGCTATGCGACCATTAAAAAATAAAAAAGCCGAACAATGTTTAATTGTCCGGCTTTTTGTCGGGGTGGCAGGATTCGAACCTGCGACCTCCTGCTCCCAAAGCAGGCGCGATAACCGGGCTACGCTACACCCCGTGAACAGTTCAAGTTGTTCACTGTAATTTATGGAGTTTATTTCTAAACTCACAATGCGGAGAGACAGGGATTCGAACCCTGGCGACGGTTACCCGTCGACAGATTAGCAATCTGCTCCGTTACCACTCCGGCACCTCTCCAATTTTTTATGAACTTGTCATCCTAAAATGCGAGTGCAAATGTATGTTTTCAATTGTAATAATGCAAACAAAAAACTGCCTTTTTTTAAGATAAATTTTAAAGCCTTTTAAATCAAGAGAATGCTATGAAAAATAATTTTATAAAAGTAATTTAAATCTTAGAACATACGAGCATAACCTTGTCATCTTCATTATTGGTTACAAAGAACAAGTAAATATTTCCCCCATCGGTAATTTTCCATTTTTTACGAAGTGCTGTCACCGATTCTGGAAAGTTTCGGATTGTAATGTTTGCCTTTTTAAAGATTAACGCCGATTTCATTTCAGGTTTGGTGTATGGAACCACCCTTTCAATCACAAAACTTCGCCCAGGAAAATCTACCAAACTATCGCTTGTATAAAGATGAGTATTTTTATGAAGCTTATCCAGTTTTAATTTTTTCGAAAGCAAATCAAATGCACCACTTTTTAAAATAGCGGTATTGGGCTCGTAAAGATATTTTTTGGGTAGGCTATAGGTTGCTTCCGCACCTTCATTCCAATCAAAATCAAAGTGTTCTTTCCCTGATTTTGTAAAATTAACAGTTTTGACTTTTAGCCTAGCATCGTTATTCTTTCTAAGTAGCCACAATAGTTCTTTAACTTCATTATCAATTGCTACAATATGGATTTCTGATACATCACACAATTCATTCAATCCCACCGAAATGTCCAACATAGGGGAAGTTTTTAAGAGAAAAATATCGCAGTGATTTAATATTCCAGATATGTTCTCAGGAATATTAGGTTGGCAATCATTTAGAAAAAACACTTTCCCTTTGCTATCGTGACGACGTGAAGGATCTGAATATATAACACTGTATTGGTTGCTTAAAACGTTGTTTAAGCCATCTTCATTAGAACAGTGCACATTCTTTCTATTCAGAATTTTAAAGTTGTGCTGAGCTATTTCAGAAAGCACTGCATTAATTTCAAAATGATGAACTGCCGAGAACTTTAGAGAAAAGAAAAAACTATCAACCCCAAAGCCACCCGTGATATCTGCCATTTTTTCCCCGCTTATTAAGGATGCCTTGTATTTAGCAGTTATTTCGGAGGAAGTCTGTTCTAAGTTTAGTTTTGGTGGAAAGAGGATATTTGAAGTAATATACCACGTAGGCAATTTTTTTTCTATTTTATTTCTGCTTTCTATCTGTTGAATCAACTCCTGGACCGAAACGTTTTCAAAGGGGCTTCCGGCAAAGGCTAGCTTTGAAATATCTCCTTCAAAGTTTTTGATGAAACTTTGAACCTCAGTATTTAGAAGGGCTTTGTTAAACAAGAATTACAGATTTTTGGTAAGACGCTTAACAATTTTATATTCTGAAAGAAATTCCTTTGCAATTACTTTAAGCGCAGTGTAAGTAGGGACTGCTAATATCATTCCCGGAATACCGAAGAGAAAGCCCCCAATAAGTATTGCCATAAAAATTTCTAAAGGATGAGAGCGGACGCTATGCCCGAAAATTACAGGTTGTGATATAAAATTATCGAAAAGTTGCGCTAGGGCATAACCTCCAGAAGCAATAGTGAGCAAAGGCAGTAGGCCTGATGAAAAATCTGAGCCAAGATTATTTGAAACTATCACGAGCAGCATTAAGGCCCAGCCGATAAGTGGTCCTAGATAAGGAACAATATTTAAAAACGCACAAATTATAGCAACTGCGACGGCATCATTTACATCCAAATAAAGCAACAAAACGGAATAGAATAAAGCCAAAATTGAAATCTGCAAAAGCAAGCCTATGAAGTAACGAGATAGCAGTTCATTAATTTTAACCAGAATGCGCTTAAACTTCTCCTCATCACCACTCTTTGCAAAAACGAGCACAGATTTTGCTACCATATATTCATCTTTTAGAAGAAAAAAAGAAATGAATAAAACGGAGAATATACCGATTACTGTACTGGCTATATTGCCAAAGAAAATGTCTATAAAGCTTGGGATGATTTCAACGTCCATATTTTGAACATACGAGGTACGTTTTACAGCCTCAACTAATTGAAAGTGATCCACCCCTATATAATCGCTAGCTTGGATATTAAGTTCATTTAGGTCTGCTTTTACCTGGTCAAAATCTATCTTCGATATATGTTTTCCCTGTTCAATAATTACAGGAACAAAAATACTAAGCAATAAACTGAAGGTTCCTATAATCAATAGGAGCGTAAAAACGGAAGCTAAAGTATTTCCAAATCTTAATTTGTTTTTTAAAAAAAGAACGACCGGTCGGCCTATTAAGGAAAGTACGAGTGCTATTCCTATATAAAGTATTAATTCTTGAATTTGATATAAAAACCAGAGCAAAATAAGTACACCGACCACTACGGCCAGTGCTTTTAAGATTCCTAAGGCTATTGCTTTTGCGGTGGTCTTCACACCGTAAATATAATATATTCCAAGCTACAAAAAATCAAAGATTTGTTAAGGAGAGAAACCTTTAATGTTTATTATGAAATTTTATTTTCAAGAAAGAATCACTTTGTTGAATTCACTCGCTTTTTTATGGGCATCAAAATAGATCCAGATAGGGATGGTAAAAGAAAGCGCAGCGATTAAACCAAACATAAAAATTGTTCCTGTAAGCAAGATAGCCAATCCTATAGCCAACAAGCCTATTAATTTAGAAGGTTCGGCAAATAGGCGACTGATGTGTTTTTTTTCCAATGTACCTCATTGCGAGCAACGGTTGTTCATCACCAAATTCCGCTTGAAGTTCAAATCTGTTCTTAGCTTTTGTTTTTATATAGTTTTTCTTTTTACAAGAACTGCAATAATAACTCAATCGCATAGATCAATTTTCAAATACATACTTAACAATATTGGCACCCATTTGTAATGCTTTGAGCCTGACTTCTGGCGGATCATTGTGCACTTCGGGATTTTCCCAGCCATCACCCAAGTCGGTTTCATATGTGTAAAGTAAAACTAACCTGTCTTCAGCATAAATACCAAAAGCTTGTGGACGCTCTCCATCGTGTTCGTGAATTTTTGGCAGGCCTTGTGGGAATTTATAGAAGTAGTTAAAAATAGGATGATTTACAGGAAGTTCATTCAATTCTTTATTCGGGAAAATTTTCTCAATCTCTTTTCTCACATACTGATCCATCCCATAGTTGTCATCAATATGCAAAAAGCCACCACTTATTAGATAATTTCTTAAGTTTTGTGCTTCTTCCGCAGAAAAGAATACGTTTCCATGCCCCGTCATATGCAGGAATGGATAATCGAAGATATCTACACTTCCAGGAGTTACAGTTTCCGGTTTTTCACTAATTGCTGTGTCAATATGTTGATTACAGAATTTAATGAGATTGGGAAGCGAGGTCGGGTTTGCATACCAATCGCCTCCGCCATCGTATTGCAAAAGTGCAATTTCCTGTGCCGAAATGTTTCCGAAGCAAAGCAAAAATAATACAGAAAGAAAAATTATTCGCATAGTTTCAAAAGTACAAAATCGCAGCTAATATTGACTTTAATTCTTGGAAGTATAAACCTTGAGATTTTTACACTAATTCAAATGTTCAATTCATTTATAAAAGCAACACTATGACAGGCGACAATAGCTGCCGTTTCAGTTCTCAATCGACTTTCGCCCAAGGTAACGGGAGTGTAACCAGCATTTTTAGCTAATTCTATTTCTTCCGAAGAAAAATCGCCTTCGGGGCCTATAAGAATAGTTATTCTTTTATTGGGAAGCAGAATTGACTTAAGGGATTTTTTATCGGTTTTTTCGCAATGTGCTATACATTTTAAATCCTCACATTTATTTTCAGAATTCAAAAAATCCTTAAAAGAAATAGCATCATTCATTTTCGGTAAATAGGCTTTTAACGATTGTTTCATAGCACTTTGAAGGATCTTTTCATAACGCTCCATTTTAATCACTTTTCGTTCACTATGATCGCATATTATGGGAGTAATTTCCGAAATTCCTATTTCTGTAGCTTTTTCCAGAAACCATTCATACCGGTCATTTAGCTTCGTTGGAGCAACAGCTAGATGCAATTGATAGGCAAGAGGCTTTTGAATAATCACAGAAAGAATTTTCACCACACATGCCTTCGGATTTGCAATTACTATTTCAGCATCAAAAAAGGATCCTTTTCCATTGGTTATTTTAAAGGAGTCACCTTCTTTCATCCGCAAAACTTTAATAATATGGTTACTTTCCTCCTTATCGAAAGTTACTTCTGCGGTGGATTCTGTGATACTTGTATTATAAAAAAGTTGCATCGATACTTAGTTTGATTATTGTTTGATCCGAAGATTCAATTTCGAGTCATTTTTCAATTTCATTAAAATTTCATCCGTGCGGAAGCCACGACATTGTTTTCAGCAAAATTTTGATTTTTGTATTTCAGTTCGCCAACAATTGCAATCATTGCAGCATTATCCGTACAAAATTCAAATTTAGGGACGTGCGTTTTCCATCCGTATTTTTTTTCAGCTTCATTTAATGCCTTTCTAATTCCACTGTTTGCCGAAACACCTCCACCAATTGCTATTTCCTTTATCCTCGTTTCTTTAACTGCGTTTTTCAGTTTATCCATTAAATAATCAACTATCGTAAATTGAATGCTTGCACAGATATCCTCAATATTTTCTGAAATAAAATCTGGGTTTTGATTCACTTCTTTTTCTACAAAATAAAGCACCGCTGTTTTTAATCCACTAAAACTGAAGTCCATTGGACTTACTTTAGGTTTTGGAAATTTAAAAGCCTTGGGATTACCTTTCTGTGCATATTTATCAACCAAGGGACCGCCAGGATAGGGGAGTCCTAATATTTTTGCACTTTTATCAAAAGCTTCGCCCACGGCATCATCTATGGTCTGGCCAATGATTTCCATTTCAAAATAATCGGTAACCTTTACAATTTGGGTATGGCCACCACTAATGGTCATTGCCAAAAATGGAAAATTTGGTGCTGTCTGTCCTTCAGCCTTAATAAAATGAGCCAAAATATGCGCTTGCATATGGTTTACATCTATCAAAGGAATACCCAATCCCATTGCCAAAGATTTTGAAAATGAGGTTCCTACCAAAAGTGAACCCATAAGTCCAGGGCCGCGCGTAAAAGCAATAGCAGATAACTGTTTTTTGTCGATATTTGCCTTGCGTAATGCTTGATGAACTACCGGCACAATATTTTGCTGGTGGGCACGTGAGGCAAGCTCAGGAACCACACCACCGTATTGTTCGTGAATTGCCTGAGTTGCAACAACATTGCTGAGTATTTTGCCGTTGTTGATTACGGCCGCGGCAGTATCATCACAGGAGGATTCTATTCCAAGGATATAGCAGTTTTTTTGTGTCAAAGCAAAAGATGTATATTTATTGGTTGTAAAATTAAAACTTTAAAAGCGTATCAAAAAACTTCGGAAAATAATAGTTCGCACCTTCGTAATCATTGTATTGCTGCTCGTTCTTATAATAATTATTTTTTCCATTCCCTCGGTACAGACTTGGGCTGCAAAAAAAGTTACAACCGAGCTCAACGAAACCTACGGTACCGATATTAATATAAAACGCTTAGGACTTAACTGGAAAGGGGAAGTAGATATTCGTGAAGTATTTATTGCCGACCACCATAAGGATACTTTAATCTACAGCCAGGAACTGCAAACGAACGTTGTAAACTTTGGCCAACTGATTCAGGGCAAATTGGGTTTCGGGAAAATTGTTATGGATCATGCCAAACTTTACGTAAAAACATATAAAGACGAAGCAACAGACAACCTGTCTATTTTCGCCCAAAAGTTTGAAACTGGCAAACCTAGCACAGAACCATTCTCATTATTTGGGAACGATATTACCTTGACCAATAGCAGGGTGGAAATTATAGATGAAAACCTTGATAATCCAGAAGTTTTTGTTCTTGACCGGGTGAATATTGTTGCCAATAACTTGAAAATTAATGGTCCGGATGTTACTGTGAATATTAAAAATCTTTCTCTCATAGCGAAAAGAGGTTTCGAAATTAAGGATATGCAGGCTGATTTTTCATACACAAGCACAAACATTACTCTTAAAGACTTGAATTTGGAAACTACCGAGTCCAAAATAATGGGTTATGTCGATTTGGATTATTCCAAAAATGGAATGGCAGATTTTATGAATCAGGTGGTTATTACGGCAAATTTGAAAGATTCCAAAGTATCAACAAATGATTTAAATGGTTTTTATAATGAATTTGGACCCGATCAATTAATTTTACTTGATACAGAGCTTCAGGGAACCTTAAATAATTTTACTGCCAAGGGTGTAAAATTCCAAACTGGTGATACATATATTCAAGGAGATTACACATTTCAAAATATTATCGATAGTGAAAAAGAGTACGCCATTACTGCCGACAACCATGTTATTTCAACTAATTATTTTGATTTAAGAAGGTTTATGCCTAAAATATTAGGAAATGTAATTCCAATTGAATTGAAAGAATTGGGCAGCTTCCATTTTAGCGGTAACACTTCCATCATAAATGATGAGTTAAATACAAAAAGTAATTTACAAAGTGGAATAGGGCAAGCCATCTTAGATTTGAAGATGGGTAATATCAGCACTATTGATAACTCCTATTATCGTGGAAATGTAAGACTAAAAGATTTCAATCTAGGAAAAATAGCCAAGACGACCTCACTTGGAAAAATGACTGGAGATCTTGATTTTGACGGTCGTGGTTTTGATAAAAACACTGTAAATACTGAAATTTCCGGGAAGATTTCTTCATTTAATTTTGAAGGATATAATTATAAAAACATCATTGTTTCCGGAAATTTAAAAAACCCACTTTTTGATGGTGAATTGAGTATAGACGATCCTAATTTAAAATTAAAATTTAAAGGTTTGATCGATGCTTCTTCAGAGACGAACCACTTGGATTTTGAAGCAGATGTGGAATATGCCGAACTCAACCAGTTGAACTTAATGAAACGAGATAGTATTTCTGTTTTTACGGGAAAAGTGCTCGTTGATATGGAAGGAAAAACGATTGATGATGTGGTGGGAACCATTAATTTTAATCAGACCTTTTATCAAAACGAACGCGATAACTTCTATTTCGATGATTTCACGGTAACTTCTTCATTTCAAGGTGCAGTAAGGACTGTTGAAATTAATTCGCCAGATATTATTACCGGGAAAATTTCCGGGGAGTTTCTTATTGAAGATATTCCCAATCTTTTCCAAAATGGTGTTGCAAGTATATATGCAAATTATATTCCGCAGGAGGTAACTACGAATCAATATATAGATTATGAATTCGTGGTTTATAACAAAATTGTGGATGTATTTATCCCACAACTAAAACTCGGGGATAATACGCGTTTAAAAGGTTCGGTTTCATCTGATGAATCTAAGTTTGAATTGGATTTTCGCTCACCAGAAATTCTACTTTTCGATAATTATATAGGTAAACTTAATATTCAGATGGATAATGATAATCCACTGTATAACACTTATATATCTGCAGATTCTGTTTATACCGGTTTTTACAATCTAAAAGATTTGAATATCATTAACAAGACCTTAAACGACACTATGTATGTTCGTTCAGAGTTTGCTGGAGGTCCTAAAAAGGAAGATCTTTTTAATCTTTCATTATATCATACTATTAACCCTGCGGGGAAATCGGTAATCGGTGTAAAGAAATCCGATATAACTTATAAAGGAAACGTTTGGTATTTAAACGAACACAACAATCGTTTAAATAAAGTAGTTTTTGATGATAACTTTAAAGAGGTTCGAATCGATTCGCTTGTACTAAGCCACAATAAGGAATTGATTCAATTGGCTGGAGTGTTGCGCGATTCAACCTATAAAGATTTGAAAGTTCGATTTAAAGATGTGAATATTGGGAACGTTACGCCTGAGATCGACAGTCTACGGCTTCAGGGGAATATGAATGGAAAATTGGATTTTCTACAAAAGGGTGGTGCTTATTATCCCAATAGCGCCATTACTATTGACAATGTGATTATCAATGAAATTCCGTTTGGAGATTTGAAACTTAACATTGATGGAAATGAAGATTTAACTAAATATAGAATCAATACTTCACTAATCAATCAGAATGTAAAAACTATTAGTGCAATAGGCGACATTGACGTTTCTCCAAAAAATCCACAAATCCAGCTTAATGTTGATTTAGATCAATTCAATATGCAAGCATTCAGTCCCTTTGGCGGTGATGTAATATCTGATATTCGTGGACTTGCATCTGGAAATGTACGCGTTTCGGGAAATTACAAATCGCCTGACATTTTAGGGCGCATTAACTTGGAGAACAGTGGCCTAAAAGTACCCTATTTGAATACAGACTTCGATATAGAAAATAATGCACAGATAATCGTTACTAAAAATAAGTTTGAAATAGATCGCACAAACATTAAAGATACCAAATATAAGACGGAAGGGATTCTTTTCGGAAATGCCACGCATAGTAACTTTGGTAAATGGGAATTAAATCTAAACATTGAGGCTCCAAATAAATTATTAGTACTAGATACACCTCCAGAGGAGGATGCCCTTTATTACGGAACTGCATTTATAAGTGGTCGAGCAAAAATTGCGGGGCCCATAGACGAATTGGTTATAGAGGTTGACGCTACTACAGAAGAAGGAACTACATTCAAAATTCCTATTAGTGATACCCAAGCTATAAGTGACGACTCATTTGTGCATTTCCTCTCTCCTAAGGAAAAAGAAGCGCGCATAAACGGAGAAGCAACGGTTTCAGAAGAAGTGAAGGGATTAACACTCAAGTTTGAACTTGATATTAATAAAAATGCTGAGGTGGAAGTGGTAGTAGATCAACAAAATAATTCCACATTAAAAGGCCGTGGAGCGGGGATTCTCCTTATTGAAATAAATACGAACGGCAAATTTCAGATGTATGGAGATTTTCAAGTATATGAAGGCCAATACGACTTTAGATATGGAGGCATAATCCAACGAAATATCGAGGTTGTTCCTGGTGGAAACATCACATGGGATGGGGCACCTGAAAAAGCCAATCTCAACCTGAGTGCTGTTTATAAAACACAAGCAAATCCATCGGTTCTATTAGATAATCCGTCTATTAACACAAAAATACCCGTTGAGGTTTATGTGAAATTGGATGGAGAACTTGCTCAGCCAGGGCTTTCTTTTAATATTGATTTTCCACGCGTAAGTTCAACATTAAAAAGTGAGTTACAGTATAAACTTCAAAATCAGGAGCAAATGCAGAATCAAGCACTTTTCCTCTTGGCCTCTAATTCTTTTGTTAGTGACAATTATGCTGGATCGAATGCATTTGCCGGAACTTTGGCAGATCGTGTATCTGGCTTGGTAAATGACCTATTTACAGATGAAGACAGTAAATTTAGGGTAGGTTTGGATTATTCTGTGGGTAATAGGACACCAAACCAAGAAACTGCAGACCGTTTTGGAATAACGCTTTCAACCCAGATTAATGAGCGTATTCTTATCAATGGGAAGGTTGGTGTTCCTGTAGGTGGCGCCAACGAAACCGCTGTAGCGGGAGACATTGAAGTGCAATGGCTTATAAACGACGATGGAAGCCTTAGGATGAAGTTTTTTAATCGTCAAGCAGACCTTCAATTTATTGGTGAAGATCAAATTTTTGAACAAGGAACTGGGATATCATATTCGGTAGACTTTAATACATTTAGAGAACTTTATCAAAAGCTATTTAACAAGAAAATGATAAAGGAATCTGAATTACCGGTATTACCGGATGATAATAGTGCCCCCGTTCATTTTAAGCTACAAGGGACAAAAACTGAGGAAGAAGGCCAGTAGTTTTTTAATCAGTTTGGATTGAGATAAAAGAAAATAATTATAACCCTATCATCTATATTTCTTCATCAATTACTCTATTTTTAGAAATCAGATTAAATAATAGATGATTTATTTTTTGATTGCTGAAATTGTAGATCTTTCAACTCCATCTGTGGCCAGAATGACTTTTTTATCGTCGCCACTGGCACTGCAGCTAAATAGACTAAATGGAGGAGGGTAGAACAGTCCCAAAACATGAAAAACAAGTCCATCACCCTCTGGTGTCCATGAAGGCACGCCATTGACCTTCCCATCGTGTAAAACCAGTACGTCTTCAGAACCGTCTGGTTTGCATTTGTAAATGTCGTGATCAATTCCTAAAAATAGATTTGCGAATGCACCTTTACTATAAGCAATCCATTTACCATCAGGAGACCAAGCCGGATCATAACAATATAAATCGTCAAAAGTAAGTCTGATAGGGTTCTCTAATCTCATTGTATTACTGTTAAGACTGGCTTGATATATTTCTGCCTTTTCGGGATTTCCTTCGTCATTTAAATCTGAAGGGCCAACATAAGTTATTTTAGTCCCATCTGGAGACCAAGCAGGATCAGCTACTTCGTGTTTGAACTTAGAAACAATGATTGGATTTGTTCCATCTGTATTGAAAACTACTATTCTTCCTCTGGACACCATATCATTAATTTCAGGATCTTTACATTTTGCGATTCCTAATATTTTTGTACCATCCGGAGACCATTTAGCATGGGCTTGAATTTCCCAGCCATAAATATTTCTTGGAAGTATTAACTCTCCATTACTTCCATCAATATTAAAGATCATCAATTCGGCAACAGTATATGAATTAACACCCGCATTTTTTGGCGAACGATAGCAGAGAAATTTCTTCTTATTGGGGCTCACTTTTATCCACCAATAGTCATAAGCGTTATCGTTAACCAAATTGATTTCTGTTATACCGTCATAAGAGTAAACCTGTAGATTTCCGTTTTCTTTACGATCGTAAAAATATTTTAAATTTTCATTTGCAGGAAGAGGACCTGAATTCGATTCATCTTCAGTGCATGAAAGTAAACCTAGAACTAAAGACAATATCAAAATATATTTTATCATAATCTCAAAAGTTTATTATAATATGATGCAGAACTAACAGATACTAAGAATGTTTTTATTAATTTATTGAATAATTAATTAATATTAAAAATCCATAATGAGTTAGTTATCAATGAGAAATAAACGATATATGATAGCTAAAAATTGCTCTGAGGAATCAATCATCTCCCGAATCAATAAAAAAACATAAGATGCGACTCCAAAGAATTTTTTTAAATTTTTACAAAGAAGCAATAACAGAAATCTCCACGTTCACAAATTTAGGCAAGTTAGCAACCTCTACGGTTTCACGGGCTGGAGCGGTAGATTCATTAAAATAAGTTGCGTACACCTCGTTGATAGCACTAAAATTACGCATATCGCTTATGAAAATTGTAGTTTTTACTACATTTTCAAAAGTCATTTCTGCTTCGGTAAGTATGGCTTTTAGGTTTTCCATTACCAATCTGGTTTCGGTTTTTATATCGTCCGTAACTAAATCCCCAGTTTTTGGGTTTATAGCTATCTGTCCGGAAGTATAAAGCATATTCCCGCTGAGAATTGCTTGGTTGTATGGTCCAATAGGAGCAGGGGCGTTGGTGGTAGTTATTATCTTTTTCATATTATTAGAAGTTTACATGTTTTAAGAATTTAGGAATATCTAAACTCAACTACAATTTACAATCTCTTATCGCTTTCCCTTCGTTTGTCATATTTAATATCACTCAGCATAGAAGATTTTATTCCTATAAAGAAATACCAAGCCGTATTTATACTACCAATAGGCGTCCAGCTAAAGCTCATTTGCCAACTTTCCAGATCGCGTTGGAAACGGAATTGCGTTAGGGTTACCCCTTTATTCTTAAAATCATAACCCGAAGAAACTCCCACAGTCCATCGGGGTGCGAGTTGCATATTAGTACTCATCATAAACGATTGACTTGAAATCTCGTTCTGCCTTTGATTGTTACCGTAGGTTATAGTGTAGGCAAAACGCACGTCCCAGGGGATACTATAATTATACCATTCCACATTAGTTTTATCTTTTTCGTCTTCGTCATCGTCCTTATAAATTCGTCCATCATATAAATCTGAAGCTTCGCCAAATAAGTCATCAGGACGACCTCCGTTACGAAAAGTTTCGTTGTCTATACGGCTTAAATCTTTTGTCTTTCCTTCAAAATCTTTACTGGAGAAAGAATAATTAATACTCACATTTGCATTTGTTAAACGAAACAAACTTCCACCGTTATTTATATTAAAAACATCTATTTTTCGGTTGTTATTATCCAAAGCATAAGGATCTAAAGCGCCACTAAAGTTAAAATCCAACTTGGGAACAATGGGAATACTCCCCGTAAATTGTAATGGGCTCCATTGTAAAGAATCGCCGGCAAGATTATATGCCGTAGAAAAGTTCAGGTTATTTAGCAGAATCACTTTTTTTGCTTCTCGCGCAGTAGTATCGGGATTGCGGACTTTTGCTTCAAAAGTATTACTTAAAGACATTCCAATACTGCTAGAATAGATCTTACTTGGAGCTCCATATAGCGTATTTTCAAAACGGGAATACTGATAAATTTCTCCAGCTGCCTCATTGGCTGTTTGAGGAATGATGAATTCATCATAATACCTATCAAAACCTGGATTTACATTATATCCTATGGACGGGCGGACTACATGACGAATAGCCTGTATTTTTTTATCTGGTCCGAAGTTGAAAAGTCCGTATAAAGTTGTACCCAAACTCGTGGAGAAATTATAAGTTCGGTAACTTTCAAAACCAGAAACCGTGTCTTGTACAATACCGCCTTTACCATTATTCACATTATCGTCATAGTATTTCCTTGTACTCTTAAGCACCCAAGTTTCACGAAAATTAGTTCCTGCAGAAGCACTTAAATATTTTAGAATTTTAAAATTGGTTGTTAATGGAATGCTGTGCTGTGCGCCAATTTGGGCACTATTAAACATTTCCGGCTTAAAAAAGAGTGAGTCTGTAGTCTGGATTCTATTTTCAGCTGTCACATCATATTGAAAATTTATATTTTGAATGATGCCTTTTTTTCCGCCATCCTTTGGAGCGAAAGGATATATTCTCGAAACACTGGCGCTTAAGTTGGGAAGTGACATGGAAATTTGCTGTGTTTGAGTATTTTGCGAATGTGTAGCTGCAACTGTAAGGTTTACTTGTGGATCGCCTTCAAAACTTTTCGCGTAGGAAATAGAGGAACTCAGCGTATTCACCAACGCACTGGCATTGTTAGTCTGATTGATAGATTCCGTAAAATACTTACTACTTCCAAGGTTCACCGATGCCGAAAAGCGGGAACTAGGATTGCTTTTGGTATCTTGGGAGTGCGTCCAACGTATGTTATAGATACTGCTTTCACTATAATCTGGAAAACCACGTTCGCTGTTTACAAGGCTTTCATAGCGTGCACTTACATTTCCACGATACTTATATTTTAAAACATATGCAGATTCTCCACGCAGGGCGTAACTGCCATTTGTATAATAATCTCCCAGTAAACTCAAATCTAAATAATCATTAATGGCAAAATAATACCCTCCATTTTGAAAAAAGAATCCGCGACTGTTATTTTCCCCAAAAGAAGGAATTATAAAGCCAGAGGTGCGATCTTCTGTCAATGGGAAATATGCAAAAGGTAGGCCTACAGGAGTTGGTACATCGGCAATATACATATTTGTAAGACCTGTGACAATTTTCTTTTTTGGGACAAATTTTGCTTTACGCGTATAAAAATAATACTCGGGGTCGTCGATATTCTTTGAAGTGGTAAATTTTACATTTCGAAGATACACTACAGAATCATTTACCTTTTTGGTTACTTTGGCAATTACGTGGAAACCGTTTTGTTCGGTACGGCTATTATACACGAGTGCCTTTTCCGAATCAAAGTTATATCTAATTGAATCAGGTTCTACCCTGTTGTTCTTTTGAACAAAAATAGGGCGTTGGCTGTAAATTCCTGCACTATCTATCCCTTTGGCATATACCTCATTTTTATTGTAATCCAGGATTATCAAACCCGCATCTATACGCATATCCTCATAAATAATAAAGGCTTTGTTATACATATATACTTTGCTTTCTTTTCTGTTGAGAAGCACATAATCCTCTCCATAATACTCCACTATATCTGTCAATGTTTCCTTGGGAGGTTTCACTGTATCAGTCTTAACGGTATCTTGGGCCTTCTCATTAAGTTCGTCAACAAATGGCTTTAGATTTACTGAAAGCGTATCATCTTTCGTCGTCTTGGGAATATTCGCCTCATTCTTTGGCGGAATATCCTGAGCATGCAAAACCGAGCTGCAAAAAAGCAGGGTTGTTAAAAAGATTGTTAAGTAATGCCTGTTGGTCTGCAATGCTCTGATGCTATTATTTTGTAGATTTGGCTCAGTATTTGAAACGGTCAAAAATAAACATATTTTTTCGGGTACGTTTTTTTAAATGAAAAATTTAAAAAAAAGAAGAACACACTAAAATAAGGACAAATCTTCACATAAGAAACGAGAATTAAAAGAAAACATTAGAGTATAATTTTGAATAGTTGTCTAAATCTCGAGATTTCTATTTCAGATATCAATAATCTTCTCGGAGCTTTCATTGAATATTTGTTTGGGATTAAATATCAAATATTCTTTTTTGAAATCGGTAATAATTAATAATCACAATCGTTGAATATAATATGATAACGAAAATCTTTTCTTTTTTCTTAATAGTAATAAGTCTGCTATTCTTTAATATATCTGCCTACGGTGCGGAAAATCCAATAAAGCCCTTTGTCGTAGTCTTAGATGCTGGTCATGGGGGTCACGACCATGGAAATAAAGGCAATGGCTACAAGGAGTCTGAAATATCCCTCAACATAGTTCTGAAAGCTGGCGCGGCATTGGAAAAGATTCCCAATGTAAAAGTAATCTATACCCGTAAAACTGATGTTTTTATTGAACTTCGTGAACGTGCTGCAATCGCCAATAGGGCAGATGCAGATCTTTTTGTTTCGGTTCATTGCAATGCCCATAGCAGTAATGCTTTTGGCACTGAGACTTTTGTGCTTGGACTTCACAAAAGTCAGGCGAACTTTGAGGTTGCTAAAAAGGAGAACGAAGTTATCTATCTGGAAGATAATTATGAGGAAAAATATGGTGGGTTTGATCCCAATGCGCCAGAATCACTAATAGGAATGGTATTAATGCAGGAAGAATATTTAGATCAAAGTATTCTTTTGGCAAGTTTGGTTCAGAACAATATTGTTAATAATCTAAAGCAAAATGACAGGAGCGTGAAGCAAGCCGGTTTTTGGGTGCTTCACAATACTTATATGCCGAGTGTCTTGATTGAAACCGGTTTCTTGACCAATAAAAAGGAAGGCGCTTATCTGAATTCCGAAAAGGGGCAAATAGAAATGGCACGTGAAATTGGTAAGGCCATTGAAACTTACATAAAAAGTCTGTCAATTAGCGATGAAAAAATTAAGCATCCCGAAGTAAAGGAATTGGAAGTAGAAAAGGCAATAGAAACTACCAAAGAAGATATTTATACTGATGTGATTTTTAAGATTCAATTAGCTGCTAGCAGTAAAAAACTCGACCCAAAACCTAATAATTTTAAAGGTCTAAAGGAAGTAACCCGAGATAAGGAAGATGGTCTATTCAAATATTACTATGGCGAAACCTCTGATTACAACAAAATTCAAGTGATAAAAACTTTCGTACAGCAAAAAGGATATCCTTCTGCATACATTGTTGCATTTAAGAAAGGAAAAAAAGTTAATCTACCCGAAGTGTTAAAATCGAAAGCCAATTAATGTGCTTTCTTTATATTTATCACTTAAATTTGTTCACAAACTAAAATTACATCATTGAGACTATCGAAAGAAGTTAAAACCGGAATTCTCGCCATTGGCGCCATACTTTTGTTAATATTTGGGTACAGTTTTTTGAAAGGCACAAACTTGCTTGATAAGAACCGTGAGTTTTTTGTAAAATACGACAATGTGGAAGGCTTGGCGCAAGCTGCGCCAGTTACTATTAATGGGCTTACTGTCGGAAAGGTTCAAAATATATCATTTGCCAATTCCAAAGGTAGCCTTGTGGTAAAATTTACAGTCGAAAAAGACTTTGATTTTTCCAAAAACAGTATCGTTAGAATATATAGTTCTGGACTTATTGGTGGAAAAAATCTGGGTATTTATCCTGAATATGACATTAACAATATTGCTAAAAGTGGTGATACTTTGAGAGGTGATGTAGAAGATGGAATGTTGACTGCCGTTACCAAAGCACTCGGTCCATTAGAGAAAAAAGTCAACAACACATTGGCTACCGTAGATACATTGTTGTTAAACGTTAATGCAATTGTTGATGAACAGACGCGTAAGAATCTTCAAGAAGCAATCGCCAATCTAAATACCACTTTGAATTCTTTTGCTGGTGTATCAGAAAACTTAAATCACATTCTTTCTAATAATACAGGGAAATTAGATAATACCTTTACCAATCTAGATAAAACAGCTGGCAATCTTTCCAGATTAACTGATTCATTAGCCCAATTGGAAACTGGAAAACTAGTTACCGATTTGCAAAATGTAGTTGATAAAATGGATAAAATAGTGGTTGGAATTGACAACGGGGAAGGTTCCATAGGCAAGCTTTTAAAAGACGAGAAGCTATACGAAAATCTGGAAGGAGCTTCAAGACAATTGGAACAACTTCTACAAGACGTAAAATTGAACCCGAAACGATATGTCCATATTTCTGTTTTCGGAAAAAAGAACAAAGAATACGAATCGCCAGACAACCCAGACGAATAGATCATGCAATACATCCCGAACATACTCTTCATTATTGCCCTTTTGGCTGGAATTGGCTACTTTACAATCAATATTCGTAAAATAATTCGCAATATAAAATTAGGGAAAGAAGTTGATGCTTCTGACAATACCGGCAAAAGATGGAGCAATGTATTTAGAATTGCACTCGGTCAATCAAAAATGGTAGTTAGGCCAATTCCCGGGTTGCTTCATATATTTGTTTATGTAGGTTTTATTATCATTAATATTGAAGTTCTTGAAATCATTATAGACGGTATTTTTGGAACTCATCGTGTACTTTCTACAATTCTTCCAACGGGATTATACAACTTTCTTATCGGCTCTTTCGAAATATTGGCATTCTTGGTTTTAGTAGGAGTAATTCTTTTCTGGACAAGAAGAAATATTCAAAAATTGAAGCGCTTTTGGGCGAGAGAGATGAAAGGCTGGCCAAAGAATGACGGGAATATTATCTTATATTTTGAAATGGTTTTAATGATATTGTTTTTGGTGATGAACGCAGCGGACCAATCATTACAATCTTTGGGAGTAGCGCATTATTCTGAAGCAGGAGCATTTCCAATAAGCCAATTTATTGTTCCATTTTTTAATGGTCTTTCAGAGGGAACAATAATGATTATAGAGCGCAGTGCTTGGTGGCTCCATATCTTAGGAATTCTTGCTTTTTTAAACTATTTATACTTTTCAAAGCATCTTCATATTTTATTGGCCTTTCCGAACGTTTACTTTGGACGGGTAGTCCCACAAGGACAATTCAGAAACCTCGATTCCGTTACTGCTGAAGTAAAACTCATGATGGACCCAACTGTTGATCCCTTTGCTACTGTTCCGGAAGGCACTACAGAGGCTCCCGTAAAGTTCGGTGCCAGTGATGTCATGGATTTAAGCAGAACTCAATTACTCAGTGCCTACACCTGTACAGAGTGTGGCCGATGCACCAGTGTGTGTCCGGCCAATATCACAGGCAAATTGCTCTCTCCAAGAAAAATCATGATGGATACACGCGACCGTTTGGAGGAAGTTGGAAGGAATATTGATAAAAACGGTAAATTCAAACCAGATGGAAAGCAGTTACTTGATGATTATATTCTTCGTGAGGAGCTATGGGCATGCACTACTTGTAACGCCTGCGTAGAAGCCTGTCCTGTGAGTATTGAGCCTATGAGTATCATTATGGATATGCGACAGTTTTTAGTAATGGAACAATCCGCTGCCCCTCAAGAACTAAATGTTGCAATGACTAATATAGAAAATAACGGAGCTCCATGGCCCTACAACCAAATGGACCGTTTGAATTGGACGGACGAAAATTAAAATTTATACCCCTCATTAACATTTACGGTTTCTGAAAAATAGGATGAAAAAATGAAGAAAGAAGAAGTCGAAAGATTGCTATACGATAAAGTAGAACAAGGTGAACATGTGAGCCCTATTCTTCCTGATGGAATAAAAAACTACCTGATAGATATAGACGGAACCATTACGGATGATATCCCTAATGAAGAGCCGGAACGAATGGCAACTTGCAAGCCATTTCCTGATGCGTTAAAGACATTGAATAAATGGTACGATGAAGGTAATATAATATGTTTCTTCACTTCCCGTACAGAAGCACACAGAGAGGTAACTGAGAAATGGTTAGCTGAGCACGGATTTAAATATCATAGCATGTTAATGGGAAAACCACGCGGAGGCAATTATCATTGGGTCGATAACCACTTAGTGAAAGCAACTAGATATAGAGGGAAATTCACTGATTTGGTAGAAAAAGAAGTCACTATTGAAGTATTTGAAGATTAAATGTAAAATCCGAAAGCAAAGTACAAATATCTGAATTTGAGACTCGACACTTGGAACCTGAAACTAATAAATAATGAGTGAAAATATAAAAGTCCCAACAATGGCCGAATACGCGGCCCAAGGCAAGCAACCTGAAGTACTTTTTTTCGTTGGATGTGCAGGAAGCTTTGACGACCGTGCAAAAAAAATAACCAAGGCATTCGTTAAATTGCTTAATAAAGCTAACATAGATTTTGCGGTTTTGGGAACCGAAGAAAGTTGTAATGGTGACCCTGCAAAAAGAGCAGGAAATGAATTTTTGTTCCAAATGCAGGCAATGACTAACATTGAAGTACTAAACGGTTATGGAATAAAGAAAATAGTAACTGCCTGTCCACATTGTTTCAATACAATAGGAAATGAATATCCTGGATTAGGAGGGAATTACAAGGTAATGCATCACACTCAATTTCTAAAGTCTCTATTGGATGAAGGAAGGTTGAAAGTGGAAGGAGGCAAGTTTAAAGGAAAGAAAATTACCTTCCATGACCCTTGCTATTTAGGTAGGGCCAACGGCGAATACGAAGCTCCACGAGATCTTTTGAAGAAATTGGATGTAGAATTGGTCGAGATGCGGCGGAATAAAAAAAATGGTTTTTGCTGCGGTGCCGGTGGGGCACAAGTCTTCAAAGAACCGGAAAAGGGTAATAAGGACATCAATGTAGAGCGCACCGAAGAGGCAATGGAAACCACATCTGAAATAATCGCTACTGGTTGTCCGTTTTGTATGATGATGATGACCGACGGCGTAAAAGCTAAAAATGCCGAGGGTAGCTTGCAAGTGATGGATATTGCAGAAATGATTGCAAGTGCAGAAGATCTATAAACTTGGCTTTTGATCTTCAAGATGCTCCCAATGAAAAGGGGCACTTTAGATTTTAACAATATATACATTTAAATGCTTACAGAATTCAAAAACTTGCCTGATGATTCCAGAGTATGGGTCTATCAGGCCGATAGAAAATTTAGTGACCAAGAAGTTGCTGAAATTAAAGAACTAACTGAAGATTTTTTAACAAAATGGACTGCACACGGTGCTGCACTAGAAGCTGGTCTAGAAATAAAGTACAACCGTTTTATTGTTTTTGGTCTCAATCAAGCAAATGCTTCGGCTTCAGGTTGTAGTATTGACGCTTCGGTTCACTTTATTCAATCCTTGCAGGAAAAATACAGTGTAGATTTACTCGATAAAATGAACGTTACTTTTTATTCAGGTGATTATATTGCATATAAGCCTTTGACCGAGTTCAGAAAAATGGTAAAGGAAAAATCTGTTTCAAAAAATACCATTGTCTTCAACAATCTCGTAAATACAAAGGCTGAATATCTGGAAAATTGGGAGATTCCCGCTCATGAAAGCTGGCACAACAGATTTTTATCATAAACCCTATTATTAATATGAATAAATTTTTGCTCGCTAGCATCCTTGTTTTTTTATTTTTTCCATTGTTTGCCCAAGAAAACAATCCATTAATTGTAAAAACGGATTTTCAAAATCAGAAAAAATGGGTCGATAGTATATATGATAATATGACTCTGGAAGAAAAAATGGGCCAACTCTTTATGGCTGATATTTTTTCTAGTGATCCAAAAGCGAAAACTGATAAGATAAAAGATCTTATAACCAATTATCATCTTGGAGGTATTATCTTTTCTAAGGGTGGACCTGTGCGTCAAGCTAAATTGAATAACGAATTTCAGTCGCTCGCTAAAGTGCCATTAATGATTGGAATGGATGCAGAATGGGGCTTGGCAATGCGTCTAGATTCCACTTATGCTTTTCCTTGGAATATGACCTTAGGAGCTATAACAGACAATAACATTGTTGAAAAAGTAGGACGACGCATTGGTGAGCATTCAAAGAGGCTAGGGGTTCATATTAACTTTGCTCCGGTTGTTGATATAAATACCAATCCAAAAAATCCAATAATAGGGAATCGTTCTTTTGGTGAAGATCGTGAAAATGTAACCGAAAAAGCGCTGGCTTTTATGAAGGGAATGCAAAGTGCCGGTATTATGGGAAGTGCAAAACATTTTCCGGGTCATGGTGATACCGATATGGATAGCCACAAAACCCTTCCGACTATTGATTTTTCGAGAGAAAGACTGGACACTTTAGAACTATATCCATATAAGAAATTGATAAACGAAGGACTCAACAGTGTAATGGTAGCCCATCTGAACGTTCCAGCACTGGAGCCCCAATTAAATTATCCGTCATCGCTTTCTTCAAAAATAGTAACTGACCTTCTAAAAAAGGAATTAGGCTTTAATGGTCTAATCTTTACGGACGCCTTAAATATGAAAGGGGCCTCTAACTTCAAAAAACCAGGCGAAATTGAGCTAGCAGCCTTTTTAGCAGGCAATGATGTCTTATTGATTTCAGAAGATATTCCAAAGGCTATGGAGTTTCTTATTAGTTCGTACAACGAAAATACAATTACCGAAAAGCGCCTGGCCTATTCTGTTAAAAAGATTCTGTATGCAAAATATAAAGTTGGTCTTAATCACTATAAACCTATAAAAACAGCTTATTTAATTGAAGAATTAAATTCTATTATGGATGATGTGCTTTATGAGGAAGTCATAGACAATGCATTAACTGTAATTAAAAATGATCGCGCAATTCTCCCTATAAAAGACTTACAGCAGAAAAGAATCGCCTACATAAATTTTGGTGATGATTCTGGCGAAGACTTTTTAAGTGAATTGAAGAGATACGGAAACGTAGACTGGGTTAAGGCCACTAGCTTAGATGAATATATTCAGAAATTAAAAGAATATAATTATGTAATTATCGGCTTCCATAAATCCAATGAGAACCCTTGGAAGAAATTTGAGTTTACTCAGAATGAAGTTGTCTGGCTATATGAAATTGCTAGGACGAATACGGTGATTCTAGATGTTTTTGCGAGGCCTTACGCTATGTTGGACTTAAAAACCACTGCCAACTTTGAAGGAATAATTATGTCCTATCAAAACAGTAAGATTTCGCAGCAACTTTCAGCACAACTAATTTTTGGCGCTCGTGAAGCCAAAGGTGAATTACCGGTATCATTAGGGGCAGACTATCCTTTGAAGACATCTTTGAAAACAAAATCTTTGCGAAGACTTCAGTATGGAACTCCCGAAAGCGTCGGTGTAAATAGTTATAAACTGAAAAAAATAGACTCCCTCGCAAATATTGGAATTAAGGAAGGAATGTATCCTGGAGCTCAAATTTTAGTGGCGCGGAAGGGAAAGGTAATATATCAGAAAAATTTTGGGTATCACGAATATGATAAGAAAATTCAAGTAAAAGATACAGATGTTTATGACCTAGCTTCATTGACCAAAATTCTGGCTTCACTACCTATTGTAATGGAGTTGGTAGATAAGAAGGAATTAAGCTTAAATACAAAGCTTTCCGAAATGCTTCCGGAGTATAAACACTCAAACAAAGCAAATATTACACTTAAGCAAATGCTTTCGCACTATGCCCGTTTTAAGGCGTGGATTCCATTTTATCGACACACATTCAATGATGCGAAAACAGGGATTTCTTCTAAGTATTATTCTGAAATTCCCGATAAGAATTTTAACGTACAAGTTGCAGAAAATCTCTATATGAGAAGGGATTATATTGATACAATTTACAAGGATATTCGCGAAAGTGATCTGAATTCGACCTTGGAATACAAATACAGCGATCTGCCATATTATATCTTGAAAGAATATTTAGAACAGAAGTTTGACAAACCTATCGAAAATATTGTTCAAGACAATTTATATGAATCACTTGGAGCCAATTATACTCTTTACCATCCACTGTCTAGATTTTCAAAAGAAAGCATTCCACCAACCGAACAAGATAATTTGTTCAGAAAGCAGAAAATTCAGGGTTATGTGCACGACCAAGGAGCAGCAATGCTAGGTGGAGCAAGTGGACATGCTGGTTTATTCAGTAACTCAAATGATGTTGCAAAAATAATGCAGATGTATCTTTGGAAAGGTTTTTACGGAGGAAAGCGATACTTTAATCCAGATGTACTTGACCTTTTTAATACTTGTTATTACTGCGATAAAAATGTGCGTAGAGGAATCGGTTTTGACAAGCCACAATTAGGAACCTCAGGCCCAACGTGTGGTTGCGTTTCCATGACAAGTTTTGGGCATAGCGGTTTTACTGGGACTTTTGCATGGGCCGATCCAGAGAAAGAAATTGTTTATGTGTTTTTATCGAATAGAACTTTTCCTGATGCAGAAAACCGAAAATTGATAAAGAGTGATTTGCGCAGTAAGATTCAGGAAGCCATTTATGAAGCAATTGATTATTGAAAGAAGCGAGACTGAAATGAATAAAGATTAATTGTACTTAATTCCATTAGAATAATTTCCTCGAAATTCGCCTTGAATTCTTGAGACCTTCAGTTTCGACTAAAAAACATAAATTATGAAAATAGCAATAGTATGTTATCCCACCTTTGGTGGAAGCGGGGTAGTGGCAACCGAACTAGGTTTGGCACTTGCAGAGAAGGGGCATGAAATTCATTTTATAACCTACAAACAGCCAGTGAGGCTTGAATTGCTTTCAAAAAACATTCACTTTCACGAAGTTTCTGTTCCCATATATCCGCTATTTCATTATCAGCCTTACGAACTTGCTCTTTCCAGCAAATTGGTAGATATGGTAAAACTTCACAAAATTGAACTTTTACATGTGCATTACGCTATCCCACACGCATATGCGGGCTATATGGCACAAAAAATGCTCGAGGAAGATAATATTTATATTCCTATGGTAACGACACTTCATGGTACCGATATTACTTTGGTAGGTAACCATCCCTTTTATAAACCTGCGGTCACTTTTAGCATCAATAATAGCGATGTGGTTACTTCGGTTTCGAAGAGTTTAAAAGAAGATACGCTTCATCTTTTCGATATTAAAAAAGAAATCCATGTGGTACCCAATTTCATTGATATTCCTAAAAAAATAAACCCTTTTACAGAATGCCAACGCGATTTAATGGCAAAACCAAATGAACGTATCATTACTCACGTAAGTAACCTACGGCCGGTCAAACGCGTACAGGACGTAATTGAAGTTTTTGATCGTATTCAGCAAAACATCCCTGCAAAATTAATAATTGTGGGGGAGGGACCAGAACGTGAATCCTGTGAAAACCTTTGTATAGAAAAAGGAATTGAAGAAAAAGTGCTGTTCGTAGGAAATAGTAATGAAGTAGATAAAATATTGTGTTTTACGGATCTCTTCATTCTACCTTCTGAAAAAGAAAGTTTTGGGCTCGCGGCCTTAGAGGCAATGGCTTGCGGGGTACCGGTTATTTCCAGTAATACCGGTGGTTTACCAGAAGTGAATATTGAAGGAGTAAGTGGCTTTTTAAGCGATGTGGGTAACATAGATGAAATGGCGATAAACGCTATGAAAATCTTGGAGTCAGACGAGATATTAAACAAATTCAAAAAACAAGCTATAGAATCCGCAATGGTTTATGACACAAAAAGGATTGTGCCTTTGTATGAAAAGTTATATGAAAAAGCCATTCTTCAAAAAAATAGCCTTGTAGAATAATGGTTGAAAATCCTCGGAAGGTTTCAAAAAAAGCTAATAATTCCTTTTAATAAATTCCATCGCATTTTGGCGCATAACAAGATCGACAATTACTTTAGCCTCAATTCTGTTGAAATTATTCAGTAATATCAGGTTTTTAGCAAGGTATTCCTCAGCATGATTTAATAATTCTTCTGCTAGATCTTTCATGTTTTCTGCAGTCCAAAGTCCATTTATCGGATTAACGATTCCGTCGAAATCACTTCCAATGCTTTGAATTCCCCAACAAAAAAGTTTTTCTTTGTCAAGCACTTGAGCAATGTGCTGTACTTGTCGCCAAACCAATAAGGCCTTTCTCCTAAGCTGCTTTCGCTTGTTCGGAATAAACACCTTACTCTCATTTATAGCTTTGGTGCTTCCAATGCGACGTTCGTCCATTTGTATTCCAAAAATTCCGTTGCTGCGTGCAATTCGTATCAATTCATCATCATAAAAATTTATATCAATATTGCAGAACCAGTCAGCGTGTTCTGGAAAATTTGTTTGATCCACTTGCACAATTGATCTTTTGCCATTACAACATCCATGACTAGCAACAACAGGCATCCTCTCAGAAGCATATTTAGTATCAAGTAATTTGTAATACGACTTTCGTGAAGAAGGGCTCATATGTTTCACGTCTATGGGTATCCGCTTCCCTTGCGAATTGTCAAGAAGGAGGTCGATTGCTTCATATCCCAATTCAGTAATTCCACTATCTAAACCCCTATCTTGATTTTTTGTAAGCATTCCAATGGAAATACTTCGTGAGTGTCCACAAAGTTCATTGTAAAAATGATGCGCTAAGGTGAGAAAAAGTGGGGGATGTTCCCAATTCTTAATAATCTTAATGTTATCTATGACCTCAGTGCGACTGGCCATATCTTTGTTCATTTCAATGCCAGTATTAAAACTATGTCCCCCTTCTATGGTGATTACTATATTTAATATTTTTTTTGAATCTGTGTCCTGTAAAAGATTGTCTTGAATTTCCTGGAAGTTTTTGACTAATCGATATGTATATATCACTCCCTCAATTTTCTCTACTTGATTGTGAAGCTGTTTGTAATAATTATACTCATCCATCAAATCAACGAAATAGTCTTTGTTGTTTCGAACATAATCCATACGAGATTGACTAATACTTGCAGCAAGGTTTACTAAAACATCGGTTACCCCTTTAATTCCGATAATTTCCTTTCCAAAAAAATGTTTCTCAAATGGGTATAACGCCACAACAACTACTGAAGATTTTGATTTGGCTATAGCTGTAAGATCGGTTTGGGTAAATTTAGTAAGTGTTACCATCCTGTTTAAGAATTTTTCCAGGAAATTGGGTGGGCTATAGTGCCAAATGGAATTTTTTCTTTTAGGATCTAAAGCATTCTCTTTAATGGGTTTATACTTAAAACTTTTACTGTATGGCTTTAAAGATGGGTGGCAATGTATATCGACATAACTCATTTCAACCTCGGGTATTTATTAACTTGTAAAATTGCGACAAATTCCAAAGGTATAACACAGGATTTTTCCTGTTTTTTTAAAAGGGAAATGCCCCTTTTTATGAGGGGCATTTAGTTATAAATGATAAGTATAGAAAATCTTTAGAATTTATATCTGGCTGATATGCCCACGTCAAAAGTAACGTCATCGCGATAATTCAAATTAACTTGAGGACGAAAATCAAAAGATATGAGAAGTGGGAAATCAAAGCCGTATTCAATTCCTACGTCACCTGTAAAAAACATAAAAGCTTCTGAATCTTTGTTTCTGTAGGGAGGATAAGTGTCATATGAACGTTCAAAACTTTCTATACCTGCACCTAAACCAGGTCCTGCATACCAATTAAATCCTCCATCAATATTCCATACCCATTGATAGATTCCTGTGAATTTTACGTCATTCCAATAACGTTCGCTATGCCAACCCAAACCTAGCTCCAAGCGATTATTATCTCCCAAGGCACGTTGGAAGTTAACCTCTGGTCCAAAACCATTGCTTTCGCTAAGACGAAGTCCAATAGCGTTCTTTGAAATTTCCTGAGCAGACGCTTGCCAACCAAAACCAGCGATAATAAGCATAATCAAAATGATTTTTTTCATAAAATATTCTTTTTAGTGGAAGCTACTTTATATTTAAGTAGAAACTATTCCACTTTGTTAATATTGTTAATCTAATTTTATCTTAATAATACAAAAGTAGGTGTATTAAAGTGAGCCAATCGTTAACACGATGCTAATCTACTTATGTAATTTTACAAAGTTTTGTTAATGAAGTTTTTTACATTTACATAATCTAAATGGAAAAGCAACTAGAAGATTTTAAAAGGTTATTTAATGGTGAGTTTTTCACAGACTCCCTTCATACTTCTTTGTATGCGACAGACGCCTCTGTTTATAGAAAGATTCCGTTGGCTGTTGCATACCCAAAAAATGAAAGAGGAATTAAACAGCTTCTTTCTTTTGCCGAAATAAACTCTACCTCGCTTATTCCTAGAACTGCCGGTACTTCGCTTGCCGGCCAATGTGTGGGAGATGGTATTGTAGTGGATGTTTCCAAGTACTTTACCAAAATTATTTCGCTGGACACCGCAAAAAGAACTGTGACACTTCAACCTGGGGTAATCCGGGATGAACTCAATGCATACTTAAAACCCTACGGACTTTTCTTCGGTCCCAATACATCTACCAGCAACCGCTGTATGATTGGCGGGATGGTGGGTAACAACAGTAGTGGCACAACTTCGATACAATATGGAGTAACGCGTGATAAAGTATTAAAGCTAAAAACATTGCTCTCCAATGGCGAAGAAGTAGTTTTTGAAGAGATGACTAAAGAAGAATTTATTAAAAAAACACATTTAAATTCTTTGGAAGGAAAAATATATGAAAGCTTATACTATGAATTGAATTCTGAAGAAACACATCAAGAAATTCGGAAGGAGTTCCCAAAGTCACAAATACATCGTCGAAATACGGGTTATGCGATTGACAGTTTGTTATCTACTTCAGTTTTTGGACCTTTTAATGAAGAAATAAACCTGTGTAAACTTCTTTGCGGAAGTGAAGGTACTTTGGCAATTACTACCGAAATAACACTCCAGCTCGATCTGCTTCCTCCAATGCATACAACAATGATCGCATCACATTATGAAACGCTTGAAGCGTGCCTAAATGACGTTGTCATCGCAATGCAGCACAATCTGCATACGTGTGAAATGATGGATAATGTAATTCTTGATTGTACCAAAAAGAGTAAAACCTACGAACCTTATCGCTTTTTTGTAAAAGGGGATCCAAAAGCGATTTTATTACTTGAACTAAAAAGCGATTCAGAAGAAGATTTGGAGAAACAGACCAATGCTTTGTTAGAATCACTTAGGATCTCAAGCTACAGTTATCATAACCCAGTTTTAAAAGGGAAGGAGATTGAGATGGCGCTTGAGCTGCGAAAGGCAGGACTTGGTTTATTAGGAAATATGGTAGGTGATAGAAAAGCAGTTGCCTGTATTGAAGACACTGCGGTGGCTTTGGAAGACTTATCAGCGTATATTAAAGAGTTTTCCGCTCTAATGAAAAAATACAAACAGGACGCAGTTTATTATGCCCACGCCGGAGCGGGAGAATTGCATTTAAGACCGATTTTAAATTTAAAAGAAGGACAAGATGTAGCCTATTTCAGAAAAATAACTACTGAGGTTGCCTTGCTCTGCAAAAGATATAAAGGCTCATTTTCAGGTGAACACGGTGATGGTATTGTACGTGCAGAGTTTAATCCATTGATGATCGGCGAAAAAAACTACGAGCTCTTAAAACGGATAAAAGACACATTCGATCCACAAAACATTCTAAACCCAGGAAAGATAGTCGATGCGTTTAAAATGGATGAATCACTGAGGTATGAAATTGACCGAAAGGAGCCAGAGATCAAAACAATAATGGATTTCACCGATTATAAAGGTATTCTTCGACTCGCTGAAAACTGCAATGGAAGCGGTGATTGCCGTAAAACAGCAGATGCTGCCGGTGCAATGTGCCCTAGTTATCACGCAACTAAAAACGAAAAAGATACCACCCGAGGCCGTGCCAATGCTTTACGGGAGGTATTGACCAATAATCAAGCTGTCAACAAGTTCAATTCCCAAGAATTGAAGGAGGTTTTCGATTTATGTATAAGTTGTAAAGCTTGTGCAAGTGAATGTCCCAGCAATGTGGATATAAGCATTGCAAAAGCTGAATTTTTATATCAATACAATAAAGAAAATGGAGTTTCATTTTCTAATAAACTATTTGGGAAAAGCACGCAATTAAACAAAATAGCTTCTCAAATACCTAAACTTTCCAATTGGTTTTTCACTAATTATCTCACTTCGAGAATTATTAAAAGTATCGCTGGGATCCACGAAGATCGAACTATGCCACCGATTTCCACTAAGTGTTTCAGCAAAGCATATGAAAGTGTTGCAAATCATCGTGATGTTAGTCTATTAATCAATGGTAAAAATAAGAGAGAAATCTATTTATTTGTAGATGAATTCAGCAATTATTTGGATGCCGAAATTGGGATGGACGCATATTTACTTTTAAACGGCTTGGGTTATAAAGTTACAATTATTGATAATTTGGATAGTGGCCGTGCTTTGTTATCAAAAGGATTTTTGGAAGAAGCAAAAAAAGTGGTCAATACAAATGTCAAATTTTTAAAAGGGAAAGTATCTGAGGCAACCCCTTTGATTGGTATAGAACCATCCGCTATTCTATCTTTTAGAGATGAATACCTTCGTTTGGCAGACGATAAATCTTCTGCAGAATCTATTTCAAAACATACTTATCTGATAGAGGAATTTATAGCAAAGGAAATTGAAATTGGAAATATTTCTGCATCACAGTTCACTTCGGAGGAAAAGCACATTAAAATCCATGCGCATTGTCACCAAAAATCGTTGAGCAATCAAAAAGTTACTTTCGATATTTTAAACATTCCGAAAAATTATAAACCCACTATTATTACTTCTGGATGCTGCGGAATGGCTGGAAGTTTTGGGTACGAAAAGGAACATTACGATGTGAGTATGAAAATAGGGGAGCTCAAACTTTTTCCAGCGGTAAGAAAGTCCGCCGAAGAAAATATTATTGCCGCCAACGGCACTAGTTGCCGCCATCAAATCCTAGATGGAACTGCAAGAAAGGCCTTGCATCCTGTTACCATTCTTAAAAATGCACTTTTGATAGAACATTAAAACAAGTCCTTAATTTGTTTTTAAATAATCAATTTTTCCTTCATTATTTTATTCACTACTAAGGCAATAGCTCCATCACCGGTAACATTACAAGCAGTACCAAAACTATCCATAGCAATATATAAGGCTATCATTAGACCTATCATCTCTTCGTTAAACCCCAACATGGATTGCAGAATTCCTACTGCTGCCATAATCGCACCACCAGGCACTCCGGGAGCAGCAATCATAGCGATTCCCAAAACAAAAATAAAACCCGCAAAGAGTGTGAAATCAAATGGTATTCCATGTAAAATCATCAATGCCATTGCACAGGCGGTAATCTTCATAATACTACCAGATAAGTGTATGGTAGCACATAAGGGAATTACAAAACCTGCAATCTTTTCTGAAACGCCATTTTTTAAGGTCTGTTCCAAGGTAACGGGAATGGTAGCCGCAGAAGATTGTGTTCCTAAGGCCGTAAAGTAAGCTGGCATCATTGTGACTAATAACTTTAAGGGGTTTCTCTTTGTAACCACCCCAGCTATAGTATATTGGACCAACAATAGTAAAACGTGTAAGGCGAAAATTACTCCAATAATACTTATAAATACAGATAGGATTGAAAATACCTGGCCGTTAAAAGCCATATTTGCAAATATTCCTAGAATGAAAAGTGGTAAGAGAGGCACAATAACGTTCTCTATTAATTGCATAATTATCTTTTCAAAATCCTTAACCACCAATTTTAAGCTAGATTTTTCTTGATAAGAAAGTCCCAAACCAATGACAAATGCAAATACCAATGCAGACATTACATCTAATACAGGCGGAATATTGATACTAAAATATGGCAATAATTCACGACCAGAATCAGCAATTTGTGCGACATCGTTAACGTGAGATTCTAATAGCTGGGGGAATATACCAGATGTTGTGAAGTACGTCATAAACCCTGAAAACAAGGTCGAACCATAAGCAATAGCAGTTGTAAGTAATAATAATTTACCGGCCCCTTTACCCAAATCGGAAATGGCCGGCATTATTAATCCCATTATAATTAAGGGAATGGAAAAGCTTAAAAACTGTCCGAAAAACGCATTAAAGGTGGTAAATATTCGGTTGATGGATTCAGGTATATACAGCCCAAAAACGATTCCTAAAACTATGGCGAGAAAAACTTTAAATAATAAGTTAGAAAATAAACGCTTCATAATAAATGCGGATTAGCAAAAGACATCAATGTCTCACTATTTTTTTAGTTGGCTAATATACAGCCAAAGTAAGAAAAGGGCGTTTATTACCTGATTTAATTTCTTTGTTACCGAAGGGAATAAGCTTTTAAATGCGGTATTTTCCTTTGGGATTATATTACCTTACTAATGGTCCTGCAATAGCGACAATATTAGATCTAAAATGATTTAATCAACACCATGACCTAACAACAAAATATTCTATATAGCTAAGGTTATCTGTATTTTGAAAATAGAAAGTTTGTTTGCTATCCTTATTAATTTACTTAAATGGTATTGCCATAACGTAATAGAATTTTAAGAATTTTAACCTTGAGTTTTGAATTATTGAAACTGAACCTTTACATTTGTTGAAAACCGCAGTATGGCAGGCAATTCCTTCGGAAAAATTTTCAAACTTACCACTTTTGGCGAATCACATGGACCAGCCATTGGAGGAATTATAGATGGCTGTCCTGCAGGGCTTGTGGTAGATTTCGAAGCCATCAATTCTGAAATGCAACGCAGAAAGCCTGGTCAGTCTAAAATAGTTACACAACGAAAAGAAGAAGACGAAGTAATATTCCTTTCTGGAATATTTGGAGGAAAAACTACTGGTACTTCAATTAGTTTCAAAATTGAAAATACCGATCAAAAAAGTAAGGATTACAGCCACATCAAAGATATTTACCGTCCCTCACATGCTGATTTCACTTACGATAAAAAATACGGAATTCGTGATTATCGGGGCGGAGGACGCTCTTCTGCACGCGAAACTGCCTGTAGAGTGGTTGCAGGTTCTATAGCAAAACAACTTCTTAAAAACATTAAGATCACCGCCTATGTTTCTTCCGTAGGCACAATGGAACTCAATAAGCATTATTCCCAAATTGACTTTTCAGAAATTGAAAAAAATCCAGTTCGCTGTCCCGATTTTGAGATGGCTTCTAAAATGGAGGATTATATAAAATCAATCCGGAAAGAAGGTGATACGGTTGGAGGAATTATAAGCTGCGTTATCCAGAATGTGCCTATTGGTTTGGGTGAACCTGTTTTTGATAAGCTACACGCAGAATTAGGGAAGGCTATGCTGTCCATAAATGCCGTAAAGGGCTTCGAATATGGAAGTGGATTTGCTGGTACGACAATGAAAGGTAGTGAACACAATGATTCATTTAATACAGACGGTAGCACAAAAACCAATTACAGCGGTGGAATCCAAGGCGGAATAAGCAATGGAGAAGATATTTACTTTAAAGTAGCCTTCAAACCTGTGGCTACCATTATGCAAAAACAAGAAACCATTGACAGCCAAGGAAACAAAGTCGAAGCCGAAGGAAAAGGTCGTCACGACCCATGTGTCGTTCCACGTGCTGTACCAATTGTGGAGGCAATGGCAGCGTTGGTTCTGGTGGATTTTTGGCTACTAAATAAAGTGTCAAGAATTTGATTCTTTTGATTCAAATAAAACACTTTTTAAAAAAAATAATATTTTAGAGATAAACAAGTATGAAAAAACTCGCGCTACACTGGAAAATCATAATCGGATTAGTTTTAGGAATAATCTGGGCATTGCTTTCAAGTAAGTTAGGATGGAGCGATTTTACTATTAATTGGATTGCTCCTTTTGGAACGATTTTTATAAATCTTTTAAAATTGATCGCTGTACCATTGGTTTTGGTATCAATTATAAGTGGTGTTGCAAACATTGGCGATCCCGCTAGTTTGGGTCGAATGGGAGGGAAGACATTATTGGCTTACTTACTGACCACACTTTTCGCCGTTAGTCTCGGTTTGATATTGGTGAATGTTATAAAACCCGGAAAACTGATTGATGAACAAAGTAGAATAGACAATAGAATAAGTTATGAAGTTTGGGCCGCTTCAGAAGGTCGCCAAATAAAGGATGGAATAAATTATTTACAAGATCCTGCTTTCTTTGAGCGCGCACAAAAAATCACTGATCTGTCGAGGGGTGAATTGAAAAATGCATCTGTAAGTGTCAAGATGGAAACCGCAAAAAAGACACAGGAAACCACTCCACTACAACCATTGATAGATATTGTTCCCGAAAACTTTTTCTTCTCATTAAGCAACAACGGATTAATGCTTCAAATCATTTTCTTCGGAATATTTTTTGGTGTATGCCTCCTGTTAATCCCAAATGAAAAATCACATCCGGTGAAGGCATTTATGGATAGTGCGATGGAGGTTTTCCTAAAGATGGTCGATTTGGTAATGCAAGCCGCACCTTTCTTTGTATTTGCTTTGCTAGCTGGTGTGGTTAGTAAAATGGCAGGAGACGATATCGGCAAAGTTTACGAGATATTTAAAGGCTTAAGCTGGTATTCCTTAACCGTTCTTGTTGGATTAATGTTAATGATTTTTATTATTTATCCAATACTAATGAAAATATTTGTTAAAAGGATTCCATACCGAGGTTTCTTTAAAGCAATGGCGCCTGCCCAAACTTTGGCCTTTTCAACTTCAAGTAGTGCAGCGACACTACCAGTAACTATGGAGTGTGTGGAAGAGAATCTTGGGGTTGATAAAAAGATAACCAGTTTTGTCCTGCCCATCGGTGCAACGGTTAATATGGATGGAACTTGTCTTTATCAAGCTGTGGCCGTTGTATTTCTTGCACAGTTGCATATGATAGATCTTACTATAGCTCAACAATTAACTATTGTGTTGACGGCTACCTTGGCTTCCATAGGCTCTGCAGCAGTGCCTAGTGCTGGTTTGGTTATGCTAATTATCGTTTTAGAATCTGTGGGATTGAATCCTGCGTGGATCGCTATTATCTTTCCAGTAGATCGAATCTTGGATATGTTCCGAACTGTAGTGAACGTAACCGGAGATGCCACAGTCTGTACAATTATTGCAGATGGAGAAGGAATGCTGAATTACAATCCGGTTGATAATCCTTCTGAGACCTTTGATTTGGATTCTTAATAATATTGGAGTTTTAAAGTTACGATTAATAAAATGGTTTATTATTTTCTCTTTTCTTCTTGCAATCGATGAAATATAATTTAAGCCAACTATTTTTTCATTAATCCCAATTCAATATTGGGAGAATCTTTAAATATGATATCTCCAAATTTGTTTATCTACAAGAATTTACTTTTTAGTTCTTGTGTTGGTATCATACAACTCTCCTTTTTGCCAAACCATTTATAGCGATTGCTGGCTACATAATCGTAAACTGCATTGCGGATAAATTTTGGGACAACTATAAACCCAAAAAGTAAGGGATAAGCTCTGGAAAGATATTTTGCTATATGAAGCGCTGCTGAAGATTTCTCATAATATCTATCATTATCAATCAAAATGATGGAGTCCATTTTGGTAGCATCCAGATTAAATTTTGAAATTAAGTCTTGCCCTATTTCACTTTGAAGGGCTGCAAACTTAAAAACCTTTTTTTTATCACGCTTAATAACAAAATTAACCGCGCTATTGCAAAGATTGCAAACGCCGTCAAAGAGGATTATTTTATGATTACTGCTTATATTCAACAAATATATTTTGAGGGTAGTAACTGTTTTCAGTTGACAGTAAAACTGCTAACTGCAACTGAATACCTTATCTTATTTAAACTTTCTCTAGTTCAGTCAAACTTACATTGGTAGTAAAAATTCCATAATTGACAATCGCTTTGTTTTTTTCAATGGTATCAATTGTACCAACGGCGCGGCCATCTATCATCCTAACTCTGTCGCCAATTTTTAATATTACTTTCGGTTTCGGTGGTGGAAGTCGTTTGGCTTTCTCTTTTTCTTCTTTTTTCCGCTCCCTAATTACTTCAACCTTTTCTTCAACTTCTTTTATAATTTTTTGTTCTTTCGCTTTAACTACTTTTTTTACTTTTGGTGCTAATTTTTTTCGCTTGCTATTTTCAACCATTACAAGTTTCATCATTTCATCAATCAACTGCTTCTTCTGTTTGTTATTGAAATATTTTTCAGAAAGAGAATCAAACTTTTTCCCTAAGCTTATTAGCTTTTGATTGGAATCAAACAATTCTTGATAGCTTTCTAATTTTTCCTGAACACGGGCATTTACCTCTTCCAGTTGCTTGCTCTCTACCCGGGCTTTCTGCTCCTCAGTTTTTAAGGACTCTGAAGTTTTCCGAAGATTAGAACGCTCTTTCTGAAGGTTGGCTATGGTTTTATCAAAACGCACTTTTCCGCGCTCTATTTTCTTCTTAGCTCTATTGATTAAGCTATAGGGAATCCCATTTTTTTGTGCAACTTCAAAAGTATAACTACTCCCGGCTTCACCCAGATGAAGTTGATAAAGAGGTTCTAGAGACTTATTATCAAAAAGCATATTCGCATTAATTGCATCAGGCAATTCGTCGGCCAATAGTTTTAAATTGGTGTAATGTGTTGTGATTATTCCAAAAGCATCTCGCTCATAGAACACTTCCAAAAAGGTTTCTGCCAAAGCACCGCCAAGCTCTGGATCAGATCCCGTTCCAAATTCATCAATTAAGAAAAGTGTATTTTTATTACACTTCTTTAAAAAGTGATTCATCATCTTCAAGCGGTAGCTATAAGTACTTAGGTGATTTTCAATGGACTGGTTATCACCAATATCAGTCAAAATACGTTTGAAAAAGTACATTTCACTTTGGGGTTCTACGGGAATCAGAAAGCCGCTTTGAAACATAACTTGAAGTAAACCGACAGTTTTTAAAGTGATACTCTTTCCACCCGCATTTGGTCCTGAAATCACTATAATTCTTTTGTCTGAAGTAAGTTCAATACTCTGTGGAAATGTTTTTTCCTTTCTTTTATTGTTTGCTGCAAGCAAAAGTGGATGATATGCATTCTGGAGGGAGATTCGTTTTTCCGAAGTAAGAATCGGTAACACAGCATTGATTTTCAGTGCGTATCTAGACTTTGCATAAAGCTCATCCATCTTTATCAAATATTCCTGGTAACTTGTTAGAAGAAATGCGTGCGGACGGACAAATTCTGTCATTGCTTTTAAAATTCGCTTTATTTCTTCATCTTCCTCATAGATCAAATTGCTGAGCTCATTGGCATACTCTAAAGTTTCCTGTGGCTCAATATAAACGATGCTACCAGTTTTCGAACTACCCAAAACCGCACCTTTCACCTTTTTACGGTGCATCGCTTTTACAGCGAGCACTCTTCTATTTTCAACAACAGATTCGCGGATTTCATCCAAATAATCACTTTGAACATATTGTGAAAGTGCTCTTGAAAAAGAGGAATTGATTTTTCCTTTTACGACATTTAACCTTCTACGAATCATACCGAGTTCATTGGACGCCTCGTCTTTTATATCTCCATATTTATCGATACGTTTATTAATTTCGTCGGAAATAACTGAAGTGTAATTAACTTCTTCAGAAAAGGAATTCAAGTGAATATAGTATTTTTCGAATTTCTTGAAAAATTTCAATAAAACTCGAGTGGTTTCAGAAATAGAAAGAATTTTTCTAAAGCCAGAGATTTCTAGAGTACTATTTTCAATATTGAGTAAGTGAAGTTCCCTAAAAATAGGATCAAAACCATGGTTCGGAATGTGGTTATCACCATCAAAGGAAGTGGTGAATTCTTTAACTCTTTGCAATTCTGGCTCAATTTCGGAAAATTCCTTAAATGGGACTATAGCCAATACGTTTTGTTGGCCGGGCTCAGTAATACAAAATTCCGAAACTTGCCTTAGCACCGAAGGGAATTCGAGGTCTTCTAAAGTTTTATTGTCTATACGGGCTTTCCGCTTTATTTCCATTAATTTTACTTTTTCAGCAATCATACAAAAGTAAGAATAATGAAGGTAACAATTGAATCTAGTTGGAAGGTGATTTTAAAGGAAGAATTTGAAAAACCATATTTCAATAATTTGATTGAATTCGTGACATCTGAATATGCTTCCAATGAATGTTTTCCTCCAGCTGAGCAGATCTTTTCTGCGTTCAACAATACGCCATTTGATGAAGTAAAAGTCGTAATAATAGGGCAGGACCCTTATCACGGACAAGGACAGGCTCACGGTTTATGCTTTTCGGTTGGTAAAAATGTTAAGATTCCACCATCACTGAAGAATATTTTTGAAGAAATTAGAACCGATACGGGATCTCCTATTCCAGAAAATGGATATTTGAAACGTTGGGCGGACCAAGGAGTTCTACTACTAAACGCAACTTTGACGGTTAGAGCTCACAATGCCGGCAGTCATCAAAAAAAAGGTTGGGAAAAATTTACCGATGCAGTAATTGAAAAATTATCTACAAAAAGAGAAAATATAGTATTCTTATTATGGGGAGAACCAGCCAAAAAGAAAGGTATAAAAATCGACATATCGAAACACTTGATACTCAATAGTGGACATCCATCGCCATTAGCGGCAAATAGAGGCTATTGGTTTGGTAATAAGCATTTCAGTAAAACAAACGAGTTTTTAATTCAAAAAGGAAAAACACCTATTAATTGGTGATAATTCGTCAAACTCAAAAAATTTTTGAATAGAAATGGGGAGAGATTTTCTATTCTTCTTCTGGCACTTCAGACTCTGTGGCGTCGTTACAACTAAAATGTAATAACAAGAAATTTGTGACTAACAACGCCCCCAGAACGATTAAAAAAGTAGTCATAATAATTGTTTTTATATAAACAAGATGCAGGTTCTACTTTCGGGTTGCGTATAATTTAAGATATATTTTAGAATTCATGTAAGATCTTGGTATTGTTGATTTTATTTTCAATTAAATCAAGTTCAAAAAGTTTTTGTTGAATATTTTCCAGTTCTTTAGAAGTCAATTGTCCGTCACTCCATTCTGTTAAAGAAAGCCATTCGCGAACGTCATCAATTTTTTGACCGTAGCGCTTGGCGATAATCTCATCTACATTGGGAAGCGTTTTAAAGTTCTCAGTGATAGAATTTATCACTTCTAAAATTAATTTTATACTTTCAGCTTCATTCAATAAAACATCGTTTCTAACAGCGATTACAAAACTAGGCCATGGGGTAGGGGACTCGCCAATCAAACGGAATGTTCCATTATCTACATACGGTTTGGTCATAAATTTTTCCCACATAAAATAATCGCCATTGCCATTTGGAAGACCTTCCAGAGCACCATCCAAATCCTGAATCACTTTAAACCTTAAGTCATTATTTAAGTCCCATTCGTGATTTTCAGCGTTTACAAACGCCATTAGATGTGATCCCGAACCATAGCGACTTATCGCCGCATTTGTTCCTTTTAGGTCTCCGACTTCTTCATACTCAGAAGTTGCTGCAACGTGAATTCCCCATAATAAAGGTGATTTCACAAATACTTGAACAATTTTGCTGTCGTTTCCTTTTATGATATCTCGAACTATTCCTTCTGTTAGGATGACGGCCATATCAATCTCCTTAGCACGTAATGCGTTAGCCATTTGCCCCGTTCCACCAGGATAATCTTTCCAACGTAGGTTGATACCTTTTTTCTGAAATTCCTTGTCGCGAAGTGCTATATACCAAGGTAGGTTGAAATGTTCCGGCACTCCACCAATTAAAAAGTTTTTCATTCTGTGATTTTTCCTAATGTATATTGAATAAGTGAATCAATAGTTTTTGATGCATCTTTACTAAAAGTTCCTGAAGTACGATTTGCAATAATGGCATTCATTGAGACCGCTCTATGCCCAAGAAGCTTCGCCATCCCGTACATTGTGGCGGTTTCCATTTCTAGATTTGTAATTTTTTTATTTTTGTAGCGGAAAGATGTGAGCCTCTCATTGAGATAAGGATCCTTCAACTTTGCCCTAAGTACACGTCCTTGTGGTCCATAAAAACCAACGTTCGTTATGGTTATACCTTGAAGGGTTTTTTCTGAAGTAAATTTTTTCAACAAAGTTTTATCTGCTTCCACGGCATAAGGTACGGAATTATCAGGATTCCATTGAGTATGGTCTATAAACGATTGTGCGAAGTCGCGATTAAAAATTTTATCGGTTTTGTCGTAATAGTGCAATACGTTATCCAAACCAATTCCTTTTGTGCTTATTAAAAAACTATCTACTTTAATATCCGGAGTCAAACCACCAGAAGTACCAATTCTAATTATATCCAATGATGTCAACTTATTCTTTACCTGGCGTTTGTCAAAATCTATATTCACTAAAGCATCAAGTTCGTTGAAAACAATATCAATATTATCCGGACCAATCCCAGTAGAGATTACACTTATACGTTTCCCTTTATAAGTTCCTGTATGTGTTTTGAATTCCCGATGCTCAGCCTTAACTTCAATAGTGTCAAAATACTTTGAAACCATTGCCACACGGTCTGGATCACCGACCGTAATAATAGTTGGTGCCAATTGGGAAGGAGCAAGGTCTAAATGATATATTTTCCCTTCTGGGGTTAATATCAATTCGCTAGGTTGTATTGCTTGAAGTTTCATTTATTTAGTTTAAAAGTTAAGAATGCATAGGAAAAGCAGGAACTATCAATCAATACTGCCTAATGCAACATATTTATCCACCGACTCTTTTCACTTTAAATCCCTTATCCTTTAAAAACTGCATAATCTTGTCGCGGTAATCTCCTTGAATAATAATTTGATCATTCTTAAAACTTCCGCCTACACTCAAGAGCTTTTTTAATTCCTTGGAAAGAATTTTAAAATCACTTTCAGCGCCATTGTAGCCTTCAATAACTGTAATTGGTTTGCCCTTGCGTTTTTCATACTTGCAAATTAATGGCTCGTCCTGCAACCAAATAGTAAGTTCGGCCTCAGGCTCAGGAACATCTTTTAGCTCGTGGTCCGGAAATAGATTTTTTAATTGATCTTCTAGGGATTTCAAAATTTAAAATTCAAGGTTTAAAAATTAATTGCAATCTGCCACTGGCAACTACTTACCTCTTAATAAGTCCTATTTCCACCAAACGTTGATGTAAAAATTCGCCAGCAGTTATATCTTCATAAGCTTTTGGATGATCGGCATCTATACATTCTTCCAAACAATTCAATTTCATATCACTACGTGGGTGCATAAAGAAAGGGATAGAATAGCGAGGATTTCCCCAATCTTCGCGAGGCGGATTTGCAACACGGTGAATGGTTGAACGCAGCTTATTGTTCGTGAGTCTTTCGAGCATATCTCCTACGTTAATAACTAGCTCATCTTCATTTGGAATTGCATCAATCCATTCGCCATCTTTGCGTAAAACCTGCAGACCACCGGCGGAAGCACCCATTAACAAAGTTATCAAGTTGATATCGCCGTGAGCACCAGCTCTAACAGCTCCTTTTGGTTCTTCTGTTATTGGAGGGTAGTGGATGGGCCGTAAAATGCTATTGCCATTCGCTGCCCAATGGTCAAAATAAAATTCATCCAATCCAATATATAATGCTAAAGCCCGAAGTACATAAATACCTGTTTTCTCAAGCATTCTGTAAGCCTCCATACCAGTATGATTGAAATCAGGGAGTTCCTTAACCTGGATATTGCTGGGATAGGTGTCGGAAAGATTTGCATCTTTCGTTGGTTCTTGTCCAAAATGCCAGAACTCTTTCAAATCTCCTTCTCTTTTGCCTTTAGCGTGTTCTTTTCCGAAGGATACATATCCACGTTGTCCACCAAGACCAGGAATTTCATACTTTTCCTTAGTCTCAACAGGAAGTGCGAAAAAGTTTTTTATCTCTTTATATAACTCCTCAACTAATTGGTCACCAAGGAAATGATTTTTAAGTGAAACAAAACCAATCTCTTCATATGCCGCACCAATTTCATTTACGAATTTCTTCTTTCTTTCAGGATCTTTTGAAAGGAAATCGGATAAATCTACACTTGGGATGTTGTTCATAACAGAATATTTTAGTTTACAAAGATACCAAAAATGAGAAAGTTTTTAAGAAGATAATATTTGCCTCAATTATCCCTTTAACATGAGGTTTTTTTCTACTTTTGAACTTGCAAATTTTATATGATGAAACCTGAAACAACCCAGAATATTTTCTTTGATTACGACCGAAAAAATCTTGATGACGCGACATTGCTAAAACTTTATCGAGGAATGTTGAAACCTAGGATAATAGAAGAAAAGATGTTGATTCTATTACGACAAGGAAAAGTTTCAAAATGGTTCAGTGGAATAGGGCAGGAAGCCATTTCTGTTGGAATTACTTCAGTTTTAGACAAAGATGAGTACATTTTGCCGATGCATAGAAACCTTGGCGTTTTTACGATGCGTGATATTCCATTGCACAGATTATTTTCACAATGGCAGGGTAAAATTAACGGTTTTACAAAAGGGAGAGATAGAAGCTTTCACTTTGGAACACAAGAATTTCATATTATTGGAATGATCTCACACTTGGGACCACAATTTGGTGTGGCTGATGGAATTGCCTTAGCAAACAAATTAAAGAACAACAATAAAGTCTGCGCGGTTTTTACCGGTGAAGGTGGGACGAGTGAAGGTGATATACATGAAGCTTTAAACGTAGCTTCAGTATGGCAACTACCAGTTCTTTTCTGTGTTGAGAATAACGGTTATGGGCTTTCAACGCCTACAAATGAACAATATAATTGTGAGAATATTGCAGATCGTGGCAAAGGCTACGGAATGGAATCATATATTATAGACGGCAACAACATTCTGGAAGTTTATACCAAGCTTAAAGAGTTGGTGGAAAGTATGCGTATCAATCCCCGTCCAGTTCTGCTGGAATTTAAAACTTTCAGAATGCGTGGTCATGAAGAAGCGAGCGGAACAAAATACGTTCCAACAGACTTGATTGATGAATGGGGTTTACGCGATCCTCTTTTAAACTATGAAAGTTATTTAGTTGCAGAAGGCATACTTTCCGAAGAGATAATCAAGGAATTCAAAAATGAGTTCAAGGCCGAGATCGATGAAAATTTGGATATTGCATTTGCTGAGCCAGTGATTGAATTTGATGCAGCTAAAGAGTTGAACGACGTTTATAAGCCTTTCACTTATCAAGAGGTTAAAGAGAACTCGGAAAAGGAGAATATTCGTCTTATCGACGCTATTTCACAAGGTTTAAAACAATCTATGGAACGGCATGACAACTTGGTTATTATGGGCCAGGATGTTGCAGAATACGGTGGTGTCTTTAAAATCACTGAAGGATTTGTAGAGCAATTTGGAAAAAATCGCGTCCGTAATACGCCTATTTGTGAGTCTGCAATTATTTCAGCAGGAATGGGACTTTCAATTAACGGTTTTAAGGCAGTAGTTGAAATGCAGTTTGCAGATTTTGTTAGCTCCGGCTTTAACCCTATTGTGAATTATCTTGCAAAAAGCCATTATCGTTGGAATGAAAAAGCAGATGTTGTGGTGCGTATGCCTTGTGGTGCAGGAGTAGGAGCAGGGCCATTTCACAGTCAGACAAATGAAGCTTGGTTCACACACACACCAGGTTTAAAAGTTGTTTATCCTGCCTTTCCTTATGATGCCAAAGGATTATTGGCAACAAGTATCGAAGATCCGAACCCCGTATTATTTTTTGAACACAAAGCATTGTATAGAAGTATTCGCCAGGATGTACCCTCTGATTATTACACTTTGCCTCTTGGGAAAGCTTCGATCATTAGAGAAGGAAGTGACGTTACTATAATTACATACGGAGCTGGAGTTCATTGGGCTTTAGAAACTTTAGATCAAAACACAGAAGTTAGAGCAGATTTGATAGATCTTAGAACGTTGATGCCTTTAGATATTGAAGCTATATATAATTCTGTAAAGAAAACCGGGAAGGTTATTATTCTTCAAGAAGACTCCATGTTTGGAGGAATTGCTTCAGATATATCAGCTATGATAATGGAAAACTGCTTTGAATATCTAGATGCTCCTGTAAAGCGTGTAGGAAGCATGGAAACACCTATTCCTTTTGCTGCTAATTTGGAAGCAGGATACCTTCCTAAGAAAAAATTCAAAGAAAACCTACTTTCTTTATTATCTTACTAATAATTTAACATTTGTAGTTAAACTTAGTATAAAGGGATTTCAAACGTTAAAATTGTTGTTTAATTTAGCAGAATACTAATCATTAAAACTAAACACTATGATACGTTGGATCGTTATTTTTCTCGTAATTGCAATTATTGCAGCAATTTTTGGTTTCGGAGGCATCGCCGCTGGAGCGACAGATATTGCAAAAATTATTTTTTACATCTTTATAGTACTATTGGTGCTGTCTTTGTTATCAAGTCTATTTAGAAAATAAATCAAAACTTAACCAATTTTTAAATTAATTTAAATCTCATGAAAAAAATTCTCATTTTGGCCCTAATCGCGGTCACAGCGTTTGCCTGCGGTACTCCTAAAACCGTTCAAGAATCACGAAAAGTAATTAAAGGATATTGGTCTTTAGACGATATCTCCTATGATTCCTCAGGAACTTACAATGTTACTCTTTTTAATGATACTTCAGTAGAATGTTTCGAAGGTAGTACTTGGAGATTCATCCCGAATAACAATACAGGGGTATATACAATTAATAATTCCGATTGTCCGGTTGGCGACCGAAATTTTATCTTTACCATAATAGAAGTCGACCCTGCTTCTGGACTATATGATTTTATGGTAAAACCAACAAATGCAAAGGGAAAATCAGAAGATCAAGTTGGATTTAGATTGCACCTTGCCCAGCTTAATGATAATTCAATGCGTTGGGAGCAAACAGTGAGTTTGGATGGCAAACCTTTTAAAATAAATATGAAATTTACTAAAATTCAAGACTAAAAATTATGAAGACATTTTTTAAACAAACCGCATTAGTAGCATTAGCCTTAACTCTAGTTATAAGTATGGGCAGCTGTGAAGCTACCAAAAATGCAAATAATAAACAAAAAGGTGCCGTTATCGGTGCTACAGGAGGAGCCGTTCTAGGCGCAATATTAGGTAATAATATTGGTAAAGGTGGAAATGGTGCACTAGGTGCAGTGATTGGCGGTGTAGTAGGTGGTGGTGCAGGTGTACTTATTGGAAATAAAATGGATAAGCAAGCACAGAAAATCGAAGAAGAAATTCCAGGGGCTCAAGTGGTAAGAGTTGACGATGGTATCGTTATCACTTTTGATGAGAACAGTGGTGTTTATTTTGATACTGCCAAATATAACATTAACACAGCATCTCAGGCTACTTTAGATAAGCTTGCTAATGTGTTGAAAGAGTATCCTGACACAAATGTACTTGTAGTAGGTCATACTGACAGTGTAGGTGCCGACGCAATGAACATGACTTTATCTAAAAATAGAGCGATGTCCGTAACTAACTATTTTGTTCAAAATAAAGGACTAGGATCTAGTAGATTTACTACTAACTGGTATGGAGAAGAAGCTCCAGTAGCAGATAATGCTACGGCTGAAGGACGTGCAAAAAACAGACGTGTTAACTTGGCTATCATTCCTAATGAAAAAATGAAAAACGATGCCAAGAAAGAAGCTGGAGAATAATTATTCTTAAACTTTTTTAAAATCCCGTACCATTTTTGGACGGGATTTTTTTAGTTTTAAACCTAACTATGACAAACTACACTAATTGGGATATAATCATAATAGGAGGAGGACTTGCTGGGCTAACCACAGCCTTACAACTTGCAAATAACAATTGTAAGGTCTGCCTTATTGAAAAAAACGAATATCCCAATCATAAAGTTTGTGGGGAATATGTTAGTAATGAAGTATTGCCATATTTGGAAACACTTAATATTAACCCTTTTGCCGAAGGAGCTAAAAGAATTTCAAAATTTGAGATGACTGATTCCCAAGGGTTCCCTCTAAAAGCCATATTGCCGTTAGGTGGATTTGGAATAAGTCGATATGCCTTTGATAATCTTTTATACAAGGCTTTAAAAAGCAAAGCTGAAATAATTTTCGATACGGTAGAGAAAGTCAGTTTTCAGAAAAATCACTTTTTAGTTACCACACAACAAAAAACCATTTTAAAAGCAGACTTTGTGGTTGGTGCCTTTGGAAAAAGATCAAATATAGATTCATACTTAAACCGAAGATTTATGAATCAAGATTCAGCATGGCTTGCGGTGAAAGCGCATTATGAATATGATTTTCCAGATGACACTGTTGCATTACACAATTTTAATGGAGGTTATTGTGGTTTAAGCCAAACAGAAACAGGAGCTGTAAATGCTTGTTATTTATCCACTTTTAAATCATTTAAGAAATTTAGGGGAATTGATTCTTTTCAGAAAGAAGAACTAGCTAAGAATCCATTCCTGGATACCTTCTTCGCTAATGCAAAGCCTATTTTCAAAAAACCATTGACTATTAGCCAAGTATCCTTTAATAAAAAGAAGCCGGTAGAAAACCATATTTTTATGGTTGGTGACAGTGCTGGGCTCATCCATCCGCTATGTGGAAATGGAATGGCGATGGCAATTAAAAGTGCCCAGATTTTTTCTGAATTGTTTTTAAATTCATTTCAGAAAAATGATTTTAATCGCGACGCATTAGAATCTGATTATAAAGAAAAATGGCAAGCTGAATTTGAAAATAGATTGAAAACAGGAAGATTGATTCAGCGGGTTTTGATGAGCCCTATTGCTTCAAAAGTAGGATTTGCAATGGCAAGAACAATTCCTTCACTAGTTCCAATGATTATAAAAAAGACGCATGGTGCATTAACGGAATGATTACTTTCAGCGACAAATACAGGTCTCAACAAATAGAAATCATGGATGATTTGGATTTTCAAGGCCTTGAAATGAAAAATCTATTGAACGATTTAAGGATTGTAAACAAATGGCTTGGTGGCAATAATATCACTATTGATGGCCTTAAGGAACTATTAAAAGAACGCCCTAAAACGGAAAAGATCACTATTTTGGACTTAGGTTGCGGCGATGGCGAACTTCTTCGGCAATGCGCATATTTCGGAAAAAAGAATAATTTAAACATTGAACTTATAGGATTAGATTTTAATGAGAACATATTGCAACTTGCAGAAATAAAGAGTAGTGAATTTTCAAATATTAATTTTCAAAAAGTTGATGTTTTTTCTGAAGAAAATCTAATTCCTAATTGCGATATTGCACTTTGTACTTTGTTTTTACATCACTTCAGCGATGAAAGAATCGAAAGTTTTCTAAAAGTTTTAATTGAAAAGACTCATATCGGTTTAATAATAAATGATTTACATAGAAGTAGAGCGGCTTTCAATCTTTTTAAGGTTATAAGCCAACTTTTTTTAAAAACTGATACGGCAAGACACGATGGTCTTGTTTCTATTGCCAAAGGGTTTAAAAAGCAGGAGCTTGAAAGCTTTTCAAAAAGAATCATCAATCAGCAGAGCGAAATCAACTGGCGTTGGGCATACCGATATCAATGGATCCTTAAAAAAGAATTATGAGCGTTAAAATCACAACAGTTGCAAAACAATTACCCCAATATAGCCGAGAGACAATAGAGATTATTCCTTTTGTGAAGCAGTGGATGCAAAATCAGGAAAGCCGTTTTCAGAGAAAAGTGATTAAGATATTTGAAGGGGCTGGCGTTGACAAACGTTATTCTATAATGGATCCTGTAGAAGTCTTCACCAATACCAGCTTTCAAGAACGAAATGATATTTATATTCGGGAGATTAAAAAACTTGGGAAACAGTGTCTTGAGAATGCTCTCGAAAAAGTAAACTGGAAACCTGCTGATATTGACTTTATAATAACTGTCAGCTGCACGGGGATTATGATTCCAAGTGTAGATGCATATTTGATAAACGAACTGAAAATGAGGCAGGATATCGTTCGTCTGCCTGTTACCGAGATGGGTTGTGCTGCTGGAATTTCAGGCATAATCTATGCGAATAATTTTTTGAAAGCCAATCCTGGAAAAAGAGCTGCAGTAATTGCATTAGAAGCGCCCACCGCAACTTTTCAACTCGAAGATTTTTCTATGGTGAATATAGTGAGCGCAGCAATATTTGGAGATGGTGCGGCTTGTGTATTAATATCCTCAAACCAAGAAGATGAAGGTCCTGAAATACTAGCTGAGGAAATGTACCATTTCTATGATGCAACAGATATGATGGGTTTTAAGCTCGTAAACACCGGATTACAAATGATTTTAAACAAATCGGTTCCCGAACAAATCTCAGAACATTTTCCAGCAATTATCTATCCATTTTTAAATAAGAATAATTTAACGATAGAGGATATTGACCATCTTATTTTTCATCCCGGCGGGCGGAAGATCGTTGAAACTGTTGAGGATTTATTCGGCAGCTTAGGTAAAAACATTGATGATACAAAAGAAGTTCTTAAATTGTATGGCAATATGAGCAGTGCAACCGTTCTTTATGTTTTAGAACGATTTATGGACAAGAAACCTGCAAACGGTGATTTGGGATTGATGCTTAGTTTCGGTCCAGGCTTTTCTGCACAACGTGTGTTATTGAAATTTTAATTATGAACGAATTTAAAAATCATTGGGCAATAATTCTAGGTGGCAGTAGTGGTCTGGGTCTTGCGAGTGCCAAGAAATTAGCTTCCGAAGGAATGAATATTTGTATAATTCACCGAGATAGGAAGAGCGATTTGGGGGCCTTTGAGCAAGAGGTTAAAGAGATGAAAGCTTATGATGTTTCTGTCATAACTTTCAACAAAGATGCTTTAAATGAAGGAGCCAGATTTGGAATAATCAAAGAATTACCAAAAAATAGTGTAAAACTATTGTTGCACAGTATTGCAAAGGGCAGCTTGAAAAAAATGAATGGAAGCGAAGAAGAAATCTTAACTAGACAAGATTTCGATATAAGCATTCACGCTATGGCAACTAGTTGGTATGAGTGGACCCAAAACTTGATTCAGAGTGAAGTTTTTGCAGTAAAAGCGCGAAACATTGCTTTTACAAGCGAAGGAAATTCAAGAGTTTGGCCTGGCTATGCAGCAGTTTCTGCAGCCAAGTCGGTGTTGGAAGCATTAATGCGAAATATGGCTGTAGAGTTGGCGCCACTGGGTATAACAACCAACTGCATTCAAGCCGGAACTACACAGACCCCTTCCTTTTTGGCAATTCCCGAAAGTAAGAAATTAGCTGAAATGGCAATATTTAGAAATCCATTTAATAGATTAACAGTACCTGGAGATGTAGCAAATGCTGTTTATTTACTCTGTAAAGATGAAGCTGACTGGATAAATGGAATTGTGATGAAGGTTGATGGAGGAGAGAGCCTTAGATAGAGTCTAAAACCAAATTGAAATTCAATATTAGTTTTGAAAACTTATAACATTATACCCAAATTACCATATACAGATCCTTTTTTGTTTGTGGACGAAATACTTTCTATTTCTGAAGAAGGTATTATCGGAACTTACACCTTTAGCCAAGATTCCTATTTTTACGAAGGCCATTTTGAAAATAATCCTGTTACTCCAGGTGTTATTCTAACCGAATGTATGGCACAGATTGGTTTGGTTTGTTTTGGAATATTTCTTTTGGAGAAAGAACAAACCTCAGATAAAACTAACTTTGCCCTTAGCAGTACGGATATAAACTTTTACCTACCTGTATTTCCAGGAGAAAAAGTAAAAGTGATTTCAGAAATAATATATTTTAGATTCAATAAATTGAAGTGTAAAGTTAAAATGCTGAATGGTAAAGATGAAATCGCGGCTCAAGGAAGTATCAGCGGAATGATTTTAAAAGAAACGGATTCAAAATGAAAAATCGCGTCGTAATAACCGGTATGGGAGTGGTTTCGCCAATTGGAGTAGGTATCCCATCTTTTTCAGAAGCTATAAAAAATGGTGTTTCCGGCATAGAATTTTTTCCAGAATTAAGCGATCTTAAGTTTTCTTGCCAACTGGGTGCAAAGCCAAAGATTTCCGAAGAAAAGAAACGTGAATACTTGTCTGATCTCCAACTTCGTAATTTCAACAGCAGTGGTATTCTTTACGGTGTAATTGCCGGAATGGATGCTTTGAAAGATGCAAAATTAGAGCCAGCAAAACAGGATGATGAACCAATGTGGGACTTGGGTATAATCTTTGGAACTGGAACTAGTGGGATTGAAAAATTTCGTGAAGCTATTTATAGAATTGATGATAAAAATGTTCGCCGCTTAGGTAGTACATCTGTGGCACAGACCATGGCCAGTGGTGTATGTGCTTATTTAGGGGGACTCATTGGTGCAGGAAACGTCGTAACAACAAATTCCTCAGCCTGTGCAACGGGAACAGAGGCGCTTTTAATGGGTTATGAGCACATTGCCCACGGAAAGGCCAAATATATGCTTTGCGGTAGCACAAGCGACCACGGACCATACATTTGGGGTGGCTTTGATGCAATGAAGGTGACAACATTTAAATACAATGATGTCCCAAATAATGTTGCTGGTCCAATGAGTATGGAGGCTAGTGGTTTTGTTCCAGGAAGTGGAGCAGGAGCTTACCTTCTTGAATCTTTGGAAAGCGCACAACAAAGAGGGGCTGCAATATATGCGGAAATACTAGGTGGCGCGATCAATAACGGCGGACAACGAAATGGAGGAAGCATGACCGCTCCCAATAGCCAAGCCGTACAAAGATGTATAAAAGACGCACTCAAAAATTCGAATATTTCTGGGGATGAAATTGATTATATCAACGGGCATTTAACCGCTACAATAAAAGATCCAGATGAGATTGAAAATTGGAGTATCGCCTTGAACAGAAGTGGAAATAATTTTCCTTATATAAATTCATTAAAGGGGATGGTTGGCCATTGTTTGGCAGCAAGTGGAAGTATTGAAATTGTTGCAGCAATTCTTCAATTGCGAGAGGATTTCATTTTCCCCAACGTAAATTGTGAAAATTTACATCCAAAAATTACTTCATTAATAGCATCGGATAAAATTCCGATGAAATTGCAAAAAATACCGCTACAAACCATAGCTAAGGCCAGCTTTGGTTTTGGTGATGTAAACGCTTGTGCTATCTTTAAAAAAATTTAAAAAGGATGACTTCTGAAGAAATATACGAAAAACTTGAGCCTATCATTAAGGTTTATCTACCAGACGATGTTTCTGAGAAGGAAATAAATCCAACTAGTGATCTTACCCGTGAATTGAATATTAATTCAGCGCATCTTGTTGATATTATTCTGGATATAGAAGACGTTTTCAATATTGAATTTAAAAATGAAGATATGGAGCAACTTCGGAATATCAATGATGCTATATCCTTAATTCAGCAGAAGATTTCTTAATAGGCTGAAAATCGTATCACAGTGCAAAACATAAAGTTAGGACTTAATTACCAAGCAGTTAAATTGAGTTAAAGTAATTGGTGTTAATTTATTTATTCATTAATTTCAATGAATAAATAAATTTAAAAGCCATGAAAAATCTATTAGGGTTGTTGCTATTATTTATCAGCTTTTCAGCATTTTCTCAAGATCCATTTCTTCAAAAATCCAATCCGAAAGCTAAGAAAGAGGCTATAGAAATTACTAATCTCTATATACCAAAGCTGGCATTAACCGGAGAGCAACAATTGTTGTTTCAGCAAAAAGTGGAGGAGTTCTTGATTCATAGGTACAAGATTGAAGCGGAAACAAGCGGAACAGAAAAACTAAACTTGCTCTATCAACTTCAGCAAGAGGAGACAGCAGAAATGAATGATATCCTAACACAGCCCCAACTGGAAGTTTACAAAGAAGTGAAACCAAATATACAGCCACTAGAAACCATTCAAAAAGAATGATTATTCATTGTTTTTTTCAATGAAATTTTCGTTTTCGTCGGTTCGCTCAATATCTGGATCAGTCCCGTCTAATGGACTTTGTTCCAAACCAGCTGAATCCACTTCAAAAAATTCCAGTATTTCTGGTGGGTTATCGATTTGCTTAGTTCTATTTCCTTTAATAGCAATTGGTCTGGAGATAACGGAATCATTATTTTGAATGATTTTTAACCAATCATTGGAACCAAAATCGTCCGTAGTTTTGCTTTCTATATCCAATTCTCTTTTATCTACTAGATCTCCTATTTTAACTCCGAGTGCGGCAGCTATTTCAGCCCACTGAGTATCAGCCACTTTTGTTTTTGCCAAATCTATTGCTAGATATTTTTCATCAATTCCTGTAAGGTAACTCAGTGTATGCCTACCAACGCGGGTATTGCTACTATAAATAAGCGTTAGTTGTTTATCGTTTCTTGCTATTACTCCCATATTTTTCATAGTATTAATGTGCTTTCAGTTTTTCTTTACGTTTTTGCAATTGGGAACGAAGTTCTGTTATTACTTTTGCCACAGATGCTTCAAATGAAGCCATTGAAGCTTCGGCAAATATAGTTGGACCTGGCATGCTCAGGCGAACATTACAGATTTTACCAATTTCAGGATTTGTAGAGTTTTCTTTTTTAAAATAGACGTCCGCACTAATTATAGAGTCATATTTGGTTTCAATTTTATTTAATCTTTCAGTAACAAAGGCTTCCAATCTCGGACTTGCGGTTACGTCGTGGTATTCGAAGTTTATTTTCATATTTCTTTGGTTTTTTGTTATCAATTTTAAAGGTACGATAGCAAAAAAACCATTCCAAACTTTTAATAGGAAATTGTGAATTATTCTTGTTCCACAGCGTCTGGATTGGGAATTACAATAGAAGCAACAATACCGGCAGCAAGGGAGAACCCAATTACACCAAGAGATAGCCATTCAGGAATTTCAACATTATGGGAAAGTATCATCTTTACTCCAACAAAAGCTAAGATTACCACTAGACTATAATTGATGTATCTAAACTTGGTTAACATTCTTGAAATTAAGAAATACATAGAACGCAGTCCTAGAATGGCCAAAATGTTGGAGCTAAAAACGATAAATGGATCTGCAGTTATGGCAAGGATTGCAGGAATACTATCCAATGCAAAAAGTATGTCGGTAAGTTCAATAACTATCAAGGCTACAAATAGTGGGGTAGCGGCGCGAACACCCATTCGCTTGATGAAGAACTTATCGCCATCCATCTTGTAGCTTACTGGAAAAAGTTTTTTTAGGAAACGAAATATCTTTGATTTTTTAGGGTCAAATTCCTCTTCTTTATGAAACAACATTCTAAAGGCTGTAATTAAAAGAAAGGCTCCAAAAACATAGATAATCCAATCGAATTTATTGATTAGGGCTACTCCAAAAAATATCATCAGTGCCCTAAAAATAACAGCACCCAAAATACCATAAAACAATACCTCGTGTTGATATTTCTGTGGAATGGCAAAAGAGGAGAAGATTACGGCTATTACAAATACATTGTCAATACTTAAAGAAAGCTCTATAAGATAGCCCGTAATATACTTAAGAACAGCCAATTCTGGAGTTAAATTGGTGGGGTTTTCAATTAATCCATCCTTAAATATCCAGTAAATAATACCCGAGAAGCCAAGGGCAATCGTGACCCAAATGGTTGTCCAGATTGCGGCTTCCTTAGTTTTGATAATATGAGGATTACGGTTGAAAACACCCAAGTCTAAGGCTAAAAACAAAATTATAAAAGCTATAAAAATTCCCCAGACAATCATCCCTAATATTTTACACAAAAATAAGTGCAAATACAACTCAAAATATATAGAGAAATGTTAATACTCTAAAGCTTCGTTAAATCTTTTTAAAAAGCTTTTCAAGCCGACTCAAAGACATTACATTTAAAACAAAAACATGAAAAGTATTACAACAGTCAATAAAAATACCCCTATAGAACATCCTATTTTGGACAGCATCAAAAATAGATGGAGCCCAAGAACATTTGCTAATACCCCAATTAAAGAAGCCGATGTAAAAACATTACTTGAAGCAGGTAGGTGGGCGCCAAGTTGTGCAAACATTCAGCCTTGGCGTATAATCTGGGGAATTAAGGGGACTGAGATGTACGATCGTATTTTCAATTGTTTGGATGATTTCAACCAGCAATGGGCCGGAAATTCACAAGTACTTTGGATCAATGCTTTTAAGAAAACAATGGATGATGGCAAAAGAGAAAACTTTCATGCCTTGCACGACCTAGGGCTTTTTATGGGAAATGTAATTCAGCAAGCCAATAGTATGGGGATTGCTGTGCATCAAATGGCAGGAGTGCAATTTAAAAAAGCGCAACAGGAATTTAATTTTCCAGATGATTATCACGTTGCTACCGCAGTTGCATTTGGATATTTTGGCGGTGAAGCAGATGATCTTCCTAATGACCTGAAAAAACAGGAACTGAAAGAAAAGCGAATAAGAAAGGAACAACAAGATTTTGCCTTTAACGGCAATTTTAAGAGTAAGAAAGAATGAAGATTGGCTATTATTAAAAAGAAAAATAGCCAAACTCTGAATAAGGTTATCAGAAGAGGAATAATCCTAATAAATCGACAGTATAGAACGAAATTTTCGAATGTATTCTATAAAGGAAACTGCTAGATTTGATGATTTTCTAAATAGATATTTAGGTAATACTCAGGTATATTAATTTAAGATCCCTCTTATGAGGGATTTTTTAATATCTTAATTTGGTAGAATTAAAAGACTAGCCTGGTTTTATATTTGCTCCTGGTTTTGGCTTAACCTTTGGCTTTGGCGCGGCTTTAGAAGCTTTTGGTTTTGCCTCCGTTTTTTTCGGTTGGTTTTTCGGTGATGTTGACATATTTGAAAGATTTATTTTAGACAATAACTAAAGGTAGTGATTTTTTAAACACCACCTTATTTATTGGCGTTTAATAAAAGAGTGACTAAGAATTAAGTAACTTAGCGGAACTAACCGAATATTATGAAGCTTAACTCCTTTTTTAAGCAATGCCACGAAAAGGAAGTCTTTAAAATGTTGTCTATATATGTAGTGTCTGCATGGGTCATATTGCAGGTGCTTTCAGTTACGTGGCAACCTTTAGGTCTTCCCCACAAAACCGTTACTTTGCTTATAATAATACTACTTCTCTGCTTTCCGCTGTACATCTTTCTTATTTGGAAATTTAGAATCGTCCCATTACATAAAACGGAAGCTGAACTCAATGAAAAGGATATTAAGAAAACTGCTAGCTTCAACAAAATATATTTTTCTGGTTTTGGCATAATTACTTCAATTTGTATGATCACGGTGTTTTTCATTGTGAACAAAAACTTCTCTACAGAAAATAAAACAGAACTTCCAAATATTATAAGTAGTGATAAAATTGCGGTTTTAAAATTTGGCAATAATACAGGAGACCCAAAATACGATATTGTAAGCAAAATGGCTTCCGATTGGATAATCCACGGAATTACCGAAAACCAAGTAGCACAGGTAATAACACAGGATTTGATAGATGAGTATAAAGCTATTTTAAAAGATAAAAATATAAACGACGATGAAACTGCAATAGTAAAGGAATACCTAAAACCCAATAAAATTATTTCAGGAAACTTCTATCTTAAAAATGGCAAACTGCTTTTTCAAGGAAGCCTGATTGATGGGAAAACGAACAAAACCAATATATCTTTTAAGCCTACGGAATGCCCTTCAGACAACCCATTGGAGTGTATTGACGACCTTAATGAGTCGATAATTGGGTATTTTATTACTGAAGATAAAAAGAGATTAATGCTCCAGGAAACCCCTCCAAAATATGAAGCCTATAAATATTTGCTCGAAGCTAAAAACAGTAATAACAACGAAGAATATATCAACCTTTTAAACAAAGCCATTGAAGCTGACTCGACCTATTTTGAACCTAGAGTATTACGAGTTGCACATTATTACAATCAAGAGGAATTTAAAAAAGCAGATTCCATTCTAAAACAGATAAAACCAGATTCATACACAAACAAACGTCAGTTAAACCTATTAAATATGCATGAAGCTCTATTAAAAGGAGATAACCGCACTGTTTATAAAACAATTCTAAATGAATATGAAATTGCTCCTTTCGATTTAATAACCAATAAAACTGCAATGGTTATAGCGCTTCAATTCGTTAATAGGCCACAAGATGTGGAAGCAATTTACAAAATGGTCAATATGGACAGTATGGCGCTGCAAAATTGTTCCTATTGTGTTGATCGCGTCTATGTAAAAGCTTACGCAGATATTGAATTAGGTAACTACAGTGCAGCCATCCGGAACATAGAAAAGGCCCAAACGGAATATGAAGAAAAACTGTTAAACAGACCTTTAACTATTGCTTATGTTCGAGCAGATAGAATCGGAGCATTAGATCAATTTTTAAGAAAAAATGAAATTACATCAACGCCCGCAGAAATTCAAGAATTGTATTTGCAGGTAGGGAAGGAGTATCTGTTGAAAAACGATAAAACAAAGGCAAATGAATATTTCAACAAAATAATAGATTCAGATCCAAGTACGCAGGATTCGAAAATGCTGGCCAATGCTCTCTTTTATAAGGAAGAATATGCAAAGTCGGAAAAAATATTAAAAGAACTTATTACTAAAGAGCCCGAAAATATGGAAATATTGGCAAAACTATCAATTTGCAATTTTAAACTCGGTAATCTCTCACAGGCAGAAAATAACATCCAAACTTTGGAAAAGCTACGAGAAAATTTCCAATACGGGGAAGTAGATTACGCACTAGCCCAATATTACGCGGTAAAAGATAATAAATCCGAGCTATATAAACATTTACTGAAAGCTGTGGCAAATGGGCATAAATACCACTGGAAATATTTTAAAAACGATCCTCTATTTTTAAAATACAATAAATCGCAAGAATTTGAGGAAGTGCTTAATTTTTGGAGATAATCTCTAATTAAAAGAAATTCTTCCAAGCCTTTCGATTGAATTTAATATGAATTAATATGAGCAAGCTAAAGAATGCCCACGCATTGATAATTGGGGTAGGCAGCGAGGACCTTCCTGAAACGGTGGCAGACGCCAAGGCCTTATATAAAATTCTTAGCGATAAAAAATACGGTGGTTACTATAAGAAAAATATAACACTGCTCACTAAAAAAAATGCAACGCGTAAAGGAATTCTAAAGGCGTTTGATGAGCTTCTTGAAAGGACCGATGAAAATTCCTCTGTATTATTATATTATTCCGGACACGGCGGAATGTACAGCGACAATACATTTATAAAAGATGAAGCCTTAAAGAAGCCCGAAGAAGAAAACCAAAAATACTTCCATCTCTGTCCCAATGATTATGATCCAAACAATTACAAAACAACCTGGATTAAAGCTGAAGAAATAAAATATAAGATTTCGCAATTAAAATCTAGAAGACTGATATTCTTTTTGGATTGCTGCCACGCAGCGGGAATGACTGCCGGTATTTCAGATCTTGGTGCACAACGACCTAGACATATCAATGCAGATGGTCTTGCCCAAAACTTAGACGACGGTCGAGGAATGACCATTGTTTCTGCCTGTCGAGCAGAACAGTTGAGTGTTATTTTAGAAGGTGATGAAAATAGCCTTTTCACCAAATGTCTGATTGAAGTTCTAAGAGGAGATACCAAACATGAAAATGATGATCCGTTTGTCCGTATTTTTGAAGTGGTGCAATATATATTCAAAAGAGTTCCTGAAATATATCCAGATCAAAATCCGTATGCAAACCTTCAGATTTTTGAGGATTTCGTGGTGAGTGTTTCTTCGAAATCAATTGATAATATCTCTAATGAATATGGATCTAAAACTTTAGATATTCCTTTTGAACCTACTTATAAAGAGCAAATTATAAAATTTAGAGAAACGGAGAGCAGCAACAGTGCCATTCTCTTTTTACACGGATTTTCAGGAGATGCAGAAAACACTTTCTCCCAGGCCCCAAACTTACTTATGGCAAATAAAGAGATGGACGGTTGGGATATGTTTCCTCTAGGGTATGGGGGGAACGTAAATCCAGAAATGGGTAAGAATATATGGGCTTGTTCAACTGATATTAAAAGAAATTCAGACTATTTACTTACTTCAATCAGAAACAAATTTTCCAAATACAAACGGATTGCCATCGTTGCACATGATTTAGGTGGGATAGTAGCGCAGCAGGCCTTATTGGAATTTGACAAGAAAGATTTAGATAGGATAAGCGCTGTACTGTTTTACGGAACACCCAGTAATGGTCTACCAGAAATACAACTAAAAAACTTTTTTACGTACGGCAATGATGTAAAAGAACTTAAAGAGGGTAGTCCCTATATGCGAAAACTGCGGGATGATTGGGAAAATAAGTTTAAAAATAAATATCCTTTTACATTTAAAACCATCGCCGCTACAAAGGATCAATATGTGCCAATTTCATCAAGTTTGGAACCTTTTTTAAAAGAATATCAAGAAGTGGTTGAAGGAGATCATTTTACAATGGTCAAAATTGAAAATGAAAAGAATGATAGCTACCAAATCCTTTTAAATACATTGACTAACAAGAGCTTTTTAAATAATTTTTCAGACAAAGCTGAGATTAATATTGCTTTAGGTGAGTACAATTCCGTTATAAACATATTTCTTCCAAAGCAGAAAACCCTTGAGGGTAAAGGATTGGAGCAATTAGTTTATGCTTTGGAAGGGGCGGGGCGGGAAGAAGAGGCAATGAAAATATTAAAAGAACACCCTGCGGCAAAAGAAAATTCAAATCTTCTCGGGATTATTGGCGGCAGATATAAACGTCAGTACCTAAAGACTTTTTCGGCAGAAGATTTAAGGATGGCTTTAAAACATTATAATGAGGCCCTTAAGATTTCTGAAGAAAAAAAGGATTATTCCCAAATATATTACCACGCCATAAACTTGGCTTTTTTGAGTTTGATGAAAGATGAAAAAGCGGAAATGACAACATTTGCGAATCAGGCCTACGAAGCCACAACAAAGGATGCATTTCCAAGTCTTTGGAAATTTGCGACCTTAGGCGAAGTATTCTTATATAAAGGGGATTTTGAAAATTCAAAAGAGAATTATCACAATGCTGCAAAAATGGCAGGCATGCGTGAAAAGATATCGATTCATGCTAACGCCTACAATGCTTATGTTAGCTTAATGCAAACGGACAATCCTAAAGATGACTTTATAAAATTCCTAAGAACCAATTTTTTGTCGTAATTTATATTAAAATTATAGGATGATGCTTAGATTCAATCAAGACGAGATTCCCGAAATAGATTTGCTCACTGCTAAGAAAAAACCGATTGCCATTCACTGTGCTCAAATTCATGAACCCTTTGAGGTGGAAACCATGGAGGGGGTTATGAAAGGAAAGGCCGGAGACTGGCTAATGATAGGGGTTGACGGAGAAAAATACGTTTGTGATGATGGTATATTTAAAAAGACATACAACTTAATAAAAGATCGCAAGAAATGATGTTCTGATTTTCAGAACATTAGCTTATAATCAAATATTAAAAGCTTATAGTCGGGTGTTTTTTATTACATTTAAAAATTAATTACTCTAATCAAATCAATAATGAAAATAATTCAACTTTTATTAATAAATGCTATACTTGTAGGGGTTAGCGTTCCATGTCTAGCTCAGGTTCAACAACAGAGCCAGAAGAAAACTACGAAAATAGATGTCTTTACGCCACATGAAAAGGATCAAATTCAAATATGGCTTCACGACCAAACTGCGCCTTTAAAGCTTACCGAGAACCAATTGGCAGAGTATTCCAATGTTATTTTGACAAATTTTAATGCAATTTTTCATTTAACGGATAGCGATAAGAATTATTCTCTAAAGGAGATTGATGAAAAAACTGTAAATATTTTTAAGAAAATTAATAAGCAGACAAAACCAATTATGAATGCGGAGCAATACCGAGCGCATGAATTAACTATGAAACGTTTCGAAGCTGCTTATATGAATAGGTTGTACAATCCTTCCGAAGAAACGAATCTATACAGCTACTTGAAAGAGAAGGGCGAAATAGAAGACACAGAAGAATAAGCCAATAACTAGTAGATTATCCTATCTACTTTAAAATATCTATTTTACATAATATAAATTATAGAACATTAATAAATATGTCTTTAATATTCGATTTGTACCATTATCAATAAAATTAAAGCTGTTTTTAGGCACTATCGCCTTTACACCTAAAGCATATAATCTTAATATCCTCAATTTATTTTGTAGAAGTTCGAATTACGGAACTCATTTGTTATTGAGCGTTCATTTCTTCTATGATTGCAATTGATAGGACATCAATCTGGAATGAAGAAATATTTCTGCGCTGTCCTTAAAGTATCAATGAAATGTCCCTGTATTGGAAATAATAAAATCTGCTTGAAAAATCATCAAATTCATACTCTATTCATATTTACCAATATTCTGATTGCGGAAATCCTGTGTTCACGGTCCTAAAAGGAATACTTTCTAAGTCTAGAAATCTGGTTTGAACTAAGCGTCCAAATTTTAACATATATACATGATACTAGCCTTTTAGTAGCCTTTTAGTAGGGAAAAAGTAGCACTCTAGTAGCACTAAACCCTACGGAACAATACATAGATACAGTATGAACCATACATTCATACGACCTGAACCATACATAGATTCATTTGAACCATACATAGATACGAATTTTTAATTTGTGAACTGGGGGTTTCATCGCCTTGTGAATAGAGGTCTTTGCATTGACATCTTTCTGTCGCACTTGACGAAGGATTATAGAATTAGATGCGCTTTTGGGTGTGCTGAATTTTACGTTTTGTATGATTTTGATTTTCTATATAATCATACATTTCACTAAAATAGAAAATCGATCTACCACCGTTTAAATCGTTTACAGGTAGTATATTTGCCTAATTAGTATAAATATTGCACTAAACTATCATCTCAATAATTACTATGCCTTTTAAAAAATTACATCGCGATATACAGGAGAAACTTGAATCTCTGGAAATAACAACGCCTACTCCTTTTCAGAGCAAGAGTATTCCTGTGATAAAAAGTGGTGCTAATGTTTATTGCCAGGCTCCAAAGGATAGTGGGAAAACAACCACGCTTATACTTACTACACTACAAGAATTAAAGTGTCGAGCAATTGGAAATGCCCCAAGGGCTGTAGTTCTCGTGGAGAATAAGGAAAAGGCTATGGAATTATATGATACTTTCCTAGCATATACCAAATACACTTCATTGCGAGTTTATGTTGGCTATGAAGAGCTTCATGTGGATGTGCAGAAATCTGAAATAGCTATGGGGATTGATATTCTTATCTCCACGCCAAAGGCAATGAATAGATTATTCCTATTGAATGGAGTAAACACCTCTGAATTAAAGATATTTAGTGTAGACGACGCTGAGTTTCTTGTTCAGAAATCAGACTATTCAGCTATTATGTCGATTACTCGAAGTATTAAAAAATGCCATTATGTGCTTTATTTAGAAAAGATAGATCCAATGATAAAACGATTTGAGGGGTATTTTATGGAATTCGCGAAAACAGTCAAGATTTGAGATGTTAGACGTTTAACCGGTAGAGCCTGAAACTTGAAACTAAATTTTTATGATACCTAAGCTACATTATATATCTCAGGGAGATTCTCCGAAGGAGCATTTGGAAAATATTCAAAAAGCTTGTAATTCTGGGGCGGAATTGGTGCAATTACGTTTAAAGAAGCTTCCAGAAAAAGGACCTTTTGAAGTTCGCCAATGAGGCTAGAGAAATTACATCTCATTTTCAAACCAGATTGATTATTAACGATTATTATAAAATAGCAAAAGAGGTTAAAGCTGACGGCGTACATTTAGGAAAAACCGACCCCTGCCCTACTTTAGCTAGAAAGCATTTATATAGTTGGCAAATTATTGGAGGCACCGCAAATACTATGCAAGACTGTGAAACACTACTTGATAAACAAGTAAATTATATTAGTCTAGGTCCGTTTAGAGAAACAGCAACTAAACAAGATCAACCTCCAGCCTTAGGCTTAATGGGCTATTCTGCCATCACAGACATACTTAAAACCGGAACGCCCATTATAGGCGTTGGAGGCATAACAACCGCAGACGTAACGGCTATATTAGAAACGGGGATTTCTGGAATTGCTGTTTCCGAAGCAATAACCCGTGATTTTAATACAATCAAAATATTCAATGAATTGCTTAATGCCTCTTCAACTGCAGAGCAACGCTATACTTTTGAGTGAAATACGAACTACTTTAAGGTTTAAAATAAAGTTATATAATCCCATATTAAACACCCTATTTTACTTAAACTACATTGGGTAAAACACCTATTTGAAATATACGGATAAAAAAAGCCCATCGATTAAGACGGGCTTTGGTTGAAAAAATAAGAATATATATTAGATAACTTTTACGTTTACTGCGTTTAATCCTTTGTTTCCTTCTTGAAGGTCAAATGTAACTTCGTCACCTTCTCTAATCTCATCGATTAATCCAGAAATGTGTACAAAGTGGTCTTTTCCAACTCCTTCTTCAGTGATGAATCCAAAACCTTTAGTGTCGTTGAAAAATTTTACTGTTCCTTTACTCATTTTAATGTAATTTAATTTATTAATAATTAATGGTTTGCAAGGATGGTGCCATAAAATTTAATTGGCTCATATTATTTAATTTATTTTCCAGGAATAGTAAAGAATAATCAATAATTTGAACCACCCCCACTTCTTAATATCCTAATTCATACTAAATAAATTACTTAGCCTTTCGGATTGTTTGAAGTACATAGATTGGAGTTATTAGTTATGAGTTTAAGGATTTGTCATCTTTAATATTTGCGCTATTATTTCTTTATCGCTTTTGTATCTTGCATAAATATATTTGAACTATGAGATTAAACTTATTGTCTTGTGATGCTCAACGGCCAGATAAAAGAGCTATAGCCAACTGTATTGTAGAAATTTCATTGAGTATGAACAATTCCTTAGCCAATGAACTTACAGATATTCTCCTAGAAGGAGACCCTGTAGATATCGAGGTGAAAGATAAAGACAGTGGTTCTGCGTTGAGAGCTTTGCGAAAACTATCTATTGACTATGAAATTATTGAATGATTTGCATTTACTGCCGAACGGTATCGAAAATCTATTCAATTTATTACTTTTATTAGGCCTTCAAAAATTCGACATATCATGAAATCAATTCGCTTCTATTATTTTTTACTTTCTATACTACTGTTTGTAGGCTGTAACAGTGCGTCTAGTGTTGTAACATCAACAAAAGAAGTTACAAACTTTGAAAAACTGGCGGCTATTAAAAACGTAGTAAGCATTGAAAAAAGACCAGTTGCGAGTCATTTTGATGAAAACTATGTACTGTGGTTCGAACAACCTATCGATCATAATGACCCATCAAAAGGCAACTTTAGACAACGCGTTTATTTAGGCTTTGAAAATCCTACTCAACCTGTGATTGTAGAGCTTAGTGGTTATGGGCTAGGTTCAGAAAATGCAGGCGAATTGGCTGGTCATTACAATGCCAACCAAATAGCTATAGAACATCGCTATTTTAATAATTCACGGCCGGAAGAAATAGACTGGAACACACTTACCGTAGAAAATGCCGCTAAAGATCAGGCTATTATTATTGATGCAATTAGAAGTGCTCTATATCCAACAGCTAAGTTTATTTCTACAGGAATTTCGAAAGGCTGTCAGACTGCAATGGCGCATCGCAGCTATTTTCCGAAAAGCGTAGATGCCTGTGTTTGCTACGTTGGTCCGTTAAACTTTAAAAGAGAAGACCCTCGAATTTTTGAATTCTTAAAAAGTGTTGGGACGGCTGAGGAAAGGGAAAAGGTTAAAACCTTTCAAGATCTCTGTTTTGAAAATAGAGCAGCTTTATTAGAAATATTAAAAACTACCGCCGCAGAAAAAGGAATGTCCTGGGAGTTTGGAGTAGAAAAAGCTATTGATTATAGCATACTCGAATATTCTTTTGCTTACTGGCAATGGGGTACAGATCCTAATACAATTCCTATAGGACCAGTCTCAGCAGAAGTTATTTACAAGCATTTATTTGATGTTGTAGGTTATGGTTTTTTTGAAGAGCATGCAGTAGAGAATTTACAACCTTATTTTTGGGCGGCATTAACGGAGCAAGGCATATATGGCTACGAAACAATCCCCTTTGAAAAATATCTACATACGAATAAAATCTACACATTTGATTGGGCTTTTCCTGAGGGTATCACTAAAGCCTATGATTTAAAACCTATGCAGCGTATAAAATCGTTCTTAGATTCGAGTGCTGAAAAAATGCTCTTCATCTATGGGGAAAATGATGCTTGGAGCTCAACAGCTGTGGACATAACAGAGGACGCGAACAAACGTGAACTATATAAATTTGTAAAATCTGAGGGAGATCATAAAACGCGAATAAAGAGTTTTGACAGTAAACAGCAAAAGGAGATTTATGGCATTATAGATGGATGGTTGGAGTAGATTTGAGACTTTAAATAAAGTAGAAGTATCCTATGAAAGTGACAGTTGGCGATAGTATTCAGTGGTAAGTGATCAGTCCTTAAAAGAATTATGAACCTTTTTTGCAAAGTAAATTAATTAAAAACTTGTCAACCCTAATTTAGGGAAGTTCAATAAGGCTTAAGGCTTAATTGTAGTGTTTTAAAAAATCAGTACACTTATGAATTCTTATAGTTTTTCACACATTCGATTTAGCCATTCCCTCTCATTATGATCCAACAATGGGGATAATTGTTGGAAAACCATTTTATGATAGGTATTAAACCAGTTTATTTCCGAATCCAGTAATTGCGACTTATCAATAAGCTGCCTATCTATTGGGAATAGCGTGATTGGCGTAAAGCCTATAAACTCTCCAAATTCTGTTTCTTGCTTAACTGACGAAAGGACTACATTTTCAATACGAATACCATAAACATCTTTTTTATAACAACCAGGTTCTATGGTTGTTAATTGATTCGGCAAATGTGCTGTACTCCCGCTACTAGTTGTAGGATTAGTTGTAAAGCCTTGAGCTGGTTCGTGAACCATTCCAAAGCTTCCAATCCCGTGACCTGTGCCATGGGGATAGTTTAAACCTTGCTTCCATAAATGTACTCTGGCAAAAGCATCTATTTGCATACCAACGGTCCCTTTAGGAAATTGTAATTGTTCAAGTTCTATATAACCTTTTAAAACAGAAGTGTAGGCTGTTTTTAATTCCTTCGTCGGAATTCCTCCCAACCAAACCGTACGGGTAATATCTGTAGTACCATCTTTATATTGTGCGCCACTATCGATTAACAGAATGTCTTCATTCTTAACCATTGCGCAGCCATTTTCCGAAGCCGTATAATGAATTATAGCTCCATTGCCCTTATAGCCGACAATAGCAGCAAAAGATTCCCCCATATACAAATCTTGTTGTTTGCGGAAGCTCTCTAATTTTTTACCGATTTCATATTCTGAAATTGATTTTGTTTTAAGTTCCCTTTCCAACCATATAAAAAACCTTGTAAGAGCTACGCCATCCTTAACCATACAATTCTTTGCTCCACCAATCTCCGTTTCATTTTTAATGGCTTTTAATTCTTTTGCTACTGAATTTTGAAATAAAAATACACTTTGCACAGCATTATAAACCGCATAGTTTAATGTTGAAATATCCGTAACTATCTTTTTATTGGCTTCCATTCTACATAGTTCAATGACAACTAGTTCATAATCAATAACTTCAATTTTCAATTTTGAAAAGTTATGCAAAGCATCGGACGAAAATCTATTTCTATCACAAAACAAGATGGTTTTTTGAAGTCCCACTAAAGCATAAGCCGTTACCAATGGGGTAAAGTCAACATCTTGCGAACGGATATTAAATAACCAAGCAATTTCATCTAAAGATGAAAACAAATAATAATCAGCCTTCGCGCTTGTAATTTTACTTTGAACTTTTTGTATTTTAGAAAGTGTAGTTTCCCCACTATATTCCAATGGATGCAAATCAATTGGAAAAGCTGGTAAAGCAGGTCTGTCAATCCAAATTTCGTCTACTAAATTCGGTGTATTTTGAAGTTGGATATTTTTAGCTTTCGATATTGCTTTAATATAGTCCACTTGAGCCTTCGAAAACTGTAAAAAATCAATCCCTATAACATCTTTTTCTCCTAAACTATCACATAACCATTGCACGTGTTCAGGAGCATGTGGGATTGATTGTTTATGTAAATTGATATCACAACCCCTGCATTCGTCTTCAAATTGCAAAAAATAGCGGGAATCTGTCCAGAGTGCGGCTTCATTTTTGGTTAATACCAATACTCCAGCCGAGCCTGTAAATCCTGAGAAATACTCTCTCACCTTCCAATGCTTTGCGACATATTCTGATTGATGGGGATCTGTTGATGGAATAATGACAGCCTCTAAATTGTTTTTAGACATTTTTTCGCGCAGTTTCTGAAGCCTATTATTAATCATTTGTAGTTGAAATTTTCTGAATGGATAAAAAGGGATTAATCAACGAATGTTTAAAACAATTACCTATGTTTTCTCTTTATAGTGGGGATAGTCTATTAGGATTTGAAAATTAAAAATATCTATTCAATTAAATATGTTTTTTAAGAAGAAATAAAAGCATATAACATCCGTTGATACTGTCTGCTAGCCATAATTAAAAACAACTCGAAATTTCCTATATTTAATAAAAAAACTATATTTGAATAACGTCTTTTAAGATGTTTATTTACATTGGAGTATGTAATAAGCGAATATAATGCGGAAATAAACAAAATTAAATTGCTTATTACTAATAGCTATTTAAATTTTTATTTTTGATTCATGGGGGGATATACTATTTAAATAACCTATTTTAATTTAAGAATTAAAACTAAAAAATTATGAAAGACTCCTATATGGCTGAGATCTTGCCTATTTCAAAATATTACATTTCTTTATTTAAAAATAATCATTAATAGATTGTGGTTCGAAAACTTACACAATCTATTAAAAATAGGTATTTTCTATTTTTAATTACTATAATTCTCATTATAGCGAGTAGTCTGTTTATAATACAGCGCAGTATCCATCTACAGAGCATAAATGAAAATTTGATTCGGACAACTGAAAATCAGATTATACAAAGCCAGCGTATTGTAAATTCAATATTTATTATTAAAAATGATCAAAGTGCATCAGATAAAAACACTGCATATAAAAATCTAGGAGAATTAATCCCTCACTTTGAGAAAACGCAAATTCAAATACAAAAGCAAACTGAAGCTATTGAAATTAACACAAAAATAGATTCCTTATTAAAAGCTAGTGAGCCTTATGCAGATATTATAATAGCTTCTGGCTTTGAAATTATTCAGAATAGTGATTCACAAATTATAAAAACTTCTGTCCATAAGATCGAAGAGGTAGAACTCCCCTATTCAATAATAATGAATAGCTTATCAAATGAGTACCTTAAGAATGCCGAGAAGAATCTCACGAATTTAAAATACAGGATATATATTCTTGCCATTATTGCTTTTCTCATCTTATTTGGTGAATTTCAATTTGTTTTATTACCAGCATTAAACCAACTTTTCAAAAAGAACAAGGAACTTGTTCTATCAAATAATGAATTGGCCATTTCAGAAAACAAATTGAAGTCAAGCATGATTGAGCTAACAAAGCTCAAAACAGATATTGAGACAAAGGAAGCTTATAATAAAATTTTTATTGAACAAGCCCCTACTGCTATTGCGATGCTTGATAATGACATGATCTATATGGCAGTTTCACAACAATGGATAAAAGATTATAAAATGGAAGGTCGGCAAGTTGTTGGCACCTCTCACTATGACCTTTTTCCGGAGATAGGCGACGATTGGAAAGCCAACCATCAAAAATGTCTTAATGGAGCTATTGACAGGTGTGATGAATCACTTTTTATACGTGCTGATGGATCGGTACAATGGATTTATTGGGATGTGCGTCCTTGGTATATTTCACAAGACAAAATTGGAGGTTTAATAATGCACACCGGCGATATCACCGCAATAAAAGAAAAGGATTTTGAGCGAATTCGTATTCAAAAAATATTGGAAAGAACAAATGAGGTTGCCCGAATAGGGACTTGGGAAATAGACTTATTAAAAAATAAGTTAATCTGGAGTAAAGTGGTTTGTGAAATACATGGAGTGCCAGAAGATTTTGAACCTGATTTAGAACTGGCCATTGATTTTTATAAGGAAGGGAAAAGCAAGGATACTATTAAAAAAGCTGTTGAAGAAGCGATTGCCCATGGGACTCCCTATGATGTAGAATTAGAGTTGATAAATACAAGCGGAGATACTATCTGGACTCGTGCTATTGGGCAGGCCGAATTTCGTGACGGAAAGTGTATTGGTCTATTAGGGATATTTCAGGATATTAACAATTTCAAATTAGCAGAAGAAGCTTTAAGTCTTATGCATACTGAGTTAAAAGCAATTTTAAATTCAGGGCCAGTAGCAATTGTGTCAACCAATACAGAAGGTATTATCAATCATTTTAATCACGGGGCAGAACTTTTACTTGGATATTCTGCTTCTGAAATGATTGGGTTAAAGGAACCTGAAGTTTTTCATCTGGAAGAAGAGTTGGATAAATTCAGATCTGACATTGCAAAAAAATATAGCATAGATCCGGATGGATTTGACCCCTATTCAGAATTGGCCAAACGAAATGAATACGATACACGTGAATGGACCTTTAAAAGGAAAGATGGCTCTACATTTCCAGTTCAGTTAACGTTAACGGCTATTAAAAATGATTTAAATGAAAAAATAGGCTTTTTGGGAATATCATTTGATATCACTGAAAGAAAAAAGACTGAAAATGAACTTTTGAAAAAGAATCACTTATTGAATTTCGCCGAAGAAATTACTTTGATAGGTCATTGGACATGGGATACTATTGCTGACAAAGTACAATGGTCCAACAATCTATATAAAATGTTTGATATTCAAGATGAAACAGAAGTATCAAAATTTGATAATTACTTTAATTTTGTCCATCAAGATGATAAAGATCTAGTAAGGTCTTATTTCGAAAAAGCGGCAGCGGATAAAAAATTCCACAGCTTTACACATCGTATTATAACGGCGAAAGGAAAACCTAAAACGGTTCAACTTATGGGAGAGGTCTTTACTAACGATAAAGATGAGGTTATTGAAATGATTGGAACTGGTCAGGACATCACCGAACAACGTATGGCAGAGAATAAATTTAGGGGGCTTTTGGAGTCTGCTCCCGATGCCATGGTAATTGTAAATGAAAAAGGAAAAATACAACTAATTAACCGGCAGGCAGAAATATTATTTGGGTACCAAATCGATGAATTGTTCGATAAATCTGTAGAACTATTAATTCCCGCCAGATTTACAGCCAATCACAATCACTCATCACAGCGCGATGCGTTTTTCGCCAATCCTAAAGTTAGGACCATGGGTATTGGAAAAGAAAATGAATTATTTGGAATAAATAAAAACGGAAATGAAATACCAATACAAATAAGTCTAAGCCCACTACAGACAGAAGAGGGGCTTCTGGTTTCTGCAGCAATAAGGGATATTACTGCACAAAAATTAGCAGAGCGTAGAATCATTCAAGCAAAAGAAAATTTAGAAGTTTTAACACAACATCTTTCTATTCAAAATAAACAGTTGGCGGATTTTGCACATATCACTTCCCATAATTTACGTGCACCGGTAAGCAATTTAAATGCGCTATTACATTTATATGATATTTCAGAGAACGAGGAAGAAAGAAAGTTGCTATTTGAAAAATTCGAGATAGTAACTAACCACCTAACCTCGACATTAAACACATTAATAGAAGCGCTTAAAACTAAAAAAATAAGTGTAAAAGATCTGGAATTAATAGGCTTTGAAGACGTTCTAGATAAAACAAAGGAAATACTCTCAGGTCAAATTATAGAAACCAGTACAATCATTACAAGTGATTTTTCCAAAGCACCTAAAATAGAGTATCATAAAACCTATTTAGAAAGTATTTTCCTTAACTTAGTAACGAATGCCATAAAATATAGATTTCCCAATCGAAGTCCTGAAATACAAGTTAAAACAGAGATTATTAACGAAAAAGTTCATCTTATTTTCCGCGACAACGGATTGGGTATAGATTTGGAAAAACATGGACACAAATTATTTGGTTTAAACAAAACCTTCCATAGGCACCCGGAAGCTAAAGGTGTGGGGCTTTATCTAACCAAAATACAGGTGGAAACAATGGGAGGTTCTATCTTTGCTACAAGCGAAGTAAATAAAGGATCAATTTTTACAGTAATTTTTAATAATAACGGCAATGAAAAATTCCTATAATATCTGTATTATTGACGATGATAGTATATACCAATTCGCTATAACAAAGACGATAGAAGCCTATAATCTGGCCAATGATATTATGGTTTTTTCAGATGGTGAAGAAGCTTTGGAATTTTTCAAACAAAACCTTGATAGCCATAAAGATTTACCCGATATTATTTTATTGGATATTAATATGCCTATCATGGATGGATTTCAATTCATGGAGGAATATATAGAGAAAATTAAACCCAGGATTGAAAAGGAAATCTCGATTTATATGGTCTCTTCCTCAGTGGACCCAAGTGATATTAATAAAGCTAAAAGAATTACTGACATTTGTGACTACTTAATTAAACCCATTAAACCGGGAAAGTTAATTTCAATCGTTAATTCTTTAGAGGATAATATAAGTTAATTCAGAATCTATACATCCGGTTTGCCAGTTCGATTTTTGAGTTAAATCATAAACAGATTAAAATGATTTATAGACTTATATTTTTCTTACTATTAAATTTTGCATCTATCGGCCTTGGAAGTTTATTGGCAGGAAAAGGTCCTAGATCTGAATGGTACGCTGGCATTGCCAAGGCACCTTGGACTCCACCGGGCTGGGCGTTTGGTTTATCTTGGACCGTAATAATGATTTGTTTTAGTATCTATTTGGCGTATTTATGGCCTGTGGTCGATAATAGATGGCTCCTTATTGGCGTATTGATTCTCCACTATATACTGAATTTGGCATGGAATCCGACTTTCTTTTACTATCATCAAGTTTTAGTAGGATTATTTGTAATATCTGGGCTTACCTTAGTTATCGGGTTCTTCCTGTTTTTCTATTGGTCAGAACTGGAATATAAATCGTTATTAGTAGCTCCCTATCTTATTTGGCTGCTAATTGCCACTTCATTAAATGCATATGTTCTGATTAAAAACTAATCAACAAATAAAATGCAAGTCATCTATTGAGCTAACCTCTATTTATTTCTATAGTTTTACTTTTCCTGCTCTTCTTTAAATCCCAAGTCTATTAATGGACTCATTAACCTTTTACATTCTGGCAATCATCTTTATAGCTACTTTAGTCCGTTCTACTTTGGGTTTGGGGAATCGCTAGTTGCCGTGCCTTTGCTTCTACTTTTCATTCCTATTAAAATCACTGTTCCGTTTTCTGTACTTATATCAATCTTTATCTCAGCAGTTGTAGTAATTCAGGATCGGAAACAAATTCACTCTCACAGTGCGAAATGCTTGCTTCTCTTCGCCATCTTAGGGAATCCCATTGGATTATTGCTGATGGTTTACGGCAATGAGAGCATTGTAAAAACAATATTAGGCCTTCTGACTATTGCCTATTCGGTTTATTCTTTGTCTTCAAGAAGTGCTTTTAAGTTTCAAATTATAATAAAATATTACATTTTATCTGTGGGTTTTTATTTGGGATTCTCGGGGGTGCTTATGGATTGAATGGTCCTCCTCTAGTTATTTATGGCAATATTCGCCAATGGAGCGCGAAACATTTTAGAGTAACTTTACAAGCTTACTTTCTCCCAGCTGGGATTATTGGAATGTTTGGGTATTGGTATAAAGGGCTTTGGATTTGGACGGTGACTTATTACTTTCTTATTTCACTGCCAGTGGTTATTCCCGCTATTTTTATTGGAAGATATTTTAATCATCGATTAAAGGATGAGGTTTTTTAAAAATATGTTTATGTTGGATTGATTGTTATTGGATCTGTGCTTTTGAGTCAGTCATTGCTGAGTTAAAATTGATCCCGATAGCTATCCGGAGTGCACGAAGGAACATTGGTAGTGCTTGTATGGCCATTGCTAGTTCTCTACTGCACTCGAACCGACATTGTATAGCATTAAAAGATACAGGTTAATGTGGATTTCTAATTGAAGGAACAGGGGCAACAATTTCCCGTTTAGAATTCAATACTTGAAAACGGAGGTATTTAAGTTCAATAGTTTCTATAAGTATTTTAGTTTCTTGGGCGTGTAGCTCCTCTACTCCCCAAGCTACAGGTACTGCTTCTTCTATCTGCCAGCCACTAAGCATTATGTGCTCAGCGTTTAAAAGTTTTACTATTATGTCTACTGGTTGTTTTTTATTATTATTAATGGCATTCATACACCATTTAACTAGTTTGGAGTCTGGTTGATATGCACGCTTTAAGACAATGTTCTCAAATTGAAAATGTACTCCTCTATTCTCGTTATTTTCAATTATTCTGGCTTTAAGTCCCTGTACGGAGTGAAAACTGTTATCGTTCAAAAACTCATCATTGTTGAATTCAACAATAAAATGCATGTTTAATGGAGGATATGTGGACCGTGGCATATTATTAAGTTTAGTTGAAATCTACAGCAAAGCCTTCGTGGGCAATTTCTAAGGTTTCAATCAGAATATCACTTTTCATTGCATTGAGATCAGCATATTTTAAGGCAACAGGCCAGGAGTTTTTAATTTTCCAAATGACAATGGACGTGTTTTCCTCGTTTAATAAACTAATGGTGATATCACGTCTTTCGGCTGTTATTCCCACGGCATTAAACCATCTAAAAAACTCATTATCCTCTCTAATAGAGCCTCGTTTTAAGATTAGATTTGAAAACTTTCTGAGGCCTGGCACTTTTATGGCACTATATTCTGGTGAGGACCCCTCTCTATATTCTATAAGATCTTGTACTGCCGTTAGGCCAGACACTTCAGAAAAACCAATTCTGCTGCCACCCCACTCTACTGAATAATGAAAGTTAACTAAAGGATAATTGCTCATTGTGATTGTTTTAATAGTTGGTAATTGATTATTTATAAAGATACTGAAAATTCATTTAATTGAAATGACTTTCGTTTTCAGAGGGGAAAAATACTCTAGGTCAAAGCACCTGAAAAGCTTGAAATACCAGAAACAGAAAACTCATTAAAAAGGTTGAAAGTTCTATAAGTCCAAATGGAGGTTTAAGAAGAAGAAAAACTCTTAACGGAAGATAGAATAAACAGAGGCAAATGATAGCCCAAAATTGGTTACCACCATTTTCAGGATGCCAGTTTTGCACCGTAAGGGTGAGAAAGGCAATACTGAAAAAGATAAATACACCTATAAATAGATTACTGCCCAGTTTAATAATTGGATTACTTGCTATTTTATGGGAGTCTTCATATTTAAGGGTATTTATAAGTACAAGTAGATAGCTGAAAACATATAATAATGCACCAACGAAAAAAAGCCTTGCCCTCCCTCCCATTTCCAACATTGCGTGAAAAGGCACGAACCACCAAACAAATCCCCAAGCGGTTATGTAAGCGGCAGTGCCTACCGTCATTTTTTCAAAATTGCTGGTTACTAGGCTATGATTTTCCAATTTCTCCTTGTTGTTCCATGAAGCATAATAGCTAAAACAGCCCAGGCAAACAGCTATGATATTTAGCAACATTAACAGATTTACTGAAAGCTGTAAGTTATCTGCCTGCCATTGTTTCATTGCTTCCATCCCGAAATAACAAAAAGAAACTACGACGGCATCTGTCAACAGATTCATACTATCAAAAGTGCGGCTTGCGAATACGGTAGATGTGGTTTTCATAGCTGTGTTTTGTAATCTATGTAAAAGTAGATTTCACTATCCATCTACAAATCACCCAATTGGGTGAAAAATAAACTTATATGGTTCCCTAATTTTGATTTAACAAATTTCAGAATACTAACCATTTAAATCATTTATTATGAAGAATCAAATTATTATCGCCGCGGTATGCTTGGCTTCATTAAGTATCATTTCCTGTAAAAATGAAGAAAGCAAAACAACAGCAGAAGTAATTGACCAAGCCGTCTCAGAAAGTCCTGAAGCAACCGAAGCTGACGCAACAAGAAAAGACAAGTTGAGAACTTTAAAAACTGGAGACCATTCGGTAAGTATTAATTCACTTCAAGAATGGGTAATAGATCAGAGAAGTTCAGAAATTCCTCCAGAGGAAAAATCTGTCATTCTAAAACAGATAGGCTATAAACCAATTTATAGTACAAAAACTAGTATGGGAAATATGGTGTATCGCAAAGGAAATGTAGAAATGAATGTAGATGGAGCCGTAAGAGGGATGGTTGATGCAGTTTTAATTAACCCAAGTATTACTTTGAGAGATCAAAAAGTAGAAGACGTAAGCGCTATATACGGATTTCCCGCCAAATTGAGCAGTGGCCGTTTTGTGGAAGCTGGACCCAAGCCATATCAATATGAATATAAAATGTTGGCTATAACAGATGGAAATGAACTCTATATGTTTTTAGGAATGTTTGAAATAATAAATGGCTTCGACTCCAGATTCTTTGACGATATGTTGAAGACCGTGAAAATAAATAAGTAATAAAGCAACTATTCAATTAACCACTAAATCATTCTAATTATGAAAAAATTCGCAGGAGTAATCGCCTTTTTAGCCTTTCTAGCAGCCATTATAATGTATATGGTAGGCTCCAATTCAAGTCACCTTTCTGAGCTAAAAGACTTTTTTTGGGTGCCAATTCCTTTGGCCATATTAAGTCTAATCATTGCCATTAGCAAGAAAAAAGAAAATGTTTAATCCATCAACAACAAAACAGATGAAAACACTAAAAACAATATTCGCAAGCGCATTATTGCTTCTTATAGGAAGCACAGCAATGGCGCAGCCCTCAGCGGCACAAGTAAAAAAAGACGTAAGCAAAACCTTTCCTGGCGCTATTACTATAGAAGTAGTTGGTAATGGTGAAACGACCGAGGAATGGGAAGGCAGCACCAAAATGTTTTATCACCGACGTAGAGTGAAAGTTTTTGGTAAAACCTCCTTTGCAGATTTACTTCCAGACTCACGTGCAATATCAGAAGGATTGGCGGTTTATGTAAAACAAGGAGGAACTTTTGTTTATAAAAAATACAATCCCGGAACTTCTGAATTGACTGGAATGCCGCCCATTGATATTGATAAAATCAACCAATTCATAGCGAAGAACATAGATGAAGTAATTAATAACTGTAACAGGAGAATTGGCGAGCCACTCACTAGAATAGAAATGACGCCAGAATCAAAAGTAACCTGGTACTCTCTTAATTCATTTTCCTTTAAAATAGATACTGTTATGATGAGGACGAGAAGAAATGAAACCGTGGTCGATTTAGCCAGAGGCGAAGCAAATATTCGATTTTATAGAGATGATATTAATGGAGATTGGGTAAGAGTGTTAAAAGGTTCAGGGTTTACTCATATAGAAGATGTAAAAGAAGAAACCTATACCAAAGAGGAATTGGATTCCTGGAAAACCATTGATCAATATTACAGATAACTATTTCGTCAATTAAACAATGAAAGCAACCATCACCATTATTTTTCTGTGTATCACTTCCTCTTTATGTTCAGCTCAAAAATCGAGTAAGCAATCAACACAAATATCCAACATTTATGAAATGTTCGATTTTGTCCACAATTGCTTGTATAGAGGAAGTGCGGAGCAAAAAGAGTCGTTATCTAAATTAAAGGGACGGCTAGCGAATCAATATTTCACTCAGAAAGATAGAAGGACCTTAAATTCGAGAGGGGTGTTTTTATTGGATAGAATAAAAAGTACGCTTGCTGATGACTCATATAGTTATGGTTTTCAATATTGCAGATTGCCTCTTGAAAAAGAACAGACAGACAGCACATTTGTTTGGTATAACAAAGACAAAACTGCAACGGCTCATTTTAAGATAGACTTGGAAGATGGAACGTTGCGACTTTTTGAGCTGGAGGTAGGAATGATAGCCGATGTAACTCACAGAAAAAAGATAGAAACCCAGCGTTGCACCAACCTTACTTATGGACCTGTGGTTCGTGGAAAACGAAAAGGAATTTCTGAACTGAAGTTAAATGAACCTGTCTTAGCATACAATGAAGACACAGACTATTGGCGTGAGGCTATTTATAAAGGAAAAGCAGAAAATGGTTTATATCAAATTGAGTTTTATAACCAATATAAGACAAGTGTAAAACAAATTGTACCTATCGAAGTGCTTGTTAATGATAGAGCCTATCACTACATAAACAATGAATATAAACTAGTTTTTATAGAGGAAGTGAATAACAAAAAGCTCACGATATCTTCCTATGAATTTAAAGACATTGTTGACCGTAAGGATTTGTATTATAGTATAGATGCCAACGTGCCTGTAAATTACGATAACCGATTGTTTCTAAGAAACTAATAACTTCTTAAAAATTAAATATGAAAAAAATCATATTTCCCATATTGATACTACTGTTTTCAAATGTTTGTAATGCGCAGAAATACAGCAGCCAAAGACCCTATCTGCGTGATGTGTTTGAAGTTTTTGATTATGTGCACAGAACCCTCTACGATGATGATGCTAAAACATGTGAAAAGAAAATTAGGCAGATTTTGAGCAATGAATATTTTACAAGTGAGGATAGAAAAACGATGAATCAAAAAGGTGAAAATCTTCTGGGTTATATAATGGCTGTTAAATCATCAAACGAAGGGTATTATTTTCAATACTGCTATATTCCGTTGGAAAGAATGCAGACAGAAAAGACCTACTCTTGGTACAATAAAAACAATTCAAGAACCAGCACTTTAAATGCTAAAATGGAAAATGGAACCATGCGCATTGTCTCGTTGGACCTTGTAATGGAAGGAAAACCTGAGGAAAGAAAAAACCTAAATAGATATTCCTGTACCCAAACCACTATTGGCGCGGTAGTTCGTGGGAAGCGAATTGGTCTTTCCGAACAAAAGTACGATCAACCCGTACTTGCGTATCACAATGAATCAGATTATTGGCAGGAAGCCACTTATTTGGGGAAAAGTGAGGATGGCTATTATATGGTAGAATATCCTAACAAGGTGAGAATGAAAGCCACCCAAATTGTTCCTATTGACATTCTTCCTGGAGATTTGGCGTATTTTCTTCATGATAATGAATTGAAAAGAGTAGTAATTGCGGCCGTTGAAAACACCTTTATCAGTCTTGCTGCCAATAACCTCAATATAGTAGTATCACGTAAGAATCTATATTTCAAAATCAATACCTATGAAGCTATTGACACAGAATCACAATTATTTATAAGTAATTAACCTTAACATAAATCAAATAACATGAAACATTTATTACATAATTTATTATTTATCATTTTTAGTCTGGCGGCAACTGCTACCGCAACATCTCAAATCGTAAATATACCCGATGCCAACTTTAAGGCGTTCTTAGTTGGAAATTCTGGCATCAATACCAATGGAGATAATGAAATTCAAATAAGTGAGGCAAATGCTTTTTATGGAAGTATGGTATGTGACAATAAAAACATTGCCGATTTAACCGGCATTGAAGCCTTCGTAAACATGAAAGATTTGTGGTGCCAAAATAATCAGATTACTGCTTTAAATCTAAGCTCTAACACTGCAGTAAATAGAGTTTACTGTAATGATAATCCATTAATGGTTTTAGATGCAAGTAACAATACAGGTATAAAAGAAATAAATGCATATAGATGCAACTTGACCAGCGTAAATCTAACAAATTGTACGGCCTTAACAGATTTTATTGGTTATGAAAATAATTTAACTACTGTTGACTTAAGTACTAACCTAGCATTAAAAGAAGTTTCATTCAGCTTTAATCAATTAGTATCTTTAGATATTTCCAATAATTTAAACATAACTGGACTAGAAGTAGATAACAACCAATTATTGAGCTTAAATGCCGCTAATGGCAACAATACTAATTTCACCTTTTTTCTGGCGCAAAATAATCCAGCGTTAACTTGTATTCAGGTAGATAATGCTGCATATAGTACAGCAAATTGGAACGATGGTGTAAATTTTAAAATAGACCCTCAAGCTTCTTTTAATGAAAATTGCACAGAAGAGGTGGTTTATATCCCAGATGCGAACTTTAAAGCATATTTAATTGGAAACTCGACTATCAATACTAATAACGATAGTGAAATTCAGATAAGTGAAGCTGCTGGATATACGGATGCTATCGATTGCAGATTCTTGGACATTTCAGATCTTACAGGTATTGGGTCTTTTAGTGGTTTAACACAGCTAGATTGTTCTTATAATCAATTGACAAGCTTAGATTTAAGCAACTGTATCTCCTTACAAAAACTGAATACCTTTCAGAATCAACTTACAAGTATAAATATTAACGGGTGTGCCAACTTAAAAATACTTAGTTTATCTGATAACCAATTAACGGATCTTGATGTAAGTTCAAACACTGCTTTAGAAATATTTGCTTGCGATCAAAATCAATTGCAGTCATTAGATGTAACTAATAATATAGCATTGACAACCTTATTTTTTAGTGATAATCAATTGTCTCATCTCAATGTTGCCAATGGAAACAATACAAATATTTTGTCCTTCTTTGCGCAATCCAATCCAGATCTTATTTGCATTCAAGTGGATGATGAAAACTACAGCACTACCAATTGGTTTAATCAAGAAGATTTTGGATTTGACCCCCAAACTTCCTTCAGTGAGAATTGTACTATAGGTATTAATGAAAACATTCTAACCAACTCAATTAAAATTTATCCAAACCCTACAAAAGAAAATATTTACTTTTCAAAAGAGGTAAATATTCAATTAAGTTCTATAACAGGTCAAGTTCTTGCAAACTTGAAAAACGTAGCTATTTTGGATCTTTCAAAACAAGCAACCGGAATATATTTCCTTACAATCACTGATTTTAACGGACAAATTTTGCAAAGAAGTAAGATAATCAAAGAATAGTATTTAAAAATTAAGAACTCAGGAAGTAGTACTGTTTATTATTTAAATATAATTTGTATTTTTTCAATTAAATAACTGATACTAAAACAACTGCTTTATATGAAGATTTACTCAAAGCTGAACAAAATTTGTTCCTATTTCCTGGTTTTCTTTTTTAGTATACTCTCCCCTGCCGTCCTATCGCAGAACAAGGAAAAGATTGACAGTCTTCTTCGTATTCTTGAAACTCCCAAACTAGACACACTAACCGTTTACGCTTATTGCGACCTTGCTTCGGAATTAGTGGGTACAGACAATCAACAGGCTAAATCATTTGCATTAAAAGGATTACAAGTTTCAAAGAGCATCAAAAACAAAGAAATGGAGGCCTGGTCTGATCATGTTACTGGGCTTACGTACGATTATTTGGGAATTGCGGACAGCGCTCTTTACTACTATGAAAAATCAATAGAGCTGAAGAAAGGGTTAAAGGATATAGAAGGAGAAGCAACATCCAACTTAAATATTGGTGTTCTTTTTTTCTATCAAAAAGAATACGAAAAAGCTGAATCTTATTTTAAAAAGGCACTGCAGTTATATCAAAGCATAAACAATGAGAAAAGAATTGCCAGTGCGCTCAATAATATAGGAGCTATATATAGAATTCAAGAAAAATATGAAGAGGCCATAGATGTATATAATGAGGCGTATGAGTTGAAAGTAAAAACATTAGATAGCGTGGGCATATCCAATGCCATGGGGAATCTTGCAATTGTATATCAATATAAAGGAGATTATGAAAAGGCAGAAGAGTTATTCCTTAAAACCTTGTCGCTTCAAAAGTTAACCAAAGACAAAAACAATCAAATAAACCTTTACGGAAACCTAGCCAATTTAAAGATTCAGCAAGGTAAATATGAAGCGGGCAAACAATACCTTGACAATGCCATAGCCTTAGGCAACGTGCTTGAGGTGCCACACGAAATGATAGAAATATATAAAGTTTATTCCGTAATTGACACGCTCATTGGGGATTATAAGGCGGCATACAAGCATCTGCAATTGTATCATGAAGCCAATGACAAAGTAATCCAAACAGATAGAACAAAGGAAATGGACAAACTAGAGATTGTTCACCGCACCAAGGAAAAAGAAAAGGCAATTGAAACCAGTAATACTATAATCAAAAACCGCAATAAAGCGCTTTGGGTAATAAGTATGATTCTAGCCGTGCTTTTAATCTTGGCTTTCTGGTTGTTTTGGCTGCGTTATAAGCTACATAAATCGAACAAGCAGCTCAATGTACTGGTAAAGCAGAAGGAAGATTTAGTAAAGGAAATCCATCATCGAGTAAAGAATAACTTACAGGTAATTAGCAGCTTGTTAAATATGCACGTTCGTAAGGTTGAAGATCCACAATCCAAAAAGATTTTTGACGATGGCATCTCACGAATTCAGGCTATGTCGCTTATTCATCAAAACATTTACAGCCATTCCAGTCTTCAACAATTAAAACCGAAGGATTATATTGAAAAATTGGTGCAGCAACTGTTTATCACCTATCAAATTCCTGATAAAACCATTAAAATCAATACAAGTATTGAAGATATGGATCTGGATATAGAAAAGCTTATGAGCATTGGACTTATACTGAATGAAATACTATCTAACGCCTTTAAATATGCTTTCAATGGAAGCCAAAAGGGTGCGATAGACATTTCGATGCATAAAATTTCACCGGACAAATTGGAATTGAAGGTTAAAGACAGCGGGAAAGGTATTACCATTGAAATGATAGATGCACCTACCAATTCCTTGGGAATGCGACTGATAACCGCGTTTAGCGAAAAACTGAACGCTGCAATGAGTATAGACAATACAAATGGCACAGAATATAAACTCATTTTCGATCCTAATTAATGATACCGGCACTTAAGATACTGATCCTTGAAGATGAGCCCATTATCGCGATGGACCTGAAAGACAATTGCCTAGACTTGGGACATGAGGTAGTTAGTGTTTGTTACACCTTCTTACAGGCTATGGAGCAAATTGAAATCTGCAATCCCAACTTTGCCTTGGTTGATATTCGAATCGGGAAGCAGGACGATGGCATCGCTTTCGGAAAAAAGCTTACAGAAGAATTTGGAATTCCGTTTATATTTATTACCTCCTTCTTTGATGAGAAAACCCTAACAGAGGCAAAAGCCACATATCCGTATGGGTATTTGGTAAAACCAATTAGCAAGGGAGGATTAGTTGCTGCTATTGAAGTGGGCGCTGCAAATTTTGAAAAATGGAACAATGGCAATGGAAGTCTGGATGAGAAAATAGACAGATTAGCACATTCCTCACTTACCAAAAAAGAACTGGAAATAATAAAAGAATTGATGCAAGGCAAAACCAATTATGAAATTGGAGAATCACAGTTTGTAAGTCTAAACACGGTAAAGACCCATCTTAAAAATATCTTCTTAAAAATGGAAGTGGAAAGCCGTGGCCAGTTAATAGTGCTTTTGAACAAATAGTTTACTTCAAATACATTTGTGCCAAGTAATAACCTCCACCAACTAGTATCAACGGCATGGATAGGCAGGATAGAATAATAGACCAGAGAAATATTTCAAAATAGGAAACTATACTACCTTTCTGCTTGTTTTCTGGCATATAAGCATAGGTTGCCTCCTCGCCTATCTCCCAACTTGCCGGATTGCTGGATTGAGCTTTATCATATATAATTTCAGAGCCATCATCAGTAATAAAACTGAAGATAGGTCGGAATGTTATTTCCTGTTTTGATCCAGTGTAAACGGTTTCAAGCTCAACGACTTTTCCATGGGCGCGTTTGCTCGCTTTTAAAAATGATACTGAACGATACATAAAAAAAATTGAGAGCAACAGGAGCGCAATGCCTATTGCCAATGTAATTTGATACCACATAGTTTTTGATCTTAGTTCCAAAATATTTTCGATTTAATAAATTCTCCGTTCTGCCATTTTAGACTTATTCTGTTGCCTTTGGCATACTCCTTATAAAATTCATTCGGGGCTTCATTGCCCCATTTTGCCAAGATATCCTCCCCTTTTTCAGGAAGTTGATAAAGTAGAGTCGCAATAAGCTCTTGATCCTCAATCGCCTTACGATCTTTATTGTTATCTTCTTTTAGGAAATCATTTTCTTCCAGTGAAATAATTGATATAAATGGCAATTCCACAAATCCCTCCCCATCAAATTCATAAAAGACAAAACTATTCACAAAACAAATTGGGCCACAACTCTCTTTGTAAACTGCTATCAGTTGGTTGCCACTTGGAAGATTCCAATAGCTCATTTGAAATTGCCCCTCAAAAGACCCAATAAGCTTTAAATATGTTTTTGATTCGTTCACAGACTCAAAAGCATATTTAGCTTTTGTTTTGTTCATTACTTTATGAGCATCTTCAACAGACATATAATCTTTCGAATTGTTCGCAATCACTTCTCTTTGTGAAGTACTCAAATTGAATACAACAGAATCCGGAACCATTTGAAAGAAGTCGACAATGTCCTGGGACAAGGTTATTTGCCATAAAAGGAGGAAACAAAAAAGTAGGAAATGCTTCATTTAAATTCCATATTAATAAGCCTAAATTCGTTTGTTTAGGTTTTCTTCAAACTCAAAAAAAGCTTCTTCTGTTTCAAATCCATTTGCTTGAATATAAATAGGCTTAACACTGTTTGTCTTCATTTTTACTTGAAGTATCCCTCCATTCATTTTGTTTCCTATTTCAACGGCAGAGGCGATGTCTTGCAAAGGAATTTTTACAACATCCGTTCTCCCTTTTGGAACTTGAAGCGTGCTCTCTGTTAATTCAATTTTGTATGGATTCTGTTTGGAGTTATTAGATTTCATTTTAAGAATCAGCGCCACTAACAGAAATATTCCAGCGAACAAAAGTCCTCCATAAAATAATGTATTGTTGGTTAGTGTCATTCTTTTGCCATAGAATTCAAAAGGAACTAATGCGCCAATTATCGCTATTACAGAAAAGGTTCCCACAAGTTTCCATAGATTATTGTTGAATGGGATTTGGTAGGTGTATGTTGTGCTCATAAATATTGGTTTTAGTTTTAGCTAATTTATATGAGCAGAACGAAAAAAAAATCACTCAAAGGAGTGATTTTTAATGTTTTATTGATATACCAACCTAGAATAGCAGTTCATTTTATTATAAAGAATACTAGATGGGTAACAACAAATACTTCTATATGGTTAATGTTTATAGTGGAAGCATGGAATTCAGCTTTAAACAAAGCTATTACGGATTTAATTCATCCACATGCATCATATAGAAAGCCAAGGAGTTCATTTCTTCATCGGATATCTTTTTTAAGAAACCATCGATATTCTCTTGCATAATAGCCACTTGACTGGCAGTGGTGTCTACAATTGGTTGGGCATTTCCCTTTAGGAAAGCTACAATATCACCATTCTTCTCTTTATAAACCGCCATTATTTCCTTAACAGAGGGCCCCTTTTTTACTCGGTTTACGGCATGGCAGGTGATACATGTTTTTTCTGAAAATAGTCGATTCCCGAGGAAAATCTGAGAGTCGACGCTCAATTCCCCACGTTCGGGTGAGGATATTACAATGACATCGTTTAATTTCTTATCGGTTTTACAGCTAAATACCAAGAGAGATATAATTAAAAACAGAAGTATTCGCATAATTTATTAATATAGATTGTTATATCGTTAAATATAGTGAATAGGACCACTTGTTTTCTATGATATAAATCATAATTCCTTGATAAAATAGAATTTCATCAATAAATTCCATTATTAGCAAAAACGTTATAATAAAAAGTGTTCTGCTTTGTTTTCCGTGCTAAAAATTATTATTCCTAGATTCGAAACTATTAGCAAGAAGATACATTGGAGATTAGCTTCACCTTTATTTTGTTAGGTCATTCATTAGGCTGCTCAGCTGTGCTAGCAATGACATTCACGTCCATATGAAATCCGTGATCTTCGGGAAGCCCCAATTTGTTAATGAATTTATCCCAACGTGGGTCGCCCCATAAGTTCTGCATTTCAGGAGAACTAAGAAACTCTAGGAGGGTAATATCTTTGTTTTCAAGAGCAAGCTCCAGCCATTTAAAGGCTTCGTTCTTTTCACCTCTAAAGGCGTAGACATGGGCGATATTTGACCATGCAATGTCTCCCCAATCTGCAATCAATTTCTTTAACAGGACATTGGCTTCCTTTTTGTTTCCTGCGGCATAAACCTCCATACTTTTTCTATATAAAAGCCAGAAAGTACGGGTATCCTTATCAATATATTCCAGTGCCTTTTCCGGGTGCCCCAAGCTCAATTGAACTTGGCCCATGAGACTATTAGCAGAATCTGCATTTGGGTGTAGTAACAATAAGCGATTCAAGCTCTCTTCAGCCTCAACAAATTTTCCATTTAAATAGTAATTTAGGGCCAGATTAAAATAATTCCATTCCTCGTTCAAGGGATCCAGTTCAATCCTCTTCAACATTAATTCGAGCGCCACCTCTTTCTTTCCATTCATTAATGCGAAGTATGTTTGCATATAGAGGACCGCAGAACTATTTGGTTCCAAAAGTATCGCCTGATCCATTAAAGCACTACCCTCTTTAAAATTCCACGACGCCTCTTCCAACTGAGCAAGGCTTAAATAACCATTCACATATTTAGGATCTAGAGCTATCGCCTTTTTTGCCGAAATTTTGCCCTCTTTAATGGCTTCATCCATTGGCATGGCAGCTAAGTTAAAAGCAGATTGATAAAAAAGACTACATAATAGGTCCCAAGAAGGAGCATACGTACTATCAATGACAATGGATTCCCTGGTCAGTTTGATGGCATTTGTATTGCTTTCCGGGGATCTTTGATTTTTCAATTGTCTAGCTTGTAGAAACAAGTTATAGGCATCTGTATTCACGGTGCTGGAGATTAGCACTTTGCCCAAAAGCGATACTTCTAGTTGTTGAGTAACTTTTGTGGCAATCTCGTCCTGAATCTTAAAGATGTCTTGTATATCACGATCATATGTTTCTGACCAAATTTGGGTTGCAGAGTTTACATCTACTAATTGTGCCGTAATACGAAATGTATTCCCTGATTTACGAATACTGCCCTCCAGCACATGATCTACGTGCAGTTCATTTCCTATTTTTTTGATACTCAGGTCCTTTCCTTTATAAGAGAAGGAGGAGGTGCGACTTATTACTTTTAGCTCTGGGATTTTGGCTAGCAGGTTCAATATCTCGTCACTGATGCCATCACTGAAATACTCTTGGTCTTGCTCAGGACTCATATCTGTAAAGGCTAAAACGGCAATGGATTTGGTGTCCTCTGCTCCATCCAAAGCTATATCAACAACTTCTAAGGGCACTTGTTCAACCAGTTTGTGTTCTGGAGTAAAGATATCTGTAAATTGCATCATTAGAACAACAGCAAGCACAATGGCCGCAACGCCTCCAATAATATATGGTATTAACTTACTTGGCTTTTTTTCCGAAATAGGATTCGCACTTATAGCTTTTGATACAGGAGGGGTAAAACTTCCTTTTGGAATTTCTTTCTTTTCGTCCGCTATTTCCAGAGTACGCTTTAAATCGCTTACCAACCGTTCAAAACCCGCTTCGTGCCCCAGTGCTGTAAAATCTACAAATTGTTTTCGCGCTAAGCGCATGGGAACATCACATTCTTCAATTTTTATTGGGTTCACGCTTTTATTAAGTCCAATAGCATATGATATTTCATCTTTCACATTATCTGAAGTCACAGAAGTCTTTGACAAAATGAGAACAACGGCATCTGCTTTTTTAAGCTCCGACTCAATAGTGTCATCCCAATCTGTGCCAGTGCGTATGTTTTTATCAAACCACACATCAAAACCCTGTTCCCGTAGTGCTGTGACTAAGGAAGATACGTAATCTGTATCGCGCCTAGAATAACTAATAAAAATCTTTTTCTCCGCCATTTTCTGGTTTTTTAAGATTTATGGATTAACCACTTAACAACCAAATGGCCCAATGATGATTTTATCGTTTTACGACGATGAGAGTCAGTTATGAGCTTTTTCAATGTGGTTGGTTAATTAGTCTAAAGTAAATTTAGGCAATTAATTTAAAATCTGAACTATATACTTTACGCCAGCTTTACTATACAACAATTAGATCGAGCTCATATTATATTTTTCTGACAGAACTACACAGTAGCAGCTATAACCACTTTTTTCGTTTAAAATACCATATCATTCCCAAGATTACTAGGCCCATTACGCCCACCAGGTAGAAGTAACTATATTTAAAATGAAGTTCAGGCATGTTATCGAAGTTCATACCATAGATTCCCGCAAGAAATGTCAATGGAATAAAAATAGAAGCCATAATAGTCAAAACTTTCATTACCTCATTCATTTTATTGCTGATGGTCGTCATATACATCTCCATCAAACCGGCAATCATATCACGATATATCTCAACACTTTCGTTAACTTGAATAATATGATCGTACAAATCCCGAATGTACTTATTTGTTCTTTGTTCAATAAGTGGGGTCTCTATTTTCTCTAAGCGGTTTACTACCTCTCGCAAAGGCACTACGGCTTTTCTAATCTTTAATATTTCCTTTTTTAGTTCTTGAATTTCTTGTGGAATATCTTCATCTTCTTTGTCATCAAAAAGTCTATCCTCTAGTAGTTCCAATTTATTACTTAAAAATTCAACCACTGTAAAATAATTATCCACTACTGCATCCAATATTGAAAACATTAAATAGTCTGATCCTGAGCCACGAATACGCCCCTTTGCGAACTCCAATCTATCCCGAAGATCTCCAAAAACATCTCCTTCGGATTCTTGGAAAGTCAACACATAATCTTTGCCCATTACCATACTAACGTGCTCATTAGTAAGCTGTTCATTCTCATCGTAGTGAAGCATTTTAAAAACGATAAAAAGATAATCGTCATACTCGTCAATTTTAGGGCGTTGATTTGTCGTAACAATATCTTCTTGGATTAATGGATGCAAATCAAAGTGATTACCAAGGGTAATAATATCGTTGGTATTGCTCAAACCATTTACGTTAATCCAGGTAATATGGGACGCATCTTCATATTTAAAAGCGTCGTCAATAATATGGGTTTCAAAGCGACTATAAGTCTCTTTTGAATAATCAATAATATCCAATTGGGTTTGGGTAGTCACTTTCTTACCTATATAAGAAACTGTGCCTGGCGAAAGGTTCCTTGCTTTTTTAGGTTCAATTTTAGTAGTTGGATTCTTCTTTTTTCTTTTAGCACACATAAAGGGATGATTATTTTTTTAAAGGTAGGAAAAATGGTTTTATGAATTTTAATGGAATGGTAAAGTTCTAATAAATGGCTTTAAAAGAATTGGAGCATATCCCACCTTCGGGACGGGTAAATAAACGAATACGTTTGTATTATTATAGATTAATTCGAGGTAATCATTTATGAACGTTGATTGTTCAAAAAACTGTGAATATTAAGTTTTAACGTGTTATTAGTTTTCAATCCAATTTCTTTACTTTCACCAAACAAACCTGAACGACTGAAAAACCAATACTTCTTATGCATTTAGCCACTCTAGACTGGATTATTATAATTTCATTTCTAATTGTATTCTTGATGATCGGGTTGATTGTCGCAAAAAAATCAGGGAAAGATTCAAAATCCTTTTTTCTCTCTGATAGGAATATGCCCTGGTGGTTACTTGGGGTAAGTATGGTCGCCACGACCTTTGCTGCTGACACACCTAACTTTGTTGCAGGTGTAATACGCGAGGACGGAGTTTTTGGAAACTGGATTTGGTGGAGTTTTCTATTGACTGGTATGCTGACGGTATTTTTTTACGCCAAATTATGGCGTAAGAGTGGAATTACAACAGATTTAGAGTTTTATGAATTACGTTATAGTGGAAAAAGCGCCGCTTTCTTGAGAGGATTTCGCGCAATCTATCTTGGCGTATTTTTCAATATTGTAATTATGGCAAATGTTTGCTTGGCCGCAATTAAAATCGGTCATGTGATGTTTGGCTTATCTTCCTATGAAGTTTTATTGATTGCCTCTCCAATCGTAGTGATCTACTCAGCTTTTGGTGGACTGAAGGGGGTTTTATTGACGGATTTTGTGCAATTTATTATTGCCATGGTTGGAAGCATTTGGGCGACCATTTATATTGTAAATATGCCCGAAATTGGAGGGATGGAAAAACTTCTTTCCACGCCTGCTGTTGCCGCAAAAACGGCGATGCTTCCAGATTTCTCCAAACCTGAATTGTTGATTCCGCTGCTTATTATTCCGCTGGCGGTGCAGTGGTGGAGCGTTTGGTATCCAGGAGCTGAGCCTGGAGGAGGTGGTTATATTGCCCAACGGATGCTGGCGGCAAAGAATGAAAAGCACGCCACATGGGCTACTTTGTTTTTCAACTTCGCGCATTATGCGCTTCGTCCTTGGCCATGGATTATTATTGGGTTGGCTTCGATAATCATATATCCTGACATCTCGAGCTTACAAGCTGCTTTCCCAAATCTAAATCCTTCATTTGTAAAGAATGACCTCTCCTACCCTGCGATGCTTACGTTCTTACCGGCTGGTTTATTGGGGATAGTAATTACATCACTTATTGCTGCGTTTATGAGTACAATCTCAACGCATTTAAACTGGGGAAGTTCGTATGTAGTAAATGACTTTTATGTTCGATTTCTTCGGAAAGAAGCTTCCGGGAAAGAGCAAGTTGCCGTTGGGAGGATTTCCACCGTGTTAATGATGGTCTTTGCTGGTTTGCTCGCTTTAGTTCTCGATGAAGCTCGTGATGGTTTCAACTTACTGCTTTCCATTGGTGCTGGAACGGGTTTACTGTTTATTCTTCGTTGGTTTTGGAGCAGAATAAACCCATATAGCGAAATTGCAGCAATGCTAATTTCCTTTGTAATTGCCGCTTTCTTTTTTGTAAATGGAAAGATGGAAACGCCTTTGGTAGAAATGGCTGGGCATTGGCAATTGGTTTTTGGTGTAGTAATCACAACCATTGGATGGGTAGCTGTCACACTTTTGACGAAACCGTCAAAAGCCGAAACCTTGAATAGCTTCAATAGCCTAATCTTTGGAACCGAATCCAAATTCAAAGGGTTTGGAATGAAAATTCTTGGCTTCTTTGCTGGAGTTGTAGGGGTTTACTGCACACTGTTTGCTATTGGAAACTTCCTTTATAGTAATAATGTCTTGGCGGTGATGTTGTCTGCGGTAGCGGTAGTTTGTGGTTTGGTGATTATAAAGTCATTTCAGAAGACGGGTTGATAGGTTTTTCAAACAGACTGAAAGTCAGTTTTATTCGTGAAATTAATAGTATATCATTTGCGTATGCTTTTAGGAAACAAATTGATTCGTGTAAATTCGTGTAATTCGTGGCAGAAATTTATAGTCCTGAGTAATTCGGGGAAAGCGAAATGTACTAAAGCACATAGTTTTAACTATAATTGAAACCAATAAAAAAGAAGAACGGTCATACAATTAAGTACTTCCGTCCTGTTTAAATAATTGCCCTCTCTGAATACTTATACAATTAAACTCCGTTCAGTAGTTTAATTGTCGGTTCGTTAATAACACCTGCATTTTTCATTGTTTCCTGAAATTTAGGACTACTCATCATTCCATTTATTATTTCCGCTGATGGAGCTTCGAGAATAAAGGTTACGTCGTTAGGTTTTTCCACCGATTTATAAACACCAATAGTTTTGATTCCAGCTTGTGCACGACTAGTTTCGTCAGCATCAAAAGCTTTTTTCCAATCTGTGAAATTTTTTACTTCATGTGAGCCAATTACTGTTAACATCTTTTTTGTTTTTAAATTCCCCTACTCGTATGGCTTTTCGGTTTTGCCCCGTTTTTTAAAGTGGTTGCTGGATTCCACTATTTTATTAGGGTATTACAATATTCATTTAAAAGTGTTGTGTTCATTTTCTGTGAGTTGTTTTATAGTTTTACTGTCAACTTTCACAATGAACGTTAACTCGTGTATAAACAACAAAACGACGGCATTTATGATAACTAATTACCTGACAACAAATTAACTACAATCAAATTTAGCAAAAGAAAGTATTAATCAGAGCGTTATTGGGAAACATTAAGACTTTCCAGAAGAATGATTTGTAGGGTTTAGAGATCAATGTCTGATATATGGTTTATTGGGTTTGGAGTCGATCAACTTCTTTCTAAAAAATCAAAAAATCCTATTATTTCTTGCTATTCTTTATGTTCGGCTTCATCTTTATTGATAAGGATAAGTCTAGCAATTGCCAAATAGTTTTAATGCTTCCTTGGTCTTACACGATATTAAGAATTCCGCTACACAATGGACCCATGCAGATGATGATATTGGATACCTCCGATTTCATGGACCCGAACCTAGATATCGCGGTTCTTATAGCAATGAATTTTTAAAACAAGGTACTCAGTCTATAGTAAACTGGATTGAGGAAGGTAAGACTGTTTATGCCTATTTTAATAACACAATGGGGGCGGCATTTAGCAATTTGGCGACTCTTAATGATTATGTGAAGGGATTGAGAGTGTGAAAGATGTTTTCGGAACATTGGGGTTAATAGAATAAAGCCATCCTACCTTCCAAATGTATCAAAAATCCTTCCTCAACTCCCCTATTTCTCTTAAAGTTTTGTGACTATTGCTTATCATACAAGTAAATAACATTAACTTTACGTACTTTAAACCCAATGGCGATGGGGTTCGCCGATAACCGCCCTAAAAGCTGATAACTCCTGCTCAACTAAATCTAATAGATTATGGGTAGGATTCTTTTGTTAATAGGTACTGGTGGTTTTCTTGGAAGTGTTTCAAGATATCTCCTTGCAGTATGGCTCACAAAACACTTTCCATCTGCCTTTCCCTACGGAACCTTTGCCGCAAATATCCTTGGCTGCCTTTTAATAGGTATTATCTTTGGTCTTGGGCAACGTTATGAATGGCTTACGCCCGGCCTTCTGCTCTTTCTTGCCACCGGGTTTTGTGGTGGCTTTACCACATTTTCATCTTTCACGTTAGAAAATTTGAATTTACTTCAGAATTCCAACTATCTCACTTTCGGCATCTACGCCATCAGCAGTTTTACTATTGGATTATTGGCAGTGTTTGGTGGAATATCTTTAACGAAAATAGGGTTGTGACAAAATATAAGGCAAACCATTGCAGATTATAATAATGAATTTAAAAAATAGAATTATGAAAATACAAAAGCTTATTGCCCGCGAAGTCCTGGACTCAAGAGGGAATCCGACTGTTGAAGCAGAAGTTATTTTCGAAAATAATTTTCAAGGAAGAGCGATTTGTCCATCGGGGGCAAGCACAGGAGAAAAAGAAGCCGTCGAACTAAGAGACAATGATAAACAGCGATACGGTGGAAAAGGCGTGCTTAAAGCAGTAAATAATATCGTCCAAATTATTGCTCCTGCTTTGACCAGCAAAACATTCGATTCACAAGAGGGTTTAGATAATTTTCTAATCAAATTGGATGGAACACCCAATAAAAGTAATTTGGGAGCTAATGCGATTTTACCTATTTCTATTGCGTTTGCTAGGGCTTCCGCGAATTCTACAGGGATTCCATTATACCGTTACTTGAATACGGATGATAAATTCACTTTGCCGGTACCTTGTATGAACGTGATTAACGGAGGCCAACACGCCGATAATAATGTCGATTTTCAGGAATTTATGATCGCGCCACACAATGCGCCTTCTTTTACCGAGGCTATTCGGATGGGCGTAGAAACTTTTCACGCATTAAAAGACATTCTCAAAAACAAAAGTTATTTCACTGGCGTAGGCGATGAAGGCGGGTTTGCGCCCAACTTAAAATCCAATGAAGAAGCCATTTATGTAATCTTACAGGCTATTGAAAAAGCTGGCTACAAACCGGGAACGGATATTTCAATTTGCTTGGATCCTGCGACCAGCGAACTATGGCAAGACGGAAAATATGTTTTATCTAAAAGCACGCAACAAAAATATTCAAGCGACCAAATGATTGACCTTTGGAAAAGTTGGGTCAACCAATACCCTATTATTTTGCTTGAAGATGGTATGGGCGAGAATGATTGGGAAGGGTGGCAAAACTTAACAAAGGAAATGGGAACTGAAATTGAATTGGTGGGCGATGATTTGCTATGCACCAATGAAAAACTCCTACAGAAAGCCATAGATATGGACGCTTGCAATTCAATCCTTATCAAATTGAATCAAATTGGAACTGTGACCGAAACCCTTAATACAATGGCGTTGGCGAAAGCCAATAATTATGGACTTTTTATGTCCCATCGCAGTGGAGAAACCGAAGACACTTTTATAGCAGATTTGGCCGTAGCCACCGCAGCAGGGAAAATAAAAACAGGAAGCGGTTGCCGAGGCGAACGCATTGCAAAATATAATCAACTCATCAGAATTGAACAGGAATTGGGGAAAAATGCAACCTATTCGGGAATTAAAGTTTTTAAGAATCAATGATATAATAATCCGAATCTTTCAGGCAAAACATTCCAAAAGAGTTATGAAATTGTTTTGTATAACAAGATATCTAAAATTGAATAGCTATGAAACTGGCAGTTATAAATGATATTTTTATGGTCTTAGGGATACGTTTTATCGGCTAAAAACTTCACATTATTTAAAGAAATTTTAATGGATTTACTTTCAAAAATAAAAGAACTTTCTACGGCATCCAAAGGCTATGTTGATGCTTTATTGATCCAGGATATGGATGCTTTAAAAGAGAAAATTGAGGAGCAGAAATTGTACGTGGTAATAACCGGTCTTTTTAAAAGAGGGAAATCCACGTTAATAAATTCACTTCTTGAGAAACAAATTCTACCGGTTTCTGTTACTCCCGCCACAGCATTGATAACGGTTATAGAATACAGTGAAAATCCCAGTGCAATTGTTCACCTCCTTAATGGCAAAAAAGAACAAATTGTAATTGATGCTATTGATGAATATGTTACGGAAGAAAAAAATCCAGATAACAAAAGAGGTGCACGGTATGTGCAGCTCTATGAAAATGCAGAAATACTAAAACATATCTCTCTCGTGGACACCCCCGGTTTGGGTTCTGCTTACGAACATAATACCCAGACAACTCTTGATTTCATTCCTAAAATTGACGCCGCCATTTTTATACTAAGCGCGGATATTCCTATTAATACCATTGATCTGGAACTCTTGGAAGAGATACAAAAACACGTTACTAAAATTATTTTTGTTTTCAATAAGGCTGATCTTTTAGAAGAAGTAGATTTACGAAAACTAATCCTTCACAATAAAACAGTATTGTCAGGAGTCCTCGAAAAGGATAAAAATGAAATCGAATTCTATATTGTGTCCAATGTATCTTCGGAACGAAATGATCTAGCTGGCCTGAAAAACGAATTGCTTTCTTTGGCCAGGAATGAAAAAGAAGCCTTGCTTGAATTATCTTCTGCCCGACAGCTAAAAACCCTGTGTCGCCAAGCAGAACTTCAATTACAGTTTATTGCAGACGCGTATCTATTGCCTTTGCACGAGTTAGAAAAAAGAAGCCTCGAATTGAGCGGATCCATTCAATTAATGAACGACCAGAAAGATGAATTTGAGAGCATCATCACCGGAAAAATAAAGCGTTTACAAAAAGATATTTACGACGATCTGAATAAACAAAGCAATGCGATGCGTTTAGAAGTAAACAATATCATCAGTGAAATTCAGGATATTAAAAGTGAAACATTAAATGTTTTCCGTCAACGATTGGACGATAATATCCGTAAAAGTTTTGAAAACATAAAAAAGGAATGGGAATTGAAAACTAGGGAGCATTTTAAGGAACTCTTACAACAATATAGCCAGCGCTCACAGAGTTTTTTAAATGAACTGAGCGCCAATCTTTCAGTTTATCTGGACCAAAATATTAATCTTTTTTCGGAACAGTTTGATCTAAGCGCCTATACTTCTTTCTATATCACATTTAATAGTGGCCTTCCTGCGATAAATAATCCACTTTCATTTTTCGATAAAACCCTTCCTATGTCTTTTCAAAAAAGAAAGTTACGCTCAAAAATGAAAAATCATTATAATGAATTAATAACCAGGAATACAGCCTCTATCATTTATGATCTTACGTATAGAATACAGGAATCTTTTCGTAAATTTAATTATGATCTTAACGCGAAGATGAATGTGGTTTTGGGAAGTATGGAAAATAATATTAAGGAAGTAATTATAAATAAAACAAAAACAGAATTGCAAAATGAAGTTGTGGTAAACGAAATTAATAACAGGCTAATTCGGGTAAAAAGGATTTTTTTCTAAGGAATTGTTTTTATAATGAAATGGGGATTTAGGAAAAAAGGATCTTAAGAATTTGCTTGTTTTCTGGGTTGGGTTTTGAAAGGATTGAGAAGGTCTCAATTAATAATCTTATAAATATACCGATATGAAACTAGCATTTATCAGTGATATACACGCTAATCTTCCTGCATTGAAAGCTGTTTTAAACGAAATTGACAAACACAATCCTGATGATATTTATTGTTTAGGCGATTTGGTGAATTTTGCGGGTTGGGACAATGAAGTGATTGCACTCATCCGCAAAAACAATATTAGCTGCATTCAGGGAAACCATGACGAAGGAATTGGCCGTAACCAAGACAATTTCCCTTTTTCCTATCAAAATGAAGCGCAAAAAGATTTTGGTCTAAAATCTGCGGAAAGGGTGAATAACAATATCACAGATGCGAACAGGAATTACCTTTCATATCTTCCATTTTTGTTGAAATTGGAGTTTCATTTCCCCTTTCAAAATATAAAGATTACAATGGTTCACGGAAGCGTGTCCTCTAACAATGAATACGTAAAAGAGAGTGTTGGGGATGAATATTTGTTGGAAATGATGGATGCAATTGATACAGATATTTTGTTAATGGGGCATACCCACATTCCTTTTCACCACGCCATATTTTGTGAAGATGAAAACAGAAGAATCTATAAACACGCTGTTAACGTAGGTTCTGTGGGCAAACCCAAGCAGGGCGATAATCTAGCGTGTTATGCCACAATGGAAATTGATGAAAACACCGCTTTATATGATCCTGATTCGTTCCACTTTCAGTTTCATTACATAAAATATGATGTCGAAAAAGTAATCCGAAAAATTAAGGAAATTGGTTTATCAAATGCTTATGACACGTTTTTGAGAGAGGGATACGGCCATGAAAAAGATATTTAAAAACATCAGTCGCGTAGTATGGATACTTTCCTTGGTAAGTATGTTTGCGGATGTCGCAAGCGAAATGCTTTACCCTATTATTCCTGTTTATCTACAGAGCATCGGGTTTTCTATATTTTTGATAGGTTTGCTCGAAGGACTGGCGGAAGCAACCTCTGGTCTGAGTAAAGGTTATTTTGGCAATTGGAGCGATAGGATTGGCAGGCGAATGCCATTTGTGCGGATGGGCTATTTTTTAAGCGCAATAGCCAAACCATTGATGGTTGTTTTTAAATTTCCGGTTTGGGTGTTTTTTGCCAGAACTACTGATCGCCTTGGAAAGGGTTTCCGCACCGCTCCGAGAGATGCACTTCTTTCAGATGAATCTACTTTAAAAACCAAAGCACAGGTATTCAGTTTTCATAGAGGTTGGGATACCTTGGGAGCGGTATTTGGTCCTGCTTTTGCTTTATTGTTCTTACATTTTTATCCAGGCAAACTTGCTTGGCTTTTTGTGATCGCTTTTGCTCCGGCTCTTATTTCGGTGGGAATTACTTATTTCATCAAGGAAAAGGCGGTACAACCAAAGACACAAAAAACAGCTCCGAGTTTCTTTTCATTTTTTAAATATTGGAAGGTTGCAACGTCCGATTACAAAAAGTTGATCATTGGTCTTATTGCGTTTTCTCTTTTTAATAGTTCTGATATGTTGTTATTACTAAGAGTAAACGAAGTAACAGGAAATGAGAACCATGTGATTATGGTCTATATTTTTTACAATCTGGTTTATGCTCTTTTGGCATTTCCACTTGGACTATTGGCAGATCATCTCGGTATTAAAAAAATCTTTCTTTTTGGGCTGATACTTTTTGCTGGTATTTATTTTGGAATGGCTGAGGCCAATACGCATAACCTGTTCTATTTGCTTTTCGGGGTTTATGGAATTTATATGGCCGCTACAGAAGGTATTTCTAAAGCATGGGTTTCAAATCTCTGTAAAAAAGAAGAAGTGGGCACGGCAATGGGATTGTTTGTTGCCTTGCAAAGCATCGCCCTTATGATTGCCAGCGCCTTGGCAGGATTGTTATGGACTTATTACGGAGCGTCGGTCGCCTTTATGTTAACTGCAATTATGAGTATATTGGTATGTGTGTATATGTGGATTGCTGTTCCCAAACCGCAAAATCAATTGGAGGGAGAAAATTAATGAATTTGACATAAGATCAAATGACATAAGATATAGGACTAAAAAATAGTGAATTTGTCCTACGTCTTAAGTCATATAGTTATAAGTCCACACTAGATATTTTACGAAATAATCATTAAAAATAAAGATATGGCTTACAAGAAAATTTTAATCGCCGTAAATAGCAGTGAATATTCTATGAAAGCTGCCAAAAAAGGCTTGGAACTCGCACATCAATTAGCAGCTACAGTCGCCTTACTTTTTGTGGTTGATATATCCAAGACCATAGGCAATGTGGATGCTGGGATTACCCACGAACAAGCCTTGGTTGTTTTAAAGAAAGAAGCGGAGCAAACCTTGGATGAGCTTGCCGAAATGTACAATGGAAAGGATGTGATGAAATTTATGCCAGAAGGGAAACCCGAGGAGGACATTTTAAAAACGGCGGAAAACTGGAAGGCTGATTTATTAGTTCTTGGTACCCACGGGAGAACGGGTTTAAAACATCTCTTAATGGGCAGTGTCGCTGAACACTTGATACGGCATTCGGTCATTCCAGTAATGGTCGTCCCATCACATATCCATTAGGAAGGTAAGTAATTAAAAACCAAAGATGGGGCTTTTGCGGCTTCTTTATGACTTGTTGATAAATGTATTATGGGTTTACATAAAAAAACCAATTGCGGGCAATGCAATAGGCTTTTCTTATTCTAAGTGCAATTTCATTCCTTCGTGGGTTGCTTTAAATCCCAAGTCTTCGTAAAATTTAATAGCTCTGGGTCGTTGCTTATCAGATGTTAATTGTACCAACCGGGCATTCTTTTCCTTCGCCCTATTTATAGCCCATTTAAACATATCATTTCCAATTCCGAGCCCTCTTTGATCTTTTCTGATTATTACAGATTCTATTTGCGCTCTAAGACCTCCGCAATAATTTAGATACTGAATAAATGTTAACTGCAAAGTGCCAATAATTTCAAGGTTATCATTTTCCACAACGATTAACTCTTGGTTATGGTCAGAATCTATTATTCTAAATGCTTCCAAATATTCGATGGACAAAGGATTTTGAAAATTCTCTCTCGTTTTCCCGAGCATATCGTCCATCATCATTTCAACGATTGATAAAAGGTCATTTGCTGTTGCTTTTCTATAGTTCATTGTTGATGTGGTTTTTTAGTCTTTCTAGCATCATTTGTATAAAACATTGGTAGTAACGCCTATCAGCTATAAATACCCCACGAATTCCAAATGTAACTAAATCAAAGAATTTTAAATGGGTATATTCGATTACAAAAAGCTTCCAAAAAGAATGGGAAATGGTTTCCATAAAAAAACCTTTCACAAGGAAAGGTTTTTTTATCCAATTTGGTTTTATAACTTAAAATGAGTACCATGAAGAGATCTGGAGCACACTTAGACTTTGCAAAGTGTGACAGGCTCTACCTCTCTATAATTAATTATTCCCAAGGATCAGCGGTAAACCACTATCGCCAGAACCTACAACCACAACTTTGGCATTTGGTGATTTTGCAAGCTCTAAAGTGGCATCTATACCTTTATCTTTAAGGATTTTATCGGTTAAGGAAGCGCTCAAGATTGTATTTGCGTCAGCTTTTCCTTGGGCTTCTATCCTTACTTTTTCAGCCTCTTTGGTTGCTTTTTCAAGACGGAATTCATATTCCAACGATTCTTGCTCTTGACGAAGTTTACGTTCAATAGCGTCTTTTATTGCTGGCGGAAGGGTTACATCGCGCACCAAAACCTCGTTTAACTGAATATATTGTTTATCCAATATCTTTTTGGTTTCCTCGAAAATCTCATCTTGTATCGCATCGCGCTTACTGGAGTAAAGCTGTTCAGGAGTATAACGTCCAACAACGCTTCTTGCGGCGCTACGGATTGCAGGCATAATAACACGTTGCAGATAGTTTTCACCTTTTTCTTGGTGAAGTTTCGCTACATCACCATATACTGGTTGATACCAAGCAGAGGCATCTAACTTAATTTCAAGTCCGTTTGAGGAAAGCACCTGCATTTTATCTGATAACTCTTGTTGACGAGCTTCATATATAAACACCCTGTTCCAAGGAGCGATAATGTGAAAGCCTTCTCCTAATGGTGGTTTATCAGTAACAACCCCTTTTCCGAAGGTTTGATAAAGAACACCAACGTGTCCCGATTTAATTGTAACTGAAGATTTTGCAACCAGAATAATCAAAAGAATAATTCCTACGATTACGGGTACAGTGAGTTTGGGTAATTTTTCCATTTTATATTTTTGTTTGATTAAATTTTAGATGAGTCCGTTATATTTTCTGATAAACCATTCTGCAGCGAGGGCGAGAACGATTAAAGCGAGTAGATATTTCCAATCGATCAAAGGTACTACTTTTTGTTCGCTTCGTTCGATATTCTGGAAGTTAGTATTCTCAATAAGAGATTGAATTAAGGCATCAGATTGTTCTGTAAAATAGGCTTTTCCATTTGTATTTTGTGCAACGCGTCGCAGCTTTGACACATCTGCATTTAAGAATTGTTGCTCAACGTTGAAATCTAAGATTGTAAAATTCCCACTACTGGAAACCGCCTCATCAGCTAAGGATACGGTAAACTTATATTCCCCAGCAGGTAGGCTGTTTAGGTCTACTTCGTAGAAATTATTTCGCAAAAGCATAGGGAAAACGGTTTGCCTTTCTGTTTCTTGGTTTTTAACGGTAATAGTTAAGGAAGCCCTATTATCAAAAACATAGTTTTTATCAAAATACTGGGCAGAAATCTTAATTGGGTTATTGTTGTAATAAAAGGTTTCTGAAGCGACTTCCAATCTACTTCTACGTTTGTTTGAAGCTAAATACTGGACAATATTACCAATAAAATCATCAAACCCTTGAAAGCTTTCAGTCTCAACAAAATTATTGGCACGCCAGCGCCAAAAACCTTCGCCATCCCAAAGCGCCTCGCGTTTACCGTTTATTTCCATAGTTGCAAACAATGGATTTCCAGTTGAAATACCACTCACTGTTTGCTCTAACATTATTTCATGTGGAACATTAATGGTAAGGCCTCCAAAATTGGTGTGTAAAGGCGGAAAATTATTAAAACCAATATCCTCCACGGCAAATGTGCCGTAATTGTTATTGAGTTTTGCCTGTATGTTATCGCTTTGGTTAGAAGTTTCCTTCCTAAAATTTTTCTGAGCAGCGTTTAAGAAATTCCAATCTGTTTTAAGACCTGAAATTATCCAGGAATTCTTGTTTAGTTTTTCGATTTCAGAGAAAACAGAAGCAAAATTCCGATCTGGCTGATAAAGTATCACCAGCTGAATATCATTAATTACGCTAATAGCTTCCAGAGGTTTTTTAAAAGTAACCATTCGCTGCTCGTTGGAGGTAATCGCCTTTTTTAACGCTCCAAGATCTGGGTGCGATAATTTGCTTACTACCAAAACATTTGTAGCCTGATCTATAACTTCAACGGCGAATTGTTTACCGTTGTTGGTCCTATTTTTTTCATCTGTAAGCGGGAGTATCTGCGCAGTATATTTTTGGAGACCTACACTATTTGCAGAAAGCGTAAAATTGAGTGTTTTCGAGGCTTCATTTTCTGAAAACGAAACAGGCGCACGGTAAAGGGTTGCAGCGCCTTGAGTAACTATAAACTCAGAATTAGCCGAGGTCGTACCATTATAAGTTACAATCACCTCAACAGGAAATTGATTTTTTAAAAATGCGTATCTGTTTGTGTTTAGTTGCTCGATTTTTAAATCGGTATATTTTATGGAGTCACCCATAATTAACGGATAAATAGCGTTTTTAAAAGTATTTGAAGAAAATTCGTAATCACTACCGAGCGTTTGGTTACCGTCGGTTATAAGAAGTGTTGGTGCTGATTGATTATTGAAAAGCTCATTTACCGAAGTCAAAGCTTTAGAAATATTAGTGTTCTTTTCATCAAAGGAAAGTGAATCGTTTTCCCGAAAATCACTTCCAAAAGAAAAGTAAGAAATGTCGAATTTATCGTTAAGTTTCTTATTTTCCTTCAGCTTTTTAAGTAATTCTAAAATATTTTCTTTTTGTTCCAACTCCCCTATTGATGCGGAATTATCAATCAGAATAGGAAGTTTTGGTTTTTCAATAGTATAAGTCTCACTTTTGAATTTTGGATTGATTATCAAAAGAAGAATTGAAAAAAGTGCAATAAAACGAAGAATTCCAAAAATCCATCGCAACGAACTTTTTTGTTTTGAACGATATCCATACATAAAAACCGCCAGAGCAATAGATATCACTCCGGCGAGAATTATGTAAAGTATGGTTTCTGTGGACACTAAAGTAATTTCAAATTTCAAGTTTCAAGTTTCAGGGCCGCTGAACGTCGAAAACTTCTTTAAGTTAACATTCCTCCGTCAACGTTCAGTACTTGACCAGTAACGTATGCAGAAAGATCACTGGCAAGGAAAACACAGACATTTGCAATATCTTCAGGAGTTCCGCCTCGCTTCAATGGAATAGCTTCACGCCAACCTTTTACCGTAGCTTCATCTAGTTTTCCTGTCATTTCGGTCTCGATAAAGCCAGGGGCTATTGCGTTGCAACGAATGTCACGAGAGCCTAATTCTAAGGCTACTGATTTTGTAAAACCGATTATACCTGCTTTTGAGGCTGCATAATTGGTCTGGCCGGCATTTCCTTTAACCCCGACAACTGAACTCATATTTATAATAGAACCTTTTCGTTGCTTTAACATAGCACGCTGTACAGCTTTGGTCATGTTGAAAACCGATTTTAGGTTTACTTCAATCACTTTGTCAAAATCTTCTTCAGAAATACGCATTAAAAGATTATCACGAGTTATTCCCGCATTGTTAATAAGGATATCGATACTTCCGAATTCCTTTAAAACATCTTCAGCAAGTTTTTGTGAATCTTCATAAGAAGCTGCATCACTTTTATACGCTTTTACTTTTACTCCCAATTTTGAAACCTCATCCGCCAAAGCGTTGGCTGCTTCTGCAGAAGAGCTATATGTAAAAGCTACATTGGCACCATGCTGAGCGAATGTCTCAACGATTCCTTTCCCAATTCCACGGCTTCCACCAGTGATAATTGCTGTTTTTCCTTCTAATAATTTCATCAGTATAAAATATTTGATTTTAAAGGAAGATGGACTGCCCTAATTATTCATCTTCAGTTGGTTTACAAATAGTTAATGGGCATTACATATAAAAATTCCGTTCAAATTTAATAAAATTGTAGGCAACCACTGCGCTTAGGGCTACAATCAGTGTGTCATTCTCAACCAGACATTCTTGTGACCAAACAAGCGTGAATGGTGGGGATTCAAATATAACAAAAGGTTGTGGGTTCTCCATAAAAAAAGCCCTGTGAATTTCACAGAGCTTTTGTGTATAACATAATAAGATTTAGCCTAAAACTTCAGCTACTTTTTTACCAATTTCCGCAGGAGAATCAACAACATGGATTCCACATTCGCGCATTACTTTTTTCTTGGCTTGAGCTGTGTCATCACTTCCTCCAACGATTGCACCTGCGTGCCCCATTGTTCTACCAGCAGGAGCGGTTTCACCCGCAATAAAGCCAATTACTGGTTTTTTAATTCCGCTGTTTTTATACCATCTAGCAGCATCGATTTCAAGCTGACCACCAATTTCACCTATCATTACCACTGCTTCGCTCTCAGGATCCATAATCAACATTTCTAGCGCTTCCTTGGTTGTGGTACCAATAATTGGGTCACCACCTATACCAATGGCAGTTGTAATTCCCAAGCCTTGTTTCACTACTTGATCCGCAGCTTCATAAGTAAGAGTTCCAGATTTTGAAACGATACCTACTTTTCCTTTCTTGAAAACGAAACCTGGCATAATACCAACTTTTGCTTCGCCGGGAGTAATAACTCCAGGACAGTTAGGGCCAATTAAACGACAGTCTCTCTCCTTTATATAGTTTGCTGCGGTTATCATATCCTTAACAGGAATTCCTTCGGTTATTGTAATAATTACTTTAATTCCAGCATCAGCAGCTTCCATAATGGCGTCTGCAGCAAATGCTGGCGGCACAAAAATAATAGTCGTATCTGCTCCAGTTTCCTTTACAGCTTCCTCAACCGTATTGAAAACTGGTCTATCCAAGTGTTTTTGACCACCTTTTCCAGGAGTTACACCACCAACAACATTGGTTCCGTATTCGATCATTTGCTCGGCGTGAAAACTACCTTCACTTCCTGTAAAACCTTGAACTATTATTTTTGAATTTTTATTTACTAAAACGCTCATTTTTAAGTATTTTGTATTGATTATTTATTGTTATTATCTAAGTAAGGTCTAATAGATATTTTCAAGAATTGCCGCAAAGATACGGCTTTTGTTGAAGCTAGTAAAGATTTTTAGACTCTAACCTTATGATAACTTTCGGTGGTGTCGTCTCTGTCAGTAACCGGCTGACTTATCTGGTAACCGCGATATATTTTATCATCTTTTATTTCAAAAATCGCAATAAAATGGGCTATCCCAAGTTCTTCATCTGGGTTTTCCATAGTACGTATATAATATTTGTATCGAATAGTAACATGGGGTCCGTCTGCTAACAAATGGCTTACCTCTACTCTCAGGTCTTGGTATGATCTGCGAACTTCCTCAAAAAAAAGTACAATATCGTCATAATGCTTTACGGATAGACCTATAGGACTATTCCAAATAAGAATAAAGTCCGGATGAAAAAATCTTTCCATTACGCCTTTATCATTTAAAATGTCAGATCTATAAAAATCTCTTACTACTTCTTTTGCTTTATTAATCATGATAATTTATCCAATTTTTCTATAATTTCTGGAATTTGCCTAATTGAAGCCATTTCCTTGTGTTTTTTTCTAAATTCATCTGCAGGGGTGCCATAATACGCTTTATTACCCGGCAGAGATTTACTCACTCCACTTTGTCCGGAAATAACAGCTTTCTCTCCAATGGTAATACCACTAGTTACACCTGCTTGACCCCAAATAGTAACAAAATCCTCTATCAAAACACAACCAGAAATACCAACTTGTGAGGCGATCAAACATCTTTTTCCAATAACTGTATCGTGTCCAACGTGCACTTGGTTATCCAATTTAGTACCTTCACCTATGGTTGTAGAAGCCGTAACCCCTCTGTCAATAGTGCATAGTGCGCCCAAATCAACGTTATCTTCAATAACAACATTACCCCCACTTAAAAGTTTGTCAAATTTATCTGGACGGTTTTTATAATAGAAAGCGTCGCCGCCCAAAACGGTGCCAGCATGGATTGTTACATTATTGCCAATAACAGTGTTATCGTAAATACTGACATTTGAATGGATTATACAATCACGACCAATTTTCACATTATTACCAACAAAAACATTTGGCTGGAGGATGGTCCCCTCGCCTATTTCCGCTGTCTCAGAAATAGCATTGCGAGATCTATGAAAAGGATTGAAATAATGAGTAAGTTTATTAAAATCGCGAAAAGGATCATCTGAGATTAGGAGGGCTTTCCCCAGAGGACAATCCACTTTTTTATTTATAAGAATCACCGTAGCCTGAGATTGTAAGGCTTTGTCATAATACTTGGGGTGGTCTACAAATACAATATCTCCCGGTTGAACCACATGAATTTCATTCATTCCAAAAACTGGAAAATTAGCTTCGCCCACATAATCGGAACCGATAATGACAGCTATATTTTCAAGCGTTTGAGGAGCTGGGAATTTCACGGGGTTTAATTTGAGGTTTGTAATTATTTATTGAAATTTATTCTACTGCAACTGAACACTGATAACGCAATTAATCCTTTATTCTTTCTTGATACTGCCCTTTTTCGGTATCGATTCTAATCTTGTCTCCTTCATTAATAAAAAGAGGCACGTTAATCTCTGCTCCTGTTTCAACTATTGCGGGTTTAGTTGCGTTTGTTGCTGTATTTCCTTTTAAACCAGGTTCAGTAGAAGTTACCTCTAAAATCACGTGTGCTGGCATATCAACAGAGAGTGGTGCGCCATCTTCTGTATTTATAAGGACAGTAACTACCTCACCTTCCTTCATCAGTTCTGGAGTGTCAAGTATATCCTTCATCAATTGAATCTGTGAATAATCCTCAGTATTCATAAAGTTAAACATATCCCCTTCATTGTACAAATATTGATATTTATGTGTTTCCACACGTACATCCTCTATTTTATGACCAGCGGAGAAAGTATTATCGATGGTTTTTCCTGTGGTCACACTTTTTAACTTTGTACGCACAAAAGCAGGACCTTTTCCAGGTTTTACATGAAGGAATTCAATTACTTTATAAATGTCATTGTTATAGCGGATGCAAAGTCCTTTTCTAATATCTGATGAAGTGGCCATTCTTTGTGTTTATGGTTTATAGTTTGTTTATTATTTTCAATTTAATTTGAGTTGAAATATCCTTTCATAATTCCTCGCTTGGAGTTCTTTATAAACTGAAGTATCTCATCACGTTCCGGAGTGGCTTCCATCTCAGCCTCAATTATCTCCGTAGCTTGGGTAGTATTATAGTTTTTTTGATAAAGAAGTCTATAAATATTTTGGATCTCTGTTATTTTTTGAGGTGTAAAACCTCTTCTGCGAAGTCCGATTGAATTTATGCCTACATAACTCAAAGGCTCTCGAGCCGCTTTTACAAAAGGTGGTACGTCTTTTCGAACTAGTGAGCCTCCTGTCACAAAAGCGTGATTTCCAATCATACAAAATTGGTGTACCGCGGTCATTCCGGCAAGAACAACATAATCACCTACGGTAATATGACCCGCCAGAGTACTATTGTTACTGAAAATACAATTATCGCCAACAATACAGTCGTGAGCTATATGGCAGTATGCCATGATCCAGCAGTTTTTCCCAATAACGGTTTTTCCACGGTCAATGGTTCCCCTGTTAATTGTCACATATTCTCGAATGGTTGTGCCATCGCCGATTTCGGCTGTAGTTTCCTCATCTTTGAATTTTAGATCTTGTGGAATAGCCGAGATAACGGCTCCAGGAAAAATATTGCAGTTTTTGCCAATTCTGGCGCCTTCCATTATCGTTACATTGCTTCCAATCCAAGTACCTTCACCAATCACCACGTTATTATGAATAGTCGTGAAAGGCTCAATTACAACATTTTTAGCTATTTTAGCGCCCGGATGGACGTATGCAAGTGGTTGGTTCATTTGTCTTATTTATTGTTTTTTATAGATAAAATGTCTTCGAGAAATACAATGCTCTTTTTTAAGAACAATTTCAAGCATACTTTATTTCATCTATAAGTTTTTCGTTTTTACCATTTGAGCCATTAATTCTGCCTCAGTCACTAATTTGCCATTAGCGTAAGCGTTTCCTTGCATATGAACAATTCCACGACGAATAGGAGATATTAATTCTAGTTTAAAAATAAGCGTATCCCCTGGATTTACCTGTTGCTTAAACTTTACGTTGTTTATTTTCATAAAAAACGTTAGGTAATTTTCTGGGTCGGGTACTGTACTTAGAGCCAATATACCACCAGTCTGAGCCATAGCTTCAACTATTAGAACGCCTGGCATTACTGGTGCTCCTGGGAAATGACCAACAAAGAACGGTTCGTTCATCGTAACATTCTTTAGACCTATTACACTAGTCTCGGTCATTTCCATAATTTTATCTACCAACAAGAACGGAGGCCTATGTGGAAGCATAGCCATTATTTGGTTCACATCCTTTACAGGTGGTTTGTTGATGTCGAATGTAGGGATATTGTTTCGACTTTCAATTTTAATGATTTTTGAAAGCTTTTTAGCGAATTGCGTATTTACGTGATGCCCTGGTTTGTTGGCAATAACCTTCCCACGAATACGGGTGCCTACCAAAGCTAAATCACCAACAACATCCAAAAGTTTATGCCTTGCGGCTTCATTTGGATAATGAAGCGTGAGGTTATCTAAAATGCCATTAGGCTTCACAGAAATGGTGTCTTTTCCAAAGGCTGTGCGAAGTTTGTCCATTGTACTTGGCGAAAGCTCTTTATCGACATACACAATCGCATTGTTTAAATCACCTCCTTTTATAAGGCCGTGCTCTAATAACATTTCAATTTCGTGAAGAAAACTAAAAGTTCTTGCATTTGCGATTTCATTCTTAAAGTCGCTAATATGTTTTAGAGAAGCATTCTGGGTACCTAAAACCTTGGTTCCAAAATCAACCATAGTAGTGACTTGGTATTCGTCTGCAGGCATGACAATTATTTCGCTTCCGGTTTCCTCATCTAAATATGAAATCACTTCCTTGACAATATATTCTTGCCTTGGCGCATTTTGTTCTACTATTCCTGCTTTTTCAACGGCTTCAATGAAAAATTTTGCCGATCCATCCATAATTGGTGGCTCTGAAGCATCGAGTTCCATTATACAGTTATCCACTTCCAGACCTACCAATGCCGCAAGGACATGTTCTGAGGTTTGAATCTTAACACCGCGTTTTTCAAGATTGGTACCACGTTGCGTGTTTACAACAAGATTAGCATCAGCTTCAATTTCTGGTCGGCCTTCCAAATCAATTCTGACAAAAGAATAGCCATGGTTTTCGGGGGCAGGTTTAAAGGTTATCGTAACCTGCTTGCCGGTATGTAATCCTACTCCAGTAAGTGAAATCTCCTTACCAATGGTGCGCTGTTTTACCACACTTTTATTCATTATCTAGCTTTTTTTCGACGATATTGAACCTTTCCATTATTTTGGGAAGGTTCTTAAAATATACATAACTTTTATTAAAATCACTATAACTTATTGCGGGAGAACCCTGAAGTGTCTCGTTGTCCTTTACGTTTCTACCTATCCCGCTTTGGGCTTGTATTTTGACATTATCGCCGATAACAATATGGCCGGCTATACCAACTTGACCACCAATCATACAGTTTTTCCCTATTTTGGTGGAACCTGCTACTCCAGTTTGGGCAGCTATTACCGTGTTTTCACCAATGATAACATTGTGTGCTATTTGGATTTGGTTATCCAATTTTACACCTTTTTTAATTATAGTTGAACCCAGAGTAGCACGGTCTATCGTTGTTCCCGGACCTACATCTACATGGTCTTCTATTATTACATTCCCCGTCTGCGGGACTTTGTTATACTCTCCTTTTTCGTTTGGTGTAAAACCAAATCCATCGGCACCGATAACCACTCCGCTATTGATGACGCAATAGGCACCGACAACGGTTTCCGAATACAATTTTGCTCCTGTGAACAAAACTGTGTTGTCCCCGATAATAACGTTATCACCGACATAAACATTAGGGTAAATCTTTACATTATCACCAATCTTTACATTCTCCCCCAAATAAGAAAAAGCACCTAAATATAGGTTTTCCCCGTATTTGGCACTTTCAGCAATAAAAACGGGGTTTTCGATTCCCGTCTTATTCATTTTCACTTGATTGTAATACTCCAACAATTGTGAAAAAGACTTATATGCATTTTCTACGCGAATCAATGTGGTTTTAATGGCATGTTCTGGAACAAACTCGTTGTTAACAATAGTTATTGAAGCTTGAGTGGAATATATATAGTGTGTATATTTTGGATTAGCAAGGAAAGTTAAACTGCCTTTAGTGCCCTCCTCTATTTTTGCAAGTTTAGAAACCGCTATCCCTTCGTCGCCATCTACGGTACCGTTAAGGATTCCTGCTATTTGCGCTGCTGTAAATTTCATTGGGTGTAAGGGTTTTGTTTAACCGAAATAAAAAAAATATGCAACCGCAAAATAGTGTTTTTAAAATGAACTGGATATCGGTCTTTGATTTTCATTCTTGCAAAAATAGAAAAAAAGGAATTAGTCCCGATGGCTATGACTATTGTTTTTTGGATAGCACATATAGTATTTAACCACAGATTTTGAAAGTGCCTCCAAATTCAACTGGTCGCTCGCCTTTGCGACCTCAATTATCTTTCCGTTTTTTGTCAGTAAATTAATGGTATCCTTTTCCATACTGTACGCCTGATTCTCCAGTTTTCCTGTAAATACAAAAAACGTTGCCTCCTCCTCAGAGAGTCCTAATGCTTCCATTACACTGTTTCTTTTCTCTTTTAATTTTTGTTCAGAAAATGGTTCAGATTTTATCTTTATTTTCAGCAATTCTCTATTCAAAAGCATCTTAGAGAGATTTTTAAGGACAAAATCATCATTACTAACCCATGCTTTCATTCCCGAAATGATATCATTGTCGTCTAATTTTGAAAAAGTATTCAGAACTTCTTCATCAAAGGCTTCCAAAGTTATATGGTTCTTCAGAAAAAACTCTAAACTTTTACTTGCGAGAACTTCTATTCCTTGGGCAGTCAACTGCTTGGCTCTTTTTAAAACACGAACTAAAAGTTGTTCAGCCACGATTCCTGTTTTATGAAGGTACACTTGCCAATACATTAATCGGCGAGCGACGAGAAAATTTTCAACTGAATATATACCCTTCTCCTCCACAACCAAATTGTCTCCCTTCACATTCAACATTGCTATCAATCGCTGCGCATTAACTGTACCTTCGGGAACACCAGTATAAAAGCTGTCACGCTTTAAATAATCCAATCTATCCATATCCAACTGACCAGAGACCAATTGATGTAGAAACTTTCGCGGGTATTCATCTTTAAATATCTGGATTGCAAGCGTTAACTCCTTGTTAAACTTTTGATTCAGATTTTCCATAAAAAGCAGGGAAATCTGCTCATGACTAACATTTTCCACAATACTATTTTCCATAGCATGTGAAAATGGACCATGACCAATATCGTGTAGAAGAATGGCGATATAAAGAGCTTCCTCCTCTTTTTTAGATAGCTTAACGCCTTTTGAATAAAGAACTTGTACCGCTTTTTGCATTAAAAACATAGCACCTAATGCATGGTGAAAACGGGTGTGATGTGCTCCAGGATAAACAATATATGAAAAACCCATTTGGGAGATTCTGCGCAATCTTTGGAAGTACCTATGCTCCATCAATTCAAAAACCAGTTTGCTGGGTATGGTAATAAAACCATAGATAGGATCGTTTAAGATTTTAAGCTTGGGAAGGGTTTTCAAGTTTTAACTTTAAATTAATAGCGACAAAAATTTTTTGACCTAATTCGGGACTATTTTTGACGTAATTCTTAGATTCAACTAAGATTTATTACAAACACAAATATACATATATGAGCGAGATAAAAGTACTATGGGTAGATGACGAAATTGATTTGCTTAAACCACATATTATATTCCTTGAAGCTAGGAATTACAAAGTAACCACTGCGCAAAGTGGGAATGATGCTTTGGAAGAAATTAGAAAAGAGAATTTCGATATTGTTTTCTTAGATGAAAATATGCCTGGGCTTTCCGGTCTTGAAACACTTGCGGAAATTAAGGAACTCCAGGCGTCAATTCCAGTAGTAATGATTACCAAGAGTGAAGAGGAATATATTATGGAAGAGGCTATTGGCTCAAAAATAGCTGATTACTTAATAAAACCAGTTAATCCAAATCAAATTCTGCTTAGTCTTAAAAAGAATTTAGATCACAGTAGGCTGGTTTCAGAAAAGACTACTTCAAATTACCAACAGGAATTTAGAAAGATCGCAATGGATCTTTCAATGGTAAACAGTTTTGAGGAATGGAAAGATTTATATCAAAAATTAGTTTATTGGGAATTGGAGCTTGAGAGTATTGAAGATTCGGGAATGTTTGAAATTTTAGAGTCGCAGAAAACCGAAGCAAACAGCCAATTCTGTAAATTTATCGATAAAAATTATGCCAGTTGGTTTAGAGACCCCAGCGAGGCCCCAACAATGAGTCATACGTTGTTCCGCGATAAAATACAACCGCAATTAAGTCAAGGGACTCCTACGCTACTTATAGTGATCGATAATTTAAGAGTTGACCAATGGAAAGCCTTTGAACCCACCATAGCCAATGTTTACAAAAAGACTCAAGAAGATCTTTTTTGCAGTATTCTACCCACCGCAACCCAATATGCACGTAATGCCATTTTTTCTGGCCTTATGCCAAGCGAAATGGAAAAAATGCACCCAGATCTTTGGTTGAATGATACCGAAGAAGGCGGAAAGAACATGAAGGAAGAGGAATTTTTAACCGCACAATTGAAGCGGTTGGGGATTAAGCTGAACTGGAGTTATCACAAAATTTCAAGTCTAAAACAAGGGAAGAAACTTGTAGAAAACTTCAAAAGTCATAAGGATGAAGATTTGACTGTGGTGGTTTATAATTTTGTGGATATGCTTTCCCATTCCAAAACCGAAATGGAAGTAATCAAAGAGCTAGCTTCTACAGACAAGTCATACCGTTCACTGACTCAGAGTTGGTTCAAGAACTCACCTTTACTGGAAATTATTCAACAGGCTGCACGCCTAGGATTTAAATTAATTATAACTACAGATCACGGAACCATAAACGTAAAAAACCCGTCAAAAGTAATAGGCGATAAAAACACTAGCTTGAACTTACGGTACAAAACAGGGAAAAGTCTCACTTATGAAGACAAGGAAGTGCTTGCGGCAAAAGATCCAAAATCCATTCATTTACCTACAATAAACATGAGTAGTTCCTTTATTTTTGCAAAGGGGGATTATTTCTTCGCGTATCCTAATAATTATAATCATTATGTTAGTTATTATCGAAACACCTACCAACACGGAGGAGTTTCATTGGAAGAAATGATAATACCTTTTTCCGTTTTTACGCCAAGATAACAGTGTAATAATATCCATTTCTGTGAAAATCACTTTTCACAGAAATGGATTTGTATCTATAAATTCTTTATATTCGTCTCCGTTATTAATATGGAACTTACATATACTCAAGACGAAATTTCAGAGATTGCCGAGCAAATCTTAATATCCTCGGCTTCACACACATTCCTTTTTTATGGTGAAATGGGGGTTGGAAAAACGACCCTCATAAAGGAAATTGTAAAACAACTTGGAGTAACTGAGATTTCTGGAAGCCCTTCATTTTCAATTGTCAATGAATATGAAGGTCCTAAAGGAGCCGTATATCACTTCGATTTCTACAGAATAAATGATATTGAGGAAGCTTATGACATGGGCGTAGAAGATTATTTCTATAGCAACAACTATGTATTCATAGAATGGCCTGAAAAAATCAAGAATTTATTACCTCAAAATTCAACTGTTATAAATATTCAGAAAAACAAAAACGGAAGTAGAACCTTAAAATTAAAGCCGGTGAAATAAATTGTAGCAAGAAATACCCTTATAAGTTACTTTTAAATTGTTTGCCCCAAATCGCAAAAAATTCAAAGGATGGGAATTCTATTTAAAAAAAACTTATAAATATATCACAAAAATAATTAATATACTTAGCTATTTTCAGATTAGGTTTGAAGTGTTATTAACCTCACAAAAACATATATTATGAAAACTGTAAAGTACTTATTTATCGCTGCAATTATTAGTCTAGGAACTCTTGCCTCTTGCACTCCAGAAAGCATACAAGATGAACAAACTCCCCAACAAATCAAAAAAGCAGATATCATCATACCTCGTAACGGGTAGTATAATCGCTCTTATTATAGCGGCTTCCCCTTATGTTTTTTATTCATATACAAGTTTCCCACAAACTCAAACGTGGGAAACTTTTTTATTTACTTATGAAGCTACTTGGTATCAGAAAGTACAGGTGTCTGTTTGGACAATGATGGGAAAGTTTGTGCCGTTATTTCTTCTTATAATTTGGTTTATAACCTGCAAACACTGGTGGTATCACGTAATTCTAATTCCCATTGGCATGTTTTCTTTTCAATTGTTTAGTGTGATAAATGACGATGCAAATTTTACCGATGAAGTAGAAATATGGTGGCTCTTCCCTATTATGCTGGTCATAGTTCCTTTGGTTTACCTCATTAAAGCCAAACTTTCAAATCAATTGATTGGGAAAGATCTACGGGCATTTGAGGAGGAACTAGGGGCCAAAAAAAGTTTTTGGGAACAAATAAAAGATTTGTTTTGATTTCGTGACTTCCTAAATCTCATAATTAATACTTACCTTAGCCTGCCATTATATTTGGTAAATGACTGTTGTTATTAGAAAAACAAATACATAAAACCAATATAAAATAGACCAAATCAAAAATAAACTAGAAGTAAAATCAATCCAAATGTGCCGGTGAAATAAAGAATTTATTTATAGCGTTTTCCCAAAGTGTTAAAAAAAATAACCTTTAATCTGCTTTTTATGTATTTCATGGCATTTAACGGCAGTTTAACCTGTAAATATACAATTAACATAATTAGCACGCTTAAGTTTTTTGAATGTAAGTTTGACCCATATTAACCTCACAAAAACTTACTATTATGAAAAATTTAAAAGTTATTATTGTTGCCGCAATATTCGCCGCAGGACTTTTTGCCTCTTGTACCCCAGAAAGCATCCAAGATGAACAAACACCCCAACAAATCGACCCGTGGACAGTTAAAGTTCCGCCAGCCGGATAGAAAAAGTCTAATACAAGGAGGGATCATCGTTTTGATAATGGCCTGTACTCCTTTTATATATTATGCATATGAGAGTTTTCCAACCGATTCCCAGGTCTGGAAAACTCCTTTTTTTTCAATATCTACTCAATACCCTTCTTTTAATCATTTTGCATGGTTCTTAACAGGTAAAATTATTCCTATCATATTATTATTAATTTGGTTCTTCACTTGTAGGCATTGGTGGCATTGGATTATTTTAGTGCCTTTGGCTATGTATGTGTTTCAATTATTCAACATATTAAAACAAACCAGGAATGCTGACGAGGTAGAAATTATTTATTTAATTCCAATAATGATGGTATTAGTTCCTTTCGTTTATTTGATTCGCGCTAAACTTTTCAGCCAAATGAGGCACGATGATCTTAAAGCTTTTGAAGAAGAACTTTTACAGAAAAAAACTCTTTGGCAGCAAATAAAAGACTTGTTTCGCTAATTTTCAATTCATAAGAATCGAAAATTATTCCGTAAATTGATGCCGTCAAGTTTGTAATATGTTAGCACCAAAATCACCGTTCACAATAGCACAATTGCTTCCTCAGGAAGAAACTCTCGAAATCTCTCGACAAAAAGGAGAGCTTTACATTGGCATTCCTAAAGAAGTCTACTTTCAGGAGAAAAGGATCTGTCTTACCCCAGACGCCGTTAATGCCATAGTAAGCAATGGACACAGGGTCCTGATTGAAAAAGGTGCTGGAAATGAAGCCGGATTTTCAGATAGAGAATATTCCGAAGCAGGTGCACTGCTCACAGAAGACACTGAAAAAGTTTTTGGCTGCCCCATGGTTCTTAAAGTAGAACCGCCGACCCTAGAAGAACTAGAATTAATGAAACCGAAAACAGTACTTATTTCGGCTCTTCAATTAAAAACACGGCAAAAATCATATTTTGACGCCCTTTCCAAAAAGAAAATTACTGCCCTCGCTTTTGAATTCATAAAAGATGAAGATCATAGCTATCCCGCCGTAAAGGCATTGAGCGAGATTGCAGGTACTGCATCAGTACTAATAGCGGCAGAATTGATGGTAAACGCAGAAAAGGGAAATGGGCTGCTATTTGGTAACATTAGCGGTGTCCCTCCTATTGAAGTTGTGGTGATCGGCGCTGGAACCGTTGGCGAATTCGCCGTTCGATCAGCTCTTGGTTTAGGTGCTAATGTAAAAGTGTTTGATAGTTCTATTACTAAATTAAGAACCATTCAAACAAATGTTGGACGTATTTTATATACCTCTACCGTACAACCAAAAAACCTAATGAAAGCGCTTTTGCGATGCGATGTTGCAATAGGGGCTGTTCGCGGTCATAACAGAGCCCCTATAATAGTTACCGAAGAGATGGTGAGGAATATGAAAAAAGGAGCGGTTATAATAGACGTTTGTGTGGACATGGGAGGTTGTTTTGAAACAACAGAAATGACCAGTCATGACTGCCCTACTTTCATAAAACACGATGTAATTCATTATGGTGTCCCAAACATTCCCGCTCGTTACCCTAAAACCGCCTCGATTTCTATCAGCAACATCTTCACACCCTACATTTTAGAAATCGCAGAAAATGGCGGACTGGAAAATGCAATCCGTTTTGACAATGGTTTAAAAAATGGTTTGTACTTTTACCGCGGAATACTTACTAATAAAGCAGTTGCTGATTGGTTTGATATTCCCTATAGCGATATCAATCTTTTGTTCTTTTGATATTATTTCGGAATTTCAGAAACATTCTATTAAAAACAAATATTTCCCGAGAGCTATCGGGGCCAAATTAACAAATCTCTAATCCTTAAATATGAAGTTTGCATACCGATTGGTCTATTTTTCTGGTGGATTTTTACTTGGAATAGGTTTATTGTTTTTTATTCTAAGCGGAAAGAAAACATCTTGTGCATACGGGCCAGAATCGAGGACTCTTAAAAATATTCGGTTAAAGGAACGAGCCTTTTCTGAAAATACACTTCAAGTACTTAGGGAAAATCAAATGGATACTTCAGCAATCTCGACATTACTGAAAGACGGTGACGTTCTTTTTTCTGAAAGCAATACAAAACCAGATTCCTGTAAACAATACGTTATTGAAGGTACTATTTCAGAAAAGAACCTGAAAATTAGAATTGAAAACTGTGATAAAGTTGCTAGAGTTACGGAAGCCGAAGTAAAATAAATATAGTTCCCATTTTTTCTTAAAATGGAAACTATTCCTAATTCACTATAGTTTTCTTCTAGCTTTCTCCTTTTTCAAAAGAGTAAGCTCCCTACTGGTTTGCCCAGCAACCGAAGTATTTTCTTCAGCACGTCGAATTAAATAAGGCATCACGTCTTTCACTGGTCCAAACGGAATATATTTAGCCACATTATAACCTTCGGCACCAAGGTTGAAAGTAATATGATCACTCATCCCAAAAAGTTGTCCAAACCAAATACGATTGTCACTTCTTGAAATTCCATCTTCTTCCATTAAATCCATAGCCATATATGTACTGGACTCATTGTGTGTACCAATAAACAACTCAATATCCTCAAGATTGTCCATAATATACTTCATAATCTCATTGAAGTTATCATCAGTCGCCATTTTACTACTGCATATGGGGCTTTTATAACCTTTTTCAATGGCTCGTTCATTTTCCTTTTCCAGATAGGCACCTCGAACAATTTTGAAACCTAGTTTATAGCCTTTTGATTTCGCCCGTTGGTGTAAATTTTTTAAATAGTCTAGACGATCCCAGCGATAACATTGAAGCGTATTGAAAACAATTGCCTTCTCTGTGTTATATTTCTCCATCATTCGTTCGCATAATTCATCAGCTGCATCTTGCATCCACGATTCTTCAGCATCGATGAGCAATCGAATCCCAGAAGTATGTGCCGCTTTTGCAACACGGTCATAACGATTCTCTAAGTTTTGCCATTCAACTTTTTCGGTGGCGGTCAATTCCTGCTTTTCAGTGATTTTCTGCCAAATTTTAAATCTTCCAAAACCTGTAGGTTTAAATACCGAAAATGGCATGGCTTCTTTATTTCTAGCAAATTCAGTAAGTTCAATAACCTTGTTAGCGGTCGTATCAAATTGAGCATCCTCTTCCTTACCTTCTACCGAAAAGTCCAAAACAGAGGATACACCAACATCATACATCTTATCGACTGTAGACATACAATCACTTTCATTAACGCCACCACAAAAATGATCGAAAACAGTAGAGCGAATTAGTCCTTCTACAGGCAAATTTATATTCAATGCAAATTTCGTTACTGCAGAACCAATTCTCACCAAGGGTTCCTTAGAAATCATTTTAAAAAGAAAGTAAGCTCGTTCCAGTTCGGAATCGCTTTTTAACTGAAACGCTGTTTCAGTATTGTCAAAGAGGGAATTTGATCTCATAAAAACTAAAATAAAGTGTGCAAATATAGTTAGATTTGAACTCTGATTTAAGAAGATTAACTATCAAATTTGATGAAAGAAGAAAAAAGATCAAAAGGTGTTGTTTATAAAGATGAAAATGCGTGGAAAGTATTTTCAGAATTAATGAAAGATTCAGAATTTTCCAAAATTTTTATTATTACAGATGAAAACACCAATAAATACTGCCTACCACTTTTTCTGCAGAAACAGAATTTAATAAAAAACCTACAGGTCATAACAATTCCAGAAGGTGAGAAACATAAAACCATCCATACCTGTCTGGATGTTTGGGAAATGCTTTCTGAAAAAAGTGCAGACCGAAATAGCCTAATAATCAATCTTGGAGGCGGCGTTGTGACCGATCTTGGCGGTTTTATAGCTTCAACGTTTAAACGCGGCCTTACCTTTGTAAACATACCTACTTCCCTACTAGCAATGGTCGACGCTTCTGTGGGTGGCAAAAATGGAGTTGATCTTGGGCACATAAAAAACCAAATTGGCGTTATTAATCTACCAGAAATGGTCGTTTTAGACACAGACTTTCTCGAAACACTACCAAAAGAACATATGATTTCCGGCTTGGCAGAAATGCTAAAGCATGGTGTTATATACAGTAAAGAGTATTGGGAACGGATTAAATATGCTGATTTTTCCAACAAAGAGGAGTTTGAAGCTTTAATTTGGGATTCTATTCAAATCAAAGAAGACATCGTTGCTAAAGATCCCTTTGAAAAAGGCTTAAGAAAGACATTGAATTACGGGCATACTCTTGGCCACGCCATAGAGTCATATTTTCTGGAAAATCCGAAAAAAAAGGAGTTATTACATGGAGAGGCGGTTGCTGTGGGAATTATTTTGGCTACTTACCTTTCAAAAGAGATGTATGATTTTCCAAATGAAACACTAAATGATATCTCAAAAAGCATTTTAAAACATTTTTCAAAGCAAAGTTTTTCTCAAAAAGATATTGAAGCGATCATAAACTTACTCGTTTTCGACAAAAAAAACAGAAATGGACAAGTACTCTTTGTGCTTTTTGAAGATATTGGAGCACATAAAACAGACTGTATCATTCATAATGATTTGATTTACAAAGCTTTCGATTATTATAAAAATTTATAAAAATTATCTTGAAATAATTTTTAAGTCTTCAATTTTTGAATAGTTTTATATCCATAAAATAAAGATTGAATATTAAATGAAGCGAATTATTGTAGATTATCGAAAGTTGACTCCAGAAATACTTTCGTTATTAGTTGAAAAATATCCTGATGGGTATGATGATGACCATGTCATTACATTTAAAAATGCCAGAAATGAAACAGTAGAAGCAGTAGAAGTGAGAACCGAAGATACTGTGTTTCTAGTGAAAGTAAGTTCTAGGCTTGAAACTACTATGGCCAACTTTGATGAAGATGACTATGAAGAGGCTGACTTCAATGAGCCAATCAGCGAGATTCCGGATAAAAAGAAAATGGAGGAAGAAGAATAAATCTTACTCAATAAATAAAAAAAGAGGCTATTACGGCCTCTTTTTTTATTGTATCAATTGTCCCGTCCTGAAATAGCGATACACTAAAACCTTAGTGTAATGAAAACATCAGCGAATACTGGCAACCACAAACGTACCCAAAAAGACTACTCGCTCTCTTTTAAGTTCCAATTAGTTGAGGAGGTTGAACAAGGGCTCTTGACAAAATCCCAAGCAAAGCTCAAATATGGTATTCAAGGAGACTCCACGGTAACTAAATGGTTACAAAAATATGGTAACTTTGACTGGGAAAACCAAGTACCAGCAACAATGTCAAAAACTCCAGAACAAAAAATACTTGAACTTGAGGCCAAGGTCAAGCTACTTGAAAAGCAAAAGGCCCGAGCGGAACATCTTGCCGAGCGTGCAGATAAGAAGGTTATCATCTTCGATATGCTAGTGGATATGGCCGAGAAGGAATATGATATCCAGATCAGAAAAAATTACACACCCGAGTTATCAAATGCTTCAAAGAAGAACAAAAGGAGACCATAATCTCTTCCTGTGAATTACTCGGGGTAAATAGACAGGTATATTACAGAGCCATAAAGTCCAAAAAGCACAGACAGCTGATAGCCGAGCAGGTTATTGTCCTGGTGCGCTCCATAAGAAATCTTATGCCTAGGTTGGGTACAAGAAAGCTGTATCATATGCTCAGGGCTGAACTGAGTGGAATCAATGTGGGGAGAGATAAACTATTCAGGATCTTAAAGGCGAACCATATGCTCATAACTCCTAAAAAGAGCTATCACATAACAACGGACTCACACCACAGGTTCAGAAAACATAAAAATAGTGTAAGTGGGATTGAATTTGAGCGCCCAGAACAGGTTTGGGTAAGCGATATAACCTATACGGGCAATAGGGAGAACCCATCATATCTTGCCTTAATTACAGATGCCTACTCAAAGAAAATAATGGGGTACGATTTGTCGGCAAGCTTAGAAGTAGGAGGATCTCTACGAGCTCTTGAAATGGCTTTTAAAAAAAAGAAGCTATGAAAATGGGCCACTGATACATCACTCAGACAGAGGTTTACAATATTGTTCGAATGAATATCAGCAGCTACTAAAAGAAAGGTTTGTGAGTACAAGTATGACCGAGAAATACGATCCTTATGAAAATGCTATCGCCGAGCGCGTAAATGGAATCTTAAAACAAGAATTTTCAATAGCAGCTTACGATACAGACCTAGTAACAAAAAAACTGATAGTTAAAGATGCTATCAAACTTTACAACTCGTTAAGACCTCATTTATCCAACCATATGCTCACACCTGATAAAATGCATCAGCAACAAAAACTAAAAAGAAAAAAGTACAAATCAAAAAAGCTGAACAATGACATCATTGTTCAGCTTTAATTAATAAATTTAATCCTTTAATAATCTGTATCGGTTATTTAGGACTAGACAATTCTTTATCTATTTAAGCCTTCTTAAGATCATCTTAACCATCCTTTGATTCCCTAATTTAATTTTACATTTAAGTAAGACTATTAAACTTATCTAAACTCTGATAAGAATCGTAAAAAAAATTAGTTATTTTTTAAGGTCAAGGCTTTTTTTTTTATCTTCTTCAACTTTTCGTTTGTATTCACGAAGTTCTTTCATTTCCAGCTCATAAGAAAGTGTTGCATTGCTGGAAGGTTCTATTTTTATGTTTCGGTGCAAAGCCCAATGTACTGTGAATTCGGCTCCAAAGAAGAGAATTAAACACGTATAGTAAACCCACAACAAAACTAAAACTACACTTCCTGCAGCACCATAGACTGAAGCAGGATCTGATTGTGCAAAATAAAACCCAATAAGATATTTACCAATCAAAAATAATAAGGAGGTCATAAAGGCGCCTATTAAGTTTGTTTTCCATTTAATTTTCACGTCGGGAAGCAAGGTGAAAATCGCCGCGAATAGCGCAGTCACTATGATTTGTGAAATAATAAAATTTATGACTTGGATAAATTGTGGAGAAAATTCGGTGTAATAATTTCCTATAAATTCACTTAGTGCATTTATAGCAGTGCTCAATACAAGGGAAATGAGCAATAATAGTCCCACAACCAATACCATTCCAAATGAAACAACCCTACGCTTTAAGGTATCCCATATATTATTTTTCTTTGAACGTACGCTCCAAATGTCATTAAGCGCTTTTTGAAGTTGATAAAACACTCCTGTAGCTCCAAAAATTAAAACACCTACACCAAAAATTATAAATAGAACCGAACTCTCTGACAGTGCTGAATTAATAATCATAGTTTGTATTAGGTCGGCGCTACCCTTCCCTATCAACCCACTGATCTCTCCGGTAATTCGGCCTTCCACTGCTTCCCTACCAAAAAACACTCCTGCAAAATGTACCGTAATAATAAGTAATGATGGCAGGGAAAAGAGTGCGTAATAAGCAATGACAGCACTTTTCGCCCAAGGATCATTCTTATCCCAACTTAAATAGGTTTCTTTTATAAGTTTTAAAAAATTCATGATAGATAGCGTTCTTTAATAATATTACAATGATGAATTTCATGGCCACAGATAATAAATCCGATAGCTCTAACTGACATTTTACTGCCGTTTGCTGTGCCTATTTGGGTCAAGTGCTGATGAGTCAGATTTTTAAATAACAAAATTGTAGCGGTTCTAACCGCTATATATTCGTCCAGAAGGTCACTAAGTGTTTTATTTCCCGCCAAGGCGTTTTCCGCAAAAATATTCTCGTCAAATCCTGCTAGGTTAGCATTTTCACTTCTAGCAAAAGATAAGGCTCTATAAGCGAAAACTCGCTCCGTATCTGTAATATGCTGTAAGATATCTTTAGGAGTCCATTTTCCTTCTGCATAACTGTAATTTAGCCTTTCTCCTGGTAAGTCCTGAAAAAAAGATTTAGTATTTGACAACCCATTTTTCAGCGCCTCAGACAATGTCATCTCTTCAAGCAAATCCATATACCCTTTATAATAGGGATTGTATTCAGAAGGAAATATTTGGGATGGCTTCATAAAGTTTTTCTCTAAAGATAAAAAAAACCTTTGCTGGTGGGCAAAGGCTTTTAAATATATTAAGAAAATTTTTATATCTCGCTAAATATAGAATGTAGCAGTCTTTTCTTGTCGTTAATGCTCTCTTCCATAGAAATCATTGTTTCTGTGCGGCTAACTCCTTCGATATCATCTATTTCATATATGATATCTTTCGCGTGAGCTGTATCTCGAGCTCTAATCTTACAGAAGATGTTGAACTTACCCGTAGTTACGTGAGCCACGGTAACAAAAGGAATATGGCTAATTCTCTCCAATACAAACTGGGTTTGTGAAGTTTTAAAGATAAATACACCAACGTAAGCGATAAAGGCGTACCCCAGTTTTTTGTAATCTACCTGTAATGAAGAACCTGTAATAATCCCGGCATCTTCCATCTTTTTTACCCGCACATGAACTGTTCCTGCAGAAATCTCAAGCTTTTTTGCAATGTCAGTAAATGGAGTTCGAGTGTTGTCGATTAATAGATCCAATATTTTGTGATCTGTCTCGTCTAATCTAAATTTAGGCATGTTTTGAATTTTTTTTTGCAAAACTAAGAAGTTTTATTCTAAATTAGAAGTTTTCTTTTGAAAAAAGACAAGATACTGTCAGATTTATTAAACATTTTTGAAAGATTCTCGCCAACTGTTAAATTTTCTTGCGGAATTGTTAAAATTCTAGCTCCATCCACATTTAGTTCTGAATGACCCAATCTATCACTTAAATCCCCCATTTCATCGATCACTGCCTCAAAACTAATCTTATCAGCCCTTAAGACTTCTGTGTATTGGATTGCTAGGGAAATTGATTTTGAATTGTCTTCTATCTTTACATTTCTTAAAATGAAGTCATTATAATTTTTCTGGTTTTCGGGAATATTAAAATATTCCTCATAATTTGGATCTGGCTTTCCTCCTGAAGTAATATCAAACAGGGAAAGCAAAGAATAAAAGATAAATTCTCTGGTTTTTTCCCTTTGATAATCTTGTTTATAATGGCCTGCTTCAAACAAAATAGTTGGAACACCCAAATGCTGAAATGTGTCGCCTACACAATCCAAATTAAAGCTATCATCATATCTTCCCACCTGTCCTGGTATATAGTTTTGAAGACAGCTATCCATTTTTACAATATGCTGCATAGCAACTATCCGTGATTTGGTTATGGTTCTTTTCTTATCTGCAGCAGGGGATAAAAATGAAATGGTCGCGGGATTACCATCTAAAAGACCGTAGATTGAGCGTTGATCGTGAAGGTTTAAACAAAGTCTGGGCTTTAATTCATCAAAAACCTTCCGTAGACAACGGCTTTCACTTTGAGATAGTTTTTGGGCATCGCGATTGAGATCTATTTGGTTAGCGTTTTCTCTTGTATATAGTTGTGCACCATCTGGATTCAAAATCGGCAATAAGCACAAAGTGTAAGTATTAAGAAAAATCTCGATCTCCTTTTGTAAAAAGTCTTTCTGATTAATAAATTTTATAAAATCGAATAAGGCTTTTGTTGTGGTTGATTCATTTCCGTGCATTTGCGACCATCCCAAAACCACTTCTGGGCCATTTCCAATTTTAATCAATGGGATTGGCAAACCTTTTTCAGAGTAGCCAACTTCTGAAATTTCGAGACCTAACTTATAAATCTCCAATAGTGGAGAAATGTGGTCCAATGTTATAAATCTGCCGCTTAATTTAAACTCAAAATTATCGTGATACCAAGTGTCTATTTTCATATTGTAAAATTCGAGTTTACAAAGTTAAACAAAGGAAGCTTTACATTTGTAAACAATACTCACGACTAGATTTGATTACATTGGTAAACAAATCCCTCTTCTTCCAAGGTATGAAAACACTAGGTATTATATCATTTATACTAACGTATTATAATATTTTTATAATGAGTTCTTTAAACATATTCAATTAAAGTGAAAAGTGAATGAATATATTGATCTATTACACTATATATGTTTTATTAAGAATAATATTTTACATTTGTAAACGTTATTCTTTATTCTAAAATGTTACAATGATAAACAGTCCTGACTTTGTAAAAAGACTTGAAAAGATCCTCGAATATTATCAGTTAACTGCAACTGCATTTGCCGAGGAAATTGATTTTAACCGCTCCACGATCTCGCATCTGTTATCTGGTAGAAACAAACCAAGTTTGGAATTTGTGATGAAGTTGCTTCAGAAATTTCCAGAGGTTGAAATGAACTGGCTTCTTTTGGGAAAAGGAAACTTCCCTTCTACTTCAGAAGGTAAAACTATAATTGCTCCTACAAAACAAAAGTCAGAAGCAAAGGAAGAAAAAACATTAGATCTGTTTTCATCTGAAAATAAAACTGAGAAAGACAAGTCCTTCAAAAATGATCAATCCTTAAAGCAAGTAGAGAAAATCGTCATTTTTTACGATGATGGTAGCTTTAATATTTATCAAAACTAAACCATCTCAGTTATTTTTCGGAAATTCGCTTAAAATCTCAAGAATGCGTTTTTTTATAGTCTTATTTAGTTTGCTATTTCTAACCAGTTGTTATGAAACGGAGCGGAATTGCTCAGATTTCAAAACGGGAACGTTTGAATTTGAAGCGCTCTCTGGAACTGAGGTTTTTAAAACAACTATTACACGAAATGATTCCATAGAGGTTGACTTTTATCAAGGAAAAAGCGATACCTCATTCATAAGGTGGGTAAATGACTGTGAATATGTTCTAACAAAGATTAACCCAAAGAACCAGGCTGAAAGGAAAGCGATCTTAATCAAAATTCTTACAACTAGCAAAGATCAATACACTTTCCAGTTTAGTGAAGTTGGAAAGGTCAAGTCTAGCAAGGCAACAGCGAAAAGAGTAAAACCTTAATCGCGTCCTTTTTTTAATATGCTATTTTGCTCTTCCATCAGTTTCTCAATATTTGATAAAAGCTGAATGTTTTTAGGAGTTTCTACAGTTTTGTCGTGGGGATCATCCGATTTGTTTTTGAAACGGTTGATTAGTCTTATAACTATGAAAATGGTAAAGGCGATAATAAAGAAATCTATAAACGCTTCCATTAGTTCCCCATAACCAACAGCCACTTCTTCTGCAGAATCCTTAGCGTGACGTAGCACATATTTTTTATTTGAAAGATTTACACCATCTGTAAGTAATGACAACGGCGGCATTACAACCTTTTTTACAATAGTGCTAATAACGTTGTTGAAGGCAGTGCCTATAACGATTCCAACCGCCATGTCAATCATATTCCCTTTTATGGCGAAGTTTTTGAATTCTTGAAAAAAGCTCATTGTTTTATGTTTTTTAAGAATTGCCAAGTATAAAAAAGATTTAGGATATACGGAAACCTTAGGTAGTATTTTTAGATACGTCCTGCTATGCGATCTTTTGCCAATTGTAGAACTGTATGGAATTGATCGTCAAGATTCATATCAGAATTGTCAATTTCGATGGCGTCATCGGCTTTTACCAACGGGGAATCTTCGCGGGTGGTATCTATATGATCGCGTTCTTGAATATTTTTCAATACATCGTCATAGATTACGCTCTCTCCTCTTTGCACTAATTCTTTATATCTTCTTTCAGCTCGCTTTTCTGCGGAAGCATTCATAAATATTTTTAATTCAGCTTTTGGGAAGACCACAGTGCCTATATCTCTTCCATCCATAACAACACCTTTTTCCAGCCCCATTTCCTGCTGTTGGGCTACCAATTTCACTCTCACTTCGTGGATGGTCGCTATCGGACTTACAAATTCTGAAACTTCAAGAGAGCGAATCTCATTTTCCACGTCCTTTCCATTAATAAATATATGCGCCTTGTTCCAACCTGCTTCCTTCTTAAACTTTAAATGAATGGATTTAAGCGACTCAATTAGTTTTCTTGTGTCAAAATGTGTTTTAGAAATAATATTGTGCTGCATTGCATAGAGTGCAACAGCGCGGTACATGGCACCACTATCAACGTAAACATAACCTAGATGATCTGCAATTTGTTTAGCTACAGTACTTTTTCCTGTAGAAGAATAGCCGTCAATTGCAATTGTAATTTTTGTCATAATTATCACCCACCAAAATGGGAGGTTTTTACTGTAGATCTATATTGAGGCCAAAAAAACTGGAAGATGCCGCACTACTGTATTTTGAATAGGAGTAACTTAATCTTAATTTGTTCAATTTTATTGCGAATCCAGCACTTAGTCCCGCGAAGGAGCGCTTTTCAGCAATGCGCAACTCTTCACCTCTCCTAAAATTATAGCCCAAGCGAATATTAAAGCCACTTTCAGGAAATAGTTCAATACCAGCAATCATATGCCTGAAAGCATTGTCAACAAAGGATACTTTTTCCTTAGTAACGTTCCCTTCCAGATCAATTTCTTCACGTGCAGGATTTGAAAACGCAAGATTCCATTGCTGCATATTCTCTAAAGTAAAATGCCATCGAATTGGTATATTTTCAAGTGTTTGGGAAATTCCGAATATAACTTCAAATGGCAAAGGTTCATATTCCTCGTGATAAGCGGTGAACTGCATTCCAAGGTTTCGAGCGACTCCTGTTATTTGCAAATCCCAATCTTCATAAACATACATAACACCAATATCCAACGCCCCACCAAAAGAAGAGTACTGCTCTAGTTTTGAGGAAATAAGTTTCAGATTGACTCCCACATGAAAATTAGTAAAAGCAATATTTCTGGCGTGACCAACGGATAAGGCAACTTCTCCTCCACTAAAACTACTTGTTGGATTCCCGGTTTCGTCATAACCATCAAATTTTCCGTAATTAACATAGGTAACCCCAGCGTGAAGCACTTGTGTTCTTCTATCCCAAAGATAGGCATAGCTAGCTGTTCCGTAATTTACATCGCCTATATAATTTGTGTAGTTAAGCGAAAGTTGATTGTCCATCGCTGGGTTTATACTCGCTGGATTAAAGAGTCCCTGCGTTGGATCATAATCATAGTTAGTAACTACTTTCCCGCCCAATGCAGCCATTCTGGGACTGTTGACTAAATTAAGGAATTGATAAGTAGCCTTACCTCCTACTTGCGCTACTAAAAGCTGGGAAATTAAGAGTGAAACAACTAAGAAAACCTTTTGGGTCATAGACGCGAGTTACCGTAACTAAAAACTAAACGAATGCAAGTATAATTTATTTTCGCAAAGGAAAGAAACATCTAAGATTAATTCTCACCCATACTGTAAATATGTCCAAATGCTCTGCAGTGTAATAAAAAACAAATATAATCTATAAAAGAAATGATTGATGTACAATTGTATTAGCAATTGCACATCAATCATTAAGTAAATAAATTAGTCTAAAGCTTTTTCGCGTTTTTCACCTTTTCTTTGGTCAGCGCTAAGTCCAGTACATCGCTCATCTCTTTTACATAATGAAAGGTTAGTCCTTTCAAGTACTCAGGTTTTATTTCGTCAATGTCACGCTTATTGTCCTCACATAACAGAATTTCCTTAATTCGGGCTCGTTTAGCCGCGAGGATCTTTTCCTTTATTCCTCCAACTGGAAGAACTTTTCCTCGAAGTGTTATTTCACCTGTCATTGCTAAAGATTTCTTTACTTTTCTTTGTGTGAAAAGAGATACCAGAGAAGTGAGCATAGTAATTCCCGCACTTGGGCCATCCTTAGGAGTCGCTCCTTCGGGTACGTGGATATGAACATTGTATTGGTCAAAGATTTCTGGATTGATGCCTAATTGTTCTGCATTGGATTTAATGTATTCCATAGCTATCGTTGCAGACTCTTTCATTACCTTACCGAGGTTTCCTGTCATATTCAGGGTGCCTTTTCCTTTAGAAAGAGCAGACTCAATAAATAATATATCTCCACCTACCTTTGTCCACGCAAGCCCGGTAACTACACCAGCCACATCATTGTTTTCATATTTATCGCGTTCCATTCTTGGAGCACCCAAAACCTCAACAATAATTTCATTAGTGATTTTCACCTCGTACTTTTCTTCCATTGCAATTTTCATAGCCGCATATCGCACCATTTTTGCAATTTGTTTTTCCAATCCGCGCACTCCGCTTTCACGAGTATAACCTTCCACAATTTTTTCCAGTTGTGGCTTGGCTATTTTTAGCGCATCTTTATCCATTCCGTGTTCCTTCAACTGTTTTGGAAGCAAGTGTCGTTTAGCAATTTCCACTTTTTCCTCGATTGTGTATCCAGTAACATTTATAATTTCCATTCTATCGCGCAAGGCTGGTTGAATAGTACTCAAACTGTTAGAAGTGGCGATAAACATCACTTTTGAAAGATCGTAACCTAGCTCTAGAAAGTTGTCATAAAACGAATTATTTTGCTCTGGATCGAGTACCTCCAACATAGCAGATGAAGGATCCCCTTGATGACTTACTGAAATTTTATCAATCTCATCCAATACAAAAACCGGATTACCGGTTCCTGCTTTCTTTATGCTCTGTATAATCCTTCCTGGCATTGCGCCAATGTACGTCTTTCTATGTCCGCGTATTTCAGCTTCATCCCGAAGCCCACCTAAGCTCATTCGTACATATTTTCTTCCTAGAGCCTCTGCAACTGATTTTCCTAAAGAAGTTTTTCCAACTCCCGGAGGGCCATAAAGACAAAGAATAGGAGACTTCATATCGTTTCTTAGCTTCAGAACAGCCAAGTATTCGATGATACGTTCTTTAACATCATCCAAACCGTAATGATCGCGATCCAAAACTTTTCGGGCACGTTTTAGATCAAATTTATCCTTACTGTATTTGTTCCAAGGAAGTTCTAAAAGTAAGTCCAGATAATTTCGCTGAATACTGAATTCAGCTACTTGCGGATTCATTCGCTGTAGTTTGGAAAGTTCTTTTGAAAAATGTTTTTCTACTTCCTTACTCCATTTTTTAGTTTTTGAGCGCTCGTGCATCTCCTCTATTTCTTCTTCCGTAGAAGATCCTCCCAGCTCCTCTTGAATGGTCTTCATTTGTTGTTGAAGAAAATATTCACGCTGCTGCTGGTTAATATCGCTTTGCACTTTAGATTGAATATCATTTCGAAGGGAAAGCTTCTGAATCTCCATATTCATATACCGAAGTGTTTCCAGTGCACGATCTTTAAGATTGTTGATTTCTAAAAGCATTTGCTTCTCTTCAACCGCAATATTAAGATTGGAAGAAACAAAGTTTATAAGAAAACTCGGACTCTCAATATTCTTAATGGCAAATGATGCCTCTGAAGGAATATTTGGACTTTGCTTTATAATCTGCAGGGCCATTTCCTTTATGGAATAAATAATTGCATTAAATTCCTCACTTTCTTTTTCAGGGCGTGCCTCTGCAACCTCTCGGATTGTAGCAGTCATATAAGGAGTGGTAGTAATCACTTCCGTAAGCTCAAAGCGCTTCTTTCCTTGAATAATAACCGTTGTGTTTCCGTCGGGCATTTTCAGAACACGAAGAATCTGGGCCACGGTACCAACAGTGTTAATCTCGTTTATACCTGGTTCTTCCTCGTCTTCATCCTTTTGTGAAACAACACCTATAATCTTGTTTCCTTTATTGGTTTCATTGATAAGTTTTATGGACTTATCACGTCCAGCGGTAATTGGAATTACAACTCCTGGAAACAAAACTGTATTTCGCAATGGCAAAATGGGAAGTATTTCAGGTAATTCCTCTTTGTGCATTGCATCTTCGTCTTCGGCAGACATTAATGGAATGAATTCCGCATCTTCATTAATATCTTGAAATGACAACTTGTCTAATGATGTGAGTTTTGATTTAGCCATATATCTGTTTAGGACATTGTGTCACTTAAAACAGTAACCACAAAGTCTTATTATTAAAATAATTTTATCTTTTTATGAAAGAACACTGTATATCAAACTATTTACATGCTCCTTTATATTATATTTCAAGAGTTGTGCCAACCTAACATTATTCAGGATTTCAAAGTAAAAAGTTTCTTTTTTAGTCAATACCTTTTATTCAGGTTTTAATGGTGAAAATACCATCAATATCTCGAAATCTTCAATAGACGGAAGTAATAAAATGTATTCTAGATACCATGTTCCGCAATCAACGTTGAACGTTATAAATATAAATCCCAGTTATGGAAATGTAACATTTAATGAACTTAAAAAACTGGATTCATCAATACACTAAAAAAAATCACAATCACATTAACACTCTTTACAATGGAAACTTACAGCTAACAGCTCAGAACAGGAACTCAACGTCCATTGAAGGTAGCGCAAACCTAGCTGCCAAGACTGTAACAACATAAGCTTATGACATCATCAGTGTTTACAAACTCTATGGAAATTCATCTTGAATAAGGCGAGGAATTAATTGCAGGGCAAATTGAAATCTATATTTCGGGTTCCGGAAGTTCTTCCATATTCGTGAACAAAAGTCTTTCAGGAGAAATAAAAGGATCAGGTAGTATATCCTATCGTGGAAATCCAGCGACAATCGATGTGAAGGTTTATGGCTCTGGAAAAGTCAAATCTTTCTAAACTCATTTCATCTAAATTTAAAAAGCCGTCCCAGATAAATTCTAGGACGGCTTTTTATATTATTTGATTTCCAGCTTATGGAAGAACTAATAAAAACGTTCCTCCAGTAATTTGAAAGGCTGTTGGATCCTGTCCAGAAATATCTTTCCCTGTGAAATTAAAAATTCCTTCAATGATTCCATTTACCATATCGTAATTCGTAATTACCAAAGTTCCAGGATCGGAAATATAGGTGATTGAAGTTCCTACTACAGGAGTATATGATGCTACTACCTCATCTCCATCCACGATCTCGGTTTCCATTTCAAAAGTAGACTCGGTAACTGTTAATGGAAAGCTGAGGTCCATCTTTTGGTCACCACTTCTTGTGGAAATGGTTACTCTTGGATATTGATTTACAGTAGACCATGTTATGCTAATGTCTTCAGGATTATAAGAAGTGCTATCAACGTTTGCGCTAAATGCGTTATTCGCACCCGGAACACCCTCAAAATATGCAGTAAATCTACCTTCTGTTACTTGCACAACATCAGGCAATTGATTTAAAGGATCGTTTCCAGTAAATTCAAAAGTGGCTTTCAGAACACCCAGTTCCAGGTCAAATTCAGTAATGATTATGGTTCCTGGATTAGAAGTAAGGTTTTCAGATCCATCTCCAGCATTATATACTGCAATCAATCTTGTTCCATCAGAAATCCGTTCCATTTGAAAAGTGCCTACACCTAAAGATCGTGGGACATCTATACGCATTGTTTGACCAGTAGTAGATTTAGCTTCTACTTTTATCATATGTCTATCGCCTATCATAGGTTCAGTAACCGCAATACTATCAGCAATAAAATCAACTCCATCTACTTTAGCAAAAAATTCATCATCAGGATTTCCAGTGCCTCCGCCACCGCCTGTATCATCCAATACATAAGCTATAGCATTAAAAGCCCCACTCGTTATTTCTACATCTTCCATAACAGGATTACCACTTCCATCAAGTATCGGGTTGCCGTCGCCATCAACCTTCATTCTAACTCCAATAAAACCGAAGGTACCAGAAACAGTTTTAGCCGAAGTATCTAATTCGGTTATTTTTAATTGACCTGAGCCTCCAAAAGCTTCTGCAGTTATATAGGGAAGTAAATTTATAGAGCCATCAAAATAGGCCCCTGCATTTTCATTGGTTCCTCCTGTGTTTAAACTGAAACTGCCAACAGCGGCATTTGTAACTCCCAGCGTTATATTCTTACCTCCGGGCTTTTCACCCATGATTACAAGCTCATTGTCAGAGTTGAGAATTGCCGTGGCTGTGACAGCTATAAATTCTTGACCTTCAATTTGGGCTCTAAACTGTCCTTCCTCAGCTTCATTCTGTTCGTCTTGCGGGAATTCACCTGTTAGGGGCTCGTTTTCACAGGAAATAAATTGAAATGCCAGAAATGCCAAAAGCATTCCTTTTATAAAATACATTTTCTTCATAGGTAAGTTCATTTGGTAGGTAATAAACGCAAACTTAAACAAAAATTGTTTAATTGTTTTTATTTCTTGGCACTCTTAATAGTAAAAATACACCAATTATAAAAAATATTACTAGGAACAATATAGAGTTACGCATACTACCGGTTCGTTGGTCAATAAAACCATATATCAACATTCCTATTACTATTCCTATTTTTTCAGCAACATCATAAAAGCTAAAATAGGATGTGGTATCCTTTGTTTCAGGCAAAAATTTTGAATAGGTAGATCGCGACAATGACTGTATTCCGCCCATCACCAAGCCTACAACTCCTGCTGTTGTATAAAACTGAAGAGGTGTTTCAATAAAAAACGCAACAATACAAATGAAAACCCAAATTATATTGATAACAATAAGAACAGGAATGTTTCCAAATTTCTCCGAGGCTCGAGAGGTTAGCGTCGCGCCACCCACAGCCACCAATTGAATTATTAAAATGCTTACGATTAGTCCCATCGTTTTTGCATCGTCATCACCCCAATCTATTTCTTGCTCTCCAAAATATGTGGCGACCAACATAACCGTTTGAACAGCCATACTGTAAACAAAAAACGCAGCTAAATACCTTTTAAGTTGTATGTTTTCAGAAAGTGAATTATAAACTCCTTTTAGTTCGCGAAAGCCATTAAGAAGTATTTTCGTACTTACCTTTTTTCCAGTTTTGTTTCCCTTCGGAAGAAAATAAAAGGAATACTGACTGAACAATATCCACCACACACCCACAGTAACAAAGGACCATCGCATTGCACGCATACTTGCCGCTCCTCCTTCCCCAAAACCAAAATATTCTGGATACATTACCATGGCTAAGTTGAAAAGCAAAAGAAGAACGCTTCCTATATATCCCAATGAATACCCACGTGCACTAACTCTGTCTTGCTGTTCGGGAAAAGCCACGTCTGGCAAATAGGAATTATAGAAAACCAAACTCCCCCAAAATCCAATCAGCCCTAAAAAATATAAAAGAAGGCTACTATAAATATTTTCAAGACTGAAGAAATAAAGCCCCATACACGACAAAGCCCCCAGATAGCAAAAGAATTTCATGAAGTTCTTCTTGTTGCCCACATAATCCGCAATCCCCGAAAGTAAAGGTGAAATAAACGCAACCAACAGAAAAGCGGCAGCTGTAGTGTAACTAATTAAGGGGGTACTGCGGATGATACCTCCAAATACGGAAACCGTTGTTACACCAGCCGATTTAAAAAGAGCCTGATAGTATATAGGAAAAATTGCCGAAGCGATAACGAGACTGTATACTGAGTTCGCCCAATCATAAAAAGCCCAAGCATTTAGTAATTTTTTACTTCCTTTAGATAGGTTGGGCATATTTTAATTTTCGTTTTGAAGGTCACTAAGCTAATAAAAAATCCCGCGTAAAGCGGGATTCTATATTATAATTCAGTTAAAATTGAGTTTCAACACTATCTCTTAAATGTAGTAACACCGAACTTAGCTGCCTCAGCTTTTGCTTCTGGCACCCAAGCTTGTATATTTTGGATTCTGGTACTGCTAGCAGGGTGTGTACTTAAAAATTCCGGTGGTGTATTGCCATTCTCTTGTGCTTGCATCCGTTGCCATAACTCTGCTGCTGCAGCTGGTTCATATCCAGCAATTGCCATTAAGATTAAACCAATATGATCTGCTTCGGTTTCGTGACTTCTGCTAAAAGGAAGCATTATACCTAGATTACTCCCTAATCCATAAGCGGTATTAAAAATTTGTTGGTTTTCAGAACTATTTGCCAAGGCTATGTTTCCAGCTACCGCACCCAATTGTTGCAATTGGCCAGCACTCATACGTTGTTGTCCGTGGTTTGCCAATGCGTGAGCAACCTCGTGTCCCATAACTGCAGCCAAGCCTGCTTCGTCCTTTGTAATGGGTAGGATTCCAGTGTAAACTACAATTTTTCCACCAGGCATACACCAAGCATTCACATCGGGGCTCTGCACTAGATTGTATTCCCAACGGTAATCTGCTAAGTAGCCTGCATATCCATTCGCATTGAGGTATCTTTCAGCCGCAGCCGCAATTTTCTGTCCCACATTTTTTACCATTTGTGCCTCAGATGTATTTTTAACCACTTTGTTTTCAGATAAAAACTCACTGTACTGCTGAAAGGCCATTGGTAGAATCTGCGAATTTGGAACGAGAGCCAAAGTTTGTTTCCCGGTAAATGGATTGGTGCTACACGCGACAACCATTACTCCTAATGCTAATATTAATACTGATTTTTTGAATTTCATATTGATTATTTTGTTGAATGTTAAAATTAGAGATATTATGTTTATACCAATAATAAAATTTTATTAAAGTTTCTTTAAACAAAAAAGATACCGAAAAATTAAACTTTAGTGTTTCTTTAATATAGAACCATCCAAGAAGCCATTAAATTTATAAACTTTAAAACTTGGAACGACTTTTGTCTATTACCTACTAAACTTATAAAAAAATCAAATATGAAAAATTTACTTCTATTCTTAGCACTATCCTCCACAATCCTATTTACTTCTTGTGAAGGTGATCCAGGACCTCCAGGACCTCCAGGTCAGGATGGGGGTTTATTATATGCTCAGGTTTTTGAAACAACCGTGAATAGCTATGACTATTATGCTGCAAATAATACTTTACGCTCTACTTTTAGAGCATACCCATTCACCGTTTATGAGAGTGATGTCGTACTAGCATATCACTTTGAAGGAGTAGGTGATATTGGTAATGGGCAAACCGCAGATATTTGGACACAGTTGCCTCAAAGTGTATTTTACAACGACGGAACTGGAGATTTCTTCCAATATAACTTTAATCACACTTTTGTTGACGTGCAGTTCACAATTGAAGGAAACTTTGACTTAACAAACATTGCACCCGCAGATGCTACAAACCAAATCTTTAGAATTGCTGTAGTGCCTTCTGAGTATGCCAAAACAAATCCTTCTATGAAAGACATTTTAGAGGTGATGCAAGCAAATGGTTCGCATATAGAAACAATCGAACCTTAATATGAAGTTATTGGGGGCCATTCTTTTTTTGGGCAACTTGTTTTTGAGTTGTAATTCGCCTGCACAAAAGAGCGAAAACGTAAAACAGGAGGTCTTTAAGATTACCAAAACCGATGCTGACTGGAAAGCCGAGCTATCGCCATTGACCTATAATGTACTTCGCCACGAGGCTACGGAACGTGCGTTTTCAAGTGAGTTAAACGACAATCACGATGAAGGAACATATGTTTGTGCAGGCTGTGGAACAGCAGTTTTTGAGAGCAAGCACAAATTTGATAGTGGAACTGGATGGCCCAGTTTTGATCGAGAAGTTAAAGGTAACGTTGCCTTTTCAAAAGATAGAAAACTTCGTTACAGTAGAACAGAAGAACATTGCGCTTCCTGTGGTGGACATTTAGGACACGTTTTCAATGATGGCCCAAGAGAAACTACTGGAAAAAGACACTGTATAAATGGTGCCGCATTAAATTTTATACCAAAAAATGGAAAAGCCAAATAATTATCCGATACATAAATCAGAAGCTGAATGGCGTGAGGAATTAGGCGAGAAACGCTACCATATTCTGCGTGAAAAAGGCACAGAGTTTCCACGTACGGGAGAATATAATCTCAGTTTTGATAATGGAACTTATGTTTGTGGCGCCTGCCGTACCCCACTTTTTAAAAGTGACAGTAAATTTGAAAGTAGCTGTGGCTGGCCGTCATTTGACGATACTATTGAGGGGGCGGTAGAATATGTAAACGATACAACCCACGGAATGAGGCGCACAGAAACCCTGTGCTCCAATTGTGGCAGCCACCTAGGCCATGTTTTTGAAGATGGACCTACTGAAACGGGACAACGCTATTGCATTAATTCGCTTTCGTTAGATTTCGAAAAGAAATAGCGATTTAAAAGCACCAGATTATAAGCACCAAATTCCAAACAAGATCGTTGGAGTTTGGTGCTTTGTTTTTTTGGAATTTGATCCCGATAGCTATCGGGATTCCCATTGTATTTCGTAAATTCGTTGCTTCAAATGAAATACACATAAAATTAAGTAATGAGTAAATACGACGTAATAGTTTTAGGAAGCGGTCCCGGCGGATATGTTGCTGCCATAAGAGCTTCACAATTGGGCTTAAAGACCGCCATTATCGAAAAAGAAAGCCTTGGTGGCGTATGTTTAAATTGGGGTTGTATTCCCACTAAAGCACTTTTAAAAAGCGCACAGGTATTTGATTATCTAAAACACGCAGACAGTTACGGCCTTATTGTAAAGGAATTTGACAAAGACTTTGGAAAAGTAGTTGAACGCAGTCGCGGTGTTGCCGAGGGAATGAGCAAAGGTGTACAGTTTTTGTTGAAGAAAAACAAAATTGACGTTATCAACGGCTACGGAAAACTGAAAACTGGTAAAAAAGTTGATGTCGACGGAAAAGAATATTCCGCAGATCATATAATTATTGCAACAGGTGCTCGTTCACGTGAATTGCCAAACCTAAAACAAGATGGTAAAAAAGTAATCGGCTATCGCGATGCAATGTCCTTAAAAACACAACCAAAAAGTATGATTGTGGTAGGAAGTGGCGCTATTGGCGTCGAGTTTGCACATTTCTACAACTCTATGGGTACTGAGGTTACTATTGTTGAGTTCTTGCCAAATCTTGTTCCTTTGGAGGATGAAGACGTTTCAAAACAATTTGAACGTTCCTTCAAAAAAGCTGGAATTAAGGTTATGACCAATTCTTCAGTAGAGAAATTAGATACTTCTGGTAAACTGGTTAAAGCTACTGTAAAAACCAAAAAAGGTGAAGAAATCCTAGAAGCTGAAATAGTCCTTTCTGCGGTAGGTATTGCTTCAAACCTTGAAAACATTGGTTTGGAAGATGTCGGAATTGTTACCGACAAAGGAAAAATAATGGTAAATGACTTTTATCAAACCAACATTCCAGGATATTACGCTATTGGCGATGTTGTTCCAGGTCCTGCCCTAGCCCACGTTGCTTCAGCGGAAGGAATTACCTGTGTTGAAAAAATCGCAGGCCTAAATGTAGAGCCAATTGACTATGGAAACATTCCTGGCTGTACTTATGCAAGTCCAGAGATTGCGAGTGTTGGTATGACTGAAAAACAAGCGAAAGATGCTGGTTATGAACTTAAAGTTGGGAAATTTCCCTTCTCAGCAAGTGGAAAAGCAAGTGCTTCAGGTGAAAAAGATGGCTTCGTAAAAGTAATCTTTGATGCAAAATACGGCGAATGGTTAGGCTGCCATATGATTGGCGCTGGTGTAACCGATATGATTGCGGAAGCAGTATTAGGAAGAAAACTTGAAACTACTGGCCACGAAGTCCTAAAAACAATTCACCCGCACCCTACAATGAGTGAAGCTGTGATGGAAGCTGTTGCAGATGCTTATGGGGAAGTGATTCACCTATAATCTTAGACGTTAGATAAAAATCAAAAAAACCGCACTTGTTGCGGTTTTTTTATACTCAATACTTAGTACTTGTTTAAAAAACTCTGCAAAGCCAACTCATAGCTCTGCAAGCCAAAGCCGATAATCACCCCTTTTGCGTGTGGTGATATATAACTTTTGTGCCTAAAGTCCTCTCTTGAAAAGGTATTGGAAATATGAACCTCAATCACGGGGGTTTTAATGGCGCGTACTGCATCGGCAATACCTACAGAAGTATGCGTATAGGCAGCAGCATTTAAAATTATACCGTCAAATTTATATCCCACTTCTTGGATTTTGTCAATCAATTCCCCTTCAATGTTGGATTGGAAATAGGAAACTTCTAGGTTTGCATACCTTTTCTGCAACTTTTCGAAAAACTCCTTAAAAGACTCGTTGCCATAAATATCGTTTTCACGTTTACCGAGCAAATTTAGGTTTGGGCCGTTTATAATAATTACTTTCATACAGTAAATATATAAAATAAAAAAAGCAGGAACATAGCTACTGATTTTATAAAATGATTCAATTGAAATTTAGAAAGTATAACCAGCAGAAAGTTGTAGAACGTTATTTCGTTTGTTGTGGTTAACATCGTAATCATAGTAGGGTCCATCTATAGGATCGCCATCTACCAAGTAGTAATCGAAATTATAATTATTAATATTAGAAATACCCTTATTAAATCTTAAACTAAAGAAAACTCCATTATCTAAACGATAACTCGCACCAATACCCACTGAAAAATCTATTGTATTATAAAAATCCTTTTCGTCTATTACACCGGATTCATCGAAATTTTCATATTTATTTTTTGCAGAGATTAAAAACCCAATTTGGGGTCCAAGTTCAATGCTTAAACTTTTGATGATATAATACTTCCCCATAATCGGAACATTTATATAATCCAATTTGGTTATAGATTTAATGTTAGAATCAAAGACAAGATTGTAATATCCCTGTTTAGCTCCCTGAGAAGAATATAAAAGCTCTGGCTGAATGGCAAATTTTCCAACCAAAGGAATTTCAACCAACCCACCCAAATGAAAACTAATGCGAGGATCGAAATTTGCATTATCAGCAGCTCCAATAGAAGCAACGTTTACCCCACCTTTTACTCCCAGCCGAAAATCTTGCGCTTGAACACCACTATAGAAAACCACTATCATTAAAAAAAGAAGACAAAGCTTTTTCATAATTCATATTTTTGGAATTAACGATTTCAAGATAGACAAAACTGCTATGTCTAGCAAATTGACCTCCAAGAATAAAAAAAAGCAGGAGCTTAGAGCTCCTGCCGTAATAAAGATATTTAATTTGGTTTTAAAATGAATATCCTGCTGAAACTTGGAAGACGTTACTTTGATTTTTATAATTATGATCTAAATAGTTCTTATTAACATTCATCATTCCTTTATTGTATCTCAAGCTGAAAAATACTCCCAAATTTAAACGATATGAGGCGCCTATACCAAGGCCTGTATCAAAAGATTTGTAGAAATCTTTTTTATAGTCAAAAGTTATCTCTGAATCCTCACTGTGATCTTCTTTCTCAGCAGAGACCAAAAATCCGAATACAGGACCTGCTTCAGCACTCAAGCCTTCAATAATGTAAAATTTGGCCATTAAGGGAACACGCATATAATCCAACTTGATTTCACGTCCTTGATTGCCATTGCTCCAATCCGCTCCTTCGGCAGAATATAATAATTCAGGTTGCAGGGAAAACTTACCCCCTAACGGGATCTCGACAATACCTCCAATGTGAAAACTTGCTCTTGCCCCTAAATTTGCAATGGCATAACTATCACCTCCTAGAGATGCAACATTTAGTCCCACTTTTGCGCCAAGTCGAAATTCCTGTGATTGTGAAGCTATAACTGAGAATTGTGCGATTACGATAAAAAGCAATAATTTTTTCATAATGAACGATTCTAGTATTTATTACTCGAAAGTACTAATAGTTTAAAATAAATCTTTGAATTAATGGTATAAAAAAAAGCGGATGAAATTCCATCCGCTTAAACTTTAAATCAAATAAATTTTAAAAGCCGTATTCAATCCCGATATTAAAGGAGTTGAAACCACTTACTGAATATACATTTGTGTAATAATAGCTACTGTTGCGAGTTGTACCTCCTGAAATTCCTTGATACATTGCTAATAACGTAATAGCACCAAGATTATACCCGAATTTTGGTCGATAATAAAATCCTCCATCGGCATCACCTGAAACATTAATAGCGTAACCTAGGTCTAGACCTCCAAAAAACTTCTTTTCAGCAAATGAATAGCGTCCCGAAGCCGCAATAGGAATAAAGCTGGTGTCCTCATAGTTTGCAACAATCAGATTACCACCACTTGTTACATAAGAGTAGGTCCCATCGCCAAAATAGTGGGTATAGCCTATAAGACCCCCAACCTCTAGGTTATCAATGACTTCTACTAAATAAGCGCCATCTAAGCCTACGTTAAACGATGCTACATTTCCAGCTGCACTCAGTGGAAGCCCGAGATTGGCACCAACATAAATTCCTTGAGCTTGCCCTGCACCAATGGTAAGTACGGATACTGCAATAAAAAGTAATAGTTTTTTCATAATTGTATATTTTAAAGTTAGTCCAATAAAAATAGGTAAAAAAATCTACCTATAATCTATTCCTCTCAAAAAGAGATAAATATAAAAGCAGAGTGATTTGCCCTGCTTTTATAAATATTATTTAATTTGGTTTTAAAATGAATACCCTGCTGAAACTTGGAAGACGTTACTTTGATTTTTATAGTTATAGGAGTATCCCCATTCATCAGTATAATCTTCATTTACATTTAATAAGCCTTTGTTATATCTCAATGAAAAGAAAAAGCCCATATCCAAACGATAAGATGCACCAATACCAAAAGCAGCATCAAAAGTTTTAAAGTTTTCTTTTATATCATCACCATCATCATTTTTTGCACCTACTAATACACCGAATACAGGTCCTGCTTCTGCACTCAATCCCTCTATAATATAAAACTTTGCTAAAACGGGAACACGGATATAATCTAATTTCAGATTATTATCGAGTCCGGTAAAGGTCCAGTTTGAGCCTTCTGAAGAGTATAATAATTCGGGTTGCAATGAAAACTTCCCCATTAGAGGAACCTCAACCAAACCTCCTAGATGGAAACTGGTTCTAGATCCCAAACTACCAATTCCATAGCTATCGCCCCCCAAAGAGGCCACGTTTAATCCAAGTTTGGCGCCTAGACGAAATTCTTGAGATTGTGCTGCACTAAATGATAGCACCACTACTGCAATAAAAAGTACAAGTTTTTTCATAATTGTTAAGATTTAAAGGTTTATAATTAAAGACCTTATTGGTCGATCCAAAAATAAGATAAGTACCACCTAGCCAACCCCTATGTATGTTTCAAAACATAGCACAGATGTAACATTCACTTGTGAAAATGGAAATACTTCGTTTGAGGGATTTAATTTTTATTTTTTTCAATAACGGACAAACCTTTTTATCGCCTATGAAATGGGCAACCCCCAATTAGAATTTAGCTGCTATTATTTAGAATTTGGAAATAGGCTTGTACGGGAGAAAACAGTTTAATATCCATCCAGGCGTTTAACCCCAAGGTTCTCCTTCGCGACAATCAAGAAACCAATAAAAAAGGCAGGAACTAAGCCCCTGCCTTTATAAAAATAGAATAGTACTGATTTTAAAAAGAATATCCAGCAGAAAGTTGGAACACGTTGTTGTGCTGTTTTGACGTATAAACTGAAATCAGACCGTTACCAAGATCGTATTCTACATCTTCTGTGACATCACTAATCCCAATAATGTAACGCGCACTAAAGAATATACCGTTGTTTAATCTGTATCCCGCGCCAAGACCAAACCCAATATCCAAGTTTTTATAAGAATCATTTACATCGTCCTCAAAAGATTGTGTATTCCCCTCTCCCATTTGAGTCACTTCTATTTCAGTTTTTGCAGAAACCAAAATCCCAAATTGTGGCCCTGCTTCAAGACTCAAACCATCAATTACATAATATTTCGCCATTATAGGGATATTGATGTAATCCAATTTAAGCTTGGTGTCATATTGAATTTTACCACCACCCCACGCGATTTCAGAATATTCTTCTTTAGCTCCTTGCGAGGAATACAACAGTTCTGGTTGTATGGCAAATTTTTCATTAATTGGAATTTCTACCAAGCCACCGATGTGAAAACTTGTGCGAGCATTCATATCTTCAGTATCGTCTCCTCCTATAGAGGCAAAGTTAACACCCCCTTTTGCACCCATACGTAATTCTTGAGATTGTACTGCTGAGAAGCCTAATATTGCAATGGTAGCAATAAGTAGTGATTTTTTCATTTTCAATATTTTTAAAGTTAGTCTCGTAAACATAGTAAAAAAATAACTTCCGATTTTAGGTTTTAAAAAGAGAAAAATAAAAAGCAGGGAGATCATCCCTGCTTTTATTAATAATAATTCAGAATGGTTTTAGAAAGAAAATCCTGCTGATAGTTGGATAACGTTGTTATGTCTTTTATAAGACCCTAGATCTCCATAATCGAATTCATTGTCTTTATAATCAAGGATATTAGAAAGACCTAGTACATAACGCGCACTAAAAAATACACCGTTATTCAAGCGATAAGCTGCACCGAAACCTAATCCAAAATCCAGTGAATTGGTACTATCCTTCATATCATCCTCCCCTGATTCATCTTCACCACCACCTTTATAGGAATATTCACTCTTAGCAGAAACTAAAATTCCAATTTGAGGTCCAGCTTCAAGGCTTAGACCATCCATTACGTAGTATTTTGCCATAACGGGAACTGTTATATAATTTAATTTAGCTTTTTCTTCAAAAGAAATGGTCTCACCCATATAGGTTTCCGATTCTTCAATTTTTGCCCCTAAGCTAGAATATAAAAGTTCTGGTTGAATGGCAAATTTTTCACTGATTGGAATTTCTACCAAACCACCAATGTGAAAACTCGTGCGTCCATCCAATTCGCTGGTTTCATCGCCTCCAATTGAAGCAAAGTTAACACCCGCTTTGGCTCCCAAACGTATCTCTTGTGATTGTGCAGCTGAAAAGCCAATTACGGTAACAGCGGCGAAAAGTAATAATTTCTTCATAAACTATAGGTTTTAAGGTTAATTGTCGCAAATAAACGAAAATATGGTATGTTCACCAAGCTCAACAATATAAATTCCTTAAAATTTTTAACATAAAAAAAGCCACCCTAAGGGATGGCTTTAATTATCAAAGTGTTATAAATTATCTATCTTAGAAGGAATAACCCGCTGATAGTTGGAAAACGTTATTATGGATCTTTTGGTCATCGGCAAAATCACCATCATTAACATTACTCAGACCAAGATTATAACGAGCTCCAAAAAACACTCCCATTGGCAGTCTATAGGATGCTCCAAATCCAACACCGAAATCAATACCGGAAACGTTATCTAAATCTTCTTCAGTTGAAACTTCGACTCCTCCAACACTTCCTTCTACGGTACCTTTTTTAGAAGCTAAAAAGCTTATTTGTGGTCCTGCCTCTAAAGCTAAACCTTCAACAACATAATACTTAGCCATTATAGGCACTTGGATGTAGTCTAGTTTTGTTGTTATGTCATAGGAATAGTCTACTCCCATTTCACTACCGCTATCTTTATATTTTGCTCCTTGTGCAGAATATAAAACCTCAGGTTGAACCCAGAATTTTTCTGAGATAGGTATTTCAACTAATCCACCTATATGGAATCCGGTTCTAGACTTTATATCTCCTAAATCGTCTCCACTCAAGGTTGAAAAGTTTACCCCTGCTTTTGCACCCAATCGCACTTCTTGTGCTTGGGTTGCTGAAACTGCCATTACTGTGATGGCAGCAATAAAAAATAACTTTTTCATATCTATGATTTTTTTTAATTAACGATTCAAAGGAAAGAATTATAAATCCACCTATTCCGATGTTTTGATAATTTTTAACGTAAATCGACCCATTTTAAGGTGTTTTTGTGAGTTTTTCTTAATTATTTGATAAAAAAAACCACCCAAATTGGGTGGTTTTTATGAATTCTGTTTTTCAATAATTAACTATAGGAATGAATATCCTAAAGCAAGTGAAAACACATTATTTTTATTATTTCCAGCTACATCATTTGAAACGTCAGTAAATCCAAAGTTATAACGGGCATCCATACGGATTCCAAGTGGAAAGTCATAACCAGCTCCTATTATTCCAGAAACATCTGCCTTTTCAGCATCGGCTATCTCTCCAAAAACATTTAAAGAAATTTTATCATCCACAACAAAACCAAATTGTGGCCCTGCTTGTAAATTCAATCCTTGAACTAGATAATATTTAAGGACTATTGGAACATTAACGTAACTCAGCTCAAATTTACCTGCATCAAATTCAGCACCTTGCTGTGAATAAAGCAAATCAGCCTGAATTCCAACTTTGTCAGTAAACTTTATGCCTGCAAAAATTCCCGCTTGAAAACCAGTTCTACTGGAAAGGTCAACATTAACGTCTGAAATACTTGCAAAGTTAACCCCAGCCTTTACACCAAGATCAATTTCTTGTGAAAAAGCGGTGGTTCCAATAAATAACGTAATTACTGCTACAATCAATTTTTTCATAATAATTGGGTTTTTAAGTTTGAATTTAAAGGTCAAAGATACCTTTATTGTTTGGCCATAAAATATATTTAGTTTTTTGTTAACTATTGTTTTTAGTGGTAATATAGCACTGTGAACTGGCATCAGACCTTAAAGGATTATCAAAATTACCTGCGTTTGGAACGGGGGCTTTCAGAAAACTCCATCATCAGTTATTCTCTGGATGTAAAAAAATTGATACAATGGCTAGAAACCAACGAGATACAGCTCTCCCCTATTTCCATCTCTGAAGAAACACTGCAGCAGTTCATTTATGAGATTGCAAAAAAAGTGAATCCACGCTCCCAAAGTCGTCTCATTTCTGGTCTTAAAGGTTTTTTCAACTACCTGATTTTTGAAGATTACCGTAAGATGAATCCGCTAGAACTTATTGAAGCTCCAAAATTGGGGCGAAAACTTCCGGATACACTTGCGGTTGAGGAAATCGACAAGCTTATAGCGGCTATCGACCTAAGCTCTAAACAAGGCGAACGCAATCGCGCAATCTTAGAAACTCTTTATGGCTGCGGTCTTCGTGTTTCGGAACTGACAGAACTTAAGATTTCAGATCTTTATTTTGACGAGGGGTTTATTAAGGTTACTGGTAAAGGTGATAAGCAACGCTTGGTTCCTATAGGGCCAATAACCGAGAAGTATATTAATATATATAGAAAAGAAGTCCGAGTGCATCAAGAAATAGACGACTTAGCAAAGGACACCCTTTTTCTAAATCAACACGGAAAATCACTTACCCGTGCGATGATTTTCACCATTGTAAAACGCTTGGCCAAAATAGCCGGGATTCAAAAAAATATAAGTCCACATACTTTTAGACACTCCTTTGCCACCCATCTTTTGGAAAATGGCGCTGATCTCCGTGCTATCCAGCAAATGCTCGGGCACGAAAGCATTACTACCACTGAAATTTACACGCATATTGACAGAAAGCACTTGACAGAGGTCATTAATCGATATCACCCTAGGAAATAAAGTGGCAGTTTCCAATTGCAGTTTGCACTGCCAAAAAAACAAACACTGTCTATTCGGTTAAATAAAACCCAAACTCTTCTATATCCTTTATTGCTAAAAGGATGTTTCGTATTTTCAGGATAGTATTATTAAAATCCAAAAAATTATAATGAAAACACTAAAATTCAGTAACGGAGACACAATGCACGCCATTGGTCTCGGAACTTGGAAGGCTTCTGGCAACGACTTAAAGAAAGCAGTAAAAGATGCTATTTACGCAGGATACCGTCATATCGACACAGCGAAGAATTACGGCAATGAAGAAATTATTGGAGAAGCCTTGGCTGAGATCTTTGCCGAAGGGGAAATATTTCGGGAAGATGTTTTTATAACCTCAAAACTCTGGAATGATTCTCACGCCGAAGGGCAGGTAATTCCAGCTTTGCAGGAATCATTAAAGAAACTCAAACTCGATTATTTAGACCTCTATCTCATCCATTGGCCAGTAGCCTTTAGAAATGGAATCGATTTCCCAAAGAAACCGGATGATTATCTAACTCCAGAGGAAGCACCAATCATAGACACCTGGAAACAGATGGAAATAGCGAAAAAGGACGGATTGGCAAAACATATTGGCGTTTCCAACTTTAGTGTAAAAAAATTAAAAGCTCTTATATCAAAAGCAACCATAAAGCCTGAGATGAACCAAGTGGAGCTACATCCATTATTACAACAAGATAGTTTGTTGGATTACTGTAAAAGTGAAGATATTCTTGTTACTGCTTATTCTCCCCTAGGTTCCAGCGACCGAGCTAAAGCGATGAAAGCTGCAGACGAACCCAATATGATGGATATAGAGACTTTAAAGGAAATAGCAAGAGAACGCAGCGCTACTGTAGCACAGGTTTTGATTGCGTGGCACAATCACAGAGGCTGTGCTGCCATTCCGAAGTCTACAACTAAAGAACATATCATCGCGAATTTTAAAGCAGCAGACGTAGTGCTAACTGATGCAGATATGAAAAAAATAGGCAAATTGGATCGTCACTATAGATATATAAATGGGAAATTCTTTGAAGAGCCTTCTCGAGGCTATGAGAATCTTTATGATCAAGCCCCCTAACCCCCTGTTATAAATAAAAAAAGCTCCAAATGGAGCTTTTTTTATGGGTTTGAGTAAGAGTTCCCCCTTCGGGGGCGGAGGGGGCTTTTTATTTCGCGATATTCACTGCTCGTGTTTCACGGATCACGGTAACCTTCACCTGTCCGGGATAGGTCATATCTGTTTGTATTTTTTGTGAGATTTCAAAAGATAGCTGTGCTGCTCTTTCGTCACTTACCTTTTCGCTTTCTACCATTACGCGAAGTTCACGTCCTGCTTGGATTGCGTAGGCTTTGTTCACACCTCCAAAACCGAAAGCTATATCTTCTAAGTCCTTCAAACGCTGGATATAAGAGTCAAGCACTTGACGTCTTGCTCCAGGTCTTGCACCACTGATTGCATCACACACCTGAACGATTGGAGATAGTAAACTAGTCATTTCAATCTCGTCGTGGTGGGCACCAATAGCGTTGCACACTTCTGGTTTTTCACCGAATTTCTCTGCCAATTGCATTCCTAAAAGTGCGTGTGGCATTTCAGTTTCTGTTTCTGGAACCTTTCCTATATCGTGAAGTAATCCTGCACGCTTGGCAAGTTTGGCATTAAGTCCAAGTTCTGCTGCCATTACACCACATAGTCTTGCAACCTCGCGAGAGTGATGCAGTAGGTTTTGTCCATAAGAAGAACGGTACTTCATACGTCCCACTGCTTTAATAAGCTCTGGATGCAGACCGTGGATCCCTAATTCAATAACAGTTCGTTTTCCAACTTCGATAATTTCTTCTTCAATTTGCTTCGTAGTTTTTTCTACTACCTCTTCAATTCTCGCAGGGTGAATACGCCCATCGGTCACTAGCTTATGCAGTGATAAACGCGCGATTTCTCTTCTAACCGAGTCAAAACAAGAAAGAATGATAGCCTCTGGGGTATCGTCAACAATAATCTCAACTCCCGTTGCGGCTTCAATAGCACGAATATTACGGCCTTCACGACCTATAATTCTACCTTTTACGTCATCACTTTCAAGGTTGAAAACAGAAACGCAGTTTTCTACCGCTTCTTCTGTACCTATGCGTTGAATGGTGTTGATGATTATCTTTTTCGCTTCCTGTTGGGCCGTCATTTTGGCCTCTTCTACAGAGTGCTGAACAAATGCCATCGCCTGTGTTTTGGCTTCATCCTTTAGACTTTGCATCAACTGTGTTTTAGCATCCTCGGCTGAAAGACTGCTGATAACTTCTAATTGTTCTATTTGGCTTCGGTGAAGTTTATCTACCTCACTTTGCCTTTTGTCTAGAACTAAAATCCGCTCATCTAAATCTTTTTGGCTAGCTTCTAAATCAGTAGAAAGTCTTTTAGTTTTAGCCAGTTCATTGGAAACTTGTGATTCTTTGTCTCTGGTTCTTTTTTCTGTTTCAGAAATCTTTTTGTCACGGCTTAAAATTACTTTTTCGTGCTCGGATTTCAGTTCCAAGAACTTTTCTTTTGCCTGAAGTATCTTATCCTTTTTAAGGTTTTCGGCTTCAGACTTGGCCTCTTTCAGTATTGACGCTGCACTCTTTTTTGCTCTCGTAATCATTTTCGACGCATTGCTGCGCTCCAACATTTTTGCAATAAAAAATCCAATAACAATACCAACGATGGCACTAATTACAATAGTTATGATGTCCATTTTATCGTTGAATTATGTGTAAAAAAAAAGCCTACATCAATATATTTATTTTGAATAAACTCCTTAAAATGAATGTTTAGGGCTAACAAGCTGGTCAAGTATCCGCTCAAAGACGGCGCGCTTTTACAACTTTAACTCACCCTTTTTAAAGAATTCGTGTTGAGTTTACCAAAAATTAGTATTAATGTAGGCAGTAACCTTGTTTAATTTAAAGAACGTTATGATAATTGTTCCTGCAATAAGCGGTCCAAAGCCTGAAGCTTCTCTTCCGTTTCCTGCGTATCGCTGGAGTTATCAATTTGTTTTTGCTCCACCTGAGCGGCAAACTGGAGGGCACACATTGCCAAAACATCCTGTTTGTCACGGACGGCGTAACTTTGCTCGAACTTCTTAATCATTTCTTCTATCTTCTTTGAAGCTAACCGAAGTCCTTCTTCTTGCGAAGGATTGATAGTTAAGGGATAAACCCTGTCTGCTACAGATAGTTTTATTTTTAATGGTTCGGCCATCGTTATTATTTTATTCGGAAAGATGCGTTATGCATTGATCAATTTCCCGAATGAGAGCGTTTATCTTGAGTTTAGTTTCTCGTTTATTTTCGTTGCTGCCAAGTATCGAATTTGCCAGCCTCAATGATTCACATTTTTCAGCCCAAACCTCAATTTCTTTTTCGAATTGTGGCTGTTTCAATTTTAAAAATGTGAGTTCTTCTTCCAATTCCGCATTGGCTTTTTTTAATTTCTCGTGCCTTTTAAGCAGTTCGCCAATTCTATTTTCAAGAGAATCAACTATTTCAGAAAGATTACTCATTAAAATCTGTATTCAATACTTCTTTCACAAAGTTAGCATACCATCCCAAATACGCAAACAGTTTTTCATTATTTTTTGTAATATTGAAAAATTACACAATAATTCGCTCTTCCGTTCATTTAATAGTAACGTATTATTAGTTTTGCACTATGAAGAAATTGTTATCCTTATTCCTGCTTATCGGCGGGTTTGCATTCGGTCAAAACGATATTCCCACAGATTATTTTTCAAAACCACTGGACATTGATTTGGTCCTTTCTGGCAGCTATGGTGAGTTGCGCTCCAATCATTTCCACAGTGGCCTGGACATTAAGACCCAACAGAAAGAAGGGATGCCGGTTTATGCCGCTGCTGATGGGTATGTGAGCAGAATAAACGTTGGACATTACGGCTACGGGAAAGCGCTTTACATTCTACATCCAAATGGCTACACAACTGTTTATGGGCATTTACGCAGTTATGCCGGGGAAATCGAAAAATATGTGAAAGATGCCCAATACAAGAAAGAGACTTATGAAATTGAACTCTTTCCTGACAAAACCTTGTTGCCAGTTAAAAAAGGTGATCTGATTGCCTATTCAGGAAATACCGGTGGTAGTGGGGGCCCACATTTGCATTTTGAAATCCGTGATTCCTCCCAAAGACCAATGAACCCACTTCTGTTTGGAATAAACGTCCCAGATTCAAAAACTCCCATAGTCAGTGCTGTTTTTGCCTATCCTATTGGGGAAGACGCGCAGGTTAATCAGGGCCAAAACAGGACAAAGCTACGGATGATAAAACAAAAAGACGGCAGCTATAAAACCGAGGACATAAAGGCTTTTGGTAAAATTGGTTTCGGAATAACAACTTATGACCAATTTGACGGGGCTTCAAATAAAAATGGTAGCTATAAAATTGAAACTAGATTCAATGGCAGTGAAAAGTTTGAAGTGATCTTCAACAAATTCTCCTTTGCTGAAACTCGATATTTGAATAGATTCACCGACTATAATTATTTTGAAACCAATAAAAGCAGGGTTGTAAAGCTTTTTAGGGAAGCAAACAATCCACTGAGCATTATTACTAAAGAAGATGAGAACGGATTTGTGACGGTAAAAGATAGTCTGCAATCGGTTTATTCCATAGAGGTATCAGATCTAAAAGGAAATAAGATCTCTGTTTCAGTACCCATTCAAGGTGCCAAAATGGAGATATTGGAACCCAAAACAGTTGTGAAAACGGATGATTACATTTATGCAGACCACGCCACCTCTATAACCAAAGGCAAGTTCAGTATCTATATGCCTGCAAACAGCCTTTATGAAGACACCTACCTCGATATAAAAGCCGAAGGCGATACCTTAAAGTTTCACGAAGATATAATTCCAATCCACAGCAATATCTCTATTACAGCAGATATTTCAGCGTATAATGACGCGGATAAAGGCAAGCTCTATATAGGAAGATTGAATTCTAAAAAACTTCCTACTTACAACTCCACAACACGCAGTGGCGATAAGTTAACGGCAAAAACCAGAACCTTTGGTGACTATGTAATTGCATCAGATACCACTGCTCCTACAATAAAGCCAGTTAATTTCTCTGAAGATAAATGGATCAGCAATGAAAACTTCCTTCAAATAAAAATAACGGATGATCTTAGCGGTATAAGTTCTTATAGAGCAACTATCAACGGAAAATTCATTTTGATGGAATATGAATACAAAAAAGACGTTCTAACATATAATTTCAATGATAATGTCAATTTAGATTCAGAGAATAATTTGAAACTTATTGTTACAGATAATGTTGGAAATAGTGCTACATTTGAAGCAAAATTTTTCAGAAAACACCCCTAACCCTTGCTTTTGAAAACAACTAAACTATCGCTCACCCTTCTTTTATTTCTTTTCGCAAACCTTGCGTTTGCTCAAAAAGCCGTTGTAAAAGGAATCATTCTTGACGAAAACAGCTTTCCTGTTGTTGGTGCCAACGTTATTTATAACGACACAGGAACAACCTCAGATTTCAACGGTTTTTATTTGTTGGAAATCCCTTCAAAAGAAGATGTAACCATTACATTTTCTCACGTAAGCCATAAGAAAGTTGCGCTGACTTTAAATCTAAAGCCAAACGAAGATTATGAGCTGAATCCAGTGATGAAGACCTCTATCGAGCAAATAGGCGAAGTGGTTATCTCTGGACGCGAAAATAAGCGTGTAGAGGGCGTTACCACTATTTCGCCAGAAATAATCCGCAAAATGGTGGGTGCCAATGCGGGGGTTGAAAACCTATTAAAATCACTGCCAGGAGTAAGTGGAAACGACGAATTGAGCACGCAGTACGCAGTTCGGGGTGGAAACTATGATGAGAACTTGGTTTATGTAAACGAAATCGAAGTCTATCGCCCATTTCTTATTAGAAGTGGCCAACAAGAAGGTTTAAGCTTTGTAAACAGTGATCTTACCAGTAACGTGGATTTCTCTGCTGGAGGATTTCAGGCGAAATACGGCGACAAACTTTCATCGGTTTTGGATATCACCTATCGCCGCCCCATTAATTTTGGAGCATCTATAGACGCAAGTCTTTTAGGCGCAAGCGGCTCTGTGGAAGGGGTTTCAAAAAATGGTCGTTTTTCAGGGATTTTAGGAATTCGTTATAGAGACAACAGCCTCTTTGTACAGGCAAAGGAAACTGAAACCGATTACAAACCTAGATTTGCAGATGCGCAGACCTATTTGACCTATAAGGTTAGCAATAAATTTGAACTTAGCTTTTTAGGAAACATTTCCATAAACGAATACAACTACAAACCACTTACCAGACAAACAAACTTTGGTACTATTACAGATCCTATTGCATTGCTTGTTTTCTATGAAGGGCAAGAGGAAGACAAATACAGCACTTATTTTGGTGCTTTGAAATCTACTTGGGTGGTTTCTGAAAATTATACTGCTAAGTTTATTGCTTCTCTTTATCAAACCACCGAACAGGAATATTACGACATACTTGCTGAATACCGTTTAGGGGAGGTAAATACTGAAATTGGTAGCGAAGACCTAGGAACAGTTGAATTTACCAGAGGGATTGGGAGCCAACTTACCCACGCTAGAAACGACTTGGATGCATTGATTCTTAACCTAGAACACAAAGGAAACCTTGCCATAGAAGAGAATAATATTGAATACGGATTCAAATACACCCGAGAGGATGTTAGAGACCGTATGAGGGAATACGAAATAATCGATTCTGCGGGGTTTACTGTCCGCCCTCCAATATTTCCTGCAGGCGACCAACCTTATCAACCCAACACATCGCCAATTGAGCCGTACACAAATGTGCGAGCCCTTAACGACACTCAAATTGACCGCATTTCAGGATATGCCCAATGGAGCAGAAAAACGAATCTTGGCAATAGCCAACTATGGCTAAACGCGGGTGTTCGTGCCCATAACTGGACAGTAAGCGGTAAAAACATAACTAGCACTACGCAAACCGTTTTCAGTCCTCGCGCACAAATAGCACTAAAACCAGAGTGGGATATGGATATGCTTTTCCGTCTTTCAGGAGGTGTTTATCATCAACCCCCATTTTACCGTGAGTTACGAGATTCCTCTGGAACTGTACGTCCTGATGTAAAGGCACAGAATTCTATTCATATTGTTTTTGGAAACGATTACAGCTTTAAAATGTGGGATCGGGCTTTTAGATTGAATTCTGAATTGTACTACAAGCATTTAACCGATGTAAACCCATATACCTTAGAAAATGTACGCATCCGTTATCGCGCGAACAACAACGCTGTTGCATACGCCTACGGACTCGATTTGCGCCTAGCGGGAGAATTTGTCCCCGGCACGGAAAGCTGGTTGAGCTTCGGGTATATGAAAACGGAAGAAAACATTGACGATAGAGGCTATATATTCCGTCCGACAGATCAACGTCTGAAATTTGGAATGCTTTTCCAAGATTACGTAAAAGTAATCCCTTCACTTAAAATGTATCTTAACCTAACCTACAACACAGGACTACCTGGCGGATCACCTAGTTATGCTGACCCGTATAACTACCAAACCCGCTTACCAGATTACAAACGCGCGGATATTGGAATGAGCTATGTACTTGTAGACGACACTAAACCAAGAGACAGTGGCTGGTTAAAAGTCTTTAAGGAACTAACAGTAGGCGCAGAAATCTTCAACATTTTTGACGTGCAGAACTCCATCACAAATACTTTTGTAAGAGATGTGTACACCAAGGTTCAATACGCAATCCCGAACTACTTAACGCCAAGGGTTTTTAACGTAAGAGTTACCGCTAAGTTTTAAAATTTAGTTGCAGTTGGCAGTTGTGATTCTGTATCTGTAATTTTACCGCAAAGGCGCAGAGGGCGCAGAGATTTTTTGGGTATTTGCTTTTCAAGGCCTAAGGTTAAAACCACTGCCTTCAGAACACTGAAAACTTTGTGAACTTTGTAGTTAAAAAAGAGCCTCTTTCAAAAGCAAAACGTTAACCGAATTACCAAATCCCAAATCAACGAATCTCGAATTAACGAATTAACGAATTAACAAATCCCGAATTAACGAATTAACAAATCAACAAATCCCTATCCTCCAATAAACTCCATTAAAACCTCAATCACATAATCAACCTCTTCTTTTTTATTAAAGCTGGAAAAAGAAAAACGAATTGATGGCTTTTTAAGGTCTTCCTCAGAAAGAATAGCATTCAAAACGTGTGATCCCCCTTCACTCCCACTTTGGCAGGCACTCCCTTTAGAACAAGCAATCCCTTTTAAATCCAATTGGAATAAAAGCAACATCGCCTTCTCTGGAGAAATAGGCAGACAAACATTAAGCAATGTATAAGTGCTGCGCTCATTGTTATCACAACTACCGTTGAATTTCACACCAGGAATAGTGTCCAAAAGCCGAGATTTAAAATAATCTTTCAGCTCAGTAATATAATTTCGTTCGTCATCAAGGTTTTGATAAGCCATTTTCAAAGCCTCGGCCATTCCTGCAATTGCATAAATAGATTCAGTTCCCGCGCGCATACCACGCTCCTGCTCTCCACCGCGAATCAAAGGCTGTAAGCCAGAGTTTTTTCTAATAAAAGCAAATCCAGCACCCTTGGGTCCGTGAAACTTATGAGCCGCCGCAGCTGCAAAATTGATTGGGATTTCTTTAAAGTCAAGTTCATAATGACCAACAGACTGCACCGTATCACTATGGAAAAGGGTGTTGTACTCTTGACATAATCGCGCAACTCTCTTTAAATCCAAAACATTCCCCACTTCATTATTCACGTGCATCAAGCTCACCAATGTTTTTTTCGAATTCTCTTTCAAAAGACTTTCCAAATGCTCGTAATCCACTTGTCCGCAATGATCCAATTTCACAAAATCCAATTGAAGATCGTATTCTTTTTGAAGCCATTCCAAGGTATGAAGCACGGCGTGGTGTTCTATTTCGCTCGAAATAACACGCCTCACACCTAAGTCGCGAACCGCGCTTGTAAGTATCAAATTATCTGCTTCTGTACCTCCAGAAGTGAAGATTATCTCACTTGCTGACACATTTAAAAGCTTGGCGATATCCTTTCTGGCGCTTTCGAGTAATGATTTGGATGACCTACCGTAAGAATGTGAAGATGAAGGATTTCCGTATTCGTTTCTTAAAACTACAGTAATACAATTAATCACCTCTTCCCTTAACTGCGTGGTAGCCGCATTATCGAAATAAACTTTTTTCATTTGTTGATTTTTAATTTAGAAATCGGTCATTGATCAATTCCTTTCAGTGCATTTTCCGCTTCATAAATTCAGGTTGCAAAAATACATATTAAAACAGTTTTGCCCGTCTTTCAGTTAAAAAGAAATGTGTTACTTTGTAGTTGAAAAAATTCTTGTGATCTAACTTTCTGCAGAAAGAAAGCTTAGTGAGCAACAAATCAAATATATGAAGCGACTTCTTGCCATTCTTTTTCTCGCCACCATCTTTCTTCAAAGCTGTGATGACGGTGATGTTATAGTGACCACTTTTAATTTTGACAATGCCGACCTGAAAAACTGCGGTACGCTGGGGAATTATGTTTTTTATAAGTCAAATCCAGACGCACAGGAGAGTATTTCCTTAAAACTATCAGTCACGGACAGTCTATATAAGACCGAAGGAACAAAAGAATATCCGCTGAATGGCACTACGTTTTTTATGAACTACAGAAATTATGACGGGCCTTTGGGCAACGATTACTTCTGCAGTAGCATTCCCCCAACCGCTCCAGGAGTTACCGTAGATTATCTTGCCAAATCAGGAACAGTTTATGTTACTACCACCTTTATTTTTGACGATAATGATGGGGTTCCCAGAGAGTTTGAATTCGAGGGTGATACAGATGGGGATGGCATCCCTGATTATTATGACGATGATGACGATGGCGACAACGTACCAACTATTCGGGAATTGAACAACGAAGACGATGATGACGATCCATTTACAGATATGAAAGATACAGATGGCGATGGAATTCCAGATTTCCTGGATAACGATGATGACGGCGATGGTGTTTTGAGCCGAAAGGAAGACAAGAATATGAATCTGGATCCAACTGATGATAAAACAGATCCAACCGTAGGCGCTGACTACTTAAACCCAGCTGTTTCCGACACCTACGAAGTAGATAAATACCGTCAACACCAATACACCATCAAAAAAAATGTCAAGATAACCGTAAAGAACTTGGTGCTAGTAAGCGGCGAAAACCAAATCACAATCGAAACCTTGGAAATGGGGACTATTGAGAGTGTGGAGGTTATAAATAAGAAAGTTACGCCTACGCCTTAGGGTGTTTTTCACCACAGAAGCACGGAGGCTTCTTGGTTTTGGTTTTTCTGTTTTGGGATGTTCTAACTTATACATTTTGTCTGCTTGAAATTCAATCGACTTCCTTTTCGAGAATTCCTTATTCAATACCAAAATGTGGATTAAGTGTCAAAAATATGAAAAAAACAGAGGGATTTTTGATGATGTTAATGCCTTCTTCAATTGCATATATGTATGGTTCAAAAATATGTATTCTAGGTTCAGCCCGTCTTAATGTATGGTTCACGCTAAGTTAATGTATAGTTCACCTACCTTTAGTGCTACTCGAGTGCTACGTTTAAGCTAGTATATCCCTACTAATCCCCTAGTATCATACTAGTATGTTAAAATTTTAAACCAGCAGTTTTCAGGAGCAGTTTTCAAGAGCAGTATTAAGCTAACCGATAAGAACAAAAAAAAACAATCTCCGCACCCTCCGTGCCTCTGTGGTGATAAGACCAAAAAAAAACATTCTCCGCGTCCTCCGCGCCTCTGCGGTAAAACCAGCCAACCCTCCGCGCCCTCCGCGCCTCTGCGGTAAACCCCCCACAACCCTCCGTGTCCTCCGTGCCTCTGTGGTAAAGCCTCAAATCACAAATCCCAAATCACAAATCCCAAATCCTAACAAACAACCCACAACAAAAAACCCTCCGTGTCCTCCGTGTCCTCCGTGCCTCTGTGGTAAACCCCCCACAACCCTCCGCGCCCTCCGCGCCTCTGCGGTAAACCACCCACAACCCTCCGCGGTAAAACCAGCCAACCCTCCGTGCCCTCTGTGCCTCTGTGGTAAACCCCAAGCCCCCCATCACACCCCATTCTGAAAAATATAAACCTCAGTAGCCCCCCGCCCATACTTCTGATAATCCGCATCATAAAACTTCAGGTTCTCATAGCGATTAAAGAGAAATTCCAGTTCCGCCCTAAGCACCCCTTCCCCCACGCCGTGGATAAACACCACTTTTTGAATCCTTTTAGAAATAGCAAAATCCAATTGCCGTTTTGCGGTATCCAATTGAATAGTAAGCATCTCATAATTGTCAAGGCCCCGGGTTTTTGGCACTAATTGGTTGATGTGTAGATCCACCTCCATTGCTGGCAGGCTGCGCTCCTTAGGTTTAATGCGCACCGTTTTTCCTGGTTTTTTATGCTGTTTCTCTGAAATTATTGCGGCGACATCCATCCGTGACAAATCGCTCTTTTTAAGAGAGCCATCCAAAACAATAAGCTCTTTTGCCAAAAAGTCGAGTTCGAAATCATCGGTAGTCATAATAGTTACCGTATTACCTTTAACAGCAGTAACAACCCCCGACATATCATCATCCAAAACCGAAACCTTATCTCCTATTTTCATAATTACCTTTTAATTGCAGCTTCAAATTAGATTTCAACCTATAAACACTTTCTTTAGATTTCAACCTACCACCCTTTAGGGCCGGGGCAAATGTAGGTTGAAATCCATTCCCAAACCCTTTAGGGCCGGGGCAAAATAGGTTTTAATCAAACCTATAAACACTCTCTTTAGATTTCAACCTACCACCCTTTAGGGCCGGGGCAAATGTAGGTTGAAATCCATTCCCAAACCCTTTAGGGCCGGGGCAAAAGTAGGTTGAAATCCAATCCCAAACCCTTTAGGCTTCGGGCAAAATAGGTTTTAATCAAACCTATAAACACTCTCTTTAGATTTCAACCTACCACCCTTTAGGGCCGGGGCAAATGTAGGTTGAAATCCATTCCCAAACCCTTTAGGGCAGGGCAAAATGGGTTTTAATCAAACCTAAAAACACTCTCTTTAGATTTCAACCTACCACCCTTTAGGACCGGGGCAAATGTAGGTTGAAATCCATTCCCAAACCCTTTAGGGCAGGGCAAAATAGGTTTTAATCAAACCTAAAAACACTCTCTTTAGATTTCAACCTACCACCCTTTAGGGCCGGGGCAAATGTAGGTTGAAATCCATTCCCAAACCCTTTAGGGCCGGGGCAAATGTAGGTTGAAATCCATTCCCAAACCCTTTAGGCTTCGGGCAAAATAGGTTAAAATCCCAGCCATCTCTTATAATAAAATATAGCCTATCTCTTTTCTACAAAACCCACCAGAATTACAGTCTTAAAAATCCACCGCGTCGAGCCCCTACTTCTTGATGTTAAGCACATAATGCACAACAATTTAACCAACTTATTTGCCTATAAACGAATATTTTATGTATTTTAGAACAAACTTATCAATATGTGGGATATTCTTTTTAAATTTAACCCATCTAAAAAGGTCTTGTTGCCCCGTGTCAGGGCTTTTAAAAATGTAAAAATATGAAAAACCTACTACTCTTTTCTACATTACTTTTAACTTCTGTTGGTGCGTTTGCGCAGTTGACTGTGAAGCCTAATGGCGCCACAGATTCCTATGTTTATGTAAAGGACCAAATACTTTATGTTGATGGCGCTATAAACCTTGCCATGAATAGTGTTGGTGGTAATCAAGAAGCAAGTATCTACCTTCGTAATGATAGCCAGTTAATTCAAGGAGGTATCGCCTCAACCAATACTGGTAATGGTTATCTATCCGTTCAACAAAACACCAAGCCTACCAATGCCTTCGCATATTATTATTGGTGTTCCCCTGTTGGGAATCCAGTTAATGTTGGTGAAATTGGTGGTACTGCTCTTCCAATGGGGAACCAAAATTTTGGGCTAAGCAATATTTACGAAGATAAAAACACAGATATTGGAGAGGGCACTAAGGCCGCAATAAGTGCTAATATTGCTGCAAAAGAAGGATATTCAAGTCCTCTAACTATTTCGAGACGTTGGATGTATATTCATCCAGACCCTAGCACTGAAGCTGAAGATACTTACATTCGTATTAATGCTTCCAATGGCGCTCCAGCTGGTTTTGGATTTACGATGAAGGGTGTAAATACTGGAGATGCTACAACGAACACTGCTACAACAACATTAGATCAAACATATGAATTTAGAGGAAGACCAAATAATGGAGATTTTGAAATACCAGTAGCAGGACCTGTTTATACTGGGTCAGGGCCTACGGCAGTCGACGCTATGATGACTCTTACTGGTAACCCCTATCCCTCTGCCCTAGATTTAAACCAGGTTTTTTGGGAACCAGGTAATGAAGAATTAAACGCGATCTTTTATTATGATGAGGATAGAACAGTGATGTCACATCTTTATAGCCAGAAACCATTCGGCTACGGAGTATGGGTGCCTGGAGATCAAGATACGGGTTCAGATAAAAGCACTAATACACCTCCTGGAAGTTATGTACAAGCTACCTTTTTTATATGGAAAGCAGACGGATCTCATGGGGGGACTGGGACACCATCAACCAGAACAGCTAATAATAAAAGATACGCACCGATTGGACAAGGATTCATGTTTGTTGGAGGAGACACTGGCACCGATGATCTAGTAACAATTAAGAATTCACATAGGATATTCAAAAAAGAAGGGGGTGGTTCAATATTCTTTAGACCAACTGGAGACGAATCAAGTGACAACGATACCACAACCCAAGAAGATCCTACTTCCAATAGAGCTGCTACTGCTGATGAAAATATTGATACTCGTACGCCTCAATTAAGATTATACGTTGTTTTTGACGACGCTCTTACAAGAGATATGCTGCTTCTTTTTTCGAGAAAAACGACAGACGGTTACGACCGCGGTTGGGATGGCTTAAGTCCAGGCGGAATGGCATCAGATGCTTTCTTCCCAATTGGAGATGACAGCGCAAAACTTCCTTATGTTATTCAAGGTACCAACTTCAATGTTGACAAGCAGATTCCAATTACCTTTAAATTAAAAAAGGCAGGTAAAATTGAGGTGCGTGCTGTTGAGGAAATTAATAAGCCTTATCGAACTGCCTATCTTTTTGATAACGTAGAGAACACTTATAGGGTATTGGCTAAAGCTGGATCAGCTACCTCCTCTTTCACTTTGCCTGCAGGAACTTTTGAGAATCGTTTCTTTATTGTTTTCCGCAATCCAAACGTAAAACGCGATACTCCAGAAGAGGAAGCTCTAGCGCAAGAAGAGGTTATGAAAAACGTAGACTTCTTCCAAAACAATCCTGCACAGCAGTTGGAAGTGCGCAATCCAAATGGATATACAATCAAATCTGCAGCGGTATACGATATGACTGGGAAATTGGTTATTAACGAGCAAAACTTGGGAGATGATACTAAGTTCACCTTCTACACCGGCAACCTAGCTGAAGGCGTGTATTTGGTGAAACTTTTAACGTCAGAAGATATTACAATAGACTATAAAACTATTGTTAGAAATAAATAAGACATTTTCCTCGTAGAGGATTTTAGATTGTGATAATTAAAAGAAACGGCCTCGATAAAAATATCGAGGCCGTTTTCCGTTTATTATATTATTAAAGACCCAATAGTCTCGTCAGTGCTTCCTATTCAAACTCTTTTAACGTCTTAACGATAATTGAAACACAATCTCTCAATTGCTCTTCATTCATTACCAATGGCGGTGCAAAACGGATTATGTTGCCGTGGGTTGGTTTTGCCAACAAACCATTGTCGCGAAGCTTTAAACAGATGTTCCAAGCAGTATCGCTTTCATCAGTGTCATTGATTACAATAGCGTTTAACAATCCTTTTCCGCGGACAAGTTTTGTGATTTTGCTGGTCTCAATATATTTATTCAATTCACTTCGGAAGATTTGTCCGAGTCTTTCTGCATTTTCAGCCAATTTCTCATCGCGAACTACACTCAAAGCAGCCATAGCGACCGCAGCAGCTATTGGGTTTCCACCAAAAGTAGAACCGTGTGTTCCAGGCTTGATAACCCCCATAACGGCATCATCAGCCAAGACAGCAGAAACTGGATATGCTCCACCACTCAATGCCTTCCCTAAAATCAAAAGATCTGGTTTTACGTTTTCGTGGTCAACAGCTAAAAGTTTTCCAGTACGGGCGATTCCTGTTTGCACTTCGTCTGCAATAAAGAGAACGTTGTGCTTTTCACATAAAGCTTTTGCTTTGCTCAAATAGCCTTCAGTTGGCACATAAACTCCTGCTTCCCCTTGAATAGGTTCTACTAAGAACCCTGCAATGTTTTTATTGCTCTCCAAATGCTTTTGCAACTGCTCCAGATTGTCGTATTCTATTTTTATAAAACCATCCGTGTACGGACCGAAATTTTTTCGCGCCACAGGATCGTTGCTAAAAGAAATGATTGTTGTAGTCCTTCCGTGGAAATTACCCTTACAAACTACAATCTCAGCTTCGTTTTCATCTAGACCTTTCTTTTCATAAGCCCATTTTCTACAGATTTTCAAAGCAGTCTCCACAGCTTCTGCTCCTGTATTCATTGGTAGTAACTTGTCATAATTGAAAAACTCACAAGCAAATTTTTCATATTTCCCCAGCATATCATTGTAAAATGCACGTGAAGTAAGCGTAAGCGTTTTTGCTTGCTCGGTCATAGCATCCACAATTCTCGGGTGGCAATGCCCTTGGTTTACTGCTGAATATGCTGATAGGAAATCGTAGTATTTCTTTCCATCAACATCCCAAACGTACACGCCTTCTCCCCTGTTTAAAACCACAGGCAGTGGATGATAGTTGTGGGCTCCGTATTTGTTTTCCAATTCGATAGCTTGTTGTGAAGCTGTTTGCTCTAAAACTGACATAAAGTGTAATAATTTGAAGTAAAATATAAGTGATTCCTGATTTTAGGAGCGGAATCCTCCGTGGCTTGCAAATTACTAAATAAATCCCACATTTTTTGAAGCCTTAACAGGATTTAAACATAACAATTGTGCTATTTTTGCGCCTATGGCAAGACAAAACAATAGAGTTATATTTAAGGACCTTGAGGTGATTGATGCAGGCGCTAAAGGCAAAGCCGTGGCAAAAACACCAGATGGCAGAGTGATATTTATCGATAATGCCGTACCGGGTGATATTGTAACGGTACAGACCCATAAAAAAAGAAAAGCCTATTATGAGGGCTCAGCTATATCCATTACAAAACCTTCTGAAAAGAGAGTTGAACCTGTATGCCCGCACTTTGGTACCTGTGGTGGTTGCAAATGGCAAGATATGGGCTATGAACACCAATTGTACTACAAACAAAAGGAAGTTGAGCAAAACCTTCAACGCATCGGCAAAATCGAATTGCCGGAATGCCAACCTATTTTGGGTTCTGCCAAGCAGTATTTCTATCGCAATAAAATGGAGTTTTCTTTTAGCGACAGTAAGTGGCTGACCTTGGATCAGATTAAAAGTGGGGAAATAATAGAAGATCGAAACGCCCTTGGATTCCATATTCCTGGAATGTGGGACAAGATATTGGATTTGGATATTTGTTATCTGCAAGGCGACCCTAGTAACGCTATTCGTGACTTTATCAAGGCAAAGGCTGAAGAATTAAAGCTGAGCTTTTACAACACCAGAAACCAAGAAGGCTTTTTGCGCACCTTGATGATCCGCACCTCTTCTACCGGAGAAGTAATGATCCTGCTTCAGTTTTTCCACGAAGACGAAACGAATAGAAACTTGTTATTGGATGCGGTTGCTAAAGAATTTCCACAGATAACTTCTCTTTTATATGTAATCAATTCCAAAGGCAACGATACCTTATACGATCAGGATATTCATCTTTTCTACGGAAGGGATCATATTTTTGAGGAAATGGAAGGCTTGAAGTTTAAGATAAACGCCAAGTCCTTTTACCAAACCAACAGCGAACAAGCCTACGAACTTTATAAAATAACGCGTGATTTCGCAGGCCTTAGTGGTAATGAATTGGTTTACGATCTTTATACAGGAACAGGAACTATCGCCCAGTTTGTAGCGAAAAATGCCAAAAAAGTTATCGGTGTAGAAGCAGTTCCCGATGCTATTGAGGCTGCACAACAAAACGCCCTACTCAACGAAATCGACAATGTGGAATTCTATGTTGGCGATATGAAGAAGGTTTTCAATCAGGAGTTTATCAATACCCACGGCAAGCCGGATGTTGTTATCACCGATCCCCCACGAGACGGTATGCACGCCGATGTGGTTGCCCAATTATTGAATTTAGGTGCCGAAAAGATTGTGTACGTTAGCTGTAACAGCGCAACCCAAGCAAGAGATCTGGCATTGTTGGATTCACAATATAAAGTTGTTAAAGTGCAACCTGTAGATATGTTTCCACAAACGCATCACGTAGAAAATGTTGTACTTTTGGAGAAACGCTGATTTCCTTCTGAAAAATCACAATCGATACTATGATCAAAAGAATAATTGTACTTCTTCTTATAATCTTCACCTTTAAAGGCTGTACTAAGGATGATATATGCCCTGAAGGAGAAGCGACAACTCCAAATTTGGTAATCACCTTTAACAACATTGCGAATCCTACGTTTCGTAAAAAAGTGAATGTGCTGAGCGTTCAAACTGATTATGAAAACTCAGTGGAAGTATTGCCAAGAACCAACACAGATTCTATCGCAATACCCCTAAGCACCACTTCCGATACTACAAAGTACAAACTTACCAGATCTACTTTCAGGACTAATGACACCTTAGTAAATGTGGATAGAATAATGTTCATTTATAATAGAGAAAACGGCTACGTAAACCGTGCCTGTGGCTTTAAGACCGAATTTACTAATCTGCAGATATTACTAAAGGATGAAGGTACTGGGAATTGGATTGAACAAGTTATTAAAAAAAGAGACACCGTAAATGATGAAAATAGCGCTCACGTTACTTTGCTGCATTAGCCTTTTTTGCGGCACGCAGAAAATGCTGGCGCAGGAAAAGAATACCAACGATACTGTTCCAAAAATTGAAAAATTCGGATTGCGAATCGGTGTTGACTTGGTTAAACCTTTACGCACATTAATTGAAAACGGCTATTCCGGTTTTGAGGTCAATGGAGATTTCCGTGTCACCAAAAAGTTTTACGCTGCCGTGGAGCTAGGGAATGAAAAGAAAGACTGGGTGGAACCTTATGTCTCTTCAAAAACCAGTGGTAGTTATGCCAAAATAGGCTTTGATTATAACGCTTATGAGAATTGGCTAGGTATGGAAAACGCTATTGCAGTTGGGCTTCGCTATGGGTTTTCAACTTTCTCACAAGAACTAGTCAGTTATAGAGTTTACACAGACAATCCCGCCTTCCCCACGCAAACAATATATGATTCTCAAGAATACACAGGCTTAACAGCACATTGGGCAGAATTTATAATCGCCATAAAAACCGAAGTTCTAAACAATCTATACTTCTCCATCAACGCCCAACTAAAAAGAAGAATCTCAGAAGACAAACCAGATAATTTCGATAATCTCTACATCCCAGGGTTTAATAGGACTTATGACTACAGTAAGTTCGGTGTAGGTTACGGATATACAGTTTCATATTTGATTCCCATCTATAAGAAAAAGAGCCGTGTGTCTAAAAGTAAAGATTAGTCCTTTGTATTGAATTAACCACAGAGGCACAGAGGACACAGAGTTGGATGGAATTTGGATTGAATACTTTTAGCCTTATTCAGGCAGTCCTTTATATTGAGAATTGACCACAGAGGCACAGAGGACACAGGGTTAAATGAAATTTGGATTTGAATACTGTTAATTTTATTCAGGCAAGCTCAAACTCACAACTCACAACTCACAACTCACAACTCACAACTCACAACTCACAACTCACAACTCACAACTCACAACTCACAACTCATAACTAAAACTACTGTTTAGAAGCCTTCTTACTCCCCTCATACATCTCATACCGCACCAGCTTAGCTTCCAACTTTCCATTGAAAAGTTTAATCTTTTTAGACGGGCGAAGTCCAACGTATTTAAGCGCTTCCATATTTGAAGTAATCATCCAAGCCTGAGTGCCTGGATAGTTTCGTTTTAGGGTATTACCTATAGAACTATAGAATTCCTCAACATCATTTACAGAGATTCGTTCATCGTAAGGCGGATTGAAAACCATATATAATGACTTCTCACTTTCCTTTTCACTTTGGAAGAAATCCTGTTCCTTCACCTCTATAAACTCTTGAAGATTGGCGCTTTTAATGTTTTCTCTTGCCTTTTTTATCGCAACGGGATCGTTGTCATAGCCATAAATTTTATGAGGGAAGTCGCGAACTTTTTTAAGGGCCGCCTCTTCTATCTTCTCATAGAGATCCACATCAAAACCTGGCCAAGTTTCAAAGCCAAATTCCTCACGATTCAAGTTTGGTGGGATGTTACAAGCTATCATTGCTGCTTCAGTCAGAATTGTTCCCCCACCGCACATAGGATCTAAGAAGTCGCATTGACCTTGCCAACCCGAGAGCATAAGTATTCCTGCAGCCAAGACTTCATTTATTGGTGCCAGCGTACTTTCAACCTTATAGCCACGTTTGTGTAAGGATTCTCCCGAACTGTCTAAAGAAACCGTACATATATTTCTATCAATGTGAATATTAATACGCAGCGTAGGATGATCCAAATCAACATCCGGCCTTACTCCTTCCCTATCTCTAAAACGATCAACAATTGCATCCTTAGTTTTAAGTGAAATATATTGTGAATGAGTAAAAACATCTGAAAAGACGGTAGCGTTAACAGCAAGGCTTCCCTTAACATCCATATAGTTTTCCCACGGCATTTCATAAATCCTCTTGTAAAGATCTTCTTCCGTAAAAATATTAAAAGCTGTAATTGGCTTTAGTATTTTAATAGCGGTACGGCAGCACAGATTTGCTTTATACATAAATCCAGTATCCCCTTCAAAAGAAACGTTACGAACACCAATTTCCACAGCGGAAGCGCCTAGTTGTCGCAATTCCTGTGCAAGAAGTTCTTCCATCCCAAAAAGGGTTTTGGCCACCATTTTAAAATTCTCTACCATAGTTATAAGGAGTCAATAAATATATAATCATCATCTGTCTGGTCGGACCCTTTGACTGTGCTCAGGGTAAACTGTAGTCGATACCTTTAGGATAATCAACATTTTGGGTTCTTTCCCGGCAGTTATCGGGGTGCTCGAGCAGACGTCAAACTTACTTCTTGATTGTCTAGTTTTATTAATTAATAAGAGCTTTTGTGGAAATTAAAAATCTTCCATTTAGCAAGGGAACAAAAATACAGTATTTTTGCAGTGCGAAACGATAACTATGGGAAAAGATAAAGAGAATTGGTATGCGTCTTGGTTTAATACGCCTTACTATCATATTCTGTATAAAGACAGAGACCATAGGGAGGCGGCAGAATTTATGAATTCGCTTACCAAGCATTTAAACCTCGAAAAAAACGACACTATACTTGACCTTGCCTGTGGAAGGGGAAGACACGCAAAATATTTATACCGACAAGGATTTGACGTTACGGCAATAGATCTTTCTGAAGAGAGCATTGAATACGCCAAACAGTATGAAAAGCCAAGACTTCATTTTCAAGTGCACGATATGTGCTTGCCTTATCCAAAACAATTCGATGCAGTTTTCAATCTTTTTACGAGCTTTGGATATTTTAAGAATGAAATAGATAACTTGAGAACTATAAAAGCCATAAAAGCCGAATTAAAACCCTCTGGCTATGGCGTTATCGACTTTCTAAACGCTGAATTGGCAATTGCAAACTTGGTTCCTTCAGAGAAGAAGAAAGTCGGCGACATCGTTTTTTATCTTGAAAAATATGTAGAGGATGGTTATATCATTAAAAATATTCACTTTAACCACAAAGGAGAAGATCATCTTTTTACAGAACGAGTAAAAGCTTTGACTTTAGAGGATTTTGAATCCTATTTTATAGAAGCTGGTGTAGCGCTGAAAAATGTTTTTGGCAATTATAAACTTGAAGAATTCAATAAACACACATCCGATAGACTAATCCTAATTTTCCATTGATGAACTATTTATTGCTGTTTTTGTCCGTAGCCGTAGGATACTTTGCGGCGCTCTTTCTAAAGAAAAGGGAACTGCGAAATATGGAAGTCTTCCTCGCTTTTAGCGGTGCATTCCTGTTATCAATTACCGTTTTTGAGCTCTTGCCCCACGTGTTTGAAGCCCCTTCAAAAAGCATCGGAGTCTATATTATGCTCGGAATCCTTTTACAGATATTTCTGGAGTTTTTTTCCAAAGGTGCGGAGCACGGTCACGTCCATTTACATTCTGAAGCTAAACACTTCCCGTGGATTTTATTCGTCAGTTTAAGCATTCACGCCTTTATGGAAGGCTTTCCCATTTCCGAAGAGAATAATCTACTGGTTGCGATAATAATACATAAGATTCCAGTTGCCATAATCCTATCTTTCTTTTTTATTACTGCGGGTTACAAAAAATCCACTACCCTATTCTTCCTTTTCTTTTTTGCACTAATGACCCCATTGGGAAGTTTTATCTCCACACATTACCATCTTTTAAACGAATACGAAACTCCAATAACTGCAATAGTGATCGGGATATTTTTACACGTTTCAACCACCATCCTATTTGAGAGCTCCAAGAACCACAAGTTCAATCTTTCAAAAATGAGTGCTGTGATTTTGGCAGTGGTGCTTGCTTATTTTATTTGATTGCATTTGGAAGATTAGCCTCAGAAATAGTTTCTTTATTCAAGGCAAGCGTATTGGAAACCATACGCAGATCGCCATAGGAAAACTTTGCATCTATCTTGCTCTTTAAGTCCCCAAAGCTTTCATAAGGAACAGTCTCCATTATTTTCTTGAGTTCAATGTATTTCTCCTCCGGCATCAACTCTGTTATATTAATTTTTCCCGAAGCCAAAAAAGTAATGAGATGACTTTCAATAATCCCAGGGGTAAGGTCGCGCTGCTTTGCAATTTCTGGAATACTCATACCAGATTTGAACAAGCCATAGGAAATCTGTTGGGTACTACCATTTTTAGGTGCCGTCTTGGATACCTTTTTTGGCTCAATATCATTTTCTTGGCAATATTCCCGAATAACGTCTAGAATCTCAGCCCCATACTTTTCAATTCTGACCTTCCCAATGTCTGCAACTTTACGTAATTCCGTAAGCGTTGTTGGTAAAATCTGGCACATTTCAAAGAGTGCTTTTTGAGTAAAAACTTGATAAGGTGGAATATCTTCTTCCTCAGAGAATACTTTACGAAGCTCTCTAAGAGTTTCAAATAGTTCTTTATGTTCGGTGGAAGCGACAAAGTCATCTTTAGTACGTTTAGGCTTCTCTACTTCCTGAAGCGCTGCTTTCGCTCGCAGGTCGAGATATTTTAAGGTTTCGAAACCATTTTTTAACCTTTTAAAACAAAACTCCTTTAAGGCAACCATCTCTTCCAGATTATTAAGCTGATTTGTGACATCCTCTTTTACTGCTTTATTATCTGTAGTAAATTTTAGTTCCTCCAAAGGTTTTCTGATAAACTCCTGCAAATGCGTTTCAAAATATAAAACTGCCTTTTTAAAGCGTTCTTGTAGCGCGAGATTGTTTTCCGGAGCTTGTTCCTCACTTATTTTTTTTAATTGTAATTTGAAGCTCGTATTGATTTTTAAAAGTTCGGTTACTCCTTTTTCTTTCAAAATAGTCAATTGATCAACCAGATTCCCCTCAATGCTACCTTTGTTTTTATAATAGATGTCAATTATTCGACTAACAGGATAAAGGAAAGAATGAAAATTAAATATTTCATCAATTAGATTCAGTTGATAAACCTTTTCAGAAGTTTCCAATATGGAAGAATCTGGTTGATTGTCTTCAGCATTTTTACTAAAGGAAGCAACTTCGTGATTATTGATAATACTCTTTCGGCTAAGTGGCTCGGTTAAAACAATTCCTTCCAAAGTTTTGCAACGACTCAGAGCCACATAGGTCTGCCCGTGAGCGAAGGCTTCTTGTGCGTCTATTATCACTTTTTCAAAAGTGAGTCCCTGACTCTTGTGAATGGTAATGGCCCAAGCCAATCGCAAGGGGATTTGGGAAAAGGAACCTATTTCCTCTTCCACTATTTCCTTTGTCTCAGGCTTGATGGTGTATTGAATATTCTTCCATATTTCTGGGCTAGTA
>JAUCCX010000001.1:0-2500 GCA_034675805.1 Aequorivita sp. | reverse complement strand
TCCCCTGTATTCACCGCAAGCATTATGAAATAGCTCTTTGGTACTCGGACAGCGGATTGTATCCTTGGTGGAGAATATCGGAGTCGAACCGATGACCTCCTGCGTGCAAGGCAGGCGCTCTAGCCAGCTGAGCTAATCCCCCATTTTTAGTAATTCAGAATTATGAATTCAGAATTATGAATGTTGAATCCCAACTTCTAGAATTTCCTATATTTCAATAATTGTTGATGAACGTATTATTTCCGAAGAAACAATTTTTTTTCTTAATCCTGAATTCAGAATTCAGAATTAAAATAGTAGTCCCAGGCAGACTCGAACTGCCGACCTCTACATTATCAGTGTAGCGCTCTAACCAGCTGAGCTATGGGACTCTGTAAAAAGTCTCCAATGTTCAGTGTCCAGTAATCAGTTTTGATATACCGAAGACTTAACCTGTTGACCATAATATTATAAAATTGACAGCTAAACCAAGCAAGACCCCTTTGTTTTCCAATAAGAGTGTCTCTTTGTTGAATATTCGGTCGTCTTTCTCTAGAAAGGAGGTGTTCCAGCCGCACCTTCCGGTACGGCTACCTTGTTACGACTTAGCCCCAGTTACCAGCTTCACCCTAGGCCGCTCCTTGCGGTGACGGACTTCAGGTGCTTCCAGCTTCCATGGCTTGACGGGCGGTGTGTACAAGGCCCGGGAACGTATTCACCGGATCATGGCTGATATCCGATTACTAGCGATTCCAGCTTCACGGGGTCGAGTTGCAGACCCCGATCCGAACTGAGACAGGTTTTGTGGATTCGCGCCTGCTTGCGCAGTGGCTGCCCATTGTACCTGCCATTGTAGCACGTGTGTGGCCCAGGACGTAAGGGCCGTGATGATTTGACGTCATCCCCACCTTCCTCACAGTTTGCACTGGCAGTCTTGTTAGAGTTCCCGACATGACTCGCTGGCAACTAACAACAGGGGTTGCGCTCGTTATAGGACTTAACCTGACACCTCACGGCACGAGCTGACGACAACCATGCAGCACCTTGTAATCTGTCCGAAGAAAAGCATGTTTCCACGCCTGTCAGACTACATTTAAGCCCTGGTAAGGTTCCTCGCGTATCATCGAATTAAACCACATGCTCCACCGCTTGTGCGGGCCCCCGTCAATTCCTTTGAGTTTCATTCTTGCGAACGTACTCCCCAGGTGGGATACTTATCACTTTCGCTTGGCCACCCAGCACACCAATGTGCACCGGACAGCTAGTATCCATCGTTTACGGCGTGGACTACCAGGGTATCTAATCCTGTTCGCTCCCCACGCTTTCGTCCATCAGCGTCAATACGTTGTTAGTGACCTGCCTTCGCAATCGGTATTCTATGTGATATCTAAGCATTTCACCGCTACACCACATATTCTAGCCACTTCACAACGATTCAAGACAACCAGTATCAATGGCAGTTCTACAGTTGAGCTGCAGACTTTCACCACTGACTTAGCCGTCCGCCTACGGACCCTTTAAACCCAATGATTCCGGATAACGCTTGGATCCTCCGTATTACCGCGGCTGCTGGCACGGAGTTAGCCGATCCTTATTCGCAGAGTACCGTCAAGCCCCGACACGTCGGGGTGTTTCTTCCTCTGTAAAAGCAGTTTACAACCCATAGGGCCGTCTTCCTGCACGCGGCATGGCTGGATCAGGCTCTCGCCCATTGTCCAATATTCCTCACTGCTGCCTCCCGTAGGAGTCTGGTCCGTGTCTCAGTACCAGTGTGGGGGATCCCCCTCTCAGGGCCCCTACCCATCGTAGCCTTGGTGTGCCGTTACCACACCAACTAGCTAATGGGACGCATGATCATCTTGTACCGATAAATCTTTAGTTGAAAAACAATGCCGCTTCTCAACACTATGGGGCATTAATCCAAGTTTCCCTGGGCTATTCCCCTGTACAAGGCAGATTCCATACGCGTTACTCACCCGTGCGCCGGTCTCTACAGTGCAAGCACCGTATACCCCTCGACTTGCATGTGTTAGGCCTGCCGCTAGCGTTCATCCTGAGCCAGGATCAAACTCTTCATCGTATAATCTTCAATAATATTGCGACCATACTTCAGTAAGAGCTCGACTCTCAAAAAAATTCTCAGAAAATCTTACTTAGTTTAGTTTAAATGTTGGCAAAAACCGTTTCCAGTCCCTGCCTACGCTGTCAATTTCAATATCTCAATGAACTTATCCTTCTTGTCTATCGCCAAAGCAAACCCGTGTTTTGTAATCACTCATTCGCTAAGCGGGTGCAAATATACAACTCTTTTTTAATCCCACAATACTTTTTGAAAAAATATTCTAAAATTTATTTCGAAGAGCGTGTCGCTTCGTTTTACAACCCATGGCTGTTATCCTAAGCGGGTGCAAATATAGAACCCTTTTCAATACCCGCAAACTATTTCTGGCCTTTTTTTTGATTATTTTTAACGACAATTATCAAACCCCTGAAAGTACATTACTTAGCACTGAAAATAATT